>NZ_CP088022.1:8067500-8740742 GCF_013373795.3 Bradyrhizobium quebecense
ATTGACTTGATCTCCTTCCGGAACCAGCCGCCCATCTGGGCGCCGGTCGAGCCGGTCGGAATGCCGACGCAGTTGTATTCCGCAAGCAGGTTGTTGATCAGATCGCTGCCGCCGCCCCATTGCAGCCAGGAAATATGCTGGCGCGTGTTGAGGCCGAATGGCAGCGAGGTGCCGAAGGTGAACGCGGGATTCTTGCCCCAGTAATAATACAGCGCGGTGTTGCCCATCTCCACCGTGCCGTTGGAAACGGCGTCCAGCACCTGCAGGCCTGGCACGATCTCGCCGGCGGCGAAGGACTGGATCTGGAAACGGTTGTCGGTGATTTCGGCGACGCGCTTGCAGAAGAATTCACAGCCGCCGTAGAGCGTATCGAGCGCCTTCGGCCAGCTTGCCGCGAGCCGCCACCTGACCTCCGGCATCGATTGCGCGACCGCGGGCGCAGCCACCGCCGTCGCAGCCAGCCCGACGCCGCCTGCCCTCAAGAAATCACGACGCTTCATGCGTATTCCTCCTGTGTGCCGATGCCTCGACAAGGGGAACGATCTTGATGCCGTCTTCCTTCGCCGATCGATCGACGTTGCTGTGGTGATGTGTCCGGTGGCCCTCGACGGGCTCTTGTGTGTGGAATCCGAGCTTTCGGTTCCGCTGGTCAGGATGATCGTTTGCCGGAGGAAATCAAGCGTCCGCCTTCGTTGCAGCTGCGAAGGAAAATCGGCGCTGTTGGTCTCATCTGATACCTGTCGGTCTTGCCGTGATCTGCTAGGCAGGGCAGGTGAGTTGATGGGAGTTCAAGGACATGGCCAACAAGAAAGTCGTGGTCGCCGGCGCGACGGGCCTCGTGGGCAACGCCGCCTTGCGACACTTCGGCGCATCCGGCGAGTGCGAGCGCGTTGCGCTGTCGCGCCGCAAGCCGCGCGATCTCTACGGTGCGCAGCATGTGCGGATCGACCTCACCAGCGCCGAGGATTGCCGCCGCGCCGCGGCCGAGCTCGCTGGCGCAACGCACCTGATCTATGCCGCGCTCTATGAAGCGCCGAGCCTGGTCGATGGCTGGCGCGATGCCGGGCAGATCGAAACCAACGACCGCATGCTGCGCAACCTGATGGGCGTGCTCGAGCCCGTCGCGCCTGATCTCAAGCATGTCGCGCTCTTGCAGGGTACCAAGGCCTATGGCGTGCATGTCCGGCCGCTCACGGTGCCGGCGCGCGAGGGCCGCTCGGAAATGTACGAGCAGCCGAATTTCTATTGGGCGCAGGAGAATTTCCTGCGTGAGCTGCAACGCGGCAAGAGCTGGCACTGGAGCATCCTGCGTCCGGTGCTGATCATCGGCGAAGCCATGGGCGGTGCGATGGATTTGATCCCGCCGCTCGGCGTCTATGCGGCGGTGTTGCGCGCGCAGGGCAGGCCGCTCGATTATCCCGGCGGTGCGCCGCGCGTCGCGCAGGCGGTCGACGTCGATCTCTTGGCGCGCGCGATCGCCTGGTCGGGCGATGCCAAGGCCGCACGCAATGAAGCCTTCAACGTCACCAACGGCGACGTCTTCACCTGGGAAAATATCTGGCCCGCGGTATCGGATGCGCTCGAGATGACGCCGGGCCGGCATGTGCCGCTCTCGCTGGCGCAGGAGTATCCGAAATGGATCCCGCTGTGGGACGAGCTGCGCAGGAAGCACGACCTGATCGCGCCGGGCTTGGAAGAGTTCGTCGGCCTGTCGTTTCAATATGCCGATTACAGCATGCGCTACGGGCAGACTGAATCCGGTCCACCCTCGATCGTTTCGACCGTGAAGATCAACCAGGCCGGCTTCACCGAGATGATGGATACCGAAGCGATGTTCCGCAAATGGTTCAAGCTAGCGAAAGCGCGCCGGCTGCTGCCGTGAGCCGATCGGGCACCGCTCTCTCGTCTCCCTCGCCCCGCGCTTGCGGGGAGAGGGCGGGGTGAGGGGCATCCATCCGGCGAGCACTTCGCTGCTTGTTGAGCAGCGTGCTTCGCCCCTCACCCGGATCGCATCTGCGATGCGATCCGACCTCTCCCCGCAAAAGAGCGGGGAGAGGTGAAAAAACTCTGCGTTTGAGCTAACGGCAGGAAACGCTAGCGCGAGAACGCCTTCTCCATCGCCTTGCGCGTCTTGATCGTGTCGTTGCTCTCGTCGACCTCGACGTCGCTCCAGCGCACGACAGCGCCATGGGCGATGTCGTTCTTCAGCTTGACGCGATGCGCGATCCCGATCGGCAATGCGCCGGCGGCGAGGCTGGCGGAGGCGGGCATCAGCTTGCCCCATACCGTGTAGCCGCCTTCGCCGTCGAGCATCTCGCCGGCACGCAGATTGCGCTTCGCCACCGCTGCGACGTCGCCGCGGAAGCCGCGCGGCTGCCCGGTCGGCTCGTTGCGCAGCGCCGCCGACAGGACGGAAATATTCAGCTCGAGCCCGATCAGATGATACGGCTTGTACATCGCCGCATAGCGGCCCGACGCATCGGTCTTGAGGCCGTATTGCTTGAAGCAATCGGCGGCATAATCGTTCGGTGCCTCCAGCACCACATAGACGCCCCAGCGCAAATCACGAAACACCGGACGGCCGTCGCGTTCCAGCGACGATACCACCTCGACGATTCCGGATTTCTCCAGCACGCCGCCCTTGTCGCGCGGCCGCATCACATGCGGCAGGTCGTCGACGCCGCAGGGCGGAAACAGCAAGCCCTCCGAGGGCACGTCGAGCGTGCAGGCATTGGCGATCGCCGCCATCTCGATCGCTGATTTGGTGCCGTCGAGGAAGGAGTTGAACATCTGCGGGTTCATGCCGGCGGATTGCGCCTCCCCGGCGGTGAGCCCGTAATGCTGCCACACGCCTGCCGGCGTCACGTCGTGATAGGCGGGCAGGTATTTCGTGCCCTTGCCGGCAGCGACGACGCGGAATCCCGTCGCGCGCGCCCAATCGACCATCTCCGCCGTCAGCGCCGGCTGGTCGCCATAGGCGAGCGAATAGACCACGCCGGCCTTGCGCGCCTCCTCGGCGAGCAGCGGGCCGACCAGCACATCGGCCTCGACATTGACCATCACGACATGCTTGCCGGCGGCGATCGCCGCGCGGGCATGGCGGATGCCGACCGCGGGATTGCCGGTGGCTTCCACCACGACGTCGAACGCGCCGCCTGCGATCGCGCGCGCACCGTCGTCGGTAAAGGTTGTCGCGCCGATCCGCGCATCGTCCCAGCCGACCGTGCGGCACGCCTCGCGCGCACGGTCGCGGTCGAGATCGACGATCACCGGCACCTCGAGCCCCGGCGTGTGCGGCACCTGCGACAGGAACATAGAGCCGAATTTTCCGGCGCCGATCAGGACGACGCGAACCGGCTTGCCGGCGGCGGCGCGGGTTTTGAGGAGGTGATGCAGGTTCATGATGGGTGTCCGAGGTGTAGCGCAGCTCCCTGGATTTCCGTCATGGCCGGGCTTGTCCCGGCCATCCACGTCTTCGGTGCCGCGAGCATGTTAAGACGTGGATGCCCGGGACAAGCCCGGCCATGACGACGTTTGGGGGTAGGCGTCAGTCTACTCCGCTGCCTGCCGCGGCGCACGGGCGAGCCGCAGCAGCGCGTCGTCGGCAACCGTCTGGATCGGTGTGAAGTCGCGGTGCGCGATGTAGTCGGGCCGCGTCGGGGTACGGATGTAGTTCGAGACCGCGTTCAGCGTCAAATAGACGATCTTGCGCGGGTAGGGCGTGATGTTGCCGCTCGAGCCGTGCACCAGATTGCCGTGGAACATCAGCATGCCGCCGGGCTTGCCGGTCGGCGCGACGATGCCGCCCTGCTTCACGAGCCGCGTCACCGTCTCTTCGTCCAGCGTCCACAGTGGGTAGGACGTGGTTTCGAGATCGTGCGACGCCTTCAGGTCGCCCGCGGTCTGGCTCTGCGGCACCAGCATCAGCGGGCCGTTGATCGGCATCACCTCGTCGAGGAAGATCGCGATGTTCATTGCGCGCGGCTCCGGCATGCCGTCGTCACGCTTCCAGGTGCCGTAATCCTGGTGCCACTGCCAGACGTCGCCGGTGAAGGCCGCCTTCGCGTTGATCTTGAACTGATGCATGTAGACCTTCTCACCGAACAGCTGCTCGATGGGGTCGATCATGCGCGGATGCGCGCCGAGGAGGCCGAACGCCTCGTTGTAGAGATGCGCGGCAAAGGCCGTGCGCGGCGCGCCGCTCTTCTCGCGCCACACCTCGGGGCGGTTGGCGTCATAGATCGAGACCGCCTCGCGTGCGAGGAAATCGACCTCTTCCTGGCTGAACAGCTCGGGCAGGAACAGCCAGCCTTCGCGATGGAAAAATTCGATCTGCTCCGGCGTCAGTTTCATGGTGCTTTCCTCCTTTGATTATTGGTTTTCGTTCTTGGCGCCGTGACGGTCCTGCTCACGCCGCCACGTCGATCGCCCTCAGCTTCTCTTCGGTCATCTGCCCCGCCGTCTGCGCATGGGCCAACGCGGCGGCCTCAGCGGCGGCGGCGTTGCCGGAGAAAATGTGCGCGGCGATGGTCTCGTGCTCGGTCCAGGCGCTGCCGCGGTAATCGAGCTCGGCGAGCACGGTCGCCATCGAGCGGCGCATATGCGGCCATTGCGGCGCGATCATTTCCTCGATCGCGGTATTGCCGGCCAGCCGATAGATCGCGCTGTGGAAGTCGACGTCGAGCGCGATCAGGCGCGCCAGCGGCGCGTTGTCGTCGATCGCGCGCCCGGCTTCCAGCGCGCCTTCGAGCTGCGTACGTGCCGCGGAATCCTCTTTCACACGCGTCGCGGCAAGCCGTGCCGCCAGCGCATCGATGGCGCCGCGCACTTCATAGAGCTCGCGGATGCGCTGCGGATCGAGCTGCGTCACCTCGAAGCCGCGCTTGCCGCTCTCCGCGACAAGGCCCTGGCGATGCAACAGGTGCAGCGCGTGCGAGATCGGCTGGCGCGAGACGCCGAGCCGATCGGCAAGTTCGTTCTGGGTGATGCGCTGGCCGGGCAGCAGCGTGCGGTCGATGATCGCTTCGAGCAATCGCCCGTAGACCTGGTCGATCAGGTTCGGAAGCGGGTCCAACGGGATCATGCCAACAGTCCAAATTGGAATACAGAATTCCGTGTTCGAAAATGGAGGCTACTGCGGGTTGCAGGAGCGGTCAAGGCGGGAGTTGCGGAAATGCTAAGTGATTGAAATCATGAGGATTTGCAGGGGAAAATTGCGGCGTCCGTTGCGGCTGCAGTCGCGCCTTGGCCACGCAGCGACAAGCGGCACCCCTCCCTGTGCTTCCCCGACTGTTCAGCCCGGGGAGATGGTGGACGGGTGTTCTGAGACATCGTGGACACTTTCGCCAGCTAAGCATGGCGGCTATCGGATGCCGCCCCCGCTACTTCGCCTTGCCAAGCTCCATCAGGATCCGCGTCATCAGATAGAGCCGCGGCACGATCGAGTTGGTGTCGATGTATTCGTCGCGCGCGTGATAGCCCCAGCCGGCGAGGCCGAAGCTTTCGACCACGGTGGCCTTGCCGCTGCGCGCGGCGTAGCCGGCATCGGTCGCGCCGCCGGTCATCTCCGCGATATCCAGCGTGCGGTCGAGCTCGGCATAGATCGCCTGTCCCTGCTTGGCGAGCGCGCGGCCACGATCGTTCGCGACGAAGGGCGGGCGGCCCGCGGTGACCTTCACGGTTACCTCAGTGTCAGGGATCAGCTTGTCCTTCACCTTTTCGTCGAGCGCCGCCTGCAGCTTTTGTACGCCGTCCGGAATGGTGAGGCGGATGTCGGCGCCGGCGCTGGCGTGATCCGGGATCTGGTTGCGCACGGTGCCGGCCTTCGCGGTGGTCCAGTTCAGCTGCGTGCCTGGGATGGATTTCGCGACGTCCTGGGTCTGCAGCAATTGATGCGCGAGCTCGAGCAGCGCGTTGCGGCCGAGCTGCGGCGCGGCGCCGGCATGCGAGGCCTTGCCCTTCACATCCATCGTGCCGGTCGCGGTGCCGCTGGCGCCGAGCAGCAGGCTTTCGTTCTTGGCCACCGGCGGCGCGACCGTCGGCTCGCAGGACAGCACCACGTCGTGCTGGTCGGCGAGCTCGGCGATGACCTCGCCCGAGCCGATCGAGCCGACCTCTTCATCCGGGTTGAACGATACCGTGAGTTTTGCGTAGTCGTGCCAGCCCGCATCGTTCAGGATCTTGAGCGAATGCAGGATGACGGCGATGCCGCCCTTGTCGTCGGCAATGCCGGGCCCGTAGATCCTGTTGCCGTCGACCTTGTAGGGCTGGGTGTCGAGGATGCCGTGCTCATAGACCGTATCCATATGCGCGATCAGCATCAGCTTCTTGCTGCCGGTACCTTCGAAGGTGCCGATCACCATGTCGGCGCCGGCGCCCTTCGTGGTCTTGCGCCGCTCGGTCCTGGCGCCGAGCGCCTTCAGCCGCGCTTCGGTGTAGTCGGCCATCTTCTTCAGGCCCTCGACGTCGCTGGAGCCCGATTCGATCAACACCATGTCGTGCAGGCTTTCGATCACGGCCGGCTGGGCCTGCTCGGCGGCCGCGCGCAGCTTTTCATCCGCGGCGGCAAAGGCGGAGGCGAAGGCGAGCGAGAACAGACCGGCCGACGCGAGCAATTTGATGGATAGTTTCATGAGTATCCTCCCTGTACAGCGCTGGGAGGACACTAACATCGCAAACCATCTGTCTCCAGCCGCGTCAGGCCTGATCGAGCACCTCGACATCGAGTGTCTCGATCTGCGCGGGCTCGGCGGTCGCATCGATCGCCGCGATCCTGTCGCCTGATATCGTGACCCGCAGCACGATGCGCAGCGCGCCGCCGAAGATGACGGCAACGCCGATCTCGCCGTCGACCAGCGCTGGCTTCGCCGCCTGCGCGCGTCCCTTGAAGCTTTCGGCGACAGCCGCGGCGCCACGGATGACCGGCAGCGAGCCGAGCCGCTGCGCCGCCTGATCGGCGCGTACCACGACGTCGGGCGCCAGCACGGCAAGCAGCCCCTCGAAATCGCCGTTGCGGGACGCTGCGAGGAAGGCCTCGACGATGCCGCGCTGCCGGCTGAGATCGGCATCCGGCGCGGGCGGCGCGCCCTGCACGCGGCGTCTGGCGCGGCTCGCCAGTTGCCGCGCGGCGGCCGGCGTGCGTCCGACGATCGGCGCGATCTCCTCGAACGGCACCGCGAACATGTCGTGCAGCACGAAAGCCAGCCGCTCGGCCGGCGCCAGCGTCTCCAGCACCACGAGCAGCGCCGCACCGACCGAGTCAGCCATCTCGGTCTCGCGCTCGAACGGATTGTCCGCCATCGGCTCCGGCACGTGCGCACCCATCGGCTCCTCGCGGCGCGACTTGCGCGAGCGCAACATGTCGAGGCAGATCCGCGCGACCACCGTGGTCAGCCAACCCCCGAGATTGTCGACCGTGGCAGCATCGGTGCGGCCGAGCCGCAGCCAGGCCTCCTGCACGGCGTCGTCGACCTCGGCGGTCGAACCCAGCATGCGATAGGCCACGGCCCGCAAGCGCGGCCGGTTGGCCTCGAACTGTTCGGCCAGAAATTCTTTCTCGTCCATCGGTCACATTCCCTTTGTCCGCTCCGTCATGGCCATGACGAACGAAACCAGGCCGATGTGACAGCAGATCGGCATGGCGGCGTCAAAAGGCAAATCAGGAGAGTGAGATGATGAAAGCCCGCATGAACCACCCGGTGATGGTTGTTCCCGATGCGATGAAAGCGCTGCAGGCGCTCAGCGAGAGCACCAAACAGGCTTTGCCGGAAAAGCTGCTCGAGCTGGTCCATCTGCGCGCCAGCCAGATCAATGGCTGCAGCGTCTGCGTCGACATGCACCCGAAGCTTGCCAAGCGTGCCGGCGAGACCGATGAGCGGCTGTTCGCGGTCGGCGCCTGGCGCGACACGCCGTATTTCACCGAAGCCGAGCGCGCCGCGCTGGCGCTGACCGAAGCGGTGACCCGCCTCAGCGACCGCGAGGATCCGGTGACGGACGCGGTGTGGGACGAGGCGGCGAAGCATTTTGACGAGCAGCAGCTCGCGTCGCTGGTGCTGGGGATCGCCGCGATCAATGTCTGGAACCGGCTCAACGTCGCCGTGCGGCAGCCGGTCGGCGCGTGGAAGGTGTAAAGGTCTGTTCTCCCTCTCCCCGTTCTTACGGGGTCGAGACGAGCGAAGCTCGCTCTGAGAGGGTTGGGGTGAGGGGCTCTCTCCGCGAGTGGTGTGCGTGGACGGACCTGTACCCCCTCACCCGGATCGCATCTGCCGATGCGATCCGACCTCTCCCCGCAAGCGGCTATCGCATTCACACATCTGGGTTGCGATTAGCGGTAAAGCGGGATTCTCTATCGGTAGGCAAGCCGGTGGAGGTTTTGATGGCCGGGGTGGCATATGGACTGGGACGATTTGGCGATCGTCGCCTGGAAAAAGGGGGGCGCGGCTGCATGCGGCGCTGGTGGCCCGGCCTGGCTCGTGCATCCGCCGCCTCGGTGAGGACCGTGCGGGCGAGATGCAGTTTCGCCGGCTTCTTCACAATCCGTCGGTGACGGCCGCAGAGATGTCACGGCATGCCGGAGACCTCACCGGGCAGCGAGCGGCTGGTCGGCATGTTGTTGTCGCACAGGACACGTCGGAATTGATCTTGGGCGGCCGGCGGTCGCGACAATGCTACGGACCGGTCGCCAAAGGCAATGCCGCGGGTTTGTTGCTGCATGTGGCACTGGCGGTAGAGGCCGAGACGCAAGGGTTGCTCGGTCTGGTCTCGATGCAGGTCTGGAACCGTAACCGAGAGGAGTTGGCACCACGGCGCAAGCGGGCGACGGCGGCTAAGGAATCGCAACGATGGATCGAGAGCAGCGAACGGGCGGGTGAGGTACTGGCTGCGGCGGCCAGCGTCACGATGGTATCGGACCGCGAAAGCGACTTTTACGAACTGTTCGTGAAGCGTCCGCAAAACGTCGAATTGGTTGTGAGGGCCTGCCAGAATCGGCGGATCGAGGGGTCCGAAGAAGACCCGGATTTGCTGTTCACCTTCATCGACGCCCAGGCCGAACAAGGGCGCGTTGCCATGACGGTCCCCGCCGCACCAGGACGGCGCGCGCGCGATACCGAGTTCGCAGTGCGCTTCGCGCCGGTGGCCGTATGCCGGCCGCTCCATGGAGCCGATCCGACGTTGCCCGAGACGGTTCACCTGACGCTGGTCGATGTCCGCGAGGTATCGGAGCCGAAAGACGGTAGCGCACCTGTGCATTGGCGGCTTTTGACTACCCACGCTGTCGCTACATTGAACGACGCGCGTCAAGTGGTCGGCTTCTACCGGACGCGTTGGGTGATCGAGGAGTTCTTCCGTACGCTCAAGACGGCAGGCTTCGATATAGAGGAAGCCGATATCGGCGACCCGCAGGCCATGATCAACTTCGTCGCTGCTGCAGCCGTTGCGGCCATCACCATCAAGCAACTCGTCCAGGCCCGCGACGGCAACACGGATCAGCTCCTGAGCGATGCCTTCGAGCCGGACGACCAACCCATCCTCGAAGCCGTCTCCGCCCGGCTCGAAGGCAAGACCGAGCGGCAACGCAATCCGCACCCGAAGGGATCCCTGGCCTTTGTCGCTTGGGTCATCGCACGCCTCGGCGGCTGGACCGGCTACTACGGCAAGCCGGGTCCCAAAGTCATCCGCATCGGCCTTGCCAAGTTCCACGCCATCAAATACGGCGCCAATCTAAGGCTTCAGAATGTGTGAATCTGATAGCCGCAAGCGGGGCGAGGTGAAGAGGTGTACCGCCGCCTCAGCTCGCCAAGAAATCCAGCACGATCTCGCAATAGCGCTGCGGGGCCTGCTCGAACATCGGGTGCGTGGTGCCCGGGATCATCTCGGTGCGCGCGCCCTTCACATTGGCGGCAAGCGCGTGCAGCACCTTCGGCAGAATGCCCTTGGTGTTGGCGCCGCCGATGAACAGCGTCGGCGTCCTGATCGCCTCCGCGTCGGCCTTCGAGAACGGCGGGCGCTGGTCGCGGGTCTGGCCGAGCAGGGTGGTCGCGTTGTCGCGCAACAGCTGCTTGGATGTCGCCGGAATCCGCTTCCAGGCGCCGGGCCCTTCGAGCGCGTCCATGAAGATCTGCAAGCCGCCGTCGATGTCGCCCTTGGCGATTTCTGCGGCACACGCCGCAAAGCGCGCCGCCAGCGGCGAGGGGCCCGGCTTGAAATTCGGATCGAGGGTTGCGTCGAGCTCGCCGCCGGGCTCGGCGAGGATCAGCTTGCGCAGCAGGTCCGGCCGGCGCTGCGCGACGCGGAAGCAGATATGGCCGCCGCGGGAATGCCCCATCAGGTCGACCGGCCTTGTGTCGAATGTCTCGATGAAGGCGATGACGTCGTCGACATGCTGCGCGATCGAATAGGTGTCGCCAACGCCGTCCCAATGCGCCGGGAAGAAATGCCGCAGGCTGACCGCGATCACCCGATGCCGCCGCGTCAGCGGGCCGAGCACCGCCGACCAGATCCGGAAATCGCACAGCGAGCCGTGCACGCAGACCAGCGGCGGGCCCTCTCCGATATCGAGATAAGGCATGTCGAAACCGTTGACGTGGAGGCTGTGCATTTGGAGGCTCGCGCAGGGGAGGAGATGTTGTTGATTTAGCCCAAGTTCCCACGGAATTCGGGTGGATAGCAACATTCTCCAAGCCTAGATTTCAGATCAGCAACAGGCTCGAATGTGTGAGCCCAAACGATATGAAGGAACATCTGGAGCGAGCCATGACCGGCCAGCATTTTGCAATCTTCGAGACCATGATCGGCGCCTGCGGCGTCGTCTGGGGCGAGCACGGCGTCACCGCCGTACAGCTTCCGATGGGCACCGAGGAGAAGACCCGCAAGCGCATCCTCCAGCGCAACGGCGACGTCACCGAGGCGGCGCCGCCGGCCGAGGTGCAGCACGCGATCGACGGCATGATCGAGCTGCTCGCCGGCAAGCCGAACGACCTCGCCGACATCGTGCTCGATCTCGACGGCGTGCCCGAGTTCAACCGCGGCGTCTACGACATCGCGCGGAAGATTCCGCCGGGCAAGACCGTGACCTATGGCGATATCGCCAAACAGCTCGGCGGCGTCGAGCTGTCGCGCGACGTCGGCCAGGCATTGGGCCGCAACCCGTGCCCGATCGTGGTACCCTGCCACCGGGTGCTGGCAGCCGGCAACAAGCCGGGCGGCTTCTCGGCCAATGGCGGTGTGGTGACCAAGCTGAAGATGCTGCAGATCGAAGGCGCGGTGGTGAACCACACGCCGAGCCTGTTTGATTGAGCGGGGCGCGCTCTTCTTATCCTCCCCTGGAGGGGGAGGATCGGTTCGCATGAAATGCGAACCGAGGTGGGGTGAAGGTCTCTCGTATCGGGTGCTGCCCGTGTTGAGAAATCACCCCACCCCGTCTCACATCTCGCTGCGCTCGCTGTGAGCCGACCCTCCCCCTCCAGGGGAGGGTGGATCGAGCAAGTGGCCTCAGCTACACCGTCTCACACACAAACCCGTTGCCTTTCCGCCTGATCTTGCCGACCGTCGGCGAGGGGAAGTGTGCGGGGCAGCACAGCGTATCGGTGTCGCAATAGCGCTCGAGGAAGCTGCGCCGCGTCTTCGCGGCCAGTGCCGGGTCGACGTCGAACTTCGGCGACAACTCCGGATAGAGCGTCTGGATCGGCGAGTGCATCAAATCGCCGGCAAACACCGCATCATCCTTGCCGCGGCCGAAGGTGAAGGCGACATGACCCGGCGTGTGGCCGGGCGTCGGCAGCACGCGCATATGATCGCCGATCGCAAAATCATTGCCGACCAGTTCGGCCCGCTTGGCTTCGACCACCGGCAGCACGCTGTCGACGAAGGGCGGGACCTCTGCCTTGGCGTTTGTCTCGGTCCAGTAGTCGAACTCGCTCTTGTCGAATACGTAGCGCGCGTTCGGGAAGGTCGGCACCCAGCGGCCGTTCTCGAGCCGCGTGTTCCAGCCGACATGGTCGACATGCAGATGCGTGCACATCACATAGTCGATGTCGCCGACCGAAAAGCCGGCCGCCGCGAGGCCACGTCGATAGTTGTCGTCGGTCTTCATGTTCCAGCTCGGCCGCCCCGGCCGCGGCTTGTCGTTGCCGATGCAGCTGTCGATCAGGATGGTGTGGTGCGGCGTCTTCACGATGTAGGACTGGAACGCCAGGATCAGCGTGTCGCTGTCATCGAGTGCGCCGGCCGCCTTCATCCAGGCGCGGTTCTCCGCGAGCAGCTCCGGTGTCAATCCGGGCAGCATGTCGTGCGCGGGCAGGAACAGGCCTTCCTCCTCGACAATGCGATGAATGGTGAGATCGCCGGCGGCAAATTTCAGGCTCATGGTGATTCCTTGGCGTTGGCGTTTCGAGCGAAGTGGAGTCCGGTTCGCGGGAAGAGAACGCGAAAAAAAATGCTAGTGCGCGTCGCGCACGGCGGGAATGATGATGTTGGCGAGGATGTCCCTTGCCGCAAGGCCTTCCTTCGGTTGGCCGTACCGGGCTGCCGTCGTCATCATCACAAGGTCGAGATCGGGACGAGGGAGGCGGGCAATCGTCCGGCTGTCGTCGCGCTTGGCCGGCGATCCGCAAGGCTGGCTCTGTTGTCCAGCTTTCATGTCGTCGGCTCGCAGAGCTGTGCCAAAGACGGTCGACGCGAGCACAACGCTCGCCGGGACGTTAGAGGCGGGGGGAGACTTCGCGCATCGTCGTTCTCCCCACGCGTAGCCTTGCTACGCCGGCGGCGGCGCCGAGATCTTCACCGAGGGCCGCTCCAGCATTTTCCGGTAGAACGCATCGAGCTTGGGATAGGCCTTGCGCCAGCCGCAGTCGGCAAAGCGGAAATCGGCGTAACCGAGCACGCAGACGAGGCCGATCTGCGCGATGTCGAACGACGCGCCGTTCAGCACGTCCGGCCGGTTCTCGAACCGCGCCATGCCGGCCCAGGCCCTGTTCCAGTGATCGTCATACCAGGCCTGCCACAGCGAGCCCTGCGGCCGCACCATCTTCTCGTAGCGGCACAGCAGCATGGAATCGAGCATGCCGTTGAGCAGCGAATGATCGGTCTTCAGCTGCCAGCGCCGCGGACCGTAGCCGGGGATCAGCCGGCCGCCGCCGATCTCGTTGAGATATTCGACGATGACGTAGGAATCCAAAATGACGTCGCCATGATCGAGGATCAGCACCGGCAGCTTCTTCAGCGGCGAGATCCTGGAGTATTCGTCATTGGCCGTGCCCGGCGCGACGCTGGCCGGCACCAGCTCGATCTTGTCGATCAGGCCAAGCTCGATCGCCGCGACGCGCACCTTGCGGGCGAACGGGGAGGCGGGAGAGAAGGTGAGTTTCATGGTAATGACCTCTTTCCGAGTACACCGCCGTCATCCTGAGGAGCGCGCCATCGGCGCGCGTCTCGAAGGATGGGCAACGACCAATACTATCTCGTCACCCATCCGCTGAGATGACGGTGTGCTGGGCTCATCCTTCGAGACGCCGCTTCGCGGCTCCTCAGGATGACGGACCGGCAACTACGCCGCGACGATTTCCTGGCGCTGCTCGCCGAGGCCTTCGATGCCGAGCGTCACGATGTCGCCGACATTGAGGAAGGTCGGCGGCTTCATGCCCAGGCCGACGCCGGGCGGGGTGCCCGTCGTGATGATATCGCCGGGGAGCAGCGTCATGAACTGCGAGACGTAGGAGATGCATTTCGCCATCGTGAAGATCATGGTCTTGGTCGAGCCGGTCTGGCGGCGCTGACCGTTGACGTCGAGCCACATCGACAGGTTCTGCACGTCGGCGATTTCGTCCTTGGTGGCGAGCCAGGGGCCGACCGGACCGAAGGTGTCGTGCGACTTGCCCTTGGTCCACTGTCCGAGGCGCTCGGTCTGGAAGTTGCGCTCGGAGACGTCGTTGCAGACGCAATAGCCGGCGACGTGGTTGAGCGCGTCGGCTTCCGAGACGTATTTGGCGCGGGTGCCGATGATCGCGGCGATCTCGACCTCCCAGTCCAGCTTGGTCGAGCCGCGCGGCTTCTCGACGGCATCGTTCGGGCCGGACAGCGAGGTATTCGCCTTCATGAAGATGATCGGTTCGGTCGGGATCTGAGCGCCGGTTTCCTTGGCGTGGTCGGAATAGTTCAGGCCGATCGCGACGAATTTGGAGATGCCGGTGACAGGGGCGCCGAAGCGCGGCTTGCCGGAGACGGCGGGCAGGGAGGCGGGATCGAGCGCGGAAAGCTTCTTCAGCGATTCCGGCGTGTAGGCGTCGCCGGTCAGGTCCTTCAGATGGGCCGAGAGATCGCGGAGCTGGCCGGATTTATCGATCAGGCCGGGCTTTTCCGCACCCTTTTCGCCATAACGAACAAGCTTCATGTTGATCACTCCCTACGATGTCTTGAGGATTGTTACTGCTATACCTCGACACGCTTCATGGAACAGCACGCCGGGAAATTCAACCGCCATGAGCGCGCTGCATTGCAGCCAAGCCTTAATTCAAGGTCAGTTCGGTCCGATCACCCCAGCGCGACGAACCTGAAGGCGTCGCCGTCGCGCTTGATGTGGCCGGCATTGAAATGCCCGCCGATCACCAGCGTCGGCGTGTCGGCAAAGCGCGAGAACAATTCGCGCCGCGTCGCGGCCGATTGCTTCTGGTCGGAGTCCGCGGTCGACGACCAGTCGAGGTGATACATCTGGCAAGGATGATGGGCGACGTCGCCGGTCAGCAGTCCTTCCGCGCCGCCGGACTTGATGTGGATGCTCATGTGGCCGGGGCTGTGTCCCGGCGTCGGGATCAGCGTGATCTCCTCGGTCAAGCGATGATCGCTCGGTACCAGCTCGGCCTTGCCGGCATCCGCGATCGGCTTCACCGAGTCGGCGAACACGGCCGCATGCGCGGCATCGTCGCTGTGGTCGCGCCAGTGCTCGAATTCGGTCTTGCCGAACACGTAACACGCATTGGCGAAGGTCGGCACCCATTTGCCGCCGGAGAGTTTCGTGTTCCAGCCGACATGGTCGACATGCAGATGCGTGCACAGCACGGTGTCGATGCTGTCAGGCGCAAATCCCGCCGCGGTCAGCTTCTCCAGGAACGGATCGCTGCGGTTGTTCCAGGTCGGCACGTTGCGGCCCTGCTTGTCATTGCCGAGACCGGTGTCGACGATGATGCGGTGCTCCGGCGTCTCGACCAGCAGCGAATGGATCGACATTTTCAGCCGGCCATCCTCATTGGCGAAATGCGGGATGAGCCAGGGCAGGCTCTGGATCTCTTCCCGGCCGGCCAGCGGCAGGATGAAGCGCGTGCTGCCGACGGTCTCGAGCTCGACGACTTTTGTGATTTTGACCTTGCCGATCGTCCAGTGCATGCGGCGTGCCCTCTCTTTCTTTTATGGCCGGACCATGCGGGTTTCCGCGCGCCGGCGCAATGGATCAAGTCGGCGCCTCCCGCGTTACCGCTTCGTCGGACGAAGGAGTGCGCAAATGCCGGAACTCACAATCTCCCCTGAAAAAGTTGGTTTCTTGATCGAGAAGGCGCGGGAATTCGACGTCAAGGAGGGGATCGTCGATCCGGACTCCGGCTCGAACGGGGCCGATGATGAGATGATCGACGTGCTGGAGGACGACGGTAACGATCCGGTGGCGCGCGAGATCACGGGCTTCATCGATGCGCTGAGCGAGGACGAGCAGGTCGACCTCGTCGCGCTGATGCGGCTCGGCCGCGGCGACGGCACGATCGAGGAATGGGCCGATCTCCGCCGCGAGGCTGCGCGCGGGCGCAACGGCCGCACCGCGAGCTATCTCTTGGGTGAACCGATGCTCGGCGATCTCCTTGCCGAAGGGCTCGACGAGTTCGGCATACCGCCGAGCGACGAGCGCATCACCCCGATCCAGTAGGAAGCAGAAGTGTGTTGTTCTTACCTCGCCCCGCTTGCGGGGAGAGGTCGGATCGCATCGACAGATGCGATCCGGGTGAGGGGGAGCTTCCGCAGTCCCTGCCGTCACCTTCTTCGCGGTGACAGCCCCTCACCCCAACCCTCTCCCCGTAAGAACGGGGAGAGGGGGAAGTAGAGCAACGCGAGTTACCGCGCGCAATCGACGATCACGGTGCCGATCTTGTCGCCCTTCTCGACGGCGAGGTGGGCCTCGGCGGTCTCCGCCAGCGCAAATTGGCCGGCGATGTTGTGCACACGGGTGCCCGACGCCAGCCAGTTCGTGATGTCGGCCTGCGCGGCCGCGAGCAGCGGCGGCGGCAGTGCGAACAGCACCAGCGAGCGCACCGTGATGCACTTTTCCATCAATTCGCGCACCGGCAGTGTCGGCGTGCGGTTGCCGTTGGTGGCGTAGACCGCGATCGTCGAGTTCGGCGCCATGATCTTCAGCGTGATCGCGAGGTTGCCGCCGAAATCGACGTCGATCACGCGGTCGACGCCGCGGTTCTCGGTGAAGGCCATTACCTTGGAGACGACGTCCTCGGTCCGGTAGTTGACGACCGTATCGGCGCCGGCAAGCCGCGCTTCCACGTCCTTCACTTGTGAGCTCACGGTCGCAATCACACGCGCGCCGCCCCACTTGGCGAGTTGCACTGCATAGTGGCCGACGGCGCCGGCGCCGCCGGTGACGAGCACCGTTTGCCCGGAGATCGGACCGTCGGCAAACAGCGCGCACCACGCGGTCATGCAGGGGATGCCGAGCGTCGCGCCGGCCGCGAACGACACGTCCTGCGGCAGCGGCGTCACCAGGTAGTCCGCGAGCGTAATGTACTCGGCCGCGGTGCCGAAGGCGCGTCCGTTGCGCTGGCCGTTGAACAGCCAGACGCGGTCGCCGACGGCAAAACGCGTCACGCCTTCACCGATCTGGTCGATGATCCCCGCGCCGTCGCTGTTCGGGATCACGCGCGGAAATTCCATCGCGCGATAGTTGCCGCTGCGGCGGCCGACATCGGCCGGATTGACGCCGGAGGCCTCGAGACGAACCCTGACTTCGCCAGGGCCGGCGTCAGGCGTCGGCATCTCGCCGACGGTGAGTACCGTCGGCGCCGCGCCTGTTCGTTCGTACCAGACCGCCTTCATCTAGCGCCCCTTTCCGAAGTTCGTGAACTCGTCCAGCGACCTCTTGCGCGAACTTCGGAAAGCAAGAGGGCGCTAGAAGACTCGTGAATCTCTAGTGCCGCTTGACCGATTTGAAGCTCCCAATCGGCCTCGCCGCATATAGTGCAGGAGCTTCAAATCGGCGGCACTAGAGCGTACCCGGGAAGGCGCCGCCGTCGAGCAGCAGGTTCTGTCCGGTGATGAAGCCGGCCTTGGCGCCACACAGGAAGGCGCAGGCGTAGCCGAACTCGTCGGGATGGCCGAAGCGGCCGGCGGGGTTCAGCTTGGCGCGCTCGGCCAGGACCTGCTCGGTCGAGATACCGCGCTTCTCGGCCTCGGGCTTCGCAGTGCCGCGCAGACGGTCGGTCTCGAACGGGCCCGGCAGCAGGCCGTTGATGGTGACATTGTTGATCACGGTCTTGCGCGACAGGCCTGCGACGAAGCCGGTGAGGCCGGCGCGGGCGCCGTTCGACAGACCGAGAATCTCGATCGGCGCCTTCACCGCCGCCGAGGTGATGTTGACGATGCGGCCGAACTTGCGCGCCATCATGCCGTCGACGGTCGCCTTGATCAGCTCGATCGGCGTCAGCATGTTGGCATCGATCGCCTTGATCCAGTCGTCGCGGGTCCAGTTGCGGAAATCGCCGGGCGGCGGGCCGCCGGCATTGTTGATCAGGATGTCCGGATCGGGGCAGGCCTTGAGCACGGCTTCGCGTCCGGCCACCGTCGTGATGTCGCCGACGATTTCGGTGACCGTGATGTCGGGATGGCCTTTACGGATCTCGTCGGCGGTCTGCTTCAGCGCCTCGGCGCCGCGCGCCGTCAGCGTGACATGCACCCCCTCATTGGCGAGCGCGATCGCGCAGGCGCGGCCCAGTCCCTTGCTCGATGCGCAGACGATGGCGCGGCGGCCTTTGATTCCAAGATCCACGAGTTCACTCCCTGTGATGTCGGGTTGGTTTGTAAAGCTTCGATGGCGCCAGTCTAGCCAAGCCCGGCGGCGCCGGTAAGGGACGTGCAATGCATAAGTGCATGCCGGGTCGGAACAGGCGGGGGAATGCGCTCGGGCAAAGCAGGATGAGTTTTGGTTGAATCGGCTTGGCGCGGTCTCGGTTCACCTCTCCCCGCCGGGGAGAGGTCGGATTGCGAAGCAATCCGGGTGAGGGCTCTCGTTCTCTCGATAGATCGTAACCCCTCACCCGATTTGCTGCGCAAATCGACCTCTCCCAAGGGAGAGGTAACCCTCCGACGCCGTTCCAGCTGAACCTAATCTCATCACGCTTTAGATGCGCTGCTCGCGCCGCAGCCGCTCGATCGCCATGGTGGCTTCGGGCGGCAGCGACCGGAATCCGGCCTGTCCGGCCGCGGAGAACAGCGGCCGCAATTGCGATCCGTTGAGGAATTGCGGCTGCCTCGCCAGCGGCACCAGTTGATCGAACACCAGCACCAGCGTGGTCACGACGAGGCCGACCCTGATCGCGCCGAGCAACGCGCCGCCGAGCCGGTCACCGATCCCGATCTCCGAGCCGATGGTGTCGTCGAGCATCGTCCGCGCCATCTTTCCGAGGAAGACGCCGATCAGAAGGAAGAGACCGAACAGCAGCACCCCGTTAGGCGGAAACGGTGACGACGGCAGCGTCGCGATGTGGGGCCCGATCATCGCCATTGCCGCGACTGCGAGCGGCATCGCGACGAGATAGGCCAGGATGGTAACCGCGCTGCGCAGCAGGCCCGTCGTGAAGCCGGTGACGACCGCAAACAACAACCCGAGCGTCACGACGATGTCGAAGAGGTTCATGGATAAGGATTCCTGCCCCGATCTCCTGCGGTCCCCTGGTTGATCAAACCTGCTTACATCAGGGACAATTGTCGCTATCACTCGTCCGCTTCAATCCGGGAACCTGCCGATGTCCGACCTATTCGATGTCAGTAAAGAAATCATCCTCATCACCGGTGCCTCGCAGGGGCTTGGGCGGCAATTCGCCCGCGTGCTGGCGGCGCATGGCGCTGCCGTGGTGCTGGCGGCACGCCAGACCGCAAAGCTGAAAAGCCTCGCGGAGGAGATCAAGGCCAAAGGCGGCCGCGCAGCCGCGGTACAGATGGACGTTGCGGATATTTCCAGCATTGCGAAGGCACTCGACGCCGCGGAGGCCACACTCGGTCCGGTCTCGGTGTTGATCAACAATGCCGGCATCGCGATCGAGAAGCTCGCGACCGAGCAGACCGAGGCCGATTGGGACGCCGTGATCAACGCCAATCTGAAGGGCGCCTATTTCCTCGCGACCGAGCTTTCGCGGCGCATGATCCTGCGCAAGCAGCCGGGCAACATCATCAATGTCGCGTCCGTGCTCGGGCAGGGCGTGCTTAAGGCGGTCTCGCCCTATGCGATCTCCAAGGCCGGCATGATCCAGGGCACCAAAGCGATGGCGCTGGAACTCGTCGGCAGCGACATCCGCGTCAACGCGCTGGCACCGGGATACATCGACACCGAGATGAACCATGATTTCTGGTCGACGCCGGCAGGCGAGCGGCTCGCAAAACGGATTCCGCAGCGCCGCGTCGGTGCCGAATCCGATCTCGACGGTGCGATCATGCTGCTCGCCTCCAACGCCTCGCGCTACATGACCGGCACGGTCGTGACGGTCGATGGCGGGTTTTTGTTGAATTAACTTCGCAGCCCGGATGAAGCGCAGCGAAAACCGCGAACGAAATCTCATCCTGCGGGAACCGTCCTCATCGTCGTCCCTGCTTTCGTGCGCAATTGCGCACTACGCAGGGACGACGTGTTGGAGGGGCCGCGGGGCGTCTGCACGATTTCGGAATAATGGAAGAATGCCGCTGATTTGCCCGACGAGTCAAGTTGCCCTGTCGAACGCCGGCAGCCGCCGGCACCTTTGCATGGGGTTGTTTTCGATATTTTGGCAGTGCGCCCCTGCGACGGCAGTCTCATAGGGTGCGCGAAGGCGCTCTTGCACTGTGCCCACCATCAAGAGCCGCCGACGAAGAGGTAGGCACGCCTTGCTTTGCCCACCCTGCGCATTTGGTCAGCCCGCCCGCATCTCGGCCTTGATCATGTCGGCGGCCTTCTCGCCGATCATGATGGTCGGCGCGTTGGTGTTGCCGCCGATCAATGTCGGCATGATCGAGGCGTCGACCACGCGCAAGGCCTCGAGCCCGTGCACGCGCAGCTTAGGATCGACCACCGCAAGCGGATCGCCGGTGCCCATCCTGCAGGTGCCGACCGGATGATAGACGGTGTCGGAGCGCGCCCGCAGGATGCTGCGGATGTCGTCGTCGGTGCGGACATCCGACGTGAACATGTCCTTCTGCTGCAGCGCGCGCAGCGCGGGCGTATCGAGCAGCCGCTTCGTCATCTTGAAGCCCGCGACCATGGTCTCGACGTCGCTGTCCTCGCCGAAGAAATTCGGATCGATCGCGGGGGCCGCCAGGGGATCGGCGCTGTTCAGCCGCACGCTGCCGCGGCTGGCCGGGCGCAGCAGGCAGACATGGCAGGAGAAGCCGGTGCCCCAGCGCGGCTTGCGGCCGTGGTCTTCCACCATGGCCATGCAGAAATGCAGCTGGATGTCGGGGACGTCGAGCTCAGGTCGCGTCTTCAGGAAGCCGCCGCATTCGGCGACGTTCGAGGTCATCGGGCCGCGCCGCTCGCGCCGGTATTGCCCGATACCCTTGATGATCCGCCCGATGCCGCTCCACGACAGTCCCGAAAAATAAGGTGCGTCGGAGGAGAAGCCGAACACGAAATCGGGGTGATCCTGCAGGTTCTGTCCGACACCCGGCAGATCATGCACGCTGGCGATCCCGTGCTTGCCGAGCGCCGCGGCGTCGCCGACGCCCGACAGCATCAGCAATTGCGGCGACTGGAACGCGCCGGCCGAGAGGATGACCTCGCGCCGCGCGCGCAGCACCTTCTTCTCCTTGCCCTGCATGTATTCGACGCCGACGGCGCGCTTGCCCTCGAAGATGATGCGGGTCGCCTGCGCCTGCGTCTCGATCCGCAGGTTGGGCCGGCGGCCCATGTGGGGATGGATATAGCCGCGCGCGGCGCTCCAGCGCTCCCCATTCCTCTGGGTCACCTGGTAGATGCCGAGGCCTTCCTGTTCGGCGCCGTTGAAATCGTCGCGGATCCGGAACTGCGCCTCGCGCGCGCCCTGCAGGAACGTCTCCTTGACCGGATTGTCGGACTGCAGGCCCGTGACGTTGAGCGGTCCGCCCTTGCCGTGATATTCGCCGTCGAGCTCGGTGTTGTTCTCCGAACGCTTGAAATAGGGCAGGACGTCGGCGTAGCTCCAGCCGGTGTTGCCGAGCGAAGCCCAGTGATCGTAGTCGGCGCGATGACCGCGGATATAGACCATGGCATTGATGGCGCTTGAGCCGCCGAGCCCCTTGCCGCGCGGCTGATAGCCGATGCGGCCGTTCAGGCCCTTTTGCGGCACTGTGTCGAACGCCCAGTTATTAAGCTTGCTCGAGAGCATGAGAATGATGGCGCCGGGCGTGGTCACCACCCAATTGTCGTTCTTGCCGCCGGCATCGAGCACCGCGACCGAGGTCGCCGGATCCTCCGACAACCGCCCCGCCACTGCGCAGCCGCCGGAGCCTGCGCCCACCACCACGAAATCGAATGTGTCAGTCACGTATGTTTCCCCTGGTCTTCGTTCTTATCCGTCATTGCGAGGAGCGTAGCGACGAAGCAATCCATCCCTCCGTTGTGCGTCGCTATGGATTGCTTCGCTTCGCTCGCAATGACACTCTGCGCGTTACGACAACAACCGCATCAGCTTCTCCAGTCGCGCGATCTTCGCGCCATAGGGCGGATAGAGATCGGCGAGCCGGTTGAAGCGCGAGCGGTAGAACACCGGCTTCAGCTTGGTCAGCGTCTTGAATCCCCATTCGCCGTGATAGGCGCCGGTGCCGGACGCGCCGACGCCGCCCATCGGCTGATAGGCCTGCGCGAAATGGAACAGGCAATCGTTGACGGTGACGCCGCCCGACACCGTGCGCGCCAGCACCGCATCGCGGGCGGCGTTGTCGGTGCCGAACCAGTACAGCGCCAGCGGGCGGTCGCGCCGGCTGACGAAGGCGATCGCCTCGGTGGCGTCGCGGGTGCCCAGGACCGGCAGCAGCGGGCCGAAAATCTCCTCCTGCATCACGGTCATCTCGGGCGTCGTATCGACGATCACGGTCGGCGGGAATTTGCGCCTCGCCTTCCACTCGGGATCGTTCGGCGCCGCCGGCTGCATGATGGTCGCGCCCTTTGCGGCGGCGTCGGCGACGAGGCCCTCGAGCCGGGCATAGTGCCGGTCCGAGACGATCGAGGTGTAGTCGGGATTCTTTGGATCGGTGCCGAACATGTGCTGCATGTGGCCTTGCAGCCGCATCGCGAACGGCTGCACCGAGGCTTGCGGCACCAGCACGTAATCGGGCGCGATGCAGGTCTGGCCGGCATTGAGCAGCTTGCCATAGGCGATGCGCTGCGCGGCCTCGTCGAGGTCGGCCGAGCCGTCGACGATCGCGGGCGATTTGCCGCCGAGCTCGAGCGTCACCGGCGTCAGGTTGCGGCCGGCCGCCTCCGCGACCAGCCGGCCAACGCGGGTCGAGCCGGTGAAGATCAGATGATCGAACGGCAGGGCGGCGAAGGCCCTTGCGATCTCGTCGTCGATATCGGTGACCGCGAGCTCGGTGGTGTCGAATTTCTTCTCGATCACCTCGCCCAGCAGCTCGGCGAAGCGCGGCACCAGCTCGCTCGGCTTGATGATGGCGCGGTTGCCGGCGGCGATCGCGGCGACCGCGGGCGCCAGGGTCAGCTGCAGCGGATAATTCCAGGGCGCGATGATCCCGACCACCCCGAGCGGCTGCGGGATCAGCCGGTTCCTGGCCGGCGCGAACTGCAGCGTGGTCGGAATCCTCTCGGGCGCCATCCAGCCCTTGAGGTGCTTGGCCGCATGCTTGATCTCGCCGAGTACCAGCATGGTTTCGGCGATCGCGGTCTCGACGGTGGAGCGGTGGCCGAAATCGGCCGAGATCGCCGCCTCGAATCGCGCCTCGTTCTCGGTCAGCGCGGCGCGCAGGCGGCGCAGCCGGTCGAGCCGCGCCTGCAATGTCGGCGCCGGCTCACTGCGCGACAGCTCGAACTGGCGATGAAAGGCGTCCTCAAGCGCATGCAGCCCCGGGCTCTTCAATGGCCGGTCCATGGCGTTTCCCCTCGAATGACGTGTCCTTGACGGATTTTGTTGGGTGCCAAGCTCCGCTTTTGCGCGCGATCTGGCAAGAGCGGGTTCCCGGCGGTAGATTTGCCAGGAAAACCATCGATTTCGGCGTCACAAAATCCTCAAAAACCCGCATCCGGGGCTTTCCAAACCGTACTCACGTTGATACATACCCCTCGCACCCGACGGCTTCGGTCCGGGTCGCCTTCTCAGGAAGCCCTCCGGACGGATCGATCGGCGCCATCTGATGCGTTGGCCGACCGGCTCGGGCACTCTTTCTGCAAGGCACGCAACGGTTTAACGCGGGGTGGAGCAGCCCGGTAGCTCGTCAGGCTCATAACCTGAAGGTCATAGGTTCAAATCCTATCCCCGCAACCATCGCGCCCTGCGACTCTCCGGCCCCGGTAACGGTGTCAGAGAGTCGCAGGATCGCGGCGAGTTGGCCGTCGATCTCGATTCCCACCGGTTCGCCCGGTCTGCGCGGATGGATCGTCACTTTCTCGATAATCTCACGGATGCCGGCGAAGGCGGCTTGTCGCGCCTCGTCGCCCGAATCCGCCAGCCATTTCTTGAGTGACCTTATTTTGAGCCGGTAGGCGTTGGCCGCGTTGGGATGAAACTCGACCGGATCGGCGCCAACGCCGGCGCGCTCCCGCTCGATCTCGTCGCGCTCGGCTTCCAGAGCCGCCAACCTATCCTGCACGGCTCGAGCCGGCGTGCCGGACACAATCGCATCGACGAGCCGGTTAATCGCGGTATTGACCGTCGTGAGGCGCTTTTCGAGCGTCCTGATGTGGACGGCAGCCCTGCTGTTCAGTTCGCGGCTCATGCGGTGGTATTCGGCGACATATTCGGCGACGAGATCGGGATCGGCGAGGTGATGCTCGATCCCTTTGAGCACACGCTCCTCAACGACGACGCGCGGCACCCCGGTCGCATTGTCGCAAAGGCCGGTCTCACGGCGGCGAGAGCACATTAGGCGCACGCCGCGCTTGTCGGTGCCGCATGCGATCATGCCCGAGCCGCATTTGCCGCACTTCACAAGGCCGGATAACAGATGCGTCGGCCGCGCCTTGTGCGGCGTGCCAGCGCGGTCGCCGACGCGTCCCTGCGCCGTCTGCCACACCTTGGCATCAATGATGCGCAGATGTTCGGCCTCGGCCGTAATCCACTGGTCGCGCGGATTGGGGCGGCTGATCCGCTTGCCGGTCTCCGGGTCTTTGACGAATGATTGCCTGTTCCAGATGATCCGGCCGTCATAGAGATCGTTTTGCAGGATGCCATTGCGGCGCGTACGGCTGCCACCGATCGTCGAGGCATTCCACACGCCGCCGCGCGGTCCTGCGATGTGTTCCCTATTAAGACGAGCCGCAATGTCGCGCGGAGTGTTGCCGTCGATGTAGAGGTCGAAAATCCGCCGCACGGTTTGGGCCTCGGCCTCGTCGATCTCAAGTTCACCGCGCCGGCCCAGCACCGGCCGATAACCAAAGCTGCGACCACCGTTGTGGCGGCCGTCGCGAACAACGCCGGCTTGGCCGCGTCGCGTCTTTTGCGCGAGGTCTTTCAGGTAGAGCGCGCCGACGAGGCCCTTGACGCCCACGTGAATCTCGCCGACGGTGTTATCAACGAATGTTCTGATCTCGACCCGCGCGAAGTTGAGACGTTTGTGGATGCCGGCCAAATCCTCCTGATCACGCGAGATGCGATCGAGCGACTCGGAGACGACTACGGCGAACTTGCCGGCTTTCGCATCGCGCATAAGGCGCTGCAAGCCGAGGCGGTTCACGGTGCTGGCGCCGGAAATACCATGGTCTGAATAGACCTCGACGACCATCAAGCCGTCGCGCTCGCACATGGTACGGCAGAGCGCAACCTGATCATCGATCGATTTGTCGGTTTGCTTGTCTTTGTCGCTAAACCGGGCGTAGATCGCTGCTTTCACTGGTTGTCGCCCCCCTCAACGCCGCCATTCCGGGGCCGATGATCCTCGATTGCGTCGGCACGCGCAAGCGCCCGTACTAGGGCCTTCAACGCTTCCCGCGACGAGTCTCGCGGCGCCGGCGGCGGCAGCGTACTGCCGCGCGCACGCGCGCTTGATTTCTCGTCGAGCATGGTGATCTAGCCTGGAAATTAAAGTACGGTCGTGCAAGCTGCAAGGCAGGAAGGTCCGCGGGAGAACTGCCGCTTTGAAGTAAGGACGCACGGTAGCGCGGCTCGTGTCCGCGCCGGTCCTGGAGGCGCTTTAGGCGCCGGGATGCGAATAAATGGCTTTGCCGCTCATAGTGCCGGCGCCGAACTCGAGACGGCACTTCGCCTCAAGGCCGTGGACTCCAGCCTTCGAGGTGCGTCGGTCAGGCCGTTGCTGCCACTGAGATACCTGATCACCTTCGACGCGTATTTCGGTAGCTTCGACCAACAACCCCAAGCGTTATCGGCGGGCGCAGCCCGATGTGCAGCATGAACGCTGTTTGCAATCGGCTTGACCTTGACGGTCTCCATCACCGATAGAGTGTGGAGCGCCTGTTCGGCGATGGTTTCGAGCGTCAATCAATCACCAAATGCTTAGCATTGGTGTTCGTCTTTCTCTGATTTTCGGCACTGCTTAGTGGGGGCGCGTCCAAGGCGCCGGCAGAGCTGCTGGCGGCAGAGCCACGTAATTCCTCAGTTTGCCGTCAAGAGATCTCGCTAGCCGATCAAGCGATCCGCGCCAAACAGTGTATTCCGCTCTCGCGCGCGCAATGCCGGCAAGATTGATCCATTGCAAAGGGCAATATGCGCCCTCGCTGTAGCGATCTTTGCCGTATCGCTTGCCGTAAACTTTCTGCTTTCCGTTCGCGCCAATCTCAGGCATCGCCTTGGGAGGATAGCGATGCCAATCGGGCGAAACTCCGGCGCGTGAGTGATTTTCGATGAGATCGACTTCATCCACACTGATCCAAGGATTAGCGATTTCATCCGCGAGAGTAAGGAGATCGCCCAGCAGGAATGCTTTCCACTCATGGAGATTGATGGCGATGCTTCTCCGAAGTCCCGTAACGTGATCCGCGATGATCAGCGCGTCGCGATGGGGAATTGCCGACGTTGAGGCCGAGAGACTCGTGCGGATCAGGCACCCGAGCCGAGCATAACGCTCGGTTGCTTGCCAAGCGCTCTGCGGACCACGCGGGCCGAGGCCGGCGCGCTTTGGCAACTCTTCGCGAAATGCCCATTGCAACAGACGCTCAATTTCGACCGAATGCCCCATTCGTTTTCCGCCTGGTTATGATGATGTAGGAGGCTGACACCCTTTTTAGGGTTGCGTCTTCCCAATGCACCCAACCGTGCTGGCAGTCAAAGACCCCCTGACAAATTCAAAACCAGAAAATGAAAGAAAAGCCTGCGGCACAGGCACCTTTTGCATTTTAGTTTGCTTTGCCCAAAACTGATAAGTAAAAATCTCGCCGACCACTATGAACGTAAAGCTTTGTAAAATATGCGAATCTGGGCTCGACATTTTTGGGTAACTCCACAAGCCGTTAAAGAGGGCTGCACCCAAGCGCTTGGCATTTTCAGTACCCATGCAACCTGCGTCGTTGGCCAGTGCGGCCTCCGTTTTGACGTGGCGCGCTGCGATACCCAGGCTTGGATTTTAAACTCAAGGCCGCCTCGCGCTGCGAAGCCTAGCGGCCTTCCAGCGGCTGGTACGCCCGGCCGCCTTGGGCCTCGACCAACCCGCCAAGCACGCGTCGGTACGATCGACGCCTTAGAGCAGAGGCGTCGATGGTGTTGCTGAATCCTCCATCGCCCAAAACTTGGAACTCGCCTTAGTTGCCACCGTAGATTCCAAGCTCGGCAACTTCCTCGATGATGGCCTTGGCGGGGCCAGGTGCCGACTCAGGCATAACGCGTAAGGTCGTGCCCCCGCTTGGGATTCCACGCTCCCGTAATTTAAATAATTGATTTCGCTGTGAGAAATGGTCTGGTTACCATTTTGGCTCTCTAAGGGCGAACGTGTGATCGCTCGGGCTAAGCGTTGCGTTTGGATGTCGTACCGTGTGTTTGAATCCATCTCGGTCCGCCAGTTTGCCCCAAAACTTCGTACCTCGACAGTGAGGGAGGCTCGAAAACGCGCCTGTTTTCGCGTGTTTTTCCGATTCGGAGAATGCCGGCCGTACTTAAAATGCGCCGCGAATGGGCCTGGAGAATGCATTTTTCTCCGAATCCTAGAACGTCGGGAGTCGGTACGGTACGGCATTTTTGCGGGAAACAGAGCCTTTATTGAGAGCTGGTTTTGAATCTCTCTCGCTCAACCAACTACGCGCGACGAACAGTTGGGCTCGGCCACTGTCGTTGCGAGTTGAATTTCGAACTCGCCTTGCCGCCGCATCTGAATCCGAGCAATTGTTCAATTTTCGGTGCATGTGGACGACTAAAAGTTCAGTCGTTTTCAAATAGTTTCTAGGCCGCACCGAGATGGGCTGTTCATGAAGTGGCCGAATTACGAACAGAATGAAAGTGCGACTTTGGCCTACCCGTTGACACCCTCTGCGTCCCCTCAACGGGTCCCCTTTTTGTTCCGGGGGCCCCTCGGGAAATTCATGGCATCCCCCAGTTTCAAAGATAGGGCTTAAAGGGCCGCCGCCGCCAAGCCGCTTTCAGCAGAGTGCGTCTCGGCGTTTCAAAGAGTACGACCTTCTTTCAGGTTGCAGCGGCGCGCCTTATCGCAGATAGATAGCGCGCGGGGGAGGAATGACGCAGGCTGGCAACTTTCAATTCCTAAGGCTTCACGACGCTCGTTTGCAGGCATACGGAGCGGCCGCCGAGCGTTACCTACACGATGACCCCAACACTGCAATTTTCAAGCTTCGACAGTTCGCCGAGCTGCTTTGTAAAATCGTCGCTGCTCGTCATGCCCTATACCTCGGTGAACGAGAGACTTTTGAAGATACGCTTAGGCGGCTCAGCCTCGAACGGATAACACCCAGAGAAGTTGCCGACGTTTTCCATGCCATACGGAAGATAGGCAATCGTGCCGTTCATGAAGGCGAAGGAAGCTTCAAAGAAGCCTTGTCGGCCCTGAAGTTTGCGTGGCAGTTGGGCGTCTGGTTTCACCGGGCTTATGGGAAGCAGCCAAATTTCAAGCCATCACAGTTCGCAGAGCCGTCGAAACCCACCAAGACGGAGATTGATCAGAACGCCGCGCGACTGAGCGAGCTCGAGAAGGAGCTGGCGGCTGCTGTGCGAGCGCTTGAGACTGCCCGCGGCGAAGCGCACGAGAGCGCGCGTGCCCGCGAAGGTATCGAAGAAAAGCTCAAACAAGTTCAAGAGGAGCGAACGCTGTGGGAGGCGCTGGCGCAAGAAGCTGAGCAAGAAAAACTTCGCAGCGTAGCACGGAGCCAAGACTTTAAGCCTCAATTCTCGGAGGACGTATCTGCAATATCGAATGCGCTTCGCATCGTGCGTGATCCGCTCGACCAGGTCCAAGAGCTTGCAAAGCAGACTTCGCAGGTGGAGTTGTCCGAGTTGGTGGTTCGCGGCGAAGAAGCTGCCAAAAAAATCGATCTCGACGAAGCGTCTACCCGAGACCTCATCGACCAGCAGCTCCGCGACAGTGGTTGGGAAGCTGACACAAAATCCTTGCGCCATAGTGCGGATGCTCGACCTGCAAAGGGACGCAATCTTGCAATTGCCGAGTGGCCGACCGCGAGTGGTCCGGCAGACTACGCATTGTTCGTAGGTTTAACGCTGGTCGGCGTGGTCGAGGCAAAGCGGAAACGTAAGAACGTATCGGCCGCCATCGATCAGGCCGAGCGCTATTCGATGGGAATGAAACCCGACGCGGCGTTCTCATTTGCGGAAGGTAGGCCGTGGGGCACCCACGGTGTGCCGTTTGTTTTTGCGGCGAATGGCCGTTCCTATCTGAAGCAGATCGAAACTGAGAGTGGTATCTGGTTTCGCGATACGCGACGTTCGGCCAATCACCGCCGAGCGCTGGTGGGTTGGCCAACCCCTGAAGGCCTTCTCGGGCAGCTCGAAATCAATCCAGATGCCGCTGACACTGCTCTGAAGGACATGCCCTTCGAGTTTGGCTTTCCGCTCCGAGAATACCAACAGGGCGCGATACGGGCCGTGGAAGGAGCCTTGGGCGGTGGTCGCCGTTCGATGTTGCTCGCTATGGCGACGGGTACGGGAAAGACTAAGCTAGCGATAGCAATGCTCTACCGCCTGCTCGAAACGAAGCGGTTTCGGCGCGTCTGCTTTGTCGTTGACCGATCAGCTCTTGGTGAGCAAGCCGCTGGGGAGTTTACGACGACAAAGGTCGTATCGGGAAAGGCCTTTGCCGACATCTTCGGCCTCAAGAGGCTCTCCGACGTGACACCTGAGAGTGAAACGAAGGTCCACATTTGCACCATACAAGGTCTCGTCAAGCGCGTATTGTATGCGGCCGACAGCTCGGAAGCGCCGCCAGTGGACCAATACGACCTCATGGTAATCGACGAGTGTCACCGCGGCTACTTGCTTGATCGGGAAATGTCCGACGCCGAGCTGAGCTTCCGGGGTCAAGAAGACTACATTTCCAAGTATCGCCGCGTACTTGAGTACTTCGACGCTGTGAAAATTGGGCTTACGGCCACACCAGCATTACACACCACTGAAATCTTTGGCGATCCGATTTTCAAATATTCATATCGGCAGGCGGTCATTGACGGCTATTTGATCGACCACGAGCCTCCTGTGCGCATCGAGACGGCATTGGCGCGTGCCGGTATCATCTTCGAGAAAAACAAGCAGTTGGACTTGTTGAATACCCGCACCGGCGAAATCAACTTAGCTCATGCACCCGATGAAATCCGGTTTGATGTCGAGCAGTTCAACAAGCAGGTCATCACTGCGGAATTCAATCGTGTGGTAGCTGAGGAGCTTGCGAGCCACATCGACCCATCGGCCCCGGGGGCTGGGAAGACATTGATCTTTGCTGCTACCGATGCCCACGCTGATATTGTCGTGGCCGAAATAAAAAGGGCGTTCGCGAAGAAATACGGTGATATCGATGACGCGACGGTGAGGAAGATTACCGGGAGCGTAGATCGGGTGGGAACGCTTATTCGTTCGTTCCGCAACGATGCCGATCCTAAGATTGCCGTCACTGTCGACCTGCTTACGACCGGGGTGGATGTACCATCCATCACAAATCTGGTGTTTCTGCGAAGGGTCAACAGCCGCATCCTCTATGAGCAAATGATCGGCCGAGCGACGCGGCTGTGCCCCGATATTGGCAAGGAAGTGTTCCGCATCTTCGATGCCGTGGACCTGTATCCGCATTTGCAGGAATTGACGGACATGAAGCCGGTGGTGGTCAACCCATCAATTAGCTTCGAGCAGCTCCTCAAGGAGCTGGTGACGGCAGATAAAGACGCTCACCGGGAAACCATTCGCCAGCAGCTTGCTGTGAAGCTTCGCCGAGCCATGAAGAGGCTATCGCCCGAAGCGCGCGTCAAGTTTGAAGCCGCGGCCGGAGAAGCGCCTGAGGCGACCCTGAAGCGCATATTGGACGCAAAGCCCGCAGCGCTGTCGGAATGGTTCTCGTCTCGGTCGGCGGTTGGGCCGATCCTGGATTGGCAGGGTGACGGAGACGGGCAACCACGCTTCATGCCTATCTCGCATCACCCCGACGCGGTTATAGCAGTCACGCGCGGATATGGCGCGGCGAATAAGCCGGAAGATTTTCTAGAGGGCTTTGAAGCCTACGTGCGCGACAACGTTAACACTGTAGCAGCCTTGAAACTCGTGGTTCAGCGGCCGCGCGACCTAACGCGGGCGGACTTACGAGACCTTCGCGCTGCGCTCGATTTGAAGGGGTATTCGGAGGTTAATCTCCGTCGGGCGTGGGCCGACGCCAAGAATGTGGATATCGCCGCTTCCATCATTGGCTTTGTCCGGCAGGCGGCCTTAGGTGACCCGCTGGTGCCTTATGCGGATCGGGTGAAAGCCGCGATCCAGCGGGTGTTGATCGGCAAGAATTGGAGTGATCCTCAAAAGAGGTGGCTCCGCCGCATCGCCGAGCAAGTCGAGAAGGAAGTCGTGGTTGACCGCGACGCCCTTGATCGGGAACCTTTCGCAGCTGATGGCGGATTTGCGCGCCTTAATAGGGTTTTCGATGGCGAGCTTGAGAGCTTGCTGAGTAGCATCAACGAGGAAATGTGGAAGAAGGCGGGGTAATGTCAAACACAACCGACATCGTCGCGAAACTTTGGTCATTATGCCATATCCTGCGTGACGATGGCATCACGTACAACGAGTATGTGACCGAGCTGACATACTTGCTCTTCCTCAAGATGCTTGAGGAGACAAAGAAGGAAGAGCGGCTTCCCAAGGCATACCGCTGGCGCGAACTGGCGAAGCGCGACGGCCTCGATCAACTCGACTACTACAAGCGTCTGTTGCTCGACCTTGGCAAGGCAGAGGTAAAAGACGGTTTGGTCCGTGCCATCTTCGTAGATGCGCAGACGCGCCTTCGCAAGCCGACCAATCTGAAGGCGCTGACTTCAAGTATTGATCAGCTTGACTGGTTTTCTGCTCGTGAGGAGGGGCTCGGTAATCTTTACGAGGGTCTATTGCAGAAGAATGCCGAGGATAAGAAGTCAGGTGCCGGACAGTATTTCACGCCGCGACCTCTGATCGATTGTGTGGTGCGCTTGCTGAGACCGCAGGTCGGTGAGGTAGTACAAGACCCCGCCGCAGGTACAGCAGGCTTTCTGGTCGCGGCTGACCGCTATATTAAGGATAAGACCGACGATTTGTACAAGTTGACGGAGCAACAAGGCCATTTCCAGCGGCATAGTGCGTTCATTGGCGCGGAGTTGGTCCCCGACACCCATCGTCTTTGCCTAATGAACCTTTTGCTTCATGGCATTGAGGGCGGCGTGGACCTCGCGGATACCCTTTCGCCGGATGGAGAGCGGTTACCAAAGGCCGACCTTGTGCTGACCAATCCGCCGTTTGGTACCAAGAAGGGCGGCGGCAGACCAACGCGATCCGATTTCTCGATTACGGCCGATACATCTAATAAGCAATTGGCTTTCGTCGAACACGTTGTCCGCGCCTTGAAGCCGGGTGGCCGGGTGGGGATGGTCGTGCCCGACAACGTTCTATTTGAGGATAATACAGGCCGTCGAATGCGCACATGGTTGATGGAGCTTTGCAATCTCCACACCATTCTTCGGCTGCCGACCGGTATCTTCTATGCGCAGGGCGTTAAGACAAACGTCCTGTTCTTCCAGCGTGGCAAGACTGACAAAGCGAATACCAAGTCGACTTGGGTTTACGACATGCGTGCGAACATGCCTGCTTTTGGCAAAACGCGGCCGCTCACAGTCGACGATTTTGCAGCGTTCGAGAAAGTCTATGGTAGGGATGCGAACGGCAGAGCCGCGCGGAAGGACGAGGGCGAAGGTGGACGTTGGCGTTGCTTTACGCGCGAAGCAATCGGGGCGAGAAACGATAGCTTAGATATTTCGTGGTTGCGCGACACAGAAGCCGAAGCCGAAGAAAAGTTGACCGATGCAGAGGATATAGCAGCAGCAATCATTGGGCACTTGAAGGCTGCGCTTGAAGATATCGAAACGGTTTCTGAAGAATTGGAAATCAACGAAGCTGAAGGAGCCGCCGGTCTATCGGAGGCGGCTGAATGACCATTCCGAACAATTGGAGCCAAGTTACGATTTCGGATGTAACCGAAAAATTTGAGACGGTTGATCCCAGAAAAACGCCGAACAAAACATTCAAGTACGTGGACATCGGATCGATTGACAATAAGTCTTGTACAATCGCCAATCCGAGCGCGATCCGGGGTGCGAAGGCCCCATCGAGAGCGCGCCGCGTCATTCGCGCTGGAGATACGCTGTTTTCGACCGTCAGAACCTACCTCAAGAACATTGCGATTGTTCCCGCGGAGCTTGACGGACAGCTAACATCTACCGGCATTGCAGTGCTCAGGCCCAATGGCGCCGTCGATAGTAGATATCTTTTTCGATGGACCTCAGCGGATCAATTTGTAGACGCGGTATCGCTGTCGCAGGACGGCACGATGTATCCAGCTGTTTCGGACCGCGATGTTTCTGAAGCAGCGATCCCTCTGCCTCCTCTGCCGGAACAACGGCGAATTGTGGCAAAAATCGATGGCCTGCTCTCAAGCACGGATCGTGCGCGCGAACAGCTCGACTGCGTTTCGCGGCTGGTAGAGAAGTATAAGCAAGCAATCTTGGCGGCTGCTTTTCGAGGCGAATTGACGCACGAGTGGCGCACTGCGAATGCGTGCAATGGATCATGGGAGAAAACTTCTCTCGGCGCGGTCATAACAGACATCAGGTACGGCACTGCAAAGAAGTGTAGCTACGATGGTGGGCCGGTTAACGTGTTGCGAATTCCAAATGTGCAGCGCGGCCGCATTACGCTGGACGACATTAAGTCAGCCAAGTTCAGCCGGGATGAGGTGAACGCCCTTCAACTTGAGGAGGGTGATATCCTCGTAATCCGGTCGAACGGGAGCCTCGATCTGGTGGGACGTTCTGCCGTCGTTCAACGACAAGCGAAGGGAATGCTTTTTGCGGGATATCTTATCCGTCTAAGATTAGATCGTACCTTGGCGTATCCTGAGTTGATCCAATATTGGTTGCGGGCTCCGGAAACGAGAGCGCAGATCGAGAGCTTGGCTAAGTCCACAAGCGGCGTGAACAACATCAACAGCACCGAAATTCGGAACCTCACACTATTGCTTCCCAGCCTCGATGAACAGTGCGAACTCGTCCGTCGTATCGGAGCGTCATTCGCTTGGATCGACGGTTTATCTTCCGAGGCGGCCAACGCGCGAAAGCTGATTGATCACTTGGATCAAGCCATCCTTACCAAGGCGTTCCGAGGTGAACTCGTCCCCCAAGACCTAAGGGATGAGCCGGCAAGCGCGCTCTTGGCGCGTATCGGCGACCAGCGTCAAAATGCTCCCGCGCCCGGTGCCGCGCGCCACCGCTCAAAGGTTAAATAGGCCGCTTGGGTGTGGTACACGTTTGTGGTATCAAGGGACAGGCAAGACGAAGAATTTTACTTGGAAAACAAGGGTTTCCTATGTGACGCGCCGCCTCGTTCCGGGCGCGCCAACCATGTTGTCGGCGGTCGAATAGACCGATATTCCATAACGTTCGATGAGCGAAATCGAGCCGAGGAAGTCTGCGCCTGACGCTTCGGTCTTTCCTCAGTCTCAAGCAGTGGGCGAGGCGGCAGCGTCAGTCGATAAAGAGAGGCCGCAGATTTATGCGGCCTCTGTCTTCTAATCAGTGAGTCACCACCAATGGCGGTGATGATGCCGCCAACCGTAGTGATGGCCACGACCACCGTGATGGCCCCACCCGTGTCCATGCCCATGCCCATGGCCGCCTCTGACCTGGATAACTCCATCGTCTGTGCTACCCAGGGTATGCGGCGTTGCCATCGGCATGGCCGATGCCGACAAAATTGGCGAGAGCGAAAAAGCACAGCCAATAAATGCGATTGCGAGAAGCCGTTTCATCTTATAAGTCTCCACCCGTTTTGACTAATAACCCAACAGATTATCAGTTGCGTGTTGGAATGCCCGCTGAACGATGCGTTCACCTCCGGTTCACGACGGCTGCGTCCGCAAAATAGAACTCGGCAAGCTCTTGCGATGGCATCGACCAAGAGCCTGATGAGCAACATTCATGGAACGTCGTTCGGATCGGGTGGTTGGTTGGCGGGCTCACTCTGGAGTAAAACGAAGCGCGCGATCATCGCACTTTCTGCGGCATGCCTGATGGCTTCGAGCACCGCCTTCTTCGCACAAGGCGTCTCGAGCAAATCTCCCGGCCATGAGATGCAAGACAGGGGCTCCAAGAAGGGAAGCCCTGGCGCCTCGGGCTATGCGCCTGGACAGGAATTGCAGGCAAGAGGCTCGAAGGCTGGCGGCCCCGGCGCCTCGGGATACGCTCCCGGTCAGACGACAGGGACCAACACTGGAATGAAGTCGGGCGGCTCGACCAGGTCCAAGTAGCCGGCTTGCGGGTCTTCCCAGCATTCGGCTGGGACGACCCGCGTTATCTCGGCCTGGGGCCGCGCGGCGCGGTGGCAAAGTTTAGACCTAGAACCTTGGCTCTGAGCCGTACTGCTGATTCGCTGCGGCTCATCTCGACGGCGATGTCGACAGCGTAGCGACCTTCCGTGATGAGCTTATGCAGAAGGTCGTCTTCAGCGGGATCCCAGGGGCGGTTCTTTGGCATCGTGATGCAAAACAGTCTGTAGGGCCAATTCGTACTGGCGAGCCTTTTCAAGCAGCGCGTCTCTGACTGGACCAGGCGGCAGCAGCGCGGCCTGCCTGCGCGCCTCCCGTGCACATTCAGCGCTGACTTCTTGTTCTCTCGTCACGATTCGCCTCCAGCTCCTTGCGGACGGCCGCGGCAGAATTCCCGACTTTATCGACGACCTTACGAAGCTCTTCCTTCGAGACACCCAGCGCATGAGCCCAGCATTTCATTTGATCGGGCGCGTGCAGATCGATTTTTGAGCGTTCGAATTGATCTTTCTTCGTAAGGCTGTTCATTCTCAAACAACTGCGGCTTAGGCGCAACGTTCCTAAGTAGGAACTGGTGGTCTGTTTCGTGTGTTCATCCGATCAGGAGGTGCCCCATGGCAAACGCAAGCGACCGGGCTCACTTATCGGCAAGAAGGGCCCACGCAAAGCCAACCCAAAGTACAAGCGCCGTTCGCGCCAGCCCTGGACGGATAAAGAAGTCAAACAGCTTCGGTCGCTGGCGAGAGCGAACATCCCAACAGGCGTCATTAGCCTAAAGATGGAGAGGCCGAAGGGCTCGATCGCGAGCAAAGCGTAGCGGGAAGGCATCTCGCTACGGCCGATAAACCGCTCACCGTACAACCGCCGTAAGAAGATCACGCGGCGCTAATTCTTGGGAGGCGGGTTCTCCTCGAGGACCCCGCTCACATCGGGCTTCTCAACGCCTACATCAATGTCGTCGGAGCTGTTGCACGCGCACCTCATCCCTGCGCCACACTGGCACCCCCGCGGATCCTTCGTCCACGGCAAATGCGGATGGTTTTCGCAGACCGAGCCCAAACCGCCGCAGATCGAACAATTAGGATTGATCATGCTGCGAGCAGGCGCTTGTAGCGCCGATATGCGTCGATGGCATGGTTCGCTAGCATCAGTGGCCGATGCTCACCAGCCCGCGCCATGTCGTCGATGTTTCGAAGAAGGAAGCGGCTCGCGTCGACAGGATCTGTGATTTCGCCGGAGCGCTCAAGGAAGTCCCAGGCGATCTGAATCGACTTCTCGACGAGGATTGGCAACAGCTCACTCATAGGAGTCAAGAACAGACGTCGATCTCGATGGTTCCTGTTGCAAATTTCGCCGACTCGCAGGCGCATTATCTGCCCCTGCCGGAATAACTTAGCGTGCCATCGGGCACGCCGCGAATGGCGCCCCCGGGGTAATTGACCCGTCGATGCCTGTATTGTCCTATTCCTGACCGTTGCTGAACGGGCAATATCGGATCATGAAAGCACGAAATCGAAGTCTGCTCATCTTTCTTGTAGCCGTTGTCGGTGTTGGTTGGCTGATCGGCGCAACCAACTTGCCGGGCGCATGGTACGCTGGGCTGCAGAAGCCGTCATTCAATCCTCCAAACTGGGTGTTCGCGCCACCTGGTCCATTCTGTATGTGATGATCGCAATCGCCGGATGGCGTACCTACCTACAGGAGATTAATGGCCCCGCCTTGCAAGTTTGGCTCGGACAGATGGTGCTTAATTTTCTTTGGTCTCCCATCGTTTTCCGATTGCACAGCCTGGCTATGGGACTTTCGGTCATCGTTCTGCTGCTGGGTTTGATACTGTTTTTTATAGTCCTGCAACGGCAGGCCAATCGGCTCGCTGCGCTTCTATTTGTCAATCGGCGTTCGACTGGGACCCCCTATCGGCATCCAAAAGTGACCCCTTTGATCGGCGTGCTCTGCTGGTAGCGCTCGGGTCGTCGGAGCTGGTCGGGGTTGCGGAGACGGCGCGAGCGCGGGTTGTTTGAACATCGTCGCGGCTTTTGAATCGCCAGCTGTCGTTGCCGGTCTCGACGATGTCGCAGTGATGGGTCAATCGGTCGAGTAGCGCGGTGGTCATTTTGGCATCACCGAACACACTGGGCCATTCGCCGAACGCAAGATTGGTGGTGACAATGATGGAGGTGCGCTCGTAGAGCCGGCTGATGAGATGGAACAGGAGCTGACCGCCGGATTGCGCGAACGGCAGATAGCCCAGCTCGTCGAGAACGATGAAGTCCATGCGGGTCAGATGCTCGGCGAGCCGTCCCTGCCGACCGTTGCGGGTCTCGGTCTCGAGCCGGTTGACGAGGTCGACTACGTTGTAGAAGCGTCCTCTGGCGCCATCGCGGATGCAACTTCTGGCGATGGCAATGGCCAGGTGGGTTTTGCCTGTACCGGTGCCGCCAACCAGCACGACGTTGCGTTGTTGGGCGATGAAGCCGCCGCCAGCGAGATCATTGACGAGAGTCTGATTGATCGGCGTGCCGTCGAACTGGAAGTCGGCGATGTCCTTGGCGAGCGGCAGCTTTGCAATGGTGAGCTGGTATTTGATCGACCTGGCTTGCTTCTCGTTGATCTCGGCGTTGAGCAGGTCGCCGACAATGCGTTGAGGCTCGTGCTGGCGCTTGACGGCAGTTGCCATGATCTCGTCGAAGGCAGCCTTCATGCCGTAGAGCTTAAGTTCGCCCATGAGGTCGAAGATTTGGGTTCGTTCCATCAGATGGTCCTCCGGAGGTTGTCGTAGCGGGCACAATCGGCGATCGGTGCATGACGGAGCGTCAGTGCGGCCGGCGTCATGATGTTGGCCGGTGGGGCGGGTTCACGTTGACGGGCCAGGATATTGAGAACGACATCGGCGGAATGGACGCTGTGACTGAGCGCTTCGGCACAAGCCGCTTCCACCGCGGACAGACCGTCAGTCAGCACCGCGGTGAGGATGTCGACCATCTGCCGATTGCCATCGTCGGTGCTGGCCAGCTTGCGCCGGATCCGCTCGATCGCGGCCGGCAGCACCCAGTCTTTGAAGGGAGCACCGTTGCGCAAGGCGCCGGGTTTGCGGGCGAGCACCGGCACATAATGCCAGGGGTCGTAGACGGTATCGCCGCGGCCAAAGGATCGCGGGTGCTCGGCAACGATACGTCCATCCTGACGGATCACGATGCGATCGGCATAGGCTTGAACCTCGACCGGTCGTCCGACTGCACTGGCTGCGACCGAGTACTTGTTGTTGTCGAAGCGCACCAGGCAGGTCTTCGAGACCGATGCTGTCACCGCATGGAAGCCGTCGAAGCGGCCGGCATAGGGAACGAGTTTGGGGCGTTCGGCTTCGAACACGTCCCAGATCGTCTGATCGACCAGCTCCGGATGGCGATGAGCCTTGGCGTAGGCGATGCACTTGTCGAGCAGCCAGGCGTTTAACTCGTCGAGGTTTTTGAACCGCAGCCGCGGCGTGAAGAGGCGCTCCCGGACCAGCCCGACCTGGTTCTCGACCTGCCCCTTCTCCCAGCCCGACGCTGGCGTACAGGCGACCGGATCGACCAGATAGTGGCTGCACATCTGCAGGAAGCGGCGATTGTAGAGACGGCCTTTACCGACAAAGATCGTCTCCACCGCGGTCTTCATGTTGTCGTAGATGCCGCGGGTGCAGGTGCCTTTGAACAGGGCGAATGCCCGGTCGTGGGCGTCGAACACCATCTCCTGCGTCTCCCGCGGATAGGCCCGCACGAACAGCATGCGACTGTGACAGAGCCGAACATGAGCAGCCTTCACCATCACCGTGGTGCCGCTCAGCAGGACCACCTCGTGGCTCCAGTCGAACTGGTAGGCTTCGCCTGGTGCAAAGCTCAGCGGCACATAAGCCGACGCTGTCGAGGTGCCGCGTTCCTTGGTCCACCGTCGGGCGTATCGACGAACCGCATCATAGCCGCCGGCATAACCCAGGCCGCGGAGTTCCTCGAATAGCCGGATCAGCGTCAGCCGTTCCCGCGCCGCCTTGCTCTCATTCCCTGCCAGCAACCGATCAAGCTCGGCACTCCAGGCACCCATCTTCGGGAGCGGCTGCGTCTCGCGCTCGTACCGGAACTCCGTCGCTTGAGAACGAATGACCTTGCGAACCACCTTCCGCGATACGCCAAGTTCTCGGCAGATCGCCTTGATCGGACGACCATCAACAAAGTAGGCGCGACGGATCTTACCAATCGTCTCCACCACCAGCATCCCAACCTCGGCTTCCATGACTCGATGGAAGCCACTGTGGACCCTTATCCCGGGGTCCCGATTGGATGCCGATCACCCCGAAACGGGGTCCTTATTCCATGCCGAAACACACCTCGGCCGCTTCGTACAGGTTTCACCAAAGCTGTATGCTGCCTTTGATGCCGACGATCGCCCACTGGGCCGCTTTCGTGGCCGACGCGCTGCATACGCTGCAATCTCCAATCATTCGAACTGCCCGAAAAGCTGTTCCGATACGGGCAAGTTCTGATGAGTTGGCAGGTAACAGCGTGGGCATTGCACCAGAAAGTCGGCCATTGCGGGCGGAAGCTTTTGCTCCTCGCAATCGCGAACTATGCCGACGAACACGGTTATTGTTGGCCCTCGCAGAGGACACTCAGCGAGCATGCTGAAATGTCTCTCGATACGGTTCAGAGACAGACCAAAAAGCTGATCACTCAGGGCCTAATATCCGTCACGAGGGCGCCCAAACGCCGCGGTCAATGGCAAACGTTTCACTACCAGCTCAATATGTCCGACGCGGCAACCAAGCCGCAGATCGCGGCTACGCCTGAAATCGTCCCGCCAGCTACGGGTAACCCGTATCTGGTGAGTGCAGATTGCGGCTTGACCAGGCCGCACCGCGGACGAAGCCCGGGCCGCATAGCTGTGCGGCTTAAACCTTCAATAGAACCTTCAATAGAACCTTCAATTGTTATAGCCGATGAGCGTTCGCGAGCGAGCGCCCATCCACCTACGGCTAACCCGCACATGGACCGGAGTACAAAGGCGACGACTAGCGTTACCGAGCGACTGAAGGCCTTCCAAGCTAAGCAGGAGCCCACCGAAGTCACCCAGAACCGCATAGCTCAACGTGTTGGCGGCTGGGAAGTGCTTATGCGGATGACTGATCGCGAACTGGAGCACATCACAGCATTGGAGCGACGTAGGCAACTCGACGACGGGACGCTCTATGAGGCGGTCTTGCGGTCGATGTCCGTCGATCGGTCGTAACAGGCCGCCCGCAGCTTGCTACAAAGTCGGAGCACCATTAGAGCTCTAAAGTCGGGCTCTTTGCTGCTTGGACTTCGAGCCCCGGGGGGTGGGCAAAAGTCTGGAAGCTTGGATACGCGACCGGTCTCCATGGTTCACACGCAAAAAGTTCGGAAATAAAAACAAAAAGCCCATTTGAACAAAAGGTGGGGGGATCGCACGGGGGTGTTGGTTAACCGCAAAAAGTATCGCTGGTACTGCTCGGCCGCTGAAAAGCGGGGTATCAATCGGAAGGCGTTTAGTAGTGGTCGACTTGACCTTGGGAACCAGTTTTCCTTGCGAGCGTTGGGCTACGTTTTAAATCACCTAACCTGAGATTTACAATTGAGTGCTTTGACACAAGATGCTGGATCAGACGTGCACCGGCTGCTCCGGCAATTGCAAGCGCGCGAAGCGGAGCTGGCGCTGATCCACCGGATCGCCGGTATTGGTGGAGTAGAGGTCGACCTTCGAGACGGCTTCCGCAACCGCAGGTCGCCCGAATATTTGATAATCCACGGCCTCCCTCCGACGGCAGCCAACGAGACTCATGAGGACTGGGTTGCGCGCATCCATCCTGAGGATCGAACTCGCGTCGAAAGCCAGTTTCTCGATTCTTTGGCAAGTACCGCCTCGGACTACTCAGCTGAATATCGCATTATTCGGCCGAGCGACGGCCGGACACGCTGGGTCCGGGTCGCGGCTCAAATCGACCGAGATACCGATGGTCGACCGATCCGTCTGATAGGCGCGCACTTCGACGTGACGGACGCAAAACTTGCCGAACAGGCTCTCCGTGAGAGCGAGGAGCGATTTCGAACGATAGCCAACAGCGCGCCGATTCCAATGTGGGTCACCAAACTCGACGGCGATCGCTCATTCGTAAATCAGGCGTACACGGAATTCTTTGAGTTGAATTACGAGGAGGCGCTTAGACTTGATTGGCGCGCCCGGGTGCACCCGGAAGATGCCGAGCGAATCCTGAAGGCCGAGCAGCTGCGAAAGCTTGTGCCAGTGAGCCGTGATCCACCTAAGAACTTATTCGCGGTCGAGATCAGAATCTTGCGAACGAATGGAGATTGGAGATGGATCAAAGCCGTATCCCAGCCTAGGTTCGATGAGCACGGAGAGCATGTCGGCTTTATCGGTGTGGCACTCGACATCACCACGGCCAAACAGGCCGAGATTGAGCTTCGCTCGTCCGAAGAGCGTTTCCGACTCATGGTTGAGAACGCACCCGTGATGATCTGGATGAGCGATGCGGCCGGGAAATGCGTCCAGCTCAATCAGATGCTACGCGAGTTCTGGGGCGTTTCAGCGCAAGGAGTTCCAGAATTCGATTGGAGCGATACATTGCACCCGGAAGACCGCGCGAGCGTAGTCAGCAAAGTCTCCTGTGCTCTAAATGCACGTAGCGACTTCGAGCTGAAGGCCCGTTACCTCGATGCGAAGGGCCGCTATCGCATGCTTGAAACTCGCGCCCATCCTCGCTTTTCGACTTCGGGCGAATTTATGGGAATGATTGGAGCAAATGTCGACGTCACCGAGCGCGACGAAGCTGAGAAGGCCCGCGAGCTGCTCGTGGACGAGCTCAACCATCGCGTCAAAAATACGCTTTCGATTGTCCAAGCCATCGCGCACCAGACTTTCAGGAATAATGCCGATCCTATTGAGGCACGACATGCGTTTGAGGGGCGGCTTATTGCACTAGGGCACGCACACGATCTGCTCACGCATGCAAACTGGGAGAACGCGTCGCTGGCGGAGCTCGCCGAGACAACTCTTGATGCCAAGGGGACAAACGCGAATCGGATATCGCTCGCCGGCCCGAGAGTTCTGCTGACGCCAAAACAGGCCGTTTCGATTGCGATGGCGTTGCACGAGTTGTGTACGAATGCGAGGAAATACGGAGCGCTCTCCAAGGACGAGGGCCGCGTGCAAGTTGACTGGAGAAGAACTAGCGGTGCAGGGGCACAGCTCGGTATCATTTGGCAGGAAGTTGGCGGCCCGGTGGTCTCTCCGCCGGCTCGCCGCGGCTTTGGATCTACGCTGCTCGAACGTACCTTGGCTCATGACCTTGACGGGGAGGTGACCGTCAAGTTTGACCCTGAGGGGCTTCTTTGTCGAATAGCACTTCCCCTGGATGGCGCAGTCGCAGGGCTTGGCGACTAGAAGAAGGTACGGCATACGCCGATCTTCGTAGAATCACGTAGCGGTGGTTCACGCGCAAAGAGACCGCGATGAGGCTCGAGTTCAACCGTTCTGTCCTCGAAAAGCCGTCGATTGATTGGGTGGGGGGTGGCTAATTCCTCAGGCGCGTCTCCGCTCGCGGACCGGCCCCACTCTCATTCAGGGATTTTTTTTCAGCGGAGCTAGGTTTTGGGCCCATATCGTTGGACCATCCGGTGGTCTTTGGTTTGACGCCGGCAGAAATGCTCGCTCTGTCCGGTACTTACAGAAACACAAAAGGGCGACAAGCTTGGCAAAGTGCTGTGGCGGAGGAAAAGCCCGGCATTAATTTGCTGCCCGTCTAGTCGATCAACTCGCTCCGGTAATAACGCCGGGCTTGTACGGACCTACTTTCGTCGGGAGTGGGCATAATCTTCTGGACACAACGCGCGGCTGTACAACATAAAAAGGTAGCGGTTGAGCATAACTCGCAGCTTTAAAAGCGAGATGTCAGGGGCGGTAGTGAACTTCGATCCACAAGCATTTGCGCTGAATTTGAGCTCGCTTCGACCTTTCCGTTCGTCCGGGCGGCTTTTCGCCCCAATATCGCTGCACCACTAGGACCTTTTGGTCCTAAGCTCCCCGATAATTGAAGGTCAGCTCCAACATGAAGCCTGGATCTGAAAGTCTCGACACGCTGATCCGCGCGAGAATCGAGAATCTTCGTCCAAAGCTGCTCGATCTGAGTAGGCGCAATCCTCTTATTTCGACCAAACTCGGTCCACGCTCGAACGCTCATCTGAGAACCGTGGACGAGCTTCCGGACGTGCTGTTCTTTGAACTCTGTAATGGGCAAGAACTGGAACTGATACCTCTTCCACCCCTCGAAGGGGATCCTCGTGACGAACAGGCAGACGCGTTCCGCGAAGCGCTCATCAACGCGCGACTAACAGACGACGACTACGTTGTCGCTATGGAAGCCGTCGATCGAGACGGCGATGATTATCTCGACAAGACCCGCACTGCAGAACGCGCTCTTAAAGACCGAGTGAGACAGCAACTCGGAATGCCGCCGCGAGTGCAAAAGTCCGAAATTAATCTTACCCAGCACGCCAAGAATAACGGCATCCTTCCTTCTTACGATCTGCCCGCGGTCGAAGCCGAGCACGCCGACGGACGCCATACGGACGACAAGATCCAAACCCTATTGCTGCCTAGCGATCTCGAGCGAAAGCTAAATGCGATCATGTCCAAGAGCCGGACCTGGCTACAGGAAACCGGCATGAACGTGCTCCATGTTGCGTTCGGGTTTCTGGAGTGGTCGGAGGATGATCGGGGTGAGAGCTCGTTCGCGCCTCTTATCCTTCTGCAGGTCGAAATCAAGCGTGTCCGAACGGCGCAGGGCCCCAAGTATTTCATCGCTGGAATGGGTGATGTGCCAGAGTTGAATGCTGTCCTCACTGAGAAGCTGAGCCTCGAATTTTCGATAGAAATGCCCAGATTCGACGGAACGTCGGTTGAGGCTTACCTCGCCGACGTTGGGAGCGTCCTGCCTAAAAACAGGAAATGGCGCGTCAGACGTCAGGTCGCGATCGGCGTCTTTCCTTCTGCTCGAATGGCAATGTATCACGATCTCGATCCGAGCCAGCCCGGCTTTCCGCAAAACGATGTTGTGCAGTCACTTCTTGCTGGCTCGGAAGCCGCTGGAGCCTCGCCCTTCGCCGACGAGTATGAAGTAGATAAGCCCGACATCGAGGCCAAGGTGCCGTGCCTCGTCATGGACGCTGACTCATCCCAATTCAGCGTTCTGGTCGATATAGCCGACGACCGGAATTTGGCAGTTGAGGGCCCACCAGGTACGGGCAAGTCTCAAACGATTGTAAATGCGATTGCCGGAGCGCTTGCAGCGAACAAAAAGGTTCTCTTCGTCGCCGAGAAGCTTGCCGCTTTAAACGTGGTCAAATCGCGGCTCGAGGCAGTCGGCTTGGGCGAATTCTTGTTGCCGCTTCAAGCTGAGAAGTCGACGCGTGAACAGGTGATTGAGTCCATACGGGCTCGACTGGATATGCAGCAGAGCCAGGCAATTCGGGGCTATGACACTAAAATCGATGAGTTCCGGCGTGTTCGTCAAGAACTGGCGGACTACATCGACCTGCTGACAACCGAATTTGGTCAATCCGGACTGACGGTCCACGCCATCCTTGGGAAGAGCATCGCGACCAGTGATCGGCTAACCGGAATTTCGAACGAAGCGCTCGAGCGTTGTAAGCTTCGGAGCGAGACGCAAACAGCTTCAGGTTTATCGGGGCTCGTGCAAGTGGGCCTACAGATCGAGAAGGCTCATGCAGAGGTACTCGTCTCGGGTCTTGCGTGGAAGGACACCCAGCTTGTTAATCCCGACCGCTTTACCGTTGAAGAGGTGTGCGCACTTGCCGCCAAAGCTTCCAACGAAGCTCGAGCACTTTCGATTGCATTGGAAGCACTCCAGCCTTGGGGCCTTGAGAATCAGATTCGTTCGAGCTTAGAGGCGCTTCGGGAATTCCTGCCGGCGTGTACCGAGCATTTGCAGATGCACTCACCAGAGCTGGTTCGCCAGGTGCTCGCCGAGGGTAAAGCGAGCCAACTAGCTTCGTTTCTCAAGGAATGCGACGATCTGAATGCAACCGAAGATCGACTTGCGTCCGAACTTGCGGAGGAACCAGGCGCGGCGGCCTTAAAGAAGATCCGGCGATTGGAGGAGATCTGCGTACGCGCCACACTTTCCTCCATCAGCGAAGGCGAGCTAGCCCAGGAGGCGCAGAGCCACCGAGCATCAGCAAATACAGCTCGTGGGATAGCGGCTAAGTTGTTGCCGCTCGTCAGCGCTCATGAGGCCGCAAAAAGTTGGTCGCTGGATGATATAGGCAGGGCGCACGCTTTATGTCGAGAAGTCGGGCGCGAAGCACTTGCGATGAGGACTGGAAAGCATTCGCAAGAGGACGCTCACTTTCACTTGCGCCGATTGTGCGAGGAGGGGCAGCAGCTACAGAGTCTGCGGACAAGCCTTTCGGAGAAGATCTCCCTATCTGCCGATGTTTCGCCTGGATCACTTGTCGCTTGCGTTTCAACTTTCCGCAGCGCCGGAACATTTTCCTTTCTTTCATCTAAGTACCGCGAGGCAAAGCGGCTTTTCAGGTCGATCTCGCGTTCGTCAAGGTTCTCTAAAGCAGAGGCAATCCAAAGCCTCGATGAGTTTCTTTCATTCCAGCGCAGATCTGCCGAGTTCAACACGCAGGCCGATGCGAGTGGCCTATTTGGGTTTTACTATCGTGGTTTGGACACCCACTTCGAGCCGTTCGTTCGCTTGGCGCGGTTTCTTGAGGGAATCTCAGGGGAATTTGGTGGACCCGAGCACATCTCATTGCGCGGGCTTTTGCGCGACGGCCCATTGAGCCAACTCGACCTATTTCCCGCAATTCCTGCCACGGGTATTTCGATCAGCTTTGCATCCCTGGATGAGCGGATCGCCGCTGCGGAACAGGACGCTGCACGGATTGACCATGCGATAGGCGAGATCGAGCAAGTTGCCGACGTGATCAGAAATCGGGAGGTCGGGCTCGCCGAAATCCGAGATGTAAGGCTGCGGTTGGAAAAGCTTATATCGCAGCGCCGCGGCCTCGACGATCACCAACAAGCGCGCGAACTCTTGGGCGAGCGTTTCGCCGGTCACAAGACCCAAAGCGAGCACCTGGGGGCGCTGAGCAAATGGGCGCAGTCGACCGAAAATCACGCCTCTCTGCTCCGGAATGTCCTCTTCAGGGGAGACCCGCTGGCGGCTTCTCAAGCTATCAGCGCGGCGCTGTCCTCAGAGGACAAGCTCACGACCACTTTGGCCAAGCTGGCCGAAATTGCAAAGATTGAAGCGGATGCATTTACGCGCGATCGGAGCCTCTCCGAGGCCGCCGAAGCACTCGAACAAGCATCCTTGGACGGAAGTGGTCTATTTGCGTTCGCGACCTTCGCGACAGCGCTTACCGATGCCGGCCCGGAAGGAATCCTGCCCCTCGTACAGGAAAGACAGCGGCATGGCTCCTTAATAGGGTTGGGCTCTCAAGTTGAAGCGCTTGCTATACGCCAGTTGGCTAAGGCCGTGTACGCGCAGTTGGGTCGCAAGCTCAGCCGATATCGAGGTGCGAGGCTGGACGAACTCAGAGCTACCCTCGTCGAGAAGGATCGAGAATTAATTCAGTTGTCGCGTAAGCAGCTTCGCGCCACGGTGCAGGCCACTGCGCGTCCACCGATGGGCAATGGGATTGGCAGAAAGTCCACCTGGACGAACATGTCGCTGATTGAGAATGAGATCAACAAAAAGCAGAGGTTCATACCCGTTCGCGATTTAACGCAACGGGCCGGAGAGGCGCTGATCGAACTCAAGCCCTGCTGGATGATGTCACCCTTGGCGGTTGCGCAGTACGTGCCAAAAGGCAGCATCCAATTTGACCTTTGCATTATCGACGAGGCCTCCCAAATGCCACCGGAGTCTGCGATCGGCGCTCTTTTGCGCTGTTCGCAAGCTGTGGTTGTTGGCGACACTAATCAGCTTCCACCGAGCAGCTTCTTCAAGACGGTGATTGATGACGAGGAGGCAGACGAGGATGAAGCTGTCTCAAACGAGTCGATACTGGAAATGGCCAATGGCTCATTCCGTCCAGCCCGGCGCCTTCGTTGGCACTACCGCTCGCGCCATTCGGGTCTCATCAAATTCTCAAACAGATTAGTCTACGATGACTCTCTCATCGTGTTCCCCTCCCCGACAGAGGCGATCGCGCATATGGGGGTCGAGTCTAGGAACGTGAAGGGACGCTACAAAGCCGGCACCAATCCGGTTGAAGCGAAGGCGATGATCGACGCGATTGTCGAGTTCATGCAAACGGATCCTGATAGGTCGCTTGGTGTGGTTACCCTGAATCAGAAGCAGCGTGACCTTATCATCGAGGAGTTCGAATACGCGGTCGCGAACAGCCGTTCGGTACAGAAGTATGTCGACGCGTGGAGGGAACGGAACGACGGTCTCGAGGAGTTTTTCATCAAGAATCTAGAGAATGTACAGGGCGATGAGCGCGACGTCATATTCATAGGGACGGTATACGGTGCGGAGGAACCAGGCGCTCGCGTCATGCAGCGTTTTGGTCCCATAAATGGCCTCGCGGGCAAGCGGAGATTAAACGTCCTGTTCACCCGTGCGAAGCAAAAGATCGTGACGTTCTCGTCAATGACTGCTGGAGATATCGAGGCGGAGGAGAATAGCAACGCCGGTGCGCACATGCTCAAGCGCTGGCTGGAGTATTCGGCGAGCGGTGTTCTCGATTCCGGTGAGACAACTGAGCGAGAGCCAGACTCAGACTTTGAGCTATTTGTCATTGAACAGATAAAGGCGATGGGCTGTACCCCCGTGCCGCAGGTAGGGGTGGCCGGCTATTTTGTCGATATTGGCGTTCGTCATCCGGATTGGCCACATGGGTTTGTTCTCGGGGTCGAGTGTGACGGCGCGAGCTATCATTCGGCTAAGTCAGCGCGCGACCGTGACCGGCTTAGACAAGAGATCCTTCAAGGTTTGGGTTGGAGGCTGCATCGAATCTGGTCAACGGACTGGTTTAACAGCCCCCGTCAAGAAGCAGAGAAGCTCCGGAAGGCAGTAATCGATCAGCTTTCTGCTTTGAAACGCCGTGAAAAGGAATTTCTTAGGACCCCCCAACCCGGCGCCACGTCTCCCGAAATCAGGTTAAAGCCCGAACGACGTGCGTCCGATGTTCTTAGCGATAGCAGGCCGATTATTGTCGCGCCGTCTGATGCAAAGCAACCGAGCTCGAACAATGACCGAAGAGTGGAAGTCGGAGACACGGTGAAGTTTCGCTATCTGACTGATGACAAGAGGACGATCAATGTGACCATCAGTAAGGCGCAATCCGATACCTCGCGCGGAATTATCCACCACCTCACGCCAGTGGCGACGGCTTTGCTCGGTGCGGAAGAAGGCGACGAGGTCGAGGTCCTTGTAGGAAGTTACATCCGGCCGGCCATCATAGAGAGGATCTCAAAGGGTAATCCTGAATCAAATATCTCAGCGGGGCACGGTCTCTGAAGCCGGTCATCCTCTCGGCAGTGTGGCGTCTGTCGGCCATTGGACGACTTCTTCCATACCATCTCATTTGCGAATCTAGGAAGATCAAGCCCTTCCTAAGGGCTTTACTGATTGCTCGCAGTCCGCACCTGCTCAGCATAGGGAAGCAGGGACTCCGCGGCCTGCATTGCAGCGTCGATAGCATCTCTTTGAGTTTCGACGGGAGAAGCAATATCGACCGGAAGAGTGCGTGTGACGAGGTGAACCGTCTTGTCGTGCCGTTCGATCCTTACCGAAGTCGGCAAGTTTACTAACGTCGCCAAAGCTATTTCCTTCCAACGGCCCTCGCATACCAGAGCGACCGTAGATTTCGCAAAACTGTGTACCAAGCGCATGTACGTCGGAAAGTCCGTTGCTTTGAAGTAGCATGCTTTATCCCTGCCGCTCTGGCGCGTGATGTCGAATCTGTTGTATTTGGCTAGCACATAGGTGCGGTAATCCGCCTTGAATCTGCTTAGCGAGCTATCCTCGTCGTTCGATCCGGGGTCCAATTGCTGCAAGAGAGTCACAGTCACGACGTGGCCGCGTGGCCCATCGTTGGGGGCCTCGATTGCTCCTGCCGCGACGGCGTGGCCGAGGCAGCCTTTGTCCATACGCAGCTGCTTGCCATTGAAGTTCAAAAATACGGGGATCTCGTCGGTGCCGAGATGCCACGCAATGTTCCTCAACTGCTTTAAGAAATGCTCCTGGCGCTCAGGATTAGCCGGAGATGTATTCTTTTTTATAGAGCGAGCGTCAAAAGTGGCGTCTGATGCGACGAACGTCTCGCTTCCTCTGCCGTATTCCTCATAATCTAATGGTACGGCCGTCCAATCGGGCATTGTTCGAAATCCGGCTGCGCTATCTACTTTCGTTCGTATGATAATTTGGAAAATTACCTATGAGTCAAGCTGACGATATCCGTTGGTTCGTACGTGCAAATTTCATTGAACCGGCAAGGGCCCGTGGGGACACGTCCGTTTCTGTCAGAGCGGGTGATGTACAAAAGCAAATGGGTCTTAGTGACGCCATCCCAGCTGTGTGCAGTGCAATTGGGAGCGACAAATTTCTTGTCGACGCAAGCGTTTCGCAGATTTCGCGGGAAGGACCTCAGAACAGCTCGACGACGGTCTTTGCATTCGCGCCGAACAACAATGAGCAAATCGATACTGAGAGCGCAGAAGCCGAATTGCGTCGCCGCTATGGAACGCCTGACGTGGATACCAAATACCTGGTGTCATTCGATTTGTCGGACAAGAGGGCGATAGCGCTGCAGCGCGGCAATTCGATTGTACAGCTCTGGTTTGAAGACAGCGGAGCTAAAATCCCAGTCGTTGAACAAAGATTGTATGAGGCAAATGAGGGGCGACATTCGAACTTGCCTAATCGCCTGACTCATCAACCCGCAGTTTCTTTCAGAGAGAAGGGATTTCCCCGACCCGTGCGAAGCGTGCGGGTGACGAGCGCAGCGCAGCTAAAGTTTGCGTTGGACTGGTACGAGCGCTTTGACTTCGCAGATGAAGCGGCAAAACGTAATGCAACAGAATTGAAGGACGAGAATATCGTGGCTGGCCAAACGGCGACCAACTTGATCCTTTATGGCCCGCCAGGCACTGGGAAGACATACTCGAGTGCGCGTGAAGCCGTGTTGCTGTGTGATGGAAAGTTGCCAGATGGCGTTGGTCGCGGAGCAGTTATGGCGCGATTCAATGCGCTCAAAAGAGCTGGTCGCATCGCTTTCGTAACGTTCCATCAGAGTTATAGCTATGAAGAATTTGTGGAGGGGCTGAGGCCTGATACGAGCCCCGACCAGGAGGCGGACAATCAGACAAGCACGGGTTTCAGATTGAAGCCGACAGATGGCGTCTTTAAGCGTGTGGCGTCAGTGGCTAAACAGGCCGGTCATGCGGCTTCAACGGACATTGATCTAAGCAAACGTGACTTCTTCAAGATGTCGTTGGGCGCGGCGGACGGCGATGAGGAAATTTATCGGGCGGCTATAGAGGGAAGCTACATCGCCCTAGGATGGGGTACGGGATTCGATTGGAGTAACTCCGCTTATGAGCAATTTGATGCGATCTTGAATGAGTGGCGAACCAAAGACCCGGACGTCAACAGCCAGAGTTCTCGGGTCCGTCAGTCTCACTACATGCGTGCGGTAATGAAGGAAGGAGACATTGTCATTATCGCGTATGGGAATACGGAATTTCGAGCGGTGGGCGAAGTTATCGGGCCGTATGAGTACCATGGTAATGCGCCCCAATTTCGTCATCGACGAAAAGTTCGCTGGCTACGCGTGTTTGAGCGGGCTCTCCCCGTCGAGACGATCTTACAGGGGAAGTTTACGCAGGCCGCGCTCTACAAGCTGGATACGGCAAAGCTCAATCGCTCCGCGCTTGCAACGCTTATTGGCGAGACTGAAAATGAGGGTCGACCTGGAGGCGCGCCACTTCCCTACGTTCTGATTATCGACGAAATCAATCGAGCAAATGTTTCGAAGGTCTTCGGCGAGCTTATAACGCTTCTAGAGCCGGATAAGCGCCTCGGCCGCATCAACGCGTTGACCGTCACCCTGCCCTATTCCGGAGAAGATTTTGGAGTGCCTCCGAACCTGCACATCATTGGCACGATGAATACAGCGGATCGTTCTATTGCGCTGCTAGATACAGCCCTGCGCCGAAGATTTCAATTCAAAGAGCTAATGCCCGACGCAATTCTTCTTAGCAGAGATGTAGAGGGAGTTGACCTGTCGTCTGTTTTGCTTCGCCTGAACGAGCGTATCGAGTATTTATTCGATCGAGAGCACCAGATAGGACATGCTTACTTCATGGAGTGCGATACGCGGGAGAAGTTGGATGACGTGATGCGAAAGAAGGTCATCCCGCTACTGGCCGAGTATTTCTATGACGATTGGGAAAAGGTGCGAATAGTACTTGGGGAGACAAGCGATGAGGGGCGTTTTATCAATCGCATCAGACTGCCCGCGCCATCGATGCTTCCGGAAGCCGATATAACCGAGCGATTTCGGTATGCAATCCGTTCGAAGTTTGAGGATGGAGCCTTCGAAGGCCTGATGCAATGATCCGTCGGACAGTAAGGGAGTGGACGGGGTTACCAATTGAGGCGCCGTCGAGTGGGGCGGGTGCTTTTACCCGGCCTCTCGCTGAAAACTTGCTGCGAGTCGCTCGGCGGACAAAGCTAGGAGGTGATGGCGGAGCGAGGATCTTAGTGGATAGATCCTCAAGCCTTTTGGCGCAACAGGTTGTTGGAGTTCTCGTTGCGAATGGAGTGACCCTGGAGATTTTGCCAAAGATCGAGGGCGCAAGTGACGATCAGGCAGTTCGCCGAAGCTTAGTACATATGCTGGCGAAGGTTCTCGATCTTGATATCGCCACAGGTCCGGTCACAGCGCTTGGTTGGCAGAGTGACAATATGCTCGAGATCATCATTCGCATGTTTTGCGGAAAGCTGTTTGCCGCGCTCCGCCAGGGAATTCCGCGGCAGTACACGGAATTGGAGGAAGACGTTACAGCGCTGCGTGGGACCCTCGATGTAGTTCGACAGTTTACGATCATGGTGTCGACGCCACAAAAGCTGGCGTGTCGATTTGATGAATTGAACCAGAACGTCCCTCTAAATCAGATCATGAAGGCGGCGATATCGCGTCTTCGTGCAATCTCCTCGAATATTGAGAATCAACGAAGATTAGCCGAGCTCATGTTTGCTTATGATAGTGTGGCGACTGTCCCGATTGGCTCGCTGCGCTGGGATCGGGTTCTCATCGATCGAACCAATGCGGCTTGGGCAGAACTGCTCCGATTTGCGAAGCTGTTTCTCCAACATCAGTTCCAATCGACAACGTCGGGCTCGGTTGAAGGGTTTTCGCTACTCTTTGAAATGAACACGCTTTTTGAAGAGTTTGTCGGGCGGATCCTGCGGAGCGCTTTACGAGGGACAGACCTTGCGGTGCAGTTGCAAGGACCTAGGAAACACGCGCTCATAGATCTGCATACGGGGGCGGCGCGCTTTGCGACGCGACCTGACATCGTTGTGAGTCGAAATGGCAAGCCCCTGTTAGTGATCGATACAAAATGGAAACGGCTCAAGGGAGCAATCGACGATGCAAAGCGAGGAGTAGGTCAGGCCGATGTCTACCAAATGATGGCCTACTCCCATGTTTACGAGTGCGATCGCCTGATGCTGCTTTATCCTCACCATCACGAGCTAGCGGAACACGAGGGCCTGATCTCGCTTCATCAGATTACCAATAAAGCGGACAACTTGATCGGAATTGTGACTGTAGGGCTGGTGGACCCCCAAAAGGTGGGAGTGGTTCTTAAGGGATTACTACTCGGTGAGAATGGCGCATTTGATTTGAGGTCGGGCCGGTCGGCGCTGACATCGAGCCGTCACTGAATAGTTGAGGCACTCCGGAAACGTTCGTTTTAGGCTGGTTCATTGTAGGCTGTCGCTATAATTGGAGCACCTTCCGCTCACGCTTTGCTGTTCCATCCTGCGTGAACCGCCCCGGGATTGCCGGAGGCCATTTGGTTTAAGTTATGCCGCCATGGCGGGTTGTTCCAGCATGGCGTAGTAGCGTTGCTCGGCCTCGGCCGGCGGTATGTTGCCGATGGGCTCGAGGAGCCTTCGGTTGTTGGTGAGCGTCACGAGAGGATCACGGGTGCCTGGGCTTGACTTGCGCGGAATGCTCTGGATAGCGCGGTCGGGATGATTGACGCCGCCGGCGCGCGGTGATGGGTTGATCCCGGTTCGGAGCGGGCAACGGGGATCAGAATGACCAGCGAGTCGCAGCTGCGCGAGAAGCTTCGGAAGATCGAGGCGTTGTTCGTGGGTGCCGGAACTGCTGGTGAGCGCCTTGCAGCGGAAGCCGCGCTGCAGCGGGTGCGGGCCCGGGTCGAGGAACTTGCTCGCCACGATCCACCGATCGAACAGCAATTCTCACTTCCCGACCAGTGGTCTCGGCACCTGTTTCTGGCGCTTTGCCGCCGATATGGGCTGCGGCCGTTTCGATATCGCCGACAGCGACGTAACACGGTGATGGTCCGTGCGTCACGGGGCTTCGTTGATCGAGTCCTGCTGCCCGAGTTCACCGAGCTGGAGGGTGCGCTGCAAGTGTATCTGCACGAGGTAACGCTGCGCGTGATCCGCGAAGAGATCTACGACGACGCCAGCGATGCGCAGGAAGTTCCCGACGCCTTGCCGTCGAACTGATCAAGCGGCGAGCTTTGGCTCCGAACCATCGCGCTCGGCTTTCCAATTCCACGGCAGCAGCGTGTTCAGCTGATTGATCTTGGTACGTCCGGAGACGATGCGCTCGAGAACATCAGTAAGATAGTGCCGTGGGTCGATGTCGTGAAGCTTTGCGGAGTTGATGAGTGATGCGAGAGTGGCCCAGGTTTCGGCGCCGCCCTCACTGCCTGCGAACAGATAGTTTTTCTTTCCCAGCCCGATCGGCTTGATGCTGCGTTCGACCGTATTGCTGTCGATCTCGATGCGCCCATCATCGATGAATCGCGTCAGGCCATCCCAATGGTTGAGGGTGTAGCGGATCGCCTTGCCAAGGCCGGATTTCTTCGAGACTTCCAGCAGTCGCGCCTCGAGCCAGGGCTTGAAGTCCTCGATCAGCGGTCTGGTGTCGGATTGTCGCACCGCAGCTCGCTGCGTCGCCGGCAAACCGCGAATGCGATCCTCAATGGCGTAGAACATCGCGATCCGCTGCAGCGCTTCCGCGGCAATCGGCGATTTCGTCGCGATGTGGACGTCCCAGAACTTCCGCCGCGCATGCGCGAAGCAGAACGCCAGTTGTACCAGACGGCCGCCGTTTTTAATCAGCCCCTTGTACCCGGCGTAGCCGTCGACCTGCAGGATGCCGTCGTAGTCTCCAAACAGCTGCCTGGCGCGGATTGCCTTGCGATCCTCGGCGAACACGTAGACTACTGCCGGCGGCGCCGGGCCGCCCCACGGGCGGTCGTCGGTGGCGATCGCCCAGAACTGGCAGACTTTGGTTCTGCCACGGCCGGGATCGAGAACTGGCAGCGGCGTCTCGTCGGCAAACAGCCGCGGGTAGGACATCACTGCGCGGCGCAACAGCGCGTGAAGCGGCTTCAGCCACCAGGCGACGCGGCCCATCCACGAGGCCAGCGTTTGCCGGTCGAGCGTGATGCCTTGGGCGGCAAACATCTGTTCCTGGCGATACAGCGGCAGCTGGTAGCCGTATTTCATCACCGCGACGTGGGCCAGCAAGGCTTCCGTCACCATTCCACCGTCGATCGCCTGGGCCGGCGCGGGTGCCTGCAGAACACCCTGGCGGCATCCCCGGCAGCCGTACCGTGGACGCATGATGCGCTTGACCCGGTACTGCATCGGAATGACGTCGAAGGCTTCCTTGACGGTCTCCCCGATCTTGTGCAGCTGCTCGCCGCAGCAAGGGCAGATGTGGCTCTCGATATCGATCACGACATCGATGCGCGGCAAATGCTCCGGAAGCTTCCCCCGGTTGCGTCGCGCCGGTCGCTTTCCACGGCCCTCCGCTCCGTCAGGCAGCCTGCCTCCGGTCACGTCGTCGTTGGCGGCGGCACGAACCGCCTGTGCCCTGATGGTGAAGAGAGACAGCTGTCCGATATCCAGTGTCTCGGAGCGCGGACCGAAGATCGTGCGCTTGTACTGGGACAGGATTATCAGGAGCTTGTCGTTCTCCTGGATCGCAGCGTCGCGTTGGGCGATCGCTGCATCACGCTCGGTCGCCAGCGTGCTGCATTCCTCCGACAACGCCGCAAGCCGTGACGATAGCGTCATCACGGCTTGTCGGAGCAATGCTGGATCGGAAGGCAAATCACTCATGCAGAGCGATTCTACAACAACTCCGCATGAGTGACGAACGACTCTTGATAATGATCAACCAGCTCGCATCGGCTGATCCACAACTCGCATCGGCACACGCTTCCAGTCCGAGCCATCGAGCAGCACCGAGAGCTGAGCATGAGATAGCGACATGACGCCTTCCTTGATCGGCGGCCAGGTGAACTGCCCCTCGATTCTTTTGTAGTAAAGGACAAGGCCGCTTCCATCCCAAGTCAGGATCTTCACGCGATCTCGGCGCTTGGAGCGGAAGACATAAAGTCCGCCGTCGAACGGATCGGCTCCAAAGGCCTCGCTCACCAGCATCGCCAGCGAGTCCATGCCGCGGCGGAAATCGACCGGCTGCGTCGCAATCCAGATCGACAACCCAGCTCGAAGCCCGATCATCGACCAACCGTCCCGACCGCCGCCAGCACCTCGCACAGTGCCTCCCGGTCCACTGTCCCCCTGACACGGATGCGAATCGCGCCGACCTCGATCTCGATCGCCGCCTGCTCCTCACTCGGGCGCCCACAGCCGGTGATCGCGACCGGCACAAAGCCAGGTGGCATGCCTCTGTCCCCGCGCTCCGCGACCTGCGCCCGCGTAGCCTGGCGACGCCAGAGAAACAACAGGCTTGGACTGATGTCGTGTCGCCGCGCCACTGCGGACACGCTTGCGCCCGGCGCAAAACTCTCCGCAACAATCGCCGCCTTCGCATCGGTCGACCAGCGCCGACGTCGGCCCGTCCCGGTGATGATCTCGACACGCTGCAGCGTGTCGGCGCCGTGTTCGAGGATAGGCATATGCCTATCCTTATCGCTATCCTTACGACTATCCTTTGACATTGTGACCTCGCGACAAACCATTCCGCGAGATCTTCCTAGCCGACCAGATCAACCCTCAGCGCGTGGTCTCCGCATGACGCTCACGGTTGTTGAACCAGTCCACCCATTCCAGAGTCGCGAACTCGACGGCCTCGAAGTGTCGCCATGGTCCGCGCCGATGGATCACCTCGGCCTTGTAGAGGCCGTTGATCGTTTCGGCGAGAGCATTGTCATAGGAATCTCCGACGCGGCCGACAGAAGGCTCCACGCCTGCTTCAGCCAGGCGCTCGGTGTACTTGATGGAGACGTATTGGCTGCCTCTGTCGCTGTGGTGCACGAGCCCGCCACGATGGAGCGGTCGTCGATCATGCAGCGCCTGCTCCAGTGCATCGAGCACGAAGCCGGCATGCGCCGTGCGCGAGGCCCGCCAACCCACGATCCGGCGGGCATAGGCGTCGATGACGAAAGCGACGTAGACGAAGCCGCTCCAGGTCGCGACATAGGTGAAGTCGGAGAGCCACAGGACATTCGGCCTTGGCGCCTTGAACTGGCGGTTGACGTGATCCAGCGGGCATGGCGCGGCCTTGTTACTGATCGTGGTTTTGACGGTTTTGCCGCGGATTACCCCTTGTAAAGCCATGTCCCGCATCAGTCGCGACACTGTGCAACGGGCAACATCAAAGCCTTCGCGCTTGAGCTGCCGCCAGACCTTGCGCGCGCCGTAGACGGAGAAGTTCTCCTCGAACACGCGCCGGACCTCGATCTTCAGCCTGGCATCCTGCCTGGCGCGGGCCGACAACTTGGCCGGATCGCGCCGCTTGGCGACATGAGCGTGGTAGGTCGAGGGGGCGATCGGCAACACCTTGCAGATCGGCTCGACCCCATGCGCCCCACGATGATCGTCGATGAAGGCGATCATGGCTTGGACCGGCGGTCGAGCTCCGCCATCGCAAAATAAGCGCTTGCCTTACGCAGGATCTCGTTGGCTTGCCGAAGCTCGCGGTTCTCCCGCTCAAGGGCCTTCAGCTTGTCGGCCATGTCGGTCGGAACGCCGGCCCGCTGCCCGCTGTCGACCTCGGCCTTCTTGACCCAGTCATGCAGCGTCTGCGGCGTGCAGCCAATCTTCGCCGCAATCGATGTCACGGCCGCCCAGCGCGAGGGGTGATCGCTTGCGTGATCCAGAACCATCCGAACCGCACGGGCCCGAACCTCGGGTGAAAACTTGTTCGTCGTCTTGCTCGTCATGGCTCCACCTTCTCAAGAGTTGGAGCCTCCGGCAATCCCGGGGCGGTTCAAAGCGCTTTGTCGTCGCAGCGGCTGGTAATGAAGGCGGTAGTGGATGTTCGGCGAAACGTATTCTGCTTGCCAATGAGCCCGAATTCCTCGTCCTGCAGACTGGGCAGAACTGCAAGGAGGTTCTGATTGAATTTTGGTGGGATGACTCGTTTGCAAAGGGAGTTTCGATCGAGGCGGAGATCAATGAGGTTCTTGCAAATGGCAAGCTAGCCAAGCATGGCACGCTTGTAATCGACCCGGCCAATGCGGGAGCCACGCTAGCAACCAATTCCATCGGCCTTCCCTCCAACATAGTCACGCACTCACTCTTCGGGGCCCCATGCCAAGATGGTTTCAGGTGCATCGCCTTTGGACTGAGTTCATCTCCTTTGAGCTCCCGTTTGCCTCCGCTTCGTGTAAGGTTCAAATTGAATGCGACTACTGATGTCGCGATCAACAGCTGGATTGTGGTAGCCGAAGAACCTCGCCTGACAGCATTCGTGGAGGGCGGCCCCGAAGGAAGCATCGCGGTGCCGGCTAGCGATGAAAAAGTACTCAGCGTTGCTGGACTTGGGCACTTGGGAAAAATTTGGGAAGGGTCATCCCGTGGTCCAGCAGCCGAATACGACACGACGAGAGCTCCATCAGGAAGCCCGTACATGGCCCATCTAGCCAACCTGAGTGGAACTCTGGGTACTAGTTTCGCAAGTCCGCGAGCTTGCGGGGACGTAGTTGAGGCGCTCGCAAATCCAGCCAAGCTAAAGAACTGCGCAGATGTCAAATCTCTGTTGGCCGAAACGTATGGCCTGAAAGCTCTGCGCAAATGGAATCCTCGGATCGGCTATCACAAACAAACCAAGTAAGTTGCAAATGCCGAACCGAGTGCGAGGCCTCGTGAAAGCGTGGAAAGGCCTTACTGTAATGAGCAGCTATGGAACGTCCTTAGCTCCGGAGCAATCACTAGTCGCCAAGTGAGATGTCGCATTCGGTTGGTTCAAATCGGCCAGAAACATCAAAGCCGACCGGCTGGGCAGGAAAAAATAACCCCCACCGCGCGCCGTGACAAAGTTGCTACTTCCGGCCAGCGACAGCGATCCGGCCGATGTTGGGATCGTGAAGCGCGTCGAACGATCTTCAGACTTCACCGACGCGATCGGATCGGGCTCATTAGTGAGGCCTGCAAAGCCGGGAGCATTCAGCCAGGATTGTTGTATGAACTCAAATTGGCGCTCGAGATCGGCGCATATACCTACAAACAGAAGCCCCTGCTCGTTCTCTTGCTCGTAAGGCCTGCCGCGTCGCAGAAGCCGATGGCGATTGGTGATTTCCAGTTGGGAACTGTCGTCGGGAGCAAGACTGCCGCGCGGGTTTGCTCGTCGAATATGGGCGCCAAACGGGCAATAATAGCCCTGAGGATCGTCAACGCCGAAATCCAAATCGGTATCGGAGCGCAACCGGCGCTCGTTGCGATGTATGTGATGGCCCGATCGATCCTCGCGAGCCTCTGCCTCGTCGTGGTGCTCGCCCGCAGGGGGCTCGGATGTATCGTGTTTCTTTGATGGCGCGATGGGACGGTCGATTAGCGGCACGCCATCATGCCAACGGCCCATCATCTTTGCTTCGACCCACTCCCGTGTGACCGGTCCTCCCAGTTGATCCGCAAGGCGCGGCGTCTCGCGCAGCTTTTCGGCGCGTTCCTCAGCGAAATCATGAAAGTCTTTGACGCGCTGCCGAAGTTGGCGGATCGCAAGAAAGCTTCCATTCCGCCCAAAGTCACGAACTTGGGGCCGTGGGTCCTGGAATGCCGAGAAGCGAGTGTCGGCGGAGATCGGAACGGAGCCCAGCCTGTTTCTGATATCTTTCTCGCGCGCGATGACGGGGGTCGGCGGATAATATCCCTGATTGTTCTTGTAACCGAGCAAGAACTCGCCCGGCTCCATGATGTCGCGGGGTTGCACGCCTCGGACAAATCGCTGCGTCCCGCGGATGACGGGCTGGGAGATGCCGTCGCGAAAACCGAAAGGCTCGTAGCCGAACCCCTTCTTGGTCGGCTGGGTATCAAGCTGGTACAAGATGCGGGCGCCGCTTGGCAGATTGTCCTGATGGCGGCGAAAAAGAGCATCGACCTCTTCCTTGGACCTCCCATATAACAGGAGGATGGCGTGTGCCCCGTTTTCGGTGCTGGCATCCGACCATCTCCATGATGCATCGGTGTCCTCAGGTTTGATGTCCTCGGGATCTGGATCCCCCAAAATGCGATGTCGTGAGGCCATCCCCATATTGAAGACGGCAGGAAACGTCGCGACCGCAGAGGAATTCTTCGGGCCAGGTAAGCCGAGATTGGACAGGCCCGACGCGGTGAACGCGACAAAGGTCGCTGTGTTCTCGCCATCGCCCATCGAGGGACGGTCGCCGAACGTTATCTCGAAAGGGCCATGCGCAAATGTGAGGTTGGCACCTGTATGCGTGTCCAAACTCGGTACGAGAGTCCTCAACCATTCGGCGCACGCTGTGCGCTCGGGAAGGCGGATCTCTACAAATTTCATGTGCTCAAGATGTCTGAAGCCGCGGAAGATGATCGACTGCACCTCCTGCGTCTCGAGCTCCGCATCGGTCTTCGGCATTGAGCCGAAATAGCTGAGCCATGCGCGAGCCTGCGTGTCGGTGGAGGCGCGCGCCAACTCCCAGCAGATGACGGCATGGTTGCGGATCTGATCGGCTGTAAGGTCCGGAAATCGGTTGAACCAGAACTGCGTTGGCTCCTGCTGACGGCGGACCCATCGCTTGAAGCGGTCCCCGTCCTCAGCTCCGCCACCAACGAGAAATTGCGTCCGTGGGAAGCCGACCGCGTTGCTCCACGCCGCACTTTGTCCGGCATGAGCTTTGGTGATGAAGTCCTCCAGATAGCTTTCCCAGCTGCCGTCGTAATTGGAGAGGAAAACGAGGTGCTCCGACCGGGGCGGACGGAACCAGCGCGCGAAATGGATGGTCCCCATGTTGAAAATGAACCCGGGGCGGAACGCACGCGCAACGACTAGCTCGATGCCCCAGAGAGCAATCCCCAGGGTCAGCTTCCGGAAAACACCTGGCTTGAGCGGGGACACGGACAGAAAGTGGTTTTGTACAAAGCCTGGAACGCTCTCGTGTTTGGCGATCTCGCGAAGCTTGGCAAGATCCGGTTCGAAGTCCTGCGGCTTGTCGTGGATGTCGGCGTAATGGAGCCTCAACAAGAACGCGGTGACCACGATGCCAACCAGCGTGACGGTGCCGAAACATCCCGCCACCAGCGCGATCGCGCATTGCCCAAGAGTCATCGGCAGGTCGTCTACGGCAAAGGAAAAGCCGAGCCATTCGAAGCAGGCGACGCTGATGAGGATCGCAGCGAGGCTCAGCCATCCATAGACCGGAAACAGCGTCGGCGAACCGAGGATCGCCAACGTGCGGCTTGGCGGTGCTTGCCAGGCCAAGGTTTGTGGCTGCTGGCGGCTCGGGATCATGAGATAACGTCTGAATTCGCCGCCCTCGGACAGGAATTTCCTGATGTCCGGGTCAGTATTATTCCGCCATCTCGGATCGCCCTGAATGAGACCCCGAACAAATTTCAGGATGTCCACGGCATGACTGCCGAATCCAGCATGAAGCGAGACGAAGTAATCGACAGTGCTGCGGCAGTACCGCGCCAAAAGCTTCTGCCGCTCGATGTCATCGATGGATTGCCCCGGTATGCCATAGAAGCACAGCCCGGTCGTCCCCCATGGCCGCGCATGAAGGTCGAGCATGTGAGCCTTCAGCATGGTGACGAGCGATCGTTTGCTGCTTGTCTCGCGCGGTGCGATGTTCCCATCGGCTGCGGATTCGAACAACGGTTGCAGCCATTTGCTTGCGTGCTGGCCAACCGCGTCGATCAGGGAATCTGCGTCGCCGTCGCCGTTGAGTTCCAACAGGAGATGGGGGGCAGGTACTTGTGATTCTCCAAGGTCAATCAGGTTTAGCGAGGCAAAGTGGACGACGCCCGTTGCTCGAAAGGCCTCTGCAATGTCTGGGTTGGCCGGATTGCCGAAACTACAAATTCTGTCTCGCCAGGCCTTTTGGTCGGCGTTCTGCGCCAATGGCGCAAGGATTGTGACCATGCTATGGCTTCGCGAGCAGCCTTCAGGCGCAAATTCCATGTCGAGCCGGCGTGGAAAGGGCCCGACGCGATAAATACGTCCCCATCGGTCATTGCTTGCAGTTAGCTTCTCCTGCTGCAGCAGCACTGCGAGCACCTCGGTGACTTGCGCCATCGCCAGCGCCTTTCCGAGGCACGCATGGACCCCCGATCCGAAAACCAATTCATACCCCTTGTCGGGTCTGTCGCGCATCGCCGAAGCCGTTGCGACAAGCAGCACGGAATTCTTGCGAATCGACCGCTCGCTCAAGCCATGACCGATCGTTCCACCGTCCTTGGCATAGCGCCACTGCCCCGGATTCAAAGCCGGATTGAGCTGCGCCGCCGCGAAGAGAACGGAAGTCAGCTTCTCGCGTGCTCCGCCGGCGTCTTGCTCTACGGCATGGCCCATGCTTTTTGCGGCAGCCTTGGCGGCCCGCATTTTGGCAGGGTGCGTCAACAATTCCTCGACGATGTTGCCAGCGGCCAGAGTGGTCGTTGGAATAAATCCGGTGATCATACCGACCATGATGGCGCGAACTGCGTCGTCAGAGATGCCCGCCGCGACGAGTCTTTGGAGAATTGTACTGTCAAGACCGCTGGGGGGTGGTTGGCTCGGAGCAGCCGAGAGGCGCGCCACAGAGTCGTCGATGACCGATCGGACGCGCGCAGCTCCCGCAAGTGCCAGCTTTCGGATGGCAGGTTTGCCAAACGGATCGGCGAAGAGCAGCGCGGAAATGGACATCGCCCACTCGGCGAAAGCGTCGGTGTCGTCGATCCACAGCCCGAAAAACTCGGCGCATGTTTCCGCCGCGACCCGGGTGATGAGATCTTTCATCACGTCGATGCGGCCACCGGACGCGTGTATCAGCGTGGTCGCGATTTCCCCCGATCGGCGAATGAGCCATTCGGTATCCCCGTCGTGTGAGAGGTCAGCAATTAGCTTGTGTTGGCAGCGCTGCTGATCGCCGTTGAGACCGAGCACAAAGGTTACCGTGCCACCTCCCAGCTCCTCCATCTCAGGGCCATAGGGCACCGTGAAGGTGGCCGGATTCGAAAGCACCTCGCGGACGTCGGCGTCGCGCGTGACGATGACGAGGCGGCCGAACCTTGGGATGGGCCAGAATATCCGGAAAAATGCCAAGATGGCCCGCAGGGCCCACAGCCAAATGCGCCTTGTGATTGGCGACAAAAGCCCGTCGGGTCCCAGATCATCAAAATCAAAGCTGCCGGCAGGCGTGGTGTCTTCGTCCCTGGGCTTCTGTTCGGCCGCCGTGATCTTGTCGAAATATTTTAATGTCCACGCCTGCTGAATATCCCCAAACGCTCTTACGGGCCCCATAAGGTCCTCTTGATTTTGAAAAATGCCTCGCTAGCGGAGAGCTCCAAACAATTTACAGCGTATGATGTACCGAGACTGAAAACACGGTTTCGGCGAACTCACGATTGTGGCAACGATCGGAAAACGGAATCCAATCAATATAGGCGCCCGAAAACCGGGGCCTTATGCTCATCAGCTCGTCGAATGCGGAACGGGCCTGCTCTCTTTCTCCGAGCCGGACCAGCGAGTCGATCTTGACCATATGGGCGTACCAATATTGCTCTCGCCGCACGATGGCGAGGTCCGCGTAGGTGATCGCGTCGCTGTATTTTTTCAGAAGATTGCTCATCATCGCCAATTCGCCCAGGACGAAGAAGAGATGGACGTCGAATGGGCTAAGCCGTCGAGCAAGCTGGAGCGGCCGCTCCGCCTGATCCGCCTTACCTGAGAGGTTCAGTGTGCAACCGATCTGCGCGTGTGCAATGGCGAGGCTCGGCGTCAGTTCGACCGCCTGGAGGAGGAGGTCGAGGGCGGGTTGCATGTGTCCCAGCCAAGTCTCTGCGGTGCCCGCGAGCCAATAACCCCGTCCATCCCCGGGATCGGCCCGTATGGATCGTTGGGCTAGCCGGCGCATCTCGTGCACGCGATGCGCCGGCTGTCGGCCGGTCCAAATCTCCCAGGCCAGCGCGTGGGTGACGTTGATCAAGGCTTCCGAGGAGTAGTGGTCGAGTGCCAGAGCCTGGGCGAACAGCTCGCGCGCCGCTTCGGAGTCTGCATGCTGCAATCGGTTGAGGTGCCATCGACCCCGCCAAAGCAGATCGGTGACATTGGCGTTTGACGGCCGCTTTTCATGCGCACTCAACTGCTCGCCATGATCGATCGTGGCGCCCAAATGCGCGACCACTTCCTGCAAACACTCATCGAGAGCAACGCCAACGATTGATCGTGCGATCTCTAGCCGCTTCGACCAAATCACTTGGAGACGGCTTGATTCGTACAGCGTCACGTCAATGGCGATGAGATCGGCGGCCGAACGCAGAGTGCCATCGAGCAGGTATTTCGTACCCAGAATTTTTGCATGCTGCCTTGCGACCGACGAACTTTCTGAAACGCCCGGGTCACCGGCGATGACGGCCAGCCACCGGAGCCGTGACAGCCGGTTGACCAACTCCTGTTTGAACCCTTCGGCGAAATAGGTTTCGTTGGCATCGCCGGTGAGGTTTGCAAATCCAAGCACCGCGAGCGACGGGCCTTCCGCCGGACGCTGCGGCAGCCACGTGAGGTCCGGGTCTGGCATCGCCGGGGGAGCGGGGGGCTCGGGCTTTGCGGTTTCAGTCGGTCTGTGACCTCCCAGCTGCCCAGGCGGACGGTTGCGGTGGCCTCGCAACCAATCCTCGAAGTCTTCCTCGCCCGGAATGTCGAGTCCCTCAAGAAACTCTCCCGGCTGGCCGAAGTCCCGCGCGCGCGCATCGGCGTCGGGCTCGAAAACATCGACGCTGACGACACTTAGGTCGAGCCGGACCCGGTCGCGCTCGCAGATCAATGGCGCCCAAGGCTGGCGGTTGAGCCGCTTGCGCAAATCCGACAGCTCGCGCCGGAGGCTTCCTTGGGCCTCCCGGGACCCCCGCGTGCCCCAAAGCTGTGTCTGAAGCCAGCCACGTGCCCGTTCGCCCTCCCTGGACATGGCCAGCATGGCGATTAGCGCGGTCCCCTTTCGGCTCGGTATCGAAATCCGACGGCCTTCAGGGTCCACGAGACTGAACGGACCAAGAAGGCGAAGCTTGAATTTCGAGGTGCGGATCAACATCGGTGCGCTCCACCCCAAGATGATACTCGACGGGACGCAACTTTCACGCTTTTTTTTCGATTTTCGGACGCGGGGCTCGCGGTCGGCGAATAGGGCCTATGCCAGAGTAGAGCCGCGCATCGATTAGAACAGGCGCTGGCGCAAGCTGCCACCTCCTCACCTGATCAGGGTGCGGGGCGCTGGCACAGCGAGGAGATAACGATGGCTCAGCAGTCTGAAGATCTCAAAGCGACGAAAGGATTTAACGGGGCCTCACCCGCCGCGGCACGCGATGCTGTGCAATCACCGAAACGGAAGGCGCTGGTGGTCGGGATCAACGACTATCCTCCACCGAATGCACTCCCAAGTTGTGTCTCGGACGCTCGCGCCATGGTCTCCCTGCTCAGGGAAGAATTTGGATTTGAAGACCAAACAGTCCTGCTGGACGGGGATGCTTCAAAGGCCAGCCTCATCCGGGAATTGCAGCAACTGGTCACCGGCTGCGGCCCGGCCGATCGCCTCGTGTTCTTCTTTTCGGGACACGGCTACCGCCCTGTTCGGAATGGCGTACTTGAAAGCGCGCTTGTTACCCAGGACGCTCAATTTTTTGAAGACCAGGAACTTGCGGAATTGATGAAGGACGTTCCGTCAGGGATCCTGACCATTATCATCGACGCCTGCTTCTCGGGCGGAATGGAAAAGCTCTTTGCCCGCGCGAACGGACAGATTGAAGTCGCAAAACTGAAGCGATGGATCTCGCTTGATCCGGACGAAGTCGAATCCCACAGCAAGAATGTCTCCGCGGTCACGGGGTTCAGTCCGTTTGGATATCTCGCGCCGATTTCCGAAGGCTCGCTGCAAGCGAACCTGAGCCAGGCAAAAAGCGCAGACTTCGAAGTTACGCAACTTCGCAAGAGCGACAGTAAGGCGATTTTGGTCTCGGCCTGTCTTGAGGACGAGACGGCCGCCGCCTCCACGTCGCAGACAAACGGGCTGTCAGCCCTCACTTATGCATTGACCAGCACAATCGGGTCGCTGGGTTCGACTCCGTCGGCTCAGGCGGTCATTGAAGCCGCCGGGCAGCGACTGCGCGAGATCGGGATCAAGCAGACCCCGATGCTCAAATGTCCGCCCCGGCCGGCGGCGCTGGCCAGCCACGAGTTCATTTTGCTCAACGAAGTAGAAGGAGGCTCGCCACTGCCGCAGGATCGACCGAACGCAAAGCCGACCGATGCAAACGAACGCGACGCCGAACAGCAAGCCGTCGCGCGGGTTATAACCACAATCCTATTGATGACGAGAGGAGGAATGCAAATGCCGACCAATATGCAGCAGAAGGACTGGATCGACGATGCGGGCCGTATTGCCAGTGTCGTTGTGCCGATCATCGCGAGCCTGCAGAGCAAGGGCTATCAGGCGAACGGCAAGGGCGACAACAAGGACTGGATCGACGATGCGGGCCGTATCGCCAGTGTCGTTGTGCCGATTGTCGCGAGCCTGCAGAGCAAGGGCTATCAGGCGAACGGCAAGGGCGACAACAAGGACTGGATCGACGATGTGGGCCGTATCGCCAGTGTCGTTGTGCCGATCGTCGCGAGCCTGCAGAGCAAGGCCTATCAGGCCAATGGCAATAGCGACGTCGCCAAGGACTGGATTGACGACGTGAGCAGGATTGCAGTTGTCGCTGCGCCGTTCATCGCCGCGCAGCAGAGCAAAGGCTATCGATCGACGGGAGACGCCAGAAAGGACTGGCTTGACAGCTTTAACGGTTTTACTCGGCCGGGGATCGTCCCGCCAATCCTCGACCTTGGACTACAGGCTGACGGCTCGACAAGCAAGGATTGGTTCCACGATGTGGCGCGTGTCGTTCAAGTCGCCGGACCGATCGTGGCAGCGACTCTGCAAAGCAAAGGGTACTAGCCCGAGAACTTCCGCGGATGATGTGATCATTGCCGGCATCATCCCGCCCTTCATCGCCTGGAAGCAAGGCAGCGCCTGGGAGGCCGGAGCAGATTCTTCAACCTCTCCGGCCCCTCGAAGGAGGAGACAATAACCAATAAGGAAATGAGAGCAGGTCATGCAGACGATCAGCCTCCTTAATCTCTCAACGGTCCTCTCCGATCAAGCCGTTTCTACTGCGACACGTGATCTGCAAACGCAAGTGAAGCGTGATTTCGCGTCGGCTTGGGCCGTTGAGGCCGATTTACAGTTCTGTCCGCGCAAAGGCGATCCGCCAAAGCCGGGATCCTGGTGGCTGGTCGTTCTTGACGACGCCGATCAGGCAAGCGCCGTCGGCTATCACGACCTGACCGTCGAGGGGCTGCCGTTGGGCAAGATATTTGCTCGCACCGATACAGAAAGCGGTCACAACTGGACCGTGACTGCGAGCCATGAATTGCTTGAAATGCTTGCGGACCCCTGGATGGACCGCTGCTGTCTGAACATCGGAATGGACAGCTGCCAGATACTTGCGTGCGAGGTCTGCGATCCCTGCGAGGACGACGGCTATGGGTATGTGATCGGCAACACGTTAGTTTCCGACTTTATTCTCCCAACATGGTTTGACGCCAAATCTCCCGGCTCCCGCTTTGATTTTTGCGGGCATATGAAGGGACCGCTGCAGATTTTGGCGGGCGGCTATATCGGGTCATATGACTTCAAGACGGGCTGGACGCAACTGCGGACGCCGAATGCCTCGAAGCAATTCGAGTCGGGGATGATCCTGCCGCGCCAGGATTCAATACCGTTCGGAGCGCGACGCGAGAGACGTGTACGAAAAGATATGGGCGCTCCGCTATTGCGAAGTGGCGAACCGATCGAACTGCCCTCCGCCCCAGATTGGATGGCGACGGCTCGTGCCATCACGCTAAATGGTCGACCTTGAGAGCAGACGTTCAGCATTGATTTTTCAAGGAGATCGAAATGGAAAACGAGATCGCTGGCGGTATTGTCGCGGTGGTGGGTTTGATATGCGGCTACTTGTATTCGCGGTCGGCGTTCGAAAAGGCGATTGCCATTTCGGACGTTCCCACTCCTCCGCAATATCTCGTTCGGCGGCGGCCTTTCTTGCTCGGTGAGACGGTTTTCGTGGCGTTCTGCCTCGGCGTGTACGCGTTTGCTCTGATCTTCTACCGCGAGCTTCCATTGCTCGTGCAGTTGTTGCCACCCGCCAGCCAGGTCGCGGTCACGGATGTGGTGAAGATGGCAGCCGAATCAAACCCGAGTCTCCTGGCGATCGCGCTCGCGATAACCATTGCATTTTTCCACTTTCTCGAGGGCGATTTTCGCGGCAACTTCATCTATAGCTTCCGAACAATTGTCTATTCGTCCATTTCGGTGCCGTTCGCGTGCGCGCGGGTACAAGAGCGGTTGCTCAACGCGTTGGTCGTTCCAACTTCGCTGCGAATAGAGGTCGCAAATAATCCAGCTCTCGGTGTTGCGCTTTCCGATTTTTCCCGGCAGCGGCCGGATATCAAGAGGCGGTGGGCAGAACTCTCGGCCATGTACCTTTGGGTGGAGTCCAACCGGGCCACCTCTGCGGGGGAGGACGTCATTTCGGATCCAAGCTTCGCTTTCGAAAAATCCGCGAATCAATTCATCGCGGCCGGTCAATTGATGCTGTGCAACCGGTCTGGAACGGGCGCGTCCCGGACCTACGCTGCGCTGGAAGAATTCCTTGAGGAGTTGCGATCTCAATATTCACGATACGTGGCGTGTCTTCTGTTGACGCAGGCGAGCAACCGCCGTGAATTCTATGCAAGCTGCAAGGAGGTTGGGATTGACCTCGGCTCAACGATCGCCGAGTCCCCCTTAAAATACTCGGCACTCTACATCGTCACGCTCGCCGCGACGGTGGTGCTGGGACCTTACCTTTGTGCCGCCGGGTACGATCTGATGTCCGGGAAGGACTTTTGGTCAGCGATAGGCCATCAGAAGACCGACTACATCCAGCGTTGGCTGATCGCCGGAATAGGCACTTATTTCTCGCCGATCTTCTTTGTCCTGCTTGTCCGCAATCTCGCCTGGCGAGTCTCTCCGGACAGGACCCACGCTAGCCTGGTCACATATGCGTGGATTCTGCTTGGGGCGTTCGGAATATCGATCTTTGGCGGCGTGGCGGCCTCAATTATCAACCACCCCGCTGCTGCCATCGATTGGGACCAACTGACGGAATACCTCCACCGAAACGCGCCGTGGTCAATCGGTCCCGCGTTGATCGCCGTCTACATCAACTATTACCTCGATCGTCAAGCTGACCCGGCAAAGGAAGATATTGTTCAAACGCGCGATACAATCCTTCCGCGGCTGGCGTCGGTCATGGGCTTCACCGGAGGAATTCTGCTCCTTACCCTGCTCATAGTCGCGCGACAGCATTTTGAAAGCAATCTGTGGGCGGAGGAGAAAGCGCGCGTGATCGTGCTCGGCACGGTTGTGCTCATTACATTCTCGCTGTGTCTGATTGCTCAATTCGGCCTCCTCAAGAGCTCGACGGGTGCGGAGTCGAGAGGGCCAGCACCGGTCGCTGACCTTCCGCATCCTATCGTTGCGGGAGCGGAGGGGGCTGAATGATATCCGTGGACAATACGCTTCGCGAGCCTCGACGCGTCGTGGCGGCTGGTTGGTCTGGTCGAGAAGTCCTTTCGATTTCGGTTTCAAGGACCACTGATGCCCAAGGGAGAGGACCTGAGCTGCAGCAGTCCAGCAATTCTTTTGTCCTAGAGTACGATTCTCTTCCCTCGCGAGAGGACCCAATCTGCAGCAGTAGAGCAATTCTTTTTCTAGATTCTCTCTCTCCACTGAGAGGGTTTAGGAAAGCCCCTAGATCGGCAGGAGCACAGTGTCCTCCTAGGACCGAACCCACGAGGACCGCTTGTCAACCTGTCAACCGTGTCAACCCAGAAATTGAAATCTGCGGCTAGTGATACTTCGGGGCGCGCTTGCACCGTGGGGGGCAGGGGCCGGGAAGGACCCGCGCCCCCGCCTCTACAGTTTGCCGAGCATGATTTGTCGAGAGATGGTGTGACCGACAGCAGTCACGCCCCAGGAGAGGCGCCCATCGACACCAGTGGTGGAGTGATATCGAGCAAGCTGGTGACGGACGATCTCTTTCAATTCCTCGTCCGCGATCTCACTGGCGCTCATGTAACAATCGAACATACACAGCGAATGCAGCACGCCGCGCTGTTTGGTAGTCATCCTTTTAGCGAATTCGATCTGATCTCGTGTTGGTCTAGACATTGATCCTCAGTAAGGAAAAGCTCCACCGTCCGATCCGACGCGGCGGGCGCGTCTCATCAGAGACAGGGACTCATGGTTGGTGATTGTCGGCTCGTCCAAGCAGTCCCAGAGACGGTGAGTCACTTGGACCGCGAGAAATGCCCGTGATTTGCGGGTTGGTCCAAGGCGTCCAAGGTGTCAAAGGACTTTGATGGGTTGAGATAAAACACAGAAGGCGGCCCCATGATCGAGACCGGCTTGCCTTCACCTACGCGCGCGAAGAAAGTGCTTTGGACACCCTGGACTCCTTGGACGAGTCGCTGTGGCGCGGACACTTTTTGGATTTTGAACACCCTGGACGCGCTTGGACGCCTTTGGACAGGCCTAGAACGGAACGACATCATCCGGATCGGCCGACTGCTTCGCCCGCTCGCCCTCTCTCGGGAGGAACGGCGGCCAGGGAACGGGCTGCCCAAGCAGATCATCGAATGCCGCGCGGCACTCGTCAAGCGATGGCAACTCATAACACCGCACGCGATCCATCACGCCCGGCGCGACTTCCATTGTTGGTCTAACCTTGCGAAGATTAGGTACAAGTTTTGTGAGCCGCTTGCCAAACTCGGCTTTGCCCCGTTTGCGACCAACACCGATGGAGTCGAGGTATTCTTTATAGATGTCGTCGATCTCGATCTGAGTATGCCAGTCGCCTGCTTCGTGGAGACGATTGAACCACCAATCATCGATCGAATCGAGCGACCGAATCTTTTGCTCAAGCAGCGCCGGCGTTTGCGGGAGATGCCTAAGGTTCAACTGACTCAGGTCGAACGTCTGCAAGTCGTGGAGCAACCGCTCACGCCCACCCTCGTTCAATTGCTTATCCATCTCGGCAAAATATTCGTGATTTTGAGCGCACCGTGGGTTTACATCGAGGACGACGAACCGTCGTTCGTCCATGCCAGCGGGCACAACCCAACTCTCGTTTGACGTCATGATCACGCGAACGAAATTGCGCATGCGGATCGCATTGACGCCCTTTGACTCAATCATCTGCATCTCGCTGGTGATCAAGCCTTTGAGCCGTCCCTCGGCCGCCTTGTCGCCGGCCCAAATCGCTTCTTCGGCCTGCAAAAGCAAGCAACTTGCCATATGCTCGTTGAACTGGCCCGTGATGTATCGCGCATCGTCGACCTGGAAGTAGTGCGCCGGGAACAATGATCCGAGCACTTCACCCACCTTACTCTTTCCTGTCCCGCGACGACCGATCAGCACGAGCGCTGTGCCGGGCCGCTCTCGGGGGCGCTGGACGAGGTGCGCCATCCATCCAAAAACGTAGTTGAACAGCCCGGGATCGCTGTCACAGACATTGTTAAGCAGATGGTCGCGGAAGTTGGTGTAGTGCCCCGCGGGTGATGGCGTTACGTCGAAACCGCGCCAAAAATTGAGATAATTCGGTGTGCCCGCGGCACCATCCGGATTGGGGAAAAACTCGATCCCCTCGTACTGTCGGCGATCGGGGTGCCTCTGCCAAGCTTGCGCCCAGGTGACGGGCCGAATCTTGCCGTCCAAACCCTTGATTTCCGTGCACGTGTTTGCGAACCAAGCGCTCTGGGACTCAAACGACATCACCCGCACCCGGTCATTGACCGGGCCGGCGGCCTGTTCGTTCACCACCACGGTTTTACCGCCCCAGATGGCCACCGCGTAGTTTCGGTTGATTTCGTCGACATCGAACCCCCAGGAACGGGGGGAAGCGCTCGGCGCGTCGACAGCGCCCGCATCGCCTTGCTTCCGCTCCCGGGGGGCGCCGGCAGCGTCGTCGCCAACAAGGATCGCGAGGGCGCGCTCGTGGGGCGGCTGCCCGGCCTGGGCGGCAAACTCCGACAGATCGGTGTCGCCGTTTTCGAGGATGTCGGCGATCCGGCCGGGCTCGGAGCGGCCGAGCATGTCGTTAAAGTCCTGCCCGCGCTTGGCGCCAACGGGTTTAGCGGCGGCCTCGGGGAGGCCACCGTTCACAGTGTCGGTCATATCGGTCATTACCTCTGAGACGCCAAGCGGCGCCCTTAATTCTAGGCTCTAGAACCCGTTGAATTCATGCGGCAAATCGGAGTCGCGGTAGTCGCAGGGGGCGCTTGTTGCGGGTCCCCGCAACCAAAGTTCGGACCAATCGGTTCCGATAAAATGGCCCGCATCTCGCGGGCCATTTTTTTTTGGAAAAGATTCGCGACGTCGATTGCTTGGCGCGCGGATCAGCGCCTCACCGTAACCCGGGCAGCTTCCTAGACGATGAAATGAAATTCCTGCCAGGCGCTCCAGGTCATGCCGTCGTTGGCGCGAACCCAGAGGTCGTCCGACACGGTGCCGCCATCGAAAGTCGTGCTGGCGAGCTGGGCCGCACTGACGTTGATTGCGGTGTTGGTGGGCTGCGCGTTGCCGCCGATGCTCCAGTGGCCGCTGCTTGCCGACGGCGTCGAATCCCACAATTGATACTGGTTCATGCTGTCCCCGTCGGCATCCGTGACCGAGAACAGGCTCGATGCGGCCACGCTCTGGTTGGCAGTCGCGTGGAAATCGGATGCGGTGACGACCGGAGCATGGTCAATCGGTGCGGTGACGTGAAATTCCTTCCACGGCCCCCAGGCGAAGCCGTCGTAGGCCCTCGCCCAGAGATCGTCTGAACCGGAGCCGCTCTGAAAGCTTGTGTTCGAGAGCTGGGCTGCCGTCACATCGATTGCGACATTGGTGCCCTGAGCTACTCCGGCGACCACCCAGTGCCCGCTGCTGGGATCAGACGTCGAATCCCACAGCTGATAGTTGGCGATAGTGTCTCCGTCCGCGTCGGTGGTCGAGAACAGCGTGGAGGCCGCGATATCCTGGCCGTGGCTCGCGGAATAGTCGGTGGCCGATACGATCGGAAGGTTGTCGGCCGGCGCGTTGACGTGAAACTCCTTCCAGTTGCCCCATGTCATGCCGTCGAAGGCGCGCACCCAGAGATCGTCGGAGCCCGAACCGCTCTGGAACGAGGTGTTGGCCAGTTGGGCTGCGCTCACATCGATGCTCTGGCCCGCGGGCTGGGTTACGCCGGCCACGACAAAATGACCGCTGGCAGGATCGGTGGTCGAGTCCCAGAACTGAAAGTTGGTGATCGTATCGTTGTCGGCGTCGCTGACCGTGAACAGGCTTGACGCGGCGATGTCCTGACCGTGCGTTGCGGTCATGTCCAACGCGCTCACCACGGGAGCATGGTCGATCGGCGCGTTGACGTGGAATTCCTTCCAGGCTCCCCATGTGATGCCGTCATTGGCTCGCACCCACAGATCATCCGAGCCGGAGCCCGACTGGAACGAGGCACTCGTCAATTGCGCGGGCGTCACATCGATGGCGATGTTGGTGGCCTGCGCCACTCCGCCGACCACCCAGTGGCCGCTGGCCGGATCGCTCGTTGAATCCCAAAACTGATAGGCGGTGATCGTGTCGCTATCGCCGTCGGTCGCGCTGAAGAGACTGGATGCGGCGATATCCTGGCCATGGGTCGCCGACACGTCGGTTGCGTTGACCACCGGTGCATGATCCGGACCTGGCGTGGCCGTGAACGGGACCCATGCTCCCCACAGCGTTCCATCGTAAGCCCTGGCCCAGAGCTGGTCCGGAGCCGAGCCGAATTGGTAACTCGTCTGGGCAAATTGAGCAGGAGTGATGTCGATTTCGGCATTGGTGGCCTGAACGGCACCATTCACCAGCCAAGCGCCGTTTCCGTTGCTGTCCCAGAGTGCGTATTGGGTGATCGTATCGCTATCCGGATCGGTGGCGCTGAACAGGCTCGAAGCCGCGACCGACATTTGCCCGTGTGCTGCCGTCAAGCCGGAAGCCGAAACAACGGGAGCATGATCCGGAGTTGGCGTGGCCGTGAACGGGACCCATGCTCCCCAGAGATATCCGTCATAGGCGCGGACCCAGAGCGTGTCCGGGGCCGTACCGAACACATAGCTCACTTGCGAGAGGCTGGCGGCCGAGACGTCGATCTCGGCGTTGGTGGCTTGCGTGACACCATTGATCGCCCAGTGCCCGTGGCCCTCGGTGTCCCAGAATGCATATTGGGCGATCGTGTCGCCGTCCGCGTCGGTGGTCGAGAACAGCGAGGATTCAGCCACCGAGAGCTGCCCGTGCGACCCGGTCACGTTGGTTGCCGTGACCACGGGCGCATGATCAGCCGGAGAAATCACGAAGGATTTCCAGTCGCTCCACAAATAGCCGTCGAAGGCTCTCACCCACAGCGTGTCCGAGCCGGGGCCGGCCTGGTAACTCGCTTGGGCCAATTGCGACGCGCTGATGTCGATCTCGGTGTTGGTGCCCTGGACTGTTCCTCCCACTGTCCAGTGACCGTTGCCATTGGTGTCCCAGAAGGAATATTCGGTGATGGTATCGCCCGTGGCCATGTTCACCGAGAACAACGATGAGGCCGCATAAACCTGATTTCGGGCGGCGGACTGATCGCTGGCAGTGACGACCGGTGTCGTCCGGATGCTGTATCCGAGGTCCTTCAGAACTCCGATGTCCAGGTTGGAGATCGCGTACTGGTAATCGGCGTAGAAGACGATCCCGTTCATCAGGTCCAGCGTAAGTGGATCCTTCACGGTCGACGGGGTGGCGTAGAGGTCGGATTGCTGGTTGCCGAAATGGTAGTAGTTCTGGGTGGTGCTGTTGGTGGTCAACGGCACCGGGCCGCCGTAAGCGGCCTCGGCATTCGCACCAACAAAGTTGGCCCCGGTTGCGGTCTTTTGAATCAGGGTGTCGAACTCGGATTCGTAAGCGCCGGCCAACTGGCCGCTCTGGCTGTACCAGCCCGTCATGCCGAAGCCGTGCATGAGCTCATGCAGAAAAACGTTGATCGGATTGATCACGTTTCCAGGCACCTGACTGGACCAGCTCAGGCCATAGTCGAGGTCGATGTACTGGAAGTAGCCGGGATCGATGTTGATGGTGATGTCGCTTGTCGTTCCAGGGACGTGCTGTCCCGTGGTCAGCTCGTACTGGCTTGACGGCTCATACACCGCGAGCCCGCCATTCGTCCCGATGTAGTAGCTCGAGGTCGGTCCGCCGTCGGCGCGGCCAACGGCGGTGGGCAGGATGTTGAGTGACACCACCACGGTGCCGATGCCCAGGATATATCGCTGCCAAATATTGAGGGCCTGCTCGAGATCGTAAACAAGAGACGTGTCGGCAGATCCGCCTACGTTCGATGAATCGTTCAATGTTACTGAATAATTCCAGGTCATCTTGGTCGGGCCTTCAATCTATGGTAGCGTAGCAACGATCAGTAGTATTCATGCTGACCAGTCACGGCGTAGTCAACAGGCGCCAAACGGCCGGCACCGGACAAAGCGCGTGAGGCTGTGTCCAGCGCCTCGGGCGCGACGGGCTTGGAGCATGGCACAGAGGCCCGGGCTATTCTTGCATGCTGCAAGATCGGAAGGGCATGACCCTCATATACGCGATAAGGCCGACGCGATCATCCCTTCGATCCCGGTGACAGCCATATCGCGTGCCGCGATCCGTAAGACTACGGAGCCTGGTTCGGCTTTCCGAATGGTTCCGCGATGGACTCCAGGATCGGCATGATGTTGCTCGCGGATTCGGCTTGGCCGTTGATAACGCCAATTGCATCTCGGCGAAGAGCCATAGTACTCTGCCTGTCATATTCATTTGCTGCTCTGTCGTTTCGTTGCGAATAGTCAGTTTGCGCTGACCGCGAGGCCGACGGGCAGGGGCGGGGCGCGCTCACGGCAATCTCGGCTCACCTTCGACTGCAGTTATTTTCAGCTACTGAGCAGATTAAATCGCGAGATGATTGAAACGCGGAGCGGTACGACAGCAGACAGCGGGATAGTTGGGCTCGCGATGCTGCTGCGTTTTCACGGCCTCCCGGCCGATGTCGACCAGATTCGTCATCAAGTCGGCAACGGCCCGTTCGGAACGCCGGAGATGCTGCGCTACGCGCGCTCGACCGGCGTCAAGGCTCGCGAGCTGAGCACCAACTGGCTAAGGCTCGAGAAGGTCCCGCTTCCTGCCATCGCGCTGTTACGCGACGGCGGCCATTTGATCCTCGCCAAGGTGGGCGCCGACAAGATCCTCGTTCAATCGCCTCTGTCGGAGCGCCCGGAGTTGATCACCAGGGCCGACCTGGAAGCGGTGTGGACTGGCAAGCTGATTCTGGTGAGCCGGCGGGCGGGACTGGTCAATCTTGCGCGCCGCTTTGACCTGTCGTGGTTTCTGGGGGCAATCCACAAATATCGGTACCATTTCGTGGAGGTCTTGATCGCCTCCTTTTTCTTGCAGCTGTTTGCACTGGTGTCGCCGCTGTTCTTTCAGGTGGTGATCGACAAGGTCCTGGTTAATCACACACTCAGCACACTCGACGTGCTCGTCGTGGGGTTGATCGGCATCGCGGTTTTTGAGACGGCCCTCGCGATACTGAGGACCTACTTGTTCTCCCACGTGACCAACCGGATCGATGTCGAACTGGGAGCCCGCTTGTTTCGGCACCTCATCGGGCTGCCCATTGCCTATTTTCAGGCTCGCCGGGTTGGCGACTCGGTTGCGCGGGTCCGCGAGCTGGAGAACATTCGCAACTTCCTGACCGGCTCCGCACTGACGGTCGTGATAGACCTGTTCTTCACGGTCGTTTTCATCGCGGTGATGTTTATCTACTCGCCGATCCTGACCTGGATCGTGCTTGGGTCCTTCCCGCTTTATGTCGGCATCTCGGCCGGCGCGACGCCGATGTTCCGTCAGCGGCTGGATACCAAATTCGAGCGCGGGGCCGAAAACCAGGCCTTTCTCGTCGAGAGCGTGACCGGTGTCGAGACCATCAAGGCCATGGCGCTCGAACCGCAGATGCAGCGCCGCTGGGAGGAGCAGCTTGCCGGATACGTGGCGGCCAGCTTCCGCGTGCTCAGCCTGGCGAATGTCGCGAGCCAATCGGTCCAGTTCGTGAGCAAGCTCGTCACCGCGGTGATCCTTTACGCCGGCGCCAAGCTGGTGATCGACGGAAGCCTCACGGTCGGCGAGTTGATCGCCTTCAACATGTTCTCGTCACGCGTGAGCGCGCCGGTTCTGAGGCTGGCGCAGCTCTGGCAGGACTTCCATCAGGCCAGGCTCTCCGTCGCGCGGCTCGGCGACATCCTGAATACGCCGGCCGAGCTGACGTTCAGCCCCGGTCGCGCCGTGCCGCCGCCCATCAAGGGTCAGGTCACACTTGAGCATGTGTCCTTCCGCTATCGGGTGGATGGACCCGAAGTGCTGCACGACATCAACATCAGCATTCCGGCCGGCCAGGTCGTCGGCATCGTCGGTCCGTCCGGTTCGGGCAAGAGCACCTTCACGAAGCTCGTTCAGCGCCTTTACGTTCCGGAGAAGGGCAGGGTCCTTGTCGACGGGGTCGACCTTGCGATGGTCGATCCGGCGTGGCTGCGTCGCCAGGTCGGCGTCGTCCTGCAGGAAAACGTGTTGTTCAATCGCAGCGTACGGGAAAACATCGCGCTCGCCGACCCGGCCGCTCCGATGGAGAAGGTGGTCGCCGCGGCTCAGCTGGCGGGAGCTCACGAATTCATCCTGGAACTGCCGGAAGGTTACGACACCGTCGTCGGCGAGCGCGGCTCCAGTCTGTCGGGAGGGCAGCGGCAACGCATCGCGATCGCGCGGGCCCTGATCACCGATCCCCGCATCCTAATCTTCGACGAGGCGACGAGTTCGCTGGACTACGAAAGCGAAAGGGTCATTCAGGACAATATGAACCGGATCGTGAAGGGACGAACGGTTTTTGTCATCGCACATCGTCTGTCCGCCGTCAGGCGCACCGATCGGATCATCACCATTGATCGCGGCCGGCTTGTCGAACAGGGATCCCACGAGGAGTTGCTCAGCACAGGCGGAAGATACGCGTCGCTGTACCGGTTGCAGGCGGGGATCCATGAAGTCGGCTCGTGAAGCGCTTGCGGTCGGGGGGAAAACCCGGGACGAGCTGGCCTTCCTGCCGGCCGCCCTCGAAATCGTCGAGACGCCGCCGTCTCCCACCGCCAGGCTGACCGCCGGCTTGCTTGCTGCCTTGTTCTGCTGCGCCGTGGCGTGGGCGGGGCTCGGCAAGATCGACATCGTTGCCTCAGCACCAGGAAAGATCGTACCGGGCGACCGCGTGAAGCTGGTTCAGCCGCTCGAGATCGGAGTGGTGCGGGCCATTCACGTCCGCGACGGCCAAACCGTCAAGGCCGGCGAGATTCTGATCGAGCTGGATCCGACCAGCAATCAGGCGGAGCTTCAGCACCTGAAAAACGATCTTCTGTCGGCAGAGCTGGATATTTCACGCACCCGCTCTGCGCTTGACGGAAATACCGACGCGCTTGAGGGCGTACCGGACGACACGCCGCCCGCCTTGATTCAAATGCATCTGGAGTACTTGCGCAGTCAGGATTCCGAGCAGCGCGCCAAATTGTCCGAACTGGATCGGCAACGGGTGCAGAAGGTCGCGGAGACCAGGACGATCGACGCCAGCATCGCCAAGATTGAAGCTCTGCTGCCGGTGCTGCAGGAGCGCGTCGGGGTCCGCAAGTACCTGGCGGACCGGGAGTACGGTTCAAAGCTGCAATATCTGCAGGAGCTCCAGGAGCTCGTCGGGATGCAGCAGGACATCCTGGTGCAACGGAGCAAGCTCCAGGAGGCCAATGCGGCCGTCGCAGCGCTCGAAGAGACGCGCGCCAAGCTTGTCTCGGAATACCGGCACCGCCTGTACGATGATCTGGCCAAGGCGACGCAGAAGGCCGGCAGCCTCAAGGACGAGGTGTCCAAAGCCGAGCACCGGACCAGCCTTCAAAGACTTGCCGCACCGATCGATGGCGTGGTGCAGCAACTGGCCGTGCACACTGTCGGCGGCGTCGCAACTGCCGCCCAGACGCTCGCGGTCGTCGTACCCAGCGATAATCTGATTGAAATCGAAGCGATGGTTTCAAATCGCGATATCGGCTTCGTGCACCCGGGTCAGGACGCCGAAATCAAGGTCGATACGTTCAACTTCACGCGTTACGGACTGCTGCACGGCAAGATCGTCAGCGTCTCGCGCGATTCCGTGTCCCGCGACAAGGCGCGGGATCCGGCCCGCGAGCCCAATGGCGGAGCGACGGAGGACAGCAGCGAGCCCAAGGGGACGGGGCCGGTGTATGTCGCGCATGTCTCGATCGACCGGACCAAGATGGTCGTCGATGACAAGGAGATCAATCTTTCGCCGGGAATGACCGTAACCGTCCAAATCAGGACGGGCGCCCGCAGCGTCATGAGCTATTTGCTGTCTCCGATCATGCGCTACCGGCAGGATGCTCTCCGCGAGCGGTGAAGGAATTCGGCGGTCAGGCCGTCATGACGTGGTTCGCGATTCCACGTGGCTCAGGGTCGGGTCGGATTCATGGATCGCAAGGCAGTTTTGCCCCGCGTCGTAGGTCCGGTATCCATGATCGTTCAGCTTGCGAACCAGTGCGGCCTTGTCGGTCTTGATGAATTCCGCATGAATGACGGGGTGATGCTGCCGGATCGTGGCGCTGGTTCCTTCCAGCACCTTCAACTCCATCCCTTCGACGTCGATCTTGATCAGATCGCAGCGGCTCAGATTCAGGGAGTCCAGGGTGATCATCGCCGTTTCAGTGCCGTTGGCCTGGGAATAATCGATCTTCTGGCCGATTTGCTCCGTCCCGGAGCGTTGCGTCACCTCCAGACTTCCGAAGCTGGCGGGTTCCTGATGGCTTAAGGTCGGCACCCAGGTCTTGCCGGTTTCCGACGAAATAACCGCGTGCATCGCCCGCGCGTTGAAGCAATTGTTGATGGCGATGTTGCCGGCAAGAGCGTAGTAGACTCGCTCCTGCGCCTCGATGGCAAGGACCGAACCCCAGCCGTCCATGTGCTTGGACCATTCGATGGTGTGAACGCCGATGTTCGCCCCGCAGTCGACGGCGACCACGCCATCCCCTCGGTAGGTTCTTCGCAGTGCAAGAAGACCCTTGGTAAGCTCGATCTCGGTGACGTCGAACGCACCGTGCTCGAGAATCTGAATCCCCACGCCAAAGATGTGGTCGCCCGCGGTGTGGTAGTCCAGCCGGTTGACGATCAGCGGGCCATGCGCCGACGCTGCGATCACAAACGGGACCTTGCTGGGATTGCGGCTCATCGATTCATGCTTCTTTGTTTCTGCCGGTCCGGGACGAGCGGCTGCAAGGGGGTGCCCGCTAAGGTTTTCGTCCGTTGACGCGGTTGTCAATCTCGCTTACCTTCTGCCCGCATTTTTAGCGGTCTTTATATTTTCAGGGCAGGGGATATTCGTGAATGCGATTGCCGTCGCGCCGGCGATCGGGCTGAAGCGTCCGATTGACCATGTGGCCGACCAACCCAAAGTCATCGTTGATCGGTCGACCAGCGCCGTACCTGCCAAGTCGGAAGCGGTTGCGCCGGATGCCGATGCGCCCAAGCGTGCCTATCCGGCGGCCGCCGAACTGCCCACGCAAGTCGGTCCAAAAGGACTGCGATTCGACTTCAACGACGGCGCCCGGGTGGTTTGTCCCGAAGCCGAAGGCCCTTGGCGCGTGCGTCTCTGGGATGCCGAGACCGGCAATGTTCTGTTCGAGACGCAGTTCGCGGGCGGACGCGTCAACAGCTCAAAGCGCTACTACATTCGTTTCCGTATCGAGGTCTTGCAGGGCGAGGATGTCATTTTCTCGCATGAGTACAACGCGACGGATCGTCACGTCCTGATCCAGCTTCCGGTCGGCACCCTGGGCGACACGATCGGCTGGTTTCCCTATGTGGAGAAGTTCAGGACAGCTCACAATTGCAGGCTGACCTGCGCAATGGCGGAGAAGCTGATCCCGCTGTTTCGCGATGCGTATCCGGAGATCAACTTCGTCACGCATGAGGAAATCCAAACCGACCGATATTACGCCACGTACAGCGTCGGATTGTTTTTCGACGACAAGAATTTCGTCTACCAGCCGTGCGACTTCCGTTTTGTGGGGCTGCACCGCACCGCCGGATACATCCTCGGCGTCGATCCGACCGAGGTGGCGCCACGCATCTCGCTGGCCGATGATCAAAGGCCCATCCCCGAGCCCTACGTTTGCATCGCGGTGCAGAGCACCACGCAATGCAAGTACTGGAATAACCCGAACGGCTGGCGCGAACTGACCGGCTTTCTCAAGCAGGCCGGCTATCGCGTGATCTGCATCGATCAGAAGCCGACGCACGGCCACGAGCTGGTATGGAATCACATTCCGAACGGCGCGGAGGACTGGACCGGTGACCGCCCGATTCAGGAGCGGGCGAATCTGCTCAACCATGCGGACTTTTTCATCGGCCTTTCCAGCGGGCTTGCCTGGCTGGCCTGGGCGGTCGGCACTCCGGTCGTGATGATCGCGGGCTTCACGCATCCGACAAATGAATTTGCTACGCCCTACCGCGTCATCAACTATCACGCCTGCAACAGCTGCTGGAACGATCCGGCGGTTCGATTCGACCACAAGGATTTTTTCTGGTGCCCCCGCCACAAGGGGACGCCGCGTCAGTTCGAGTGCACGAGGCTGATCACCGTCGATCATGTGAAGTCGGTGATCAAGACGATTCCTGGATTCAAGCTCTAGCTTATTTTTCAAGAACTGACCTTTTTCATTGGGGAGCGCTGCCATGAGCACCACATTTGTAAGCTCGGGTGTTACCAGCTCAGGATTGACCGAAACGGGAGCCAACACGCTCGAGGTCCTCAACGGAGGCTCGGCAACCGTGACGACGCTGAGTGGCGGCGGCCAGCTCCTGGTTGATTCCGGCGGCTACGCGGTCGGGACCACGATTTCCAGCGGCGGCAGTGCCGTCGTCAGCGCGGGCGGCGGGGCCGATCGCTTCGCCGTCTCGAGTGGCGGCACGCTCAACGTGGCGGGGACCGTCAACAGCTTCACCGCGGTGTTCACCGGCGGCGTCGAGAACGTCCAGTCTGGGGGGCTGATCAGCGGAGTCATCGGCTCGGGGACCGGCATTTCCGGCGGCACGGTCAATGTTCTGGCGGGCGGGTCGGCTACATTCCTGTCGGTTTCGAGCGGTGGCGTCTTCAACGTAGCCGGCACGACGCTCAGCATGATCGGGGTCCGTAGCGGCGGTGTCGAAAACGTACTGTCGGGCGGTTTCATTTCGGGGGCGATCAGCTCAGGCACCGGCGTTTCCGCCGGCGGCATACTGAACGTTTTGGCCGGTGGCTCGGCGGCGTTCGTCGGTGTCTCGAGCGGCGGCACGTTCAACGTGTCGGGCACCGTGCTCAGCAATGTGGCCGTTTATGACGGCGGCGTCGAGAATGTGGTCTCAGGTGGCGTTGTCACCGGCGTGACGGGTTCTGGGACCGGCATATCCGGCGGCACGGTCAACGTATTTGGCGGCGGCGCACTGGATCACCTGACGGTTTCGAGCGGCACGCTGAATGTCTCCGCTGGCGGCACGGCGCACAACATTACGGTGTCGAGCGGCGGCACCATGAACGTTGCAGGCACGATCACCAGCAACACGCTGGTCTCGAGCGGCGGTATCGAGAACGTGCTGTCCGGCGGGGCGATCTCCGGAGCCACGAGCTCCGGGACCGGAGTGCTCGGCGTACTGAATCTTCTGTCCGGTGGTTCGGCCGTCCACGTCGGTGTGTCGAGCGGCGGCGTCTTCAATGTTGCCGGCAGTGTGCTGAGCTACACGGGTGTCTACGCTGGTGGCGTCGAGAACATCCTGTCGGGCGGGTCCATCTCCGGAGCGCCCGGATCCGGGACCGGCGTTTCGGGCGGTACGTTGAACCTGTCGGCTGGCGGCTCGGCGTCCTACGTGGGCGTCTCGAGCGGCGGCATCTTCAATGTCGCGGGCACGGTGCTGAGCTCTGTCGGCGTGTACAGCGGCGGCGTCGAGAACGTGCTGTCGGGCGGCGTGGTCCAGGGTGTGTCCGGAGGCTTTGGCACCGCGATCTCCGGCGGCACGGTGAACGTGCAATCGGGCGGCACCGCGACCGCGATGTTCGTCTATGCCAGCGGTGCGCTGAACGACAGCGGCATCGTCACCAACCAGTTCGTGCTCAGCGGAGGCGTTGAAACCGTTTCGTCGGGAGGTCTCGCGTCCGGGGCGCAGATTTCGGGCGGCGGTCTGCTCGACATTCTCGCCGGCGGTTCGGCGACGAGTGTCGGCGATGCCGGGAGGGTCATCGTCGAAGCCGGCGGCACCGCCGACCACATCCTGGTTTCGTCCGGCGGTGTGCTCAGTGTCGGCGGCACCGTCACCAGCAATACAGGCATCCTGGCGGGCGGCGTCGAGACCGTGCTGTCCGGTGGACTGATCAGCGGAGCTAGTGGCTCGGGGACCGGCATTTCTGGCGGTACGCTGAACCTTCTGGCCGGTGGCTCGGCGGTCTTTGTCGGCGTGTCGAGCGGCGGCACGTTCAATGTGGCAGGCACCGTGCTCAGCAATGGGATGGTGTTTTCCGGCGGTGTCGAGAACGTGCAGTCCGGTGGACTGATCTCCGGAGCCATCAGCTCGGGGACCGGAGTTCTCGGCACTTTGAATGTTCAGGCCGGCGGCTCGGCAGCGTTTGTGGGTGTTTCGAGCGGCGGTACGTTCAACGTCGCGGGCACCGTGCTCAGCAGTGTGGCCGTTTGGGACGGCGGTGTTGAAAACGTTCTCTCCGGTGGTGTCGTCACCGGCGTGACCGGCTCCGGGACGGGCATATCCGGCGGTACGGTCAACGTCCTTGCGGGCGGTGCACTGGATCACCTGACGGTTTCAAGTGGCACGCTGAATGTCTCCGCCGGCGGCACGGCGCATAACATTGCGGTGTCGAGCGGCGGCACCATGAATGTCGCAGGCACGATCACCAGCAACACGCTGGTCTCGAGCGGCGGTATCGAGAACGTGCTGTCCGGCGGGTTGATCTCCGGAGCCACGGGCTCCGGGACCGGAGTGCTCGGCGTATTGAACCTTTTGGCCGGTGGTACGGCGGTTCACGTCGGTGTGTCGAGTGGCGGTACGTTCAACGTGGCTGGCACGGTGCTCGGCAATGTCGGCGTCTATGACGGCGGCGTCGAGAATGTTCTCTCGGGTGGTGTCGTCACCGGTGTCCCGGGCTCCGGGACGGGCATATCCGGCGGCACCGTCAACGTCCTTTCGGGCGGTGCACTGGATCACCTGACGGTTTCAAGTGGCACGCTGAATGTCTCCGCCGGCGGCACGGCGCACAACCTTACGGTGTCGAGCGGCACGCTGAATGTTGCAGGTACGATCACCAGCAACACGCTGGTCTCGAGCGGCGGTATCGAGAACGTGCTGTCCGGCGGACTGATGTCCGGGTCGTTGAGTGCGGCAAACATCGTTTCTGCTGGCGGCATATTGAACGTCCTGGCCGGTGGCTCGGCGGCGTTAGTTGGTGTGTCCAGCGGCGGCACCTTCAACGTTGCGGGCCAGATGCTGAACAATGCAGCAGTCTTCAGCGGCGGCGTCGAGAACGTCTTGTCCGGTGGATCCATCTCCGGCGCGAGCGGATCCGGGACCGGGGTTTCCGGCGGCACCTTGAACTTGTCGGCTGGCGCCACGGCTTCCTTTGTCGGCGTGTATAACGGCGGCATCTTCAATGTTGCGGGCACCGTGCTGAGAAATACTGGCGTCAATGCCGGCGGTGTCGAGAATGTTCTGTCCGGCGGATTCATCTCCGGTGGGGTCGGCTCGGGAACCGGCGTTACGTCCGGAGGCATATTGAACGTTCTGGCCGGCGGCTCGGCGGCGTTCGTCGGTGTGTCGAGTGGCGGCGTGCTGAACATTTCTTCCGGAGGCACGGCGCACAACATCGCGGTGTCGAGCGGCGGCACGTTCAATCTTGCCGGAACGACGACGAGCAACGTCGCGGTATTCGCCGGCGGCAGTGAAATCGTATCTTCTGGCGGCTCCACGGGGCCGGTCACGATCTCCGGCGGCGTGGTCGAATTGCAGGCTGCAAGCGTCGCGGGCGGCGGCATCACCTTCGGCGGGTCCGGCGGCCAGCTCAAGGTCGACGGCACGTCTTTGGCCGGCACCACCGTCAGTAGCCTGGTGCTGGGCGACAGCATCGATCTGGCAGGCCTCAACTTCGTATCGGGCGGGTCGGCGACCTTGCTGGCCGGCAACATCCTGCATGTCACCGAGGGGGCTTCCTCCTTCGATCTGCAGCTTGATCAGACGCCTGGCGTGCGGTTCAGCGTCAGCACGGATACCGGCGGCGGCACGCTGGTCACGACGCGCGCCGATATCGCACCGGTCACGTCAGCGCCCAACGTGCAGGCGATCTTTGGCGAGAGCTCTGCGCTCGCTTCCAGCCTGTTCTCGGTCACGGACGCCGATGGCGATCCCATCACCCAATACGCGTTCTGGGACACCCAAGGTAACGGACACTGGGTCGTCAACGGCACCGTCCAGCCCACCAACGCCGAGATCGATGTCACGGCGGCCAACCTGTCGCAGGTGAGCTACGTATTCGGTCCAAGCGGTTCGACCGATACCCTCTTCGTGCGCGCCAATGACGGCACGCTTTGGGGCGGCTGGACTCAGTTTACGGCAAAGGCGTTTGTCGACACCGCGCCGACCGTGAACGCAGCCAACGTCACTGCGGCGCACGGCCAGACGTCGATTGCCGCATCCAGCCTGTTCTCCGTCAGTGATCCGGATCCTGACACGATGACCCAGTACGCGTTCTGGGACACCGGCGGAAGCGGCCACTGGGTGGTGAACGGTGTGGCTATGCCTGCCAACACCGAGATCGACATTACCGCGGCGCAGCTGTCGCAGGTGAGCTACGTCTTCGGGCCGGCAGGGTCAGCCCCTGATACGTTGTTCATCAGGGCGAACGACGGAACGTTGTGGGGAGGCTGGAAGTCGTTCACGGCAGCGCCGGGGCCCGAAACCGCTCCGGTTGTTACGGCATCGAACGTCACCGCCAATCATGGGCAAACGTCGGCTCTCGCCTCGACTCTGTTCGCAACCTCGGACGCTGATGGCGATGCGATCACCCAGTATGCGTTCTGGGACACCGGTGGCAACGGTCATTGGGTGGTGAACGGTGTCGCCCAGGCCGCCAATGTCGAAATCGATGTTGCGGCGGCGAACCTCTCGCAGGTCAGCTACGTGTTCGGTCCCGGTAGCTCTCCAGCCGACACGCTCTATGTGCGGGCGAACGACGGGATGCTGTGGGGCGCCTGGACCGCGTTCACGGCAACACCGGGCCCCGATCAGGCTCCGGTTGTGACGGCACCGAACGTGACCGCGGTTCATGGTGAGACGTCGGCGCTCGCCTCGAGCCTGTTCACGACCTCGGACCCCGAGAGCGATCCGATCACCCAGTATGCGTTCTGGGACACCGGCGGCAATGGCCACTGGGTCGTGAATGGTGTCGCCCAGGCCGCCAACGTCGAGATCGATGTTGCCGCGGCGAACCTCTCGCAGGTCAGCTACGTGTTCGGGCCCGGCAGCTCTCCAGCCGACACGCTCTACGTGCGGGCGAACGACGGATCGAAGTGGGGCGCCTGGACTGCGTTCACGGCAACCCCGGGGCCCGATCAGGCTCCGGTTGTGACGGCACCGAACGTGACCGCGGTTCATGGTGAGACGTCGGCGCTCGCCTCGAGCCTGTTCACGACCTCGGACCCCGAGAGCGATCCGATCACCCAGTACGCGTTCTGGGACACCGGCGGCAATGGTCACTGGGTGGTGAATGGTGTCGCCCAGGCAGCCAACGTCGAAATCGATGTCGTCGCGGCGAACCTGTCGCAGGTGAGCTACGTGTTCGGGCCCGGCGACTCGACGCCCGACACGCTTTACGTGCGGGCGAACGACGGATCGAAGTGGGGCGCCTGGACTGCGTTCACGGCAACCCCGGGCCCCGATCAGGCTCCGGTTGTGACGGCACCGAACGTGACCGCGGTTCATGGTGAGACGTCGGCGCTCGCCTCGAGCCTGTTCACGACCTCGGACCCCGAGAGCGATCCGATCACCCAGTACGCGTTCTGGGACACCGGCGGCAATGGTCACTGGGTGGTGAATGGTGTCGCCCAGGCCGCCAATGTCGAAATCGATGTTGCCGCGGCGAACCTGTCACAGGTGAGCTACGTGTTCGGGCCCGGCAGCTCTCCAGCCGACACGCTCTATGTGCGGGCGAACGACGGATCGAAGTGGGGCGCCTGGACTGCGTTCACGGCAACCCCGGGCCCCGATCAGGCTCCGGTTGTGACGGCACCGAACGTGACCGCGGTTCATGGTGAGACGTCGGCGCTCGCCTCGAGCCTGTTCACGACCTCGGACCCCGAGAGCGATCCGATCACCCAGTACGCGTTCTGGGACACCGGCAGCAATGGTCACTGGGTGGTGAATGGTGTCGCCCAGGCCGCCAACGTCGAGATCGATGTTGCCGCGGCGAACCTCTCGCAGGTCAGCTACGTGTTCGGTCCCGGCAGCTCTCCAGCCGACACGCTCTACGTGCGGGCGAACGACGGATCGAAGTGGGGCGCCTGGACTGCGTTCACGGCAACCCCAGGGCCCGATCAGGCTCCGGTCGTCACAGCACCGAACGTGACCGCGGTTCATGGTGAGACGTCGGCGCTCGCCTCGAGCCTGTTCACGACCTCGGACCCCGAGAGCGATCCGATCACCCAGTACGCGTTCTGGGACACCGGCGGCAATGGTCACTGGGTGGTGAATGGTGTCGCCCAGGCAGCCAACGTCGAGATCGATGTCGCCGCGGCGAACCTCTCACAGGTGAGCTACGTGTTCGGGCCTGGCGGCTCTCCAGCCGACACGCTCTATGTGCGGGCGAACGACGGATCGAAGTGGAGCACCTGGACCGCGTTCACGGCAACGCCGGGACCCGACACGGCTCCGGTCGTGACGGCAGCGAACGCGACCGGGATCCACGACCATTCGGTGGCGGCGTCGAGCCTGTTCTCGACCTCGGATGCCGAGAGCGATCCGATCACCCAGTACGCGTTCTGGGACACCGGCGGCAATGGCCACTGGGTGGTGAACGGTGTCGCCCAGGCGGCCAACGCCGAGATCGATGTTGCGGCGGCGAACCTGTCGCAGGTCAGCTACGTGTTCGGCCCCGGCGGCTCGCCGTCGGATACGCTCTACGTGCGGGCGAATGACGGCAGCGAGTGGAGCAGCTGGAAGGCCTTCACGGCCACCGCCACCAATCAGGCGCCGACGGTCGCGGTCTCCAACGTCGTGACGGTCTCGGGGCAGACCTTTGCTGCTGCGAACCTCGTCACTGCGACGGACGCCGACGGCGATGCCATCACGAAGTATGCGCTGTGGGATTCCAACACCAACGGCCGCTGGAACGTTGGCGGAGTCAACGAGCCTGCGAATACAGAGATCGACGTCACCGCGGCACAGCTTGCCCAGGCGACCTATCAGGCCGGCTCGGGCACCGACCAGCTCTGGATCCGGGCCAATGACGGCACCGCGTGGGGAGCCTGGCAGTCGTTCAACGTGACGGGAGAGAGCCCGAGCAGCGCCACCATCGTCCCGAGCGGCACCCTCGAATTGACGGGGGCGTCGAATGCCTCCGTGACGTTCCAGGGCTCGACGGGGACGCTGAAGCTCGACAATTCCGCGAGCTTTAGCGGAACCGTCGCCGGGATGACCGGTTCGGACGCGATCGATTTCGCGAATATCAATTTCGCGAACGTTCACACGCCGACCTTCAGCGGAGACTCATCGCACGGAACGCTCACGGTGACGGACGGCACCGTCACGGCGAGTATTGCGCTGCTCGGCAACTACATGGCCTCGACCTTCACGACCTCGAGTGACGGCCATGGCGGTACCCTGGTTGTCGATCCGCCGGCGACGCAGGTCAGCCAGCTCGCGCAGCCGCAGCATGCGTGAGGCTTGAAGAGGGCTGTGTGGGCCTGTCGCGGGCCCACCGCAGCCAGATCCCTCAATCGGCAGAGACAAAAAGGCCCGCCTCTCGGCGGGCCTTTTCGTGTCTTGCGACGCTTGCCGGATTCCGCGCAATACCGGACGCTTCGTCGTCCAGCGTCCGATCACGCAGTCGAACTGTTGCACGCTGCTTCCGGCTGCGCCTCGTCGGCATTCGGATCGGCTGCGGCCGTGGCCCAGGCGAGTTCGACGAGTGTCACGATCCGCCGGCCGGCACCGTCAAGCTGGCAGACGATCAGGCCTTGCTCCTCGATGTAGGTCAGAAGATGCCGGGCGCGGCGCAGCGAGTGCGTGCCATAGGCGCGGGCGATCGCTGCATCGCTCGGGCAGGGCCAGCCTTCCTTCGCGGCGCGGGCGATCATCATGAAGACGCCCTGCATGTCCTCGGGCAGGATGGCGGCACGCAGCGAGACATCCTGCCACGCGTCGTCCTCCGCCATCTCGGTGCCGAGCCCGGCGCGGGCGCGCGTCAGCATGCGGCGAAAATCGGTCAGCTCGGGCACGACGGCACCGAAACCCTCGATCCGGCAGCGGACCACGAACTCCTGATAGAGCACGCCGATGGCGCGGAAGCCGGCGTCGGGCTCGGCGAGGATCGCGCGCAGGATGCGATCCAGCCGCTCGCGCCGCTCGGCCAGCTGCTCCGCGCTCGGCGGCGGCTCCGTGGCTTCGGGATCTTGCTCCGGTGCCGGATGCTTGGCGGCCATCAGCTGGCTGAGCAGGTCGGGCGGCGGTGTCCGGCGCGGCGGCCTGGCCGCCGTTTCAGGTGGCGGCGCGGCCAGGATAATCGCGCGCGCGTCTTCGAGCACCGCTTCAGGCAGCGGCATCAGCCGCGGCGCCGCGTTGCGCGGTTGGGTGTCGGTCGGACCGATGCGCAAGCCCAGTGGGCGGCGGGAGAGTGCGGGTCCCAGCGCCATGAATTGTCCGCGCTCCAGGTCGCGGAACGCCTCCGCTTGCCGCCGCTCCATGCCGAGCAGGTCGGCGGCGCGCGCCATGTCGATGTCGAGGAAGGTCCGGCCCATCAGGAAGTTCGATGCTTCGGCGGCGACATTCTTGGCGAGCTTGGCCAGCCGCTGGGTCGCGATGATCCCGGCAAGCCCGCGCTTGCGGCCGCGGCACATCAGGTTGGTCATCGCGCCGAGCGAGAGCTTGCGCGCTTCGTCGGACACTTCGCCCGCGATCGCCGGCGCGAACAGCTGCGCCTCGTCCACCACCACCAGCATCGGATACCAATGGTCGCGGGCAACCTCGAACATGCCGCCGAGGAAGGCCGCGGCGCGCCGCATCTGATTCTCGGCGTCGAGCCCCTCGAGATTGAGCACGGTCGAGACACGATGGATGCGCACGCGCTCGCCGGCGACCTGCAGGCTGCGCTCGGTATGGTCCTCGGCATCGATGACGAGGTGGCCGAATCGCTCGGCCAGGGTCACGAAGTCACCCTCGGGATCGATGATGGTTTGCTGCACCCATGGCGCGCTCTGTTCCAGCAGCCGGCGCAGCAGATGGGATTTTCCGGAACCCGAATTGCCCTGCACCAGGAGGCGCGTCGCCAATAGCTCCTCGAGGTCGATGGCCGCCGATGCGCCGGCCGTCGTTTGTCCCATCTCGATCGCTACGGTCATGTCTCGACTCAAATTGTCCTTGCGGCACGCGGCTTAACAAGCCGATCGCGCCGCGTCGAGCGAACCGCGGCATGATCCCCAGGCACGATGCGATCTCCACCGTCACACCTTTGAGCCGGCCGTCGCCGTGACATCGATGTGAACGGCGCCGCCATTCTCATGCCGGATACCTCCGTCCCGTTTGCCGGTGGTGTCCCCTCGCGCAAACCTCGTCATAGTCCGCAGCACAAAAGAAACGTGCGAGGAAACATGACTGAGAGCATCGTTGATGCCGTTGCGCCGCCGGTCGCGGCGACTGGTGCGGTGTCGCCGCGAAAAGTGTTTTGGGCGACCTGGTTCGGCTGGATGCTCGATGGCTTCGATTCCTCGATGTACGGCTACATCCTGGTCAGCGCGCTGAGCGAGCTGTTGCCCGCCAGCGGCATCGAGCCGAGCAAGGCCAATATCGGCATCTATGGCGGCCTGCTGTTCTCGATCTTCATGCTGGGCTGGGCCTGCTCGATGGTCTGGGGCTGGGCCGCGGACCGTTACGGGCGCGTCAGGATCATGTGCTGGACGGTGCTGGTCTACTCGCTGTTCACGGCGCTATGCGGCCTTGCGACAGGTATCGTGATGTTCGCATTGTTTCGCTTCGTTGCCGGCTTCGGCATTGGCGGCGAATGGGCCGCGGGCACGCCGCTGCTGCAGGAATCCGTGCCGGAGAACACGCGGGTGCGGCTCGCGGGCTGGCTGCATACGGCAACGCCGACCGGGCTGTTCCTCGCCGCCGCCGTGACGCTCGTGATCGGCAGCACGCTCGGCTGGCGCGGCATGTTCCTGCTCGGCATCCTGCCGGCGCTGCTGATTGCGTATCTGCGCAGCAACATTCCCGAACCCGAGAGCAGCGCGTCGCGCGAGCAACCTTCGGTCGCCGCCTTGTTCGCCGGGGATCAGGCGCGCACCACCTGGGCCGCGGCGCTGATGATGGCCTGCATCATCTTCGGCCTGTGGTCGTCGAACTTCTGGGCGCCCACCGTGATTTCGACCAAGCTGGTCGCGGCGGGGGCGACGCCGGCGCATGCGCAGGAGATGGGCGCGGTGGCCGGGCTGATCACCAATATCGGCACGCTGATCGGCTGCCTTCTTGTGCCATGGATCACCAGCTGGCTTGGCAGTCGGCGCCGCACCGCGGTGCTGTTCTTCATCGGCGGGCTGATCTCCGTCGTGGTCTGCTATGAAGTCGCGATCGAATGGCTCGACAGCCTGACGCTGTTCATGGTGCTGCTGCCGGTGCTCGGCTTCTTCACCAATGGCGTGTTCGGCCTATTCACGATCTGGCTACCGGAGATGTTTCCAGCAGCGTTGCGCGGCTCGGGCTCCGGCTTCGCCTTCAGCATGGGCCGCGTGCTCGGCGCCGCCGGCCCGACGTTGATCGGCGCGCTCGCCGCCCGCACCGGGAGTTTTCCGCTGGCGATCTCGATGTTGTCGCTGATCTACGTAATCGGTCTGCCGTTGATCGGGCTCGCGCCGGAGACGGCCGGCAAGCCACTCGCGAAATAGCAAGCGCACGCGGCGTGCGAGAGCCGGTCAGACCGCAACCTTGATCCGGCGATTCTGGCGGCCCTTGTTGTCGATCTTGACGATGCGCGCAGGGCGGGCCTGCCCGGTCGACGTCAGATGGGTGCCGCCGCAGGCCTGCCTGTCGAGACCGAGGATCTCGACGATCCGGACAAAGCCATCCTCCCCGACCGGCGGAGCGACGGCCTTGCTGCGAAACAATCCGGGTGTAGCTTCTGCTTCGGTATGCGCCATGAAGGCGGCGCTTACCGGAAGGTCCTGCCGGATGATGTCGTTCAGCGGTGCCTCGAGCGCCCGCAATCCTTCATTGTCGGCGCCGGGCAGATCGAAATCGACCCGGAAGCTGCCGTCGGCATTGAGTTGCGCCCCGGTCAGAAGCGCGCCGCCGAACTGCGTATAGACCAGCGCATTGACGACATGGGCCAGCGTGTGCAGTTCGCACATCAGGGCGCGAAATGCCGGCTCGACTTCGAGCATGACCTTGCCGGAGATCAGGCCGTCGCCGGGGACCATGTGCCAGAGGCCGCGTTCGTCACGCGCGAGGGCGGTCACCGGCAGCACGCCCCCGGACCATCTCAGAACCCCGCGGTCGGCAAGCTGTCCGCCGCCGCCCGGAAAGAACGGCGAGTGTTCTAGCAGGATTGCTCCGGGCCGCGCGTCGAGCACGTCGGCTTCGAGCTGCAGGATGTCGGGATGGTCGTGAGTAAAGGCGCGGGACATCCCGTCACTCCAAAGCGTTTTCGAGCGAAGCGGATACTGGTTCGTGTGAAGAAAGCACTTTGCACACCGGCCGGCTATTCCGCCGGCTTCGCGGCCGCCGGCGCCTGCGCAGCCACGGCCGGCTTCGGCGCCTTGTCGACCTTCTTCGACCAGGAGCGGTAATAGGCGAGCACGGTCATCAGCACGATGCCGATCGCGCTGATCAGGATCTGCATCCAGAGGCTGCCGGAGACCTCGACCAGCACCACATGCGCGACCACGGCAAGGAACACGCCCGAGCAGAACACCTCGAGCGACTGCTGGCCGCATTTGATGATCGGCTGGAACAGCGGCCATTCATATCCGGACCATTCGCGCGGCAGGAAGCGCGTGACGAAGAAGGCCAGCACCACGAAGTGCAGCACGCGATAGGGCGCGAGGTTGGTCTTGTCGTTCGGGTTGAAGGCGTCATAGAGCCAGGCCGGCATCGCCTGGCCCAGCTCCGGGAAACGGCCCGCCAGCGTCATGACCAGCGCGAACAACAGATAGGCGCCGCCGAGCCACAGGAAGGCGCGCGAGCGGATGAATGTGATCGATTCGCTGGCGCCGCCGAGCGCGAACCAGCCGCCGAACACGAACAGGAACTGCCAGCAGAACGGGTTGAAGTACCATGAGCCGCCCGGATAGGCCGGCAGATTCCAGCCGAAATGCCGTGCGGCGAGATAGAGCAGGAACGAGGCTGCCAGCGTCAGATTGAGCTTCCGCAGCATCGCCCACAGCACCAGCGGATAGACCAGCATCAGCGCTATGTAGAGCGGCAGCACGTCCATGTTGACCGGTTTGAACGCCAGGATCAGGCCCTGATAGAGCGTCTCCGCCGGGTTCTGCATGAAGCCCGCGACGTTGAACTCGTTCTCCAGATTGGGGTCGTGATAGCGCTGCGCGAGATAGCCGATCTCGGCGATGTAGATCACGAACAGCAGGACATGCGCGACATAGATCTGCCAGGCCCGCTTGATCAGCCGGGTGGCGCCGATCACGGTCCCGCGCTCCAGCATCATCCGCGCATAGACAAAGGACGCGGTGTAGCCGGAGATGAACACGAACAGATCGGCCGCGTCGCTGAAGCCGAAATTCTTCTGCGTGATCCAGTTCACCGCGTTGTTCGGGATGTGATCGAGATAGATCGCCCAGTTGGCGAAGCCGCGCAGCAGATCGAGGCGATAGTCGCGGCCACGCGGCGGCAGAACAGCCTTGACGTCCATCGGTTCGCTCCCATCCCCAGTGCCCGCGAGTCCAACCGCGGGTCGCCCATGGCATCATACTAGAATAGGATTTCGACAGTTGTGTATTGGTTTTCTGGGGGCGGATCATTTCGACGACAGGTCAAACAGCGCCGAATTTGGATCAAATCATTCGCGCCGCCGAAGCCAGGGCCGCGCACCGGCGCAGCTAACGCTGAACGAACCCGTTGTGCAGCGTGGTGAACAGCGTCTTGCCCTTCTTCACCAGATCGTATTTGCGGCCATAGAGCAGCCAGACCGCGGTCAGGTGGCACATGCCGCCCATCATCAGCGACATCGCGGCGTAGGGATCGAGGTTGCGGCGATAGGTGCCGGCGCGGATCGCCTGCTTGATCAGCTGCACGTAGCGCAGCGCATATTTGTCGACCGCCTTCTTGACCCGCGGTTCGGCGGCAAGGACGCTCGGCCATATCTCCAGGAAGAACACGCGGCCCCAGCTCGGGTTGTCCTTGATGTACTGGAAGTTGGTCAGGAAGATGATGCGAAGCTGCTCGACGGGGTCGCCGCCCTTCACCAGCAGCGGCTCGGTCTTCTGATACAGCGCCTCGAAATTGCCTTCGGGCACATCCAGCACCAGCGCACGCTTGTCCTCGAAATAATCGTAGATGCTGGAGAGCGGTACTTTCGCCACCGCAGCGACCTCGGTGAGCGAGGTGCCGTCGATGCCGCGCTGGCCGAACAGCTTGGTCGCTGCCGAGAGGATCTGTTCGCGCCGATCGCGGCTGCGCTGTTGCTTGAGCTTGAGCGTCGTCCCCGAAGCCACTTCCTTCTCCCATCCCGCAAAAACAGTAAGACAGCGGAAGTGGATCACCAAGAACTATTGCAACATAAAGTGGAAGAGGCCGCTGTCAGATTGACGCGTTCCGCCGTTCATGGTTGCGGAACGCGTTGCGGGCGATGATCTGCCGCATGATCTCCGATGTGCCATCCAGAATGCGGACCACCCGCGTTTCCCGCCAGATGCGCTCGATCGGCAGGTCCCTGGAATAGCCGGCACCACCGAACAGCTGCATGGTCATGTCGGCCACCCGCTGGACCATGTCGGCGCCGGTATATTTGGATAGTGCCGCGGCGGCGGTGCGGGCGGCGGCGTCGCTTTGGTCGTAACGCCAGGCCGCCTCATAGGCGACCAGGCGTGCGGCATGCAGCGCGCTCGCCATGTCGGCGATCTGCCACTCGATGCCCTGGTGGTCGCGCAGCTTGCGGCCGAATGTCTCGCGCTCCGAGACATGTTCGAGCGCGTAGTCCAGCAGCTGGCTCGCTGCGCCGACACAATAGGCGCCCCAATGCGCGCGCCCGGCATCCAGACACCGCATCGCGATGGCAAATCCGTCGCCCTCCTGGCCGAGCAGGTTCTCGCGCGGAACGCGGCAGTCCTCGAAGATCACCTCGGCATGCGCCGAGCCGCGGCCGGCGGCCATCTCGACCAGGCGGCCGATGGAGAGGCCCGGCGTCTTCGCGTCCACGACAAACGCCGCGATGCCCTTCGCGCCCGCGGACGGGTTGAGCGTGGCGAACACCGTGAAGACGCCGGCGACCGGCGCATTGGTGATGTAGGTCTTGCGGCCGTCGAGCACGTAATGATCGCCGTCGCGCCGCGCCGTGGTCTGGATGCGGGCGGCATCCGATCCGGCGCTCGGCTCGGTCAGCGCGAAGGCGCCGATCATGCGGCCGCTGGCGAGCTCGGGCAACCATCTGTCGCGAACCGGAGGCTGCGCGAAGAACTCGATCGCCTTCGAGCCGATATGAACGTTCACCCCGCTCAGATAGTAGAAGGCGGTGTGCGCCTTCGCGAGCTCCTCGATCGCGAGGCAGCTGCCGAGCATCGAGAGGCCGAGCCCGCCGAACTGCTTCGGCGTGTTGGTGCCGAACAATCCCATCCGGCGCAGGCCGGCCATCGCGCTCTCCGGCACCTTACCGGTTGCCTCGATCGCGGCATCGTGAGGCTTGAGCTCGCTGCGCACGAACTCGCGCACCTGGCCTTGCAGAACGCGGAGATCGTCGGGAAGCTCGAATTGCATGCCCTCACCAGAATTCGAATAATATTCGAAAAATGTGCGCCGTCATGTCGGCGGTGTCAAGATTTTGCGGGAGCGTCGGAAAACAAGGCAGTGTATCGCGGGATACTGGGTAAGAGCGGCCGGGAAGGTCGGAATCCTGTCCCCGATGGTTTCCGCCGCAAGTTTGTCCATTTCTTGCGCGATAAAACCACGAGTTGTGAACAGGCAATCTGTCGCTGGGGGAAGAAATGACGCCGCACTCGCTTCGATCGGCTCGTTCCGTACGCATTATCATCGGCCTTGCCGCAGCCCTTGTGATCGGGCTTGCGTCGCCGGCCATTGCCCAGCAGTCGCCCGCCGGCGGCGCGCTGGCGCGGGTGCTCGTGCTCGGCACCGGCGGCACCATCGCGGGCCAGGCCAATGCACGCGCCGGCAATGCCTATGATTCGGGCAAGGTCAGCGCAGCGAACCTGATCGCCGCCATTCCGGGCATCGACAAGCTCGCCCAGATCTCGGCCGAGCAGATCTCGTCGATCGGCTCGCAGGACATGAATGACAAGGTCTGGTTCGACCTCGTCAAGCGCATCCGCGCGGCTGTTGACAACAAGGAAATCGACGGCGTCGTCATCACGCATGGCACCGACACGATGGAGGAGACGGCGTTCTTCCTGCAAAACGTGCTGGATACCGACATGCCGGTCGTGCTGGTCGGATCGATGCGACCTTCCACTGCGATCGGGGCCGATGGTCCGGCCAATCTCTACGAGGCGATGCGGGTCGCATCGGCGCCGGAATCCCGCGGCCGCGGCGTGCTCGTGGTGCTCAACGACACCATCCATGCCGCGCGCTGGGTGCAGAAGACCAATACCACCAGCGTCGAGACGTTCCGTTCGCCCGATGCCGGTCCGGTCGGTTATGTCGACACCGGCTCGCTCCGCTTCCTGCAACCGGCCGCACCGGTCAAAGCGGCCAAGTTGAAGCTGCCGGATGCGCCGCCGTTGCCGCGGGTCGACATCATCTATTCGCACGCCAACATGGATGCCGCGGAGGTCGAGGATGCGGTCAAGCGCGGCGCTAAGGGCATCGTGCTGGCCGGCGTCGGTGACGGCAATTCATCAAAGGTCGCGATCGATGCGCTGGCGGCCGCGGCGAAGCAGGGCGTCGTGGTGGTGCGCTCGACCCGGGTCGGCTCTGGCTATGTCAACCGCAACGTCGAGGTCGAGGACGACAAGCTCGGCTTTGCGGTCTCGCTCGATCTCAACCCGCAGAAGGCGCGCGTGCTGCTTCAACTCCTGATCGCCAACGGCGTGACCGAGTCCTCGGCGGTTCAACAGGCGTTCGCGCGGTAAACCGTCAATTTTGACGCGCCGCCCGCAGGCCTCGCCGCCGGTGGTTCCGCGGACGCTTGCGCTGCTCGCCGCGCCGCGCGCAGCAGGCCGCGGGCTTCCGCGATGCGCGACATCACGGCGGTGACGGGAACGCCGGTGACCTCGGCGATTTCCTTGTAGGTGAGATCGAGATATTCGCGCAGTGCGATGACCTCGCCGAGTGGTGCGGGCAGCTCGTCGACGAGTTGCCGGATGGTCGGGGAGTCGCGCCGCGGCTCGGCCTCAGATGCCGGAGCGAGCGGCGCACTGGAGCGGCGGGACTGCTGCTCCTGGCAGACGGTTTTGAGGATCGCGAGCAACCACGGCCTGACGGCGGTGCCGCGAAAGCCGTCGAACTGGCGCAGTGCGCGCAGATAGCAGTCCTGCACGGCCTGTTCGGCGTCCGCCTCGGTTCGCATCAGCACCCGGGCGAACGCATAGGCATCGTCGAGCCATGGCAGGGCGGCGTCACGAAACTGCTGCGCCGTTTTATTCCCGGCTTTCGCACCTTGCATCATAGGGTTGCATCTCGTGAATAGCTTTACCGTCAATCGTCGGAGTGGTATCAGGCTCCCCGCCGGAGTCGTGGACCGTCGCGCCAAGCGTAGGGACAGGAACGACATGCGCACGCCGGGAAGAACGCGATCGTTCGTCGCTTCGTTTCGATCGATCGCGCTTTCGGAGCACGGACATGTCCGAGACACAGGTGCCCAACCGGTTCTCGATCTTCCATCACGGGCTGGCGAAAGGGCCGGCCTATGAGGCTTGGCGCGAGGGCATCTGCCGCGGCTTCTGCCGGCTCGACGTCGGACCGACCGACGATAACCGCATCGATTGCCATAACGAGTTCACGTTGCTGCATACGGTCGCGATCGCGACGCCGCGCGGCGGCTCGGCCCGTTTTGCCCGCACCCGCGCGCTTCTGAGCGACGGCTGCGACGACCTTGTGCTGATCTTCGCGACGCGCGGCTCGGTGCAGGTCACACAAGGCAGCAAGACGATCGAGCTCAAGCGCGGCCAGATGTGCCTCACCGAGATGAATATCGTCGGCACCGCCGATCTCACCCAGTCCGGCAGCTTCACGACGACGCGGTTTCCGCGCCGCCTTTTGCTCCAGGTCGCCCCCATGGCCGAGACCCAGCTGGCGCGGACGCTCGGTCGCGAGCCAGCCTTGAGCGCGATGATCGAGCGCTATTCCGCGCTCTGCACCGAACTGGCCGGTGATCTGGATGTGCCGGGCCAGCAGGCGGCGGCGCATCATCTGGCCGATCTGGTCGGCCTCGTGCTCGGCAGCAGTGCCGAGCACAAGGAGCTCGCCGTACGGGACAGCGTGGCGAAGGCGCGGCTCGATCTGATGAAGGCCGACGTTCTGAAGAATCTCGACAATGGCAAGCTCACGATCGAGGCCATAGCAAGGGCTAATGCGCTGAGCATACGCCAGGCGCAACGCCTGTTTGCGGCCGAAGGGACCACGTTCTCGGAATATGTCCTGGAGCAGCGCCTGCTGCAGGCGCGCCGGCTGCTGCTGCACGCGCAGGGCGCCGGCCGCAAGGTCAGCGACATCGCCTATACGGTCGGCTTCAACGACCTGTCCTATTTCCATCGCGCGTTCCGCCGGAAGTTCGGCGCGGCGCCAGCGGAGATGCAGATGGAACTGGGGCGCCGGCATTGAACGCGTTGCGCTGCTGACGTAGATCAGGGGACCAGCTTCACCCCAACGAGTGTGGTCTCAATGCCCCTCTGGACTTGCGAACAATGTGGCGCGCAATTTCCTGAAGCCGCGACGCCGCCACCGTCCTGCCCGATCTGCGAGGACGAGCGGCAATATGTGAACTGGAAAGGGCAGGCGTGGCTGACGCGCGAGGAGCTCGCGCAGCGGCATCGGCTGGTCTGGCGCGACGATCTTGGCCTCGTTGGATTGGCGCTCGAGCCGTCCTTTGCGATCGGGCAGCGCGCGCTCTTGGTGCCGGATCGCGGCGGCTGCGTGATGTGGGACTGCGTGCCGCTCGCGACCGCCGAGGCGGTCGCGCATGTCGGGTCGCTCGGCGGGCTGAAGGCGATCGCGATCTCGCATCCGCATTATTATGGCGCGGTCGCCGACTGGAGCGCGGCGTTCGAGGACGCGCCGGTCTATCTGCACGACGACGATGCGCAATGGGTGACGCGGCCCTATCGGTCGATCGTGCCGTGGCAAGGCGACAGCCATCGCATCTCCGACGACATTCTCCTGGTGCGTGCCGGAGGCCATTTCGCCGGCGCCACCATGCTGCATTGGCGCAAGGGGGCGGACGGGCGTGGCGCGCTCCTGACCGGCGACATCGCGATGGTCGCGATGGACCGCCGCTCGGTCAGCTTCATGTATTCCTACCCGAACTACATCCCGCTCAACGCTTCATCAGTCCGCCGCATCGCGCGCACGGTCGCGCCGTTGGCGTATGATCGGATCTACGGCGCCTGGTGGGGCAAGAACATCGCAACCGACGCCAGGGCGGCGTTCGACCGTTCGGTCGAGCGCTATATCTCCGCGATCTCGGACTGACGGTTTCCCCCCGCTCGTCTTGCCAGGCGGCGCGATCGCGCTATATCAGGGCTTTCCCTCCACTTACCGTTTGTCCGAGTTTTCCGCATGACCACAATCGCCGCCGCCGAATCCCAGCCGTTCCAGGCCGAGGTTGCCGAATTGCTGCACCTGATGGTGCATTCGGTCTATTCCGAGACCGATATCTTCCTGCGTGAACTGATCTCGAACGCATCCGACGCCTGCGACAAGTTGCGCTATGAGGCGATCGCCAATCCCGGCCTGATCACCGACGGCACGCCGCCGGAGATCAGGATCGTCCCGAACAAGGCGGCTGATACGCTGTCCGTGGTCGATACCGGTATCGGCATGGAGCGTCAGGAGCTGATCGACAATCTCGGCACCATCGCGCGCTCGGGCACCAGATCGTTCCTGTCGAAGCTGACCGAGGCCAAGGACGGCGCCAATCTGATCGGCCAGTTCGGCGTCGGCTTCTATGCCGCCTTCATGGTCGCCGACAAGATCGTCGTCACCAGCCGCCGCGCCGGCTCTGACGAGGTGTGGGTGTGGTCGTCGGAAGGCGGCAGCGGCTTCGAGATCGCGCCGGCAAGCGAGGAGGCCGCTAGCCGCGTCGCGCGCGGCACCGAGATCGTGCTGCATCTGAAGAAGGACGCCGCGAAATATCTCGAGGCTTACGAGATCGAGCGCATCGTCCGCGAATATTCCGACAACATCCAGTTCCCGATCCTCTTGGTGCCGGAGGAGGGCGAGCCGCGCCAGATCAACTCGGCGAGCGCGCTGTGGCAGCGCTCGAAATCCGAGCTTTCGCCTGAAGACTACGCGCAGGCCTACAAGCAGATCGCGGGCGCGTTTGACGAGCCGGCGATGACGCTGCATTACCGCGCCGAGGGCCGCCAGTCCTATGCCGTGCTGCTGTTCGCGCCGTCGCAAAAGCCGTTCGACCTGTTCCAGGTCGAGCGCAAGGGCAAGGTCAAGCTCTATGTCCGCCGCGTCTTCATCGCCGACGACGCCGAGCTCTTGCCGGCTTACCTCCGCTTCATCCGCGGCGTGATCGACAGCGAGGATCTGCCGCTCAACATCTCGCGCGAGATGCTGCAGAACAATCCGCAGCTCGCCCAGATCCGCAAGGCCGTCACCAGCCGCGTGATCGGCGAGCTGGAAACGCTCGGCGAGAAGGAGCCGGAGACCTTCACAAAGATTTGGGACGCGTTCGGTCCGGTCATCAAGGAAGGTCTGTGGGAGGATTTCGAGCGCCGCGAGAAGCTGTTGGCGCTGGCGCGCTTCACCACGACGTCGGGCGAGAAGCGCTCGCTGAAGCAGATTGTCGACGACTTCAAGCCGAACCAGACCGAGATCTATTATCTGGTCGGCGACAGCGTCGAGCGGCTGAAGTCGAACCCGAAGCTGGAATCCGCGCGCGCGCGTGGCATCGAGGTGCTGCTGCTGACCGATCCGGTCGATGCGTTCTGGACCTCGGCGCCGCTCGAGTTCGGCGGCAAGCCGCTGAAGTCGCTGAGCCAGGGCGACGTCGATTTCGGCCTGATCCCGCTGGTCGACGACAAGTCCGAGGATAAGAAGGACGAGCCCGCTGCCGATGCCGCGACCACGATCGCCGTGATCAAGGATGCGCTCGGCGGGCGCGTCTCCGATGTCCGCGCCTCGCAGCGGCTGACCGCGAGCGCATCGTGCCTCGTCGCCGGCGGCGATGCGCGCGATCGCGCGCTGGAGCGGCTGCTCGCCCAGCAGAACCGCGGCGAGATCACCAAGCCGATCCTCGAGATCAATTTGCGCCATCCGCTGGTTGCCGCGCTCGCGACTGACACCGCGCAGGCGAAGGATCTGTCGCTCCTGCTGTTCGAGCAGGCGCAGATTCTCGACGGCGAGATGCCCGACGACCCTGCCGCATTCGCCAGCCGCCTGAACCAGCTCGTGCTGCGGGGCTTGGGGAAGTAGGGGCACTCGTAGCCCTCTTATCCCGTCATGCTTCGAGACGGCCGCTGCGCGGCCTCCTCAGCATGACGGGACCAGCACGCTGCCGTAGTCGCGAGGTCCGCCGGATTTCGCTGCGCTTCATCCGGGCTACGGTTTCGCAAGCGACGCAAGCTGACGGCGCCGCACACCGGCGCTTGTGTATCCTTCGAGGCTCGCCGCGCTCGCACCTCAGGATGACGGAACTTCGCTCCATCCGGGCGACGCTTCTAAAACCCGGTCCCAACCAGCCGCGTATCTGCTAGAGAGTGTCGTGACAGGCGGAAACAGCACGGCGTTACGATGGCTGGCGGCAGCGAGATCTTCTACGGCGGCATTCCGGTGTTTCGCGGCTTCGCGCGCCTGATGGATCCGGCGCTGTATGCGCCGTTGCCCGACGACTGGACGGTCGGCGTCGCCGATATCGTCGAGTCGACCAAGGCGATCGCGGCGCAGCGCTACAAGGCGGTCAACATGGCCGGTGCCGCGGTGGTCGCCGCCGTCACCAATGCGCTGGATGGCCGCGAATTCCCGTTCGTGTTCGGCGGCGACGGCGCGAGCTTCGCGGTCGCGCCCGCCGATCTCGACAGGGCGCGCGAGGCACTCGCCGCGACGGCACGCTGGGTGCGCGATGATCTCGATCTGGTGCTGCGGGTGGCGTTGGTGCCGATCGCGGCGATCCGCGCCGCGGGGGCCGACGTGCGCGTCGCGCGCTTCGGTCCGTCGGCCAATCTGTCCTATGCGATGTTCTCCGGCGGCGGTCTTGCGTTTGCCGATGCCGCGATGAAGCGCGGCGAGTTCGCGCTCGATCCGGCGCCTGAGGGCACACAGCCCGATCTGTCCGGCCTGTCCTGCCGCTTCGAGGTGATGCCGTCGGCGCGTGGCGTCATCCTCTCGGTGCTGGTGCTGCCAGCGAAGGACGCCGATCCCGCCGCCTTCCGCAAGGTGATCGAAGACCTCGTCGTGCGGATCGAGAAAAGCCCCGACGCGGGACGGCCGGTGCCGCCGGGCGGCCCGCCGCTGCGCTTTCCGCCGCAGGGCATCGAATACGAAGCGCGCGCCAAGCGGTTCGGCGGACCGCTGGCGATGCGGCGCGCCGCGGTGCTCGGTTTTGCGCTCTGGGCCTTTGTCGTGTTTCGGCTCGGCCTCAAGGTCGGCACGTTCGCGCCAAAGCTCTATCTTCAGCAGGTGGTCGAGAACTCAGATTTCCGCAAGTTCGACGACGGCCTGCGCATGATCCTGGATTGCACGCCGGAGCTTGCCGCCGAGCTCGAGCAGCGCCTGGTCGCCGCAGCCGGGCAGGGCATCGTGCGCTATGGCCTGCACGAGCAGGATGCCGCGATGATGACCTGCTTCACGCCGTCGGTGATGCGCGCCGACCACGTCCACTTCATCGACGGCGCCCGCGGCGGCTACGCCTCGGCCGCCACCGTGCTGAAGACGCGCGCGGTGTAAGTTGTCGCAACATCGGGATTCTGCCCTCTCTCACGCTTGCGGGGGAGGTGAAGGAAAAATCCCGCCTGGCCTTCACCGCCCGACGCGTGTCCAGGTCTCGCCGCCGCATAGCGCGCCGACGCAGCCTTCGACGCGCAGCGTGCTCTCGCTGGTCACCGAGATGCTGCTCGCATAGGTGCCGCCATCGTCGGCATTGTAGATCTGGCCCGACCATCTGCCCGCGGCAACCGGCTGCATGCTGGAGAACAGCGGCAGTCCGATGATCGGCCTGTTGGCCAGCGACGGATTGGGATTCTTGTTGTCGACCTGCGGCTTGCCGGTCATCGGATCGATCGGGTCGCGCAGGCTGACCACCACGCCGCAGATGCCGCCGCCGCATTTGCTGACCTTGACGCGGGCATCGCCCGCCTGGGTCTGCCAGACGCCGAAAGGCTCGGGCGCGCCCTGTGCATGCGCGGCAGGCACGGCGAGTGCCGTCGCAATGATTGCGATCACGAATCGGAATTTGCAGGCCATGACGTATTCCCCAAGAGGTCGGCCTGCATAACAAGTCGAAAGATTTCTGCAATGTAATAATCGCGCGATCAGGCGGGCATGATCCGGAAATTTTGCAGCTTTTTTCCGAGGCCGCCATGCTCCGGCAAGGCTCGGAAGGGTGGCGGTGCCTTGTCGCGACCGCATGCGCAGCGCGAGCCCCGGCCCTCCGGGTCTAGCCCCAGCGGGTCAGCTTGATCGACACGATGGTCGCGAGGCCGAATGCCACCATCGCACCTCCCACCAGCGCAAACAGCGTCCACGCGGGTGCGCTCGCGGTGGCGAGCCACCAGCCGCCGATGCCGACCAGCAGCAGGCGGATGGTCCCGGCCAGCACCGGCCCGCCGACCTTGGCTGCGCCTTGCGAGGAAAAATACAGGCAGACGCCGACGCCGAAGAAGCCGAAGCCCGGGCCGGCCAGCGCGAAATAGGACGAGGCTGCGGCGGTCACGCCGGGATCGGTGGTGAACAGCGCAATCCATAGCGTCGGCTTGAGTGCGACCACGAGTCCGACCAATCCGACGACAAGTCCGGCAACCGTGCCGGCGATCCACGCCACGTTGCGGGCCCGCGTCACCAGGCCCGCGCCAACAGCCATGCCGACCATCGGCACCGAGGCGACGCCGACCGCGAATGCGATCGGGATCAGCAGGAATTCCAGCCGCGAGCCCATGCCGTATCCGGCCAGCGTCTCGGTGCCGAAGCCTGCGAGGATCTTGGTGAAGATCAGGATGGTCAGCACGCTCTGCAGCGGCGACAGGCAGGAGATCGCGCCCACTTTCAGGATGTCGAGGAACATCGCGCGCTGAAAGCTGAAGGCGGCGAAGTCGAGCTTCAGCCGGCTGCGGCCGCTGGCGAGATACCAGGCGAGGAAGATCGCACCACACGTGAAAGCCGTGAGCTGGCCCGCGGCAACGCCACGCATGCCGAGGCTCGGCATGCCGAACAGCCCGAGACCGAACACGCCGCCGACCGCGATCTGGATCGTCGAGACGGTGATCAGCGTCATCGAGGGGACGCGCATGTCGCCGGTGCCGCGCACGACGGAGGCGAGCGTGTTGACCAGCCAGATCGAGACTGCGCCCGAGAACAGCACCTGAGAGTAATGCATTGATTGTTCGAGCACGCCGCCGCGGCCGCCGAGCAGCGCATAGAAGTTTTGACCGAAGCCCAGCATCATCACGGTGAAGAACAATCCGGCGCACCCACCGATGATCGCCGCATGCAGCGCCAGGTCGGCGGCGCGGTCGCGGTCGCCGGCGCCGAGCGCGCGGCTGATCGCCGACGAGACGCCGCCGCCCATCGCGCCGGCCGACATCATCTGCGTCAGCATCGCGAACGGAAACACCAGCGCGATGCCGGCCAGCGGCTCGGTGCCGAGCCGGCCGATATAGGAGGTCTCGGCGACCGCGACCAGCGTCGAGCCGAACATCGCGATCGTGTTGGGGATCGCCAGCCGCAGCAGCGTCGGCAGGATCGGCGCCGTCAACAAATGATCGACCGGTACCGCAGGCGTGGCCGCGGCGGGGTTGATGTCGTCGATCGAGGCATCGATGGTCATGCGCTGATTGCCTTCACCTCCCCCGCAAGCGGGAGAGGGGGCCTACTGCCGATGCGGCGCTCTTCGACTTCAATTGTTCGGACTCGGAATCAATAAATGATGATCAACATGTTACGGCGCGGGGCTGACTCAGGCCACCCGCGCTCGCGCAGGGGTCACCACGGCAGGCCGCATAGGTCGATCTTGCCCTGGCGTGGCGCGCGGACGATGTCGTTGACGAAAGGCGCCATGGCCTCGAAGGGGATCTGCCCGGAGGGCTGTTCGCAAATCACCTCGCCGGCGAAGGGATGCCAGCCGCGCGCCTGATAGAATGCGAAATTGTGCGGCTCGCAGAATAAGATTGCAAATTTCACCGCGTCATTGGCACGAATGGTGTGCACGGCGGCATCTAACGCGAGTGACGCATAGCCGCGCCCCCGGCAGTCCTCGCGGGTCGCAACCCCGCCGATGCCGGCGACATGCACCTTGTGGCCATTCCAGGTGATCGTCCGGAAATAGATACCGACATGGCAGGCCAGCCCGCTGTCGTCGGGCGCGTCGAGCAGCACGCGCAAATCCGCGTGAGCCCATTTGGTGTCCGCCCACTGCTTCTTCTCCATGATATCCGGGCTCCAGACCGCCCGGAGCAGCGGCTCGGCGTGCCGCCACGACGCATCTCCGTTGAGAATGTCGATTTCGATGCTCATCGTCTCAGGTCCCAGGTCTTGGCCTTGCACTTGGTCCTCGGCTGCGCCGATCTGTCATACACGATCCGAAAATGCGGTGTTTCTCCGCCGTGGAACCTTCTATAAGGGGGACCCGTTAAGTGTAGTCTCCCACCCTCTGTTGGACATTACCCCATGACCTTCACGCTACCCGATCTGCCCTACGCCCACGACGCCCTTGCGCCCTACATGTCCAAGGAAACGCTGGAGTTTCACCACGACAAGCATCACCAGGCCTACGTCACGAACGGCAACAACGCGATCAAGGGGACCGAATTCGAAGGCGAGTCCCTCGAGGAGATCGTGAAGGGCTCGTTCGGCAAGAACGCGGCCGTCTTCAACAATGCTGGTCAGCACTACAACCACATCCACTTCTGGAAGTGGATGAAGCCGAATGGCGGCGGCAGCAAGCTGCCCGGCCGGCTCGAGAAGAAGATTAACGAGGACCTCGGCGGCTTCGAGAAGTTCAAGACCGACTTCGCCGCCGCCGGCGTCGGCCAGTTCGGCTCCGGCTGGGCCTGGCTGCAGGTCAAGGGCGGCAAGCTCGAGATCGCCAAGACCCCGAACGGCGAGAACCCGCTGGTCCATGGTGCGGTGCCGATCCTCGGCGTCGACGTCTGGGAGCACTCCTACTACATCGACTACCGCAACCGCCGCCCGGACTATCTGAAGGCGTTCGTCGACAGCCTCGTCAACTGGGATTACGTCGACGAACTGTTCGGCAAGGCCGGCTAAGCGCGGGTCGCAATTCGGCTCGACCCTCTCGCCCTCCCCTGGAGGGGGAGGGTCGACGCGAATGAAATGAGCGGCGGGGTGGGGTGACGGTCTATCCACGCGCGACATCGTCCGTGTTGAGAGATCACCCCACCCCGTTTCGCATTCCGCTGCGCTTCATGCGAACCGACCCTCCCCCTCCAGGGGAGGGTGAGCTTTTGAGCGGCGTGTATTGTGAGCTTCTCGACACACCGGCGGGGGCATTGGTGGGTAACGCTGCAAGCTATCTCCTCGTCTTCTTCGGCGGCGGCCTCGGCGCAACGCTGCGGCATCTGATCAACGTCACCTGTGCGCGCTGCATCGGCACCGCGTTTCCCTACGGCACCTTCATCATCAACATCACAGGCTCGACCGTGATGGGCTTGATCGCCGGCTATCTCGCCTTCAAGGGCGAGGCCTCGCAGCCCTGGCGGCTGTTCCTGATGACCGGCATCCTCGGCGGCTACACCACCTTCTCCGCCTTCTCGCTCGACACCGCACTGCTCTATGAGCGCGGCGAACTCGGCCTTGCCGCGCTGTATGTCGCGGGCTCGGTGGCGTTGTCGATCGCGGGTCTGTTCGCCGGGCTTGCGATCGTCAGGCATTTGACCTGACGAAAGAGCCGTAGCCGTGGGTTAGCCGAAGGCGTAACCCACCAACGCTCCGTCATCATTCGCAGAAGGGCGGCGGGTTACGCTTCGCTAACCGCAGCTCGTCATTCCCCGGTGCGCAATTGCGCACCTGAGGGCTCGCGAAGCGAGAGCCCGGAATCCATTCCACCACTTGTTCTGCGGTTCAATGGACATCCACGTCGTCCTGGCGAAAGCCAAGACCCATCAAGTATCAGCCGTTGCCCGGCGCTGGAGCCACGATCCCGTTCACAATCAAATGCGGTGGTTATGAATCCTGGCTTTCGCCGGGACGACGCGGGGAGGAGGCGCCCGGCATCACCCCGCCAACCGCCGAATCCATTCATCTGCGGAACCCGCCAATCCCCTCCGCCGGCGGCATTTCCCGCCTCCAAATTTCCCTTTGGTAACCTCGCCTTAACCATGATTAGCGTTTGGTTAGGATCGGAATGCCGCGTGAGAAGCCCTCGTTTTGACATGTTGGCAGGGGAAGCAGGGCCCGGCTTTGGATGGGCCCCCCATGCGACAGATGCAAGAGGCTTTCGCGCAGTTTCGCCGCGCCTGATGCGGCCGTGGAATCGGTGCCGATTGGCGGCCCGCCTGATGGGGACACTTGCGTTGAGAGGATATTGCCGATGAATCCCGCCGACGTGGCTCAGTCAACTCTGCCACTGGCATCGAGCGATGTGTCGCTGATCGCGCTGTTTTGGCAGGCTCATTGGGTCGTCAAATGCGTGATGTTGGGACTTTTGTCCTGCTCGGTGTGGGTTTGGGCGATCGCGATCGACAAGATCCTGCTCTACGCCCGCACCAAGCGGGCGATGGACAAGTTCGAGCAGGCGTTCTGGTCCGGTCAGTCGATCGAGGAACTCTACCGGGCGCTCTCGGCCAAGCCGACCCAGTCGATGGCGGCCTGTTTCGTGGCGGCGATGCGGGAGTGGAAGCGCTCCTTCGAGAGCCAATCGCGGTCCTTTGCCGGCCTGCAGGCCCGGATCGAGAAGGTCATGAACGTCTCGATCGCCCGGGAAGTGGAGCGGCTGGAACGGCGGCTGCTGGTGCTCGCCACCGTCGGCTCGGCGGGCCCCTTTGTCGGCCTGTTCGGCACCGTCTGGGGCATCATGTCGAGCTTCCAGTCGATCGCGGCCTCGAAAAACACCTCTTTGGCGGTGGTGGCGCCCGGTATCGCGGAAGCGCTGTTTGCGACCGCAATCGGCCTGATTGCCGCAATTCCGGCGACTATTTTCTACAATAAGTTCACTTCGGAGGTGAACCGGCAGGCCGCGCGCCTGGAGGGGTTCGCCGACGAGTTCTCCGCCATCCTGTCGCGTCAGATCGACGAGCGGGGCTGAGACTTATGATGGTCACGATGGTCACCCTTGCGAGCGCACGATCATGGCGATGAGCATGGCAGGGTCCGGCGGTGGTGGCAGACGCCGGCGCGGGCGCAAGCCAGTGATGGCCGAGATCAACGTCACGCCGATGGTCGACGTGATGCTGGTGCTGCTGATCATCTTCATGGTCGCCGCGCCGCTGATGACGTCGAACATCGACATCGACCTGCCGGTCGCGAGCGGCGGCAAGTCGATCTCGTCGAACCAGCCGCCGCTGACGCTGTCGGTCAAGCGCACCGGTGGAGGCTGCAACTCGAATGTCGAGCTCTATCTCGGCGACGCGCCGGTCACGGCCGCCGATTTTCCGGCCAAGATCAAGGCGATCGGGGATGCCCGGTCGGACGCCGAAAAAGTGGTCTATCTTCGTGGCGACAAGGACGTCTGTTACACGGATATGATGAAATTGCTCGGGGAGGTCCGGGCCGCGGGATTCAAGGCGAATATCGTCATCATCCCGGAAGGCGGATAACCATCATGCCAAGGCACGGGGAAGCCTGATTTGAAGGTCAAGGTCGACAAGACTCTGGCGGCATCGATTGTCCTGCACGTCCTCGTGATCGGGTGGGGCCTCGTGTCGTTTTCGACCAGGGCGTACGTGATGCCCGAAGAAGAGTCGGTCGCGGTCGACGTGATCTCCGCCGACCAGCTCTCCCATGTCATGACCGGCCAGAAGGACGGCAAGAAGGAAAATCCCAAGCCGCTGGTCGACAAGGTCGCCGAGGCCAAGCCGGTCGACGACACCGTCGGCAAGGTCGAAGAGAAGAAGCCGCCTGTCGTGACCGACACCGCGCCGCAGCCGGCGCCGAAGGTGGAGAAGCCGGAAGACAAGAAACCGGATCCGCCGAAGAAGGTCGAGAACAAGCCGAAGGAAGAGCCGAAGCCGGTCGAGAAGAAACCCGATCCGGTGAAGCCCGATCCGATCGCGGAAGCAATCAAGAAGGAAGAGAAGAAGCCGCCGCCGAAGCCGGTTCAACAGGCAGCCAAGCCGCCGCCGGAGCAGAAGCCGAAGGATCGCGTGTTCGACCAGAGCAAGATCGCAGCGCTGCTCGACAAGCGTGACCCGACGCGGGCTGCGGCGACCGGCGATGCGCTGAACGCCAACGCCGCGCTCGGCACGGCAAAGGGCAAGGCCGCCGACAACTCCGCGACCTGGGGCGCGATGTTCCGGCAGCAGGTCGAACGCTGCTGGAAGAAGCCTTACGGTGGAATAGAAGCGCAAATGGCGGAGGCCGTGTTCTCAATCCATTTGAAGCGCGATGGTACGCTGGAAGGCATGCCGGTCGTGGTGGGAACGGCGAAGACGCCTTACCTTCGGGTGTACCAGGAGAGCGGCTTGCGCGCGATCATCGAGTGCCAGCCCTATCGGTTGCCTCCAGGTTTCTTTGAGGAGTGGCAGTTCTTTGAGCCGGCCTTTACCGAGAGGCAGAGCTGAGAATGCGCGCCACTGTTTACGAGCATGAGTTCGAGCGATGATTGACAAGACCCGATTGCCTGAAGCGCTGTTTCGTCCGAGCCGCCGGCAGATCCTGTCCGGCATGGCGTCCGCCGGCGTGATGCTGAGTGGTCTCACCGGCCCCGCATCCGCTCAGAAGCGGATCACCATCACTGAGGGCGAGTTCGCGCCGGTGCCGATCGCGATCCCGAACTTCGCCGCCGGCACGCCTGGCGACGCCGAAGTCGGCGTCGGCGTCACGCAGGTGATCACCAACAACCTGAAGCGCAGCGGCTTGTTCGCGCCGATCGATCAGGCCGCCTATCTCGAGAAGCAGATCAACATCGACGCGGCGCCGAACTTCAACAACTGGAAGAGCATCAACGCGCAGGCGCTGGTGACCGGCCGCATGACACGCCAGGGCAACGGGCGCGTGAAGGCGGAATTCCGCCTCTGGGACGTCAACACCGGCCAGCAGCTCGCCGGCCAGCAGTACGACACCTCGGCCGAATACTGGCGCCGCATCGCACACATCATCTCCGACCAGATCTACGAGCGCATGACCGGCGAGAAGGGCTATTTCGATACCCGCGTCGTGTTCGTCGACGAGAGTGGCGCTGCCGATCGCCGCGTCAAGCGCCTCGCGCTGATGGACCAGGACGGCGCCAATGTGCGCTATCTGACCCGCGGCTCCGATCTCGTGCTGACGCCGCGCTTCTCGCCGTCGACCCAGGAAATCACCTACATGGAGTTCGGGCAGGGCGACCCGCGCGTCTATCTGCTCAACATCGAGACCGGCCAGCGCGAGATCGTCGGCAACTTCCCGGGCATGTCGTTCTCGCCGCGCTTCTCGCCCGACGGCCAGCGCGTCATCATGAGCCTGCAGCAGGGCGGCAACTCCAACCTGTTCGTGATGGATCTGCGCTCCAAGTCGATGACGCGGCTGACCGACACGCCGGCCATCGACACCTCGCCATCCTATGCGCCCGACGGCACGCGGCTCTGCTTCGAGTCCGATCGCGGCGGCAAGCCGCAGATCTACGTGATGCCGGCAACCGGCGGCGCAGCACAGCGCATCTCGTTCGGCGACGGCACCTATTCGACGCCGGTGTGGTCGCCGCGCGGCGACTACATCGCGTTCACCAAGCAGGGCGGCGGGCAGTTCGCGATCGGCATCATGAAACCGGACGGCTCCGGCGAGCGCATCCTGACCTCGGGCTTCCACAATGAAGGCCCGACCTTTGCGCCGAACGGGCGCGTCGTGATGTTCTTCCGCGATCCCGGCGGCAACAGCGGTCCGTCGCTGTTCACGATCGACGTCTCCGGGCGCAACGAACTGAGGGTGCCGACCCCCGGTTTTGCCTCCGACCCCGCCTGGTCGCCGCTGTTGTCGTGAGGTTCGCGCAGAGCTGCTCCGGGGAACCCCGGGGCGGCCGGCACTTCTTACCTAGCGCACTGAATTTTATGACGAATTTCGGCTGCCAATGGGTTGCGGCAACGAATCGCTAACGATGTTCCCTCAGAAAGACTTCACCTGCGATCAGTAAGAGTGCGAGCTGAAAAGGACGCGCGCTCTCAATGCAGTTTGCAAGCCAGACGGGAGAACCGGACCAGTCGATGTCGCCGACGATCTCCGCGGCGCTGGTCGATTCCCTGTTCATGAACCCCGCGCCCATGATCTTCGGCGCCTTCGGCCCCGCCATCGCGGGCGCCGTGATTGCGTTCGTCACCGGCAATCTGCTGTCCTGGCTGTGCGTGCCGCTGTTCATCGTGGTGGGTCTGGCGCGCGCGCTGCAGATGTACCGCTATCAGCAGCGCAGTTCCCGTCTCACCGTCGAAGAATCCGTGACGTGGGAGAAGCGCTACCGGATCGGCAGCCTCGCCTACGGTATCACGCTTGGTCTGTGGGGCGCAGCCGTGCTGCTCACGACCAGCGATGCCGCCGCCCATATGCTCTGCGTGACCACGGTGGTCGCCTACACCTCAGCGGGGGTAGGGCGGACCTTCGGCCGGCCGCAGATCTTCCACCAGCATCTGCTGATGTCGATCGGTCCCCTGATCGCGGCGCTGATGTATGTCGGCGGTCCCTATCACATCGCCCTTGCGCTGCTGAGCCTGGTGTTCTTCAGCGCTATCCGGCACCTCACCTCCAGCCTGCAGCGCATCTACGTCAACGCATGGATCGCCAAGGAGCGCGAGGCGGCGCTGGCGGGCCAGTTCGATACCGCGCTGAACAACATGCCGCACGGCCTGTGCATGTTCAGCGCCGATGGCCGCCTTGCGGTGATGAACCACCGCTTCATCGAGATGATGCAGCTGTCGGACGATTTCGTGCAGCGCGGCGCCAGCGCGACCGACATCTGCAATGCCTGCGTGCTGTCCGGCGCGATCTCGGCCGCAGCCGCACAACAGATTCTCTACGAGATCGAGAGCTCACAGCGCGGCGACATCGTCACCAGCGACCCCGATCCGGCCCAGAACCGTTCGCTGGACTGGACGTTCCAGCCGATGGCAGGCGGCGGCACGGTCTTGCTGGTCGAGGACATCACCGAGCGCAAGGACGCCGAGGCCAGGATCAGCCACCTTGCGCGCTACGACGAGCTGACCGCGCTGCCCAATCGCGTCAATTTCCGCGACGAGATCGGCCGGCTGCTCGCCGTGCAGCACGGCGACCATCGCTCCGCATTGCTGTTCGTCGACCTCGACCAGTTCAAGCAGGTCAACGATACGCTCGGCCATCCCTGCGGCGACCAGCTGCTCTGCGCGGTCGCCGAACGGCTGCGCGAGATGCTGCGTCCGGAGGATTTCGTGGCCCGGTTCGGCGGCGACGAGTTCGTCGTGTTCCAGCAGAACATCCACTCGCATGAGGACGCCGCGGCATTGGCGCGGCGCATCGTCGACCGCCTCAGCGAGCGCTACAAGATCGACAACCATCTGGTCGAGATCGGCGCCAGCGTCGGCATCGCCATGACCGCGCCGGGCGTCGGCGCCGACACGCTGCTGAAGAACGCCGACATGGCGCTCTACCGCGCCAAGGCCGACGGCCGCGGCACTTTCTGCTTCTTCCGCGACGAGATGGCGCAAACCGTCGAGGCCCGCCGGATCCTCGAGCTCGATCTGCGCAAGGCGCTCGCCAACGAGGAATTCGAGCTGTTCTACCAGCCGCTGATCAACCTGAAGTCCGGCAAGGTGAGCACCTGCGAGGCGCTGCTGCGCTGGAACCATCCGGTGCGCGGCACGGTCTCGCCGGTCGACATCATTCCGGTCGCCGAGGACATGGGCCTGATCGTCGATCTCGGCCGCTGGATCCTGCGCAAGGCCTGCATGGAATGCATGAAGTGGCCGGAGGCAGTGAGCGTCGCGGTCAACTTCTCGCCGCAGCAGTTCCATCAGCGCGACGTGCTGAGCGAGGTCCGCTACGCGCTCGAGGTCTCCGGCCTGCCGGCGCAACGCCTCGAGATCGAGATCACCGAATCCTCGCTGCTGCACAACACCGAGCTGACCCACGACGTGTTGTCGCAACTGCGTTCGCTCGGCGTGCGGATCTCGCTGGATGATTTCGGCACCGGCTACTCGTCGCTCAGCTACCTGCACAATTTCCCGCTGCAAAAGGTCAAGATCGACCGCTCCTTCCTGGAAGGCATCGACAGCGATCGCCCGTTGACCCTGCTGCGCGGGGTGGCGCGGTTGTCGGCGGATCTCGGCATGTCGGTGGTGGTCGAGGGCATCGAGACCAATGAGCAGCTCGAACTGATCAGCGCCGATGGCGCGGTGACCGAAGCACAGGGATATCTGTTCAGCCGGCCGGTTCCCGCGGTGCGCATCCGCCAGCTGCTCAACGCCTCGCACGGCCGGCGCACCGACGACCAGCTGCACGTGGTTCCCTCGCGCTCGATTGCTTGATCCAGCGCAATTTCCTCAATCGATAGTTGTGAAACCTTTCGACTGCTCGATTCGAATTGCACCCTTGCGGTCACAAGTTAACTGTATTGCCGCGATTGCTTTGACGAAAATTAAGAAGCTGTTAATCTTTTGGCACGCGTTGAAGTTGTTGGGTTGTTGAGGGGATTACCACATGAGGTCCGCGGCCGAGGCCATCAAGCCCGCGACAGGAAGGCTTGCGGACCCTCTCGATCAAGTCGACTACCGCCTCGCTCAGACCCCCGAACAGAAAGACGAGATTTACCGGCTTCGCTACCGCGCCTATCTGCGCGAAGGCGCGATCCGGCCCTCGGCGGACGAGCGCGTCGTCGATCAGTTCGATGATGCTCCGAATGCCTGGGTGTTCGGCGTCTATCTGCATGGCGAACTCTGCAGCTCGATTCGCATCACCGTGGTGACGCCGGAGTGGCGCTCTTCGCCAACGCTCGACGTGTTCGGCGACGTGCTGCTGCCGAAGCTCGATCAGGGTTTGGTCTTCATCGATTCGACGCGCTTCGTCGCGGACCCCGACAAGGCGCGGAACAATCCGGAACTGCCCTATGTCACGGTGCGGCTCGGCTCGACCGCGGGCGTGCATTTCAACGCCGATTACGGCCTGGCGCCGGTCCGGCCCGAGCACATGGCGTTCTACCGGCGTGTGTTCCTGCACGAGACCTGGTCGGAGCCGCGGCTCTACCCTGGGCTTGTGAAGCCGGTCGGGTTAATGGCGTCGCATCTGCCGACCGTGCGGGAACGTGTGCTCGCCCGCTATCCGTTCCTGCGCTCGAGCGCCTTCGAGCGGCGGATGCTGTTCGATCGGGAAGGCCAGTTGCAGCCCGACGGTCTTGTTCGGCCGTTCGAGCGCGCCTCGATCGTGCCGAATCCCTGAGCAAGCCGGCGTTCTGATCAATCTGACATCGATCGACTGTTGCGCGCGGGCCAAATTGTCCTGCAAAAGCGGCCGGTTCCCGCGAACCTTGCCTTCCCTTCACCATCGCGCCACATTTGCCACCCATTAACCATCGGGGGCGCTTTTCGCCATTGCCTGGCATTTGATCGGCTCTAGCAAGGTCTCGTCAAGGTTGACGGAACGTTCGCTTAACCATCGCCCTGTAGACCCAATGGACAGTACGAAGAGCGTGAGCGTGGAGGCTCCGGAATGAAACATCAGATGCGTATCCTCCAGGGTATGAAGCTGGCTGCGGTTCTGGCGGTGGCGTTGTCGATGGGTGCCTGCGCCAACAAGAACCCGCTGGACGCCAATGGCGCAATTGGGGGCGCCGCGACCCCGGGCAGCCAGCAGGATTTCGTGGTCAATGTCGGCGACCGTGTGTTCTTTGAGAGCGATCAGACCGATCTCAGCCCGCAGGCGACAGCGACCCTCGACAAGCAGGCGCAGTGGCTGCAGACATACAACCGTTATTCCTTCACCATCGAAGGTCATGCCGACGAGCGCGGCACGCGCGAATACAACATCGCGCTCGGTGCGCGCCGTGCCCAGTCGGTTCGCGCCTATCTCGCTTCGCGCGGCATCGATCCGAGCCGCATGCGCACCATCTCCTACGGCAAGGAGCGCCCGGTCGCGGTCTGTAACGACATCTCCTGCTGGTCGCAGAACCGCCGCGCCGTCACCGTGCTGAACGCCAGCTCCTGACGCGATCCTGGACGCGTTTTCCAAGCCGGCGCCCTCGGGCGCCGGTTTTGTTTTTGGCCGCATGAAAGCCCGACCCGGCTTCATCAAGATGAACGAAGCTGCGTGCAATTGGCCGCTTGCTTGTTCCACCGTCCGTACTAAACCGGTATCCGCGACGCTGTCCCGGATTTGAACTGCAAGTCACAATTCTGGCGTACTCCGTCCCTCAAAGTCGCGCGCTTTTCACGTCGATCTCGTCGTCAGGGCAAAATGTCATCCAGGCTACATTTTCTTTCTTCCGCCGCGGCGATCGCGGCGCTGTTCGCCGTTTCCGCACCAGCGTTTGCCCAATCCGACGATTCCGATGCCGAGATGCGGATCGAGCGGCTGGAGAACCAGCTGCGGCAGCTGACCGGGCAGAACGAGGAGCTGCAGTACCGCAACCGCCAGCTCGAGGAGCGCCTGCGCCAGCTTGGCGGCCAGCCGCCCGGCCCGAATGGACAGCCTCCGGCGGCCCAGCCCGGCGTCGCGGCGGTGCCGCCGGCGCAGCAGGGGTACCCGCAGGCGCAGCCCGGCTTCGCTCAGCCGCAGCAGGGGTATGGCCAGCCGCAGCAAGGATACGGCCGGCAGCCGCAGGGCGGCTATGACCAGCAGCAGATCGCAGCGCCCGCCCCGATCGTGCAGGAGCCGGCGGCGGCGGCTCCCGGCCGCCGCGGCCGCGGCGATGCCTTCGATCCGACCCAGAATCCGAATGCGCCCGGCGCTCCGCGCGTGCTCGGTGGCGGCGGCCAGATGCCGATGCAGAACGATGCGGCGGTCGGCGCGCCCGGCGGCCGCGGAGCGGGCGAGCCGCTCGATCTCGGCAACACGAGCCCGCAGCGGGCGCCCGGCGCGAGCGCGGCCCTGACCACGTTGCCGCCGTCGGCCACGCCGAAGGACGAGTTCGACCTCGGTATCGGCTACATGCAGCGCAAGGACTATGCGCTCGCCGAAGAGACGATGAAGAACTTCGCCACCAAGTATCCGAGCGATCCTTTGGTGGCGGATTCGCAATACTGGCTCGGCGAAAGCTATTTCCAGCGCCAGCAATATCGCGATGCTGCGGAAACCTTCCTCGGTGTGACCACCAAGTTCGACAAGTCCACGAAAGCGCCCGACGCGCTGCTGCGGCTCGGCCAGTCGCTGGCGGCGCTGAAGGAAAAGGAAGCCGCCTGCGCCGCATTCGGCGAGATCGCGCGGAAGTACCCGCGCGCGTCCGGCGGCGTCAAAGCTGCGGTTGACCGCGAGCAGAAGCGCGTGAAGTGCTAAACCAGCCGGGGGAGGCCGCTTCCGGCCTTCCGCGACCTGCTGGTTCTGTGATGCCCGACGACCAATCCGCCATCCCGGCAAGCGACGCCAAGCGCCTGTTCGCAGGCCTGGCGCGTGCGCCAGCGATCGTGCTCGCGGTGTCGGGCGGTCCCGATTCCGTCGCGCTGATGTGGTTGGCCGCGCGCTGGCGCCGCGCGCTCGCGCAGGGACCGCGGCTGGTGGCGGTCACCGTCGATCACGGCCTGCGTCCTGAAGCGGCCCGCGAGGCCCGCGACGTCAAACGGCTGGCGCGAAGCCTCGACCTGCCGCATCACACATTGCGCTGGAGCGGGCACAAGCCCAGCACCGGCGTGCCGGCAGCCGCGCGCGAGGCGCGCTATGGCCTGCTCGCCCAAGCCGCGCGCAAGCACGGCGCGACGCATATCCTGACCGCGCACACCCGTGACGACCAGGCCGAGACGCTGTTGATGCGGATGCTGCGCGGCAGTGGCGTCGCGGGTCTCTCGGCGATGGCGCGCGAGACCGAGCGCGATGGCGTCATGCTGACGCGACCGTTGCTCGATATCTCGAAGGCGCAGTTGGTCGCGACGCTGAAGAAGGCGGGCATCGGTTTTGCCGACGATCCGACCAACCGCGATCCGTCCTTCACGCGGCCACGGCTGCGCGCGCTGATGCCGCTGCTGGCGGAGGAGGGCGGCGACGCGCGGAACCTGGCACGGCTCGCGGCGCGGATCGCGCGCGCCAACGCCGCGCTGGAGGTGTTGGTCGACGGCGCCGAGCGCTATCTTGCGTTGAAAAGCGAGGATCACTTCGATGCGGGCTTCGACGCGGCACTGTTCGCGGTGATGCCGGACGAAATCCGCCTCCGTCTGCTCAAGCGCGCCATCGATCGCACTGGACACGAGGGGCCGGCCGAACTCGGCAAGGTCGAAACCCTGCTCGCCGCGGTCGATGAGGCCGTCAATCAGCCCTTGCGACAACGCGAATCCAAGCTGAAACAGACGCTTGCCGGAGCGGTCATCAGTGTCGCCTCCGGCCGTATCAGGATCAGCCCGGCGCCGCCTCGCCGGGCCCGTTCCCGCTGAGCCGGGTTCGATTGTTTCAACCGCGGTCATAATCCGGCAAGGAGGCTTAACCACCCCGGAAAAACACCGGATTCCGCGTCATTTTTTGACCGGGAATCGGGCTAGGATGCGGTAAATAGTCGTGCGTGGTTCCCTTGGCATCGACCCCAGCGGCACCTAGATTGTAGGGCATCGACGGGATGGATTCCCTGGGGATTCCCACAGAGCCTGCCCAAGGATTAGAGAGAGGCCGCGATCCGCGCGACCACGAAGGAAGACCATGAACGCCAATCTGCGGAATTTCGCCCTCTGGGTCATCATTGTCCTGCTGTTGCTGGCGTTGTTCACGCTTTTCCAGAATCCCGGCCAGCGCTCGTCGTCCTCGGACATCTCGTTCTCGCAGCTTCTCACCGAGGTCGATCAGGGCCATGTCCGCGACGTCGTGATTCAGGGGCCCGAGATTCACGGCACCTTCAACAACGGCACCAGCTTCCAGACCTACGCGCCGAGCGATCCGTCGCTCGTGAAGCGCCTCTATGACGCCAAGGTGCAGATCACCGCGAAGGCGCCCGGCGACAACGTGCCGTGGTTCGTCTCGCTGCTCGTCTCCTGGTTGCCGTTCATCGCGCTGATCGGCGTCTGGATCTTCCTGTCGCGGCAGATGCAGGGCGGCGCCGGCAAGGCGATGGGCTTTGGCAAGTCGCGTGCCAAGATGCTGACCGAGGCGCATGGCCGCGTCACCTTCGAGGACGTCGCGGGCGTCGACGAGGCCAAGCAGGATCTGCAGGAGATCGTCGAATTCCTCCGCGACCCCGGCAAGTTCCAGCGGCTGGGCGGACGCATTCCGCGCGGCGTGCTGCTGGTCGGCCCTCCCGGCACCGGCAAGACGCTGATCGCGCGCGCGGTGGCGGGTGAAGCCAACGTGCCGTTCTTCACGATCTCCGGTTCTGACTTCGTCGAAATGTTCGTCGGCGTCGGCGCGAGTCGTGTCCGCGACATGTTCGAGCAGGCCAAGAAGAACGCGCCCTGCATCATCTTCATCGACGAAATCGACGCGGTCGGCCGTCATCGCGGCGCCGGCCTCGGCGGCGGCAATGACGAGCGCGAGCAGACCCTGAACCAGCTGCTGGTCGAGATGGACGGCTTCGAGGCCAATGAAGGCGTGATCCTGATCGCGGCGACCAACCGTCCCGACGTGCTCGATCCCGCGCTGCTGCGTCCGGGCCGCTTCGACCGTCAGGTCGTCGTGCCGAATCCGGATGTCGTCGGCCGCGAGCAGATCCTCAAGGTTCACGTCCGCAAGGTGCCGCTGGCGCCGGATATCAACCTCAAGACCATCGCGCGCGGCACCCCGGGCTTCTCGGGCGCCGACCTGATGAACCTCGTCAACGAAGCTGCGCTGACCGCCGCCCGCCGCAACAAGCGGATGGTGACGCAGGCCGAGTTCGAAGAGGCCAAGGACAAGGTGATGATGGGCGCCGAGCGCAAGTCGCTCGTCATGACCGAGGAAGAGAAGTTGCTGACGGCCTATCACGAGGGCGGCCACGCCATCGTCGGCCTCAATGTCGTCGCGACCGATCCGATCCACAAGGCGACCATCATTCCGCGCGGCCGTGCACTGGGCATGGTGATGCAGTTGCCGGAGCGCGACAAGCTGTCGATGTCGCTGGAGCAGATGACCTCGCGCCTCGCCATCATGATGGGTGGCCGTGTCGCGGAAGAGCTGATCTTCGGCCGCGAGAAGGTGACCTCGGGTGCCGCCTCCGACATCGAGCAGGCGACCCGCCTGGCCCGCATGATGGTGACGCGCTGGGGCCTCTCGGAAGAGCTCGGCACCGTGTCCTATGGCGAGAACCAGGACGAGGTGTTCCTGGGCATGTCGGTCTCGCGCACCCAGAATGCGTCCGAGGCGACGGTCCAGAAGATCGACTCCGAGATCCGGCGTCTGGTCGAGGAAGGCTACAACGAGGCGACCAAGATCCTCACCGAGAAGCGCCAAGACCTCGAGGCGCTCGCCAAGGGCCTGCTCGAGTTCGAGACGCTGACCGGCGACGAGATCATCGACCTGCTGAAGGGCAAGAAGCCCAACCGCGAGTCGGTGCTGGAGCCGTCGACGCCGCGCGCCTCCGCCGTGCCGCCGGCCGGCAAGCCCCGCCCGCGTCCCGATCCGGACACCGGCATGGAGCCGCAGCCGCAGGCGTAAGCCTCGCCCGCCATGGCCGGCCCTTCCGGCAAACCGATTGTGCAAAAGCTCGGCCTCAAGCCGGGCTTTTGTATTTTTGTCGACGGATTGTCCGTTCCCTATGGCGACATCGTCGGCGGGCTGCCTGCCGATCTGCGGATCGCGAAGACCGTGCGGGCGCCGCTCGATGCCGTGCATCTGTTCGCGGCCGAGGCCAAGGGGCTCGCCGCCAAGCTGCGGCGTTACCGCGAGGCGATCGCACCTCGCGGCATGATCTGGGTGTCGTGGCCGAAGAAGAGCTCGGGTGTTGCGACCGATCTTGACGACAGGGCGGTGCGCGCGGCGGGGCTTGCGTCCGGCCTGGTCGACATCAAGGTCTGCGCCGTCGATGCGGTGTGGTCGGGGCTGAAATTCGTGATCCCGGTCAAAGAGCGCGGCAAGCGCTGAGATCGCCCCGGCGTCGGTCTCCGAGGGCAAGCGGACGCCGCTCGGCTCGGCCGCTATAGGCCGGCTTTGACCCGAAGCGGTCATCGACTAACGCGACTGGCGCAAGCGCGGCCGGGCATCCATCTCCTTTGCGACGCCCTCGGCGCACCGGATGAAGCGGTGCACGATCGGACTCAATGAACGGTTCTTCAGGGTGATGATTGACACAGGCCACGGTCGGGCGGGGAGGTCGACCGGCAGCGCTCTTAGCGAATAGCGTTCGGCGTACAGGTGCAATACCGAGCGCGGCAATGTGGTGATGAAATCCCCCGTCGCGATCAGTTGGGTCCGCATATGCACCGAGAGCGTTCGCATGCTGATGTTGGGCACCTCAAGTCCTTGTGCCGCGAAGGCCTCCGTGACCACCGAGTGATTCCATATCCCTGGCTCGGTCAGGATCCAGCGTTCGTGAACGATGTCGGCAAGTTCAATTTTGCGACGATTGAACCAGCGGTTGTTCGGCCCTGCGGCGACAACAAGCTCGTCCTCGAACAGTGTTCTGACATCGACTTCATCTGGAATCTCCGGCGCGCCAAAACTGCGGTTGCCCCGGGCGATCACGAGGTCGATCTTGCGGTCGAGGAGAAGCGACAGCCGACCGAGATTAATGTGCTCGAAGTCAAGAACGGCGCGCGGGTATTGCCGGAAGAACAGATTGGCGATCCGCGGCAACACGGCAGACGAAATGGACTCGGGACAACCGACGCGCACCTCACCCGTCGTTTGATTGCTGAGGAATGAAATTTCCTCCATTCCTTGACGCAACTCGTCGAGGGCCGCGCGGCTCCGTCGGAGGAGAACGTCCCCAAACACCGTGGATGCGACACCACGGGTGCTGCGGTCGAGCAGTCGAACCTGCAGGGTGGCTTCGAGATCCGCAACCATCTGCGATATCGCCGACTGGGTAACGCCGAGCTTCACAGCCGCCTTGGATATACTCCCAGATTGAATCACGGTCGCGAACGCGTGCAGGTCGTGCAGACGTATGCGCCGGCCGATGCGAGCTTCCCAGTTGGAGGCCTTTGCCATCGCCAATCCTAATGTAGGTAGTAGCAAATTCCCCCTTCTGCTTATGACGCCTTCAGGGCAATTTCAACGCTGAACTCACCCCCGGCGCGGGATGCGGACTGCCGCGAATGCCACGGTGGAACTCGGATGGCCGTCCTTCCGGGGAACATGTGCATCAATCACAGGAGGTTGGCCATGGCGAGCGTTGTTGGTCTGTTTGTCGCCTCCGCCATTGGACAGCCCATGCAGACGTGCACCTCAGTGCGGGCTTTTGCCGGTCGCGGGCTGGAAGGGGATCGATACGAACGTGGTGAGGGCTCTTACTCGAAATTGCCGCGCGTGGCAGCACGCCATGTTTCCCTGATCGCCTGCGAAGCCATCGAGGCCGCAAATAGAGAGTTGGTCCAGCGCGGTCTCATTCCCTTCGAAGTGAATGAAACGCGACGTAACATCGTCGTCGACGGTATCGACGTCTATGGATTGCTGGGCAAGGAATTCCGCATCGGCGCCGTGCGCCTGCGCGGCTCCGAACCGACAAGGCCATGCCATCTCCCGTCCGCAGTCACTGGCAAGATGGGATTTGCGGAGGCTTATCGCGATCGAGGCGGCGTGCGGGCCGAGGTTCTCTCGGGTGGAATTATTTCGATCGGCGACCTCATTCAAACGGATTAATGGAGCGGGTCTGCTCTTGGGCCCAAAGCTGGCTTGAACCTATGTCGCCTCCGACGCCGGCTTTCGAGGCAAAAGCGGACGTAACGCATTTAGGAGTACGCGCCTAGTTCGAGCTCTCGGCTGCCGGGAGCACGCCGGCCTTCGTCTCGTCCGACCGCACATGGATGACGGCGATGTCGTCCTTGTAGAGCCGCTTCCAGCCCTTGAGGTGGTCCAGCGCGTTTCCGGCCGGAGAGTCCGAGCTCAACAGCGTGGCGTCGATCCGGTATTTGTCGAGCAGGTCCAGCAGCTGGCCGACGTCGCGGGCATCGAGCGCGGCGTAATAATCGAGCACGAATTGCTCGCCATAAAGCTCGGCGCGGCCGTCGATGAACACCTTCATGTCGCGGCTTACCATGTAGCCGCCGAACGGCGCGGTGCTGAACACGCGCTGCGCCTTGTGTTGCTGGAGGACGTCGACGGCGGCAATGGGCGAGAACACCGGCAGGAACTTGAACTCGTGCTGTGCGACGAACATCGTCGTCGTCACCCACGCTCCGATCACCATCGCGATAGTAGCCAGGATCGTGACGACGGGGACGGCGCGTCCTTCCTCGAAGCGGGTGGCGCGGACGCCTGCCATTCCCCATTGTTCGGCGATCGGCTTGGCGAGCACCAGCGGCGCGATGAACGCGAACATCTCGATGTTGCGGATATGGCTCAGCGCCATCCAGATCAGCCCGAGCAGCAACAGGATCCGCGGCACCGACAGGGTCAGCCCGCGATAGCAGATGACGCCGATCAGGCCGAGCAGCGTGGCTTCGAAGAAGCTGGGCTTGCTGAAATCCGCGGGCAGCCATTCGCCGATCAGCGACAGCAGCTTGCCGAGGCTGAGGATCTTGGTCGCACCCAGCAGGCTATTCCAGCCATAGGGCGTCACGCAGCTCGCGGCCAGCGCGGCGACGCCGAACAATCCCCATCGCACGATGAGTTGACGGCGGCGGCTCGGCTCCGCGCTCCACACCGCCTCCAGTCCGATCGGCCCGATCAGCGCCAGGCCGAGCACGAAGCCGCCATGCAGATTGGCCCACAACGCCATCAGCGGCAGCAGCCACCATGACGGATGGGTGCGGCGATCCGCGGCCGACATCAGGCCGCCGACGAACGCCAGCAGCACCGGCAGTGCCAGCACATGCGGCCGCGCGAAGAAGTGGATCGTCGACAGCAGCAGCGCCAGCGCCGCGATCAGGAGTGCACGCGCCGGATCGAAATACGAGCTCAACAGATGCAGGAAGATCGCGACCGACGCGCCGATCGCGACCGACGTCAGGATCACCGGCCCGGTCCAATCGCCGCCGTACACGAGAGCGTACGCCACCTGCGACAGCCACGAGCTCGAGATCCAGGGCTCGCCGAAACGGGTAAATGAGAACACGTCTGATGTCGGCATCGCGCCGTGTTCGAGGATCCTCTGTCCGACCTTGATCTGCCACTCCGTGTCGGAATCGCGCAGCAGGATTTCTCCGGCGGAGAGATAGAACAGATAGGCGCCCACGGCGGCGCACAGCGGCAGCAGTCCTCGCACCGCGCTACGGCTGCCCACGCTGCTGGTGATGGAGAGTGACATGCGCTTTCTTGGTCCGGCCGGGAACATCGTGGCAATGCCACACGTGGCGTTGGGCGCACTCGACCACGGCTTCCGATAAATTCGGGTAAATGCGACCGCGATGTCGTGGGTCCGCGCGAGATCGGATGTCTCGATTTCGAGCAATTATTTTGGCGCGCGATTTACCATCGGAAGCCCAATCCGGACCTGAGTGCTGTTGGCACCTCGCGCTTCCGTCGACCGGAGAGCCGCCAGTTCAATCGGAGGTGGCGTGCGGCCGTCGCAAAATCCTTACAATTCCAGCTTGTCATTCAGTCTGAATAGTTGTTCACTTCTTCAAACGGTTGCGGGATCAATCGTTCAAAACATTGAAGACGCGTGTGTTCTGCCGGTGGGCGCCGGCCAGGGCGCACGGTGGGGGGACGGAATGCCATGGTCTACCGGCGAACTCATCAGGTTGTGAAACGGCTGGCTGCCCGGCGCAGCGCCATCCTGTCGGCTGCGCGCGACGCGGCGGCGGCGGGCGGCATGGCCGCGGTCCAGATCGCACCCGTCGCGGTGCGGGCCAATGTCGCGGCCGGCACCGTCTATCGCTATTTCCCGTCGAAGGCCGAGCTGATCTCGGAATTGATCACGGAGGTCTCACGCGACGAGTTGTCCGCGATCCGGCGCGCCGCAGAGGCCGCGCCCGGACCGTCATCGGCGCTGGCGGCCGCGGTGACGACGATTGCGGTCCACGTGCTGTCGCAGCGCAAGCTGGCCTGGGGCATCCTGGCCGAGCCGGTCGATGTCGACGTCACCGCCTCGCGCCTCGCCAGCCGCCGCGATATTTCCGGCGAGCTGGCCATGCGCATCGACGCCGCCGTACGCGCCGGACATCTGCCGGCACAGGACACGGCGCTTGCCGCCACCGCGTTGCTCGGCGCGCTGCACGAAGCGCTGGTCGGCCCGCTGGCGCCGGCCAATCTCGACGATCCGATCAAGCTGCGCGATGCGGTGCAGACCGTGACGCTGCTCGCGCTGCGCGCGGTCGGCGTGATGGACGCGCGCGCCCGTGGCCTTGTGGTGCAGGCGACGACCCCGGCAAAGGCGCTGGTCGGGGCCTGAGATCGCAGCTGCGCGGCGAACACTTCCGTCGCATTGGCGTTGTAGGTTGAGGCTGGGTTCAACCAATCTCACGGAGCAACGCATGACGACGACCCATGGTTCGGCCAAATGGCAGGGTGGCATCAAGGACGGCAAGGGCGCGATCTCGACCAAGAGTGGCGCGCTCTCGGATTACCCCTATGGCTTCGCCAGTCGCTTCGAGGGCAAGCCCGGCTCGAACCCCGAAGAGCTGATCGGCGCGGCGCATGCCGCCTGCTTCACGATGGCGCTGTCGCTGATCCTGGGCGAGGCCAAGCTCACGGCCGAGCACATGGAGACCAAGGCCGACGTGACCCTGGAGAAGGTCGCCGACGGCTTTGCCATCACTGCCGTGCACCTGACGCTATCGGCGAAGATCCCGGGCGCCGATAACTCAACGTTCCAGGACTTGGCGGGCAAGGCCAAGGCCGGATGTCCGGTGTCGAAGCTGCTCAACACCAAGATCACGCTCGACGCGGCGTTGCAGGGCTGACGGTCTGGAGCGCAGCCTTGGGGCCACGCTGATGCGTCGCCCGGCGGGGCGGGTTAGAGCGTTTTCGAGCGAAGCGAGCACCGGTTCGCGTGAAGAAAACGCGTCAAAACGAGAATCTACAGCTGCGCGTCGCCGTTCGGTCCGACCGAGGCGATGCGCAGCATGTTGGTGGTGCCGGGCGCGCGGAGCGGCACGCCGGCGACGATGATGACGCGCTGGCCGGCCTTGGCAAAGCCGTCCCGAAATGCAATCGAGCCGGCGCGTTCAACCATGTCGTCGAGATCATGCGCGTCCTCGGCGACCACGCAATGCACGCCCCACACCACCGACAGCTTGCGCCCGGTGGCGAGGTTCGGCGTGATCGCGACCACCGGCACCTTGGGCCGCTCGCGCGCCACGCGGATCGCGGTCGAGCCGGATGACGTCCAGCAGATGATTGCCGACAGATCGAGCGTCTCGGCGATCTGCCGCGCGGCATCGGCAATGGCATCGCCCACCGTCGCCTCCGGATCGACGCGCTGTGCGTTGATCACGCTGCGATAGGTCGGATCGCGCTCCACCTCCTCGCCGATGCGGTTCATGGTCGAGACCGCTTCGACCGGGAATTTGCCGGCGGCGGATTCCGCCGACAGCATGATGGCGTCGGCGCCCTCGTAGACGGCGGTGGCGACGTCGGAGACTTCGGCGCGCGTCGGCACCGGTGCCTGGATCATCGACTCCAGCATCTGGGTTGCGACCACCACCGGCCTGCCGGCGCCGCGCGCCATCCGGATCATCTGCTTCTGCAGGCTCGGCACCCGCTCCAACGGCAGCTCGACGCCGAGATCGCCGCGCGCCACCATCAATGCGTCCGCCACCTCGATGATGTCGGCGAGTCGGTCGATCGCCTGCGGCTTCTCGATCTTGGCCATCACCGCGGCGCGACCGCGGATCATCTTCTTGGCCTCGATCACGTCCTCGGCACGCTGCACGAAGGACAGCGCAACCCAGTCGATCCCTTCCGGCAGCGCGGCTTCCAGATCGGCACGGTCCTTCGGGGTCATCGCGGAGACCGGCAGGTCGGTGTCGGGCAGGCTGACGCCCTTGCGGTCCGACATCTTGCCGCCGATCACGACGCGCGTGACCGCGCGGTCGGGCGAGGTTTCCTCGGCGATCAGCCGCACCTTGCCGTCGTCGAGCAACAGCGCGTGGCCGGGCCGGAGCGCGGCGAGGATCTCCGGATGCGGAAGCTGGACGCGGCTGTTGTCGCCGGGCGTCTTGTCGGAATCCAGAATGAAGCTCTGGCCGTTCTTGAGCTGGGTCGACCCTTCCGCAAAGGCGCCGACCCGCAGCTTCGGCCCCTGCAGGTCGACCAGGATGCCGATCGGCCGGCCGTAGCTCGATTCGACATTGCGGATGGTCTTGACCAGCTCCCGCATCTTGTCATGCGGGGTATGGCTCATGTTGATGCGGAACACGTCGGCGCCCGCCTCGAACAGCCTGCGGATCATCGCGCTGTCTGAGGAGGCCGGGCCGAGCGTTGCGAGGATCTTGATTCGGCGCAGTCGTCTCATTGTTTGTTTCCGGGTGGTGCGGCTGGCGGCAGACCCGACGCGCCCGGAGGCGCTGCGCCCGGCGGCGGGTTGGGCAGGCCCGGCATCGCCCCGGGACTTCCCGGGGCCACGCCGCCCGGCATTCCCGGTACTTTCTGCGGCTGTTGTTCGTTGGCTTCGGTCAGCTGGACGGTCCATGCACGCTGCTCGCCGGTGTCGACCTCGAAGAAGCCGGTGCGGTCAAAGCCCCGCGCCAGGCAATTCTCGGTGCCCTTGATGGTGAATTCCTTGTCGCGCGAGCACATGAAGGCCTGGCCGGACCATTCGCCGCCGCGATCGTAGTCGAGAGCGTAGATGTAGTAGTAGCGCGCCACAAGGTTGCCGCGCAGCAGGGTCTCGCAGGTCCGCGACGACACATTCCACCAGCCTTCTGTGGTCCAGCCCTCGGCATCCTTGTAGCCGAGCGCGATCCCGACCCGGCTCGAGGTGTTGTTGCAGAGCCGGAAATCGGCGGCCGCCGGGCTCGTCCACAGGCATGCCGCGACAAGCGCCAGCACCGGCAGGATGCCGGCCAGGATCAGGCGGATGGTGCGGGGAGCTGAGGCGAGAGAATCTGTTGGGCTCATGCGGCGAAGCTATATCAAATCATTGTCGATTTCGCGTGCCCGGCACGCACTGTCAACGGGCGGGCGCCCGTCTGCCACGCTGCGGCACCGTGGCCAGTGTGGCCAGCCAGCTCCGTATTGCGCGTCGATATGGCAAAATCTGTGACAATTCCCACCTGATATCAATATGGTGAGCACATCACACCGGGATCACGATCATGAGCATTGACGACAAAACCAGAACAGAACTTGAGGCCGCGGTGTTCCGGCGCCTCGTCGATCATCTGCGCAACCGGACCGATGTGCAGAACATCGACCTGATGAACCTTGCCGGCTTCTGCCGCAATTGCCTGTCCAACTGGATGAAGGAAGAGGCCGACGCCAAGGGCCTTGCCGTGAGCAAGGACGAGAGCCGCGAGGCGGTCTACGGCATGCCCTATGAGGAGTGGAAGGCGAAGTATCAGGGCGGCGCGACGCCGGAGCAGCTCGCGGCGATGAAGAAGGCCCAAAGCGGGCACTAATTCCCGATTGATGTGACCCCAGTTCCGTGGCCGTCCGCATCTCCTGTGGGCGCGCTGTGGATGAGCGCGATGTTTCCTTGACGGGACGTGCTCCAAAATCGAGGGTCGCCCGCAACAAGCGGTGCGCGTGGCGCGTATTCGCGCGACATTTCATTGCCATTTCAGGAGTACGCGATGGCCACCACGTCTGCCGCCGTTCAGGATGAACCCGCAACGCGATTTGCCAAGGACCAGCTCAAATCCATCATCGAGCGCATCGAGCGGCTGGAAGAGGAAAAGAAGACCATCTCGGACGATATCCGCGACGTCTATGCGGAGGCCAAGGGCAACGGCTTCGACGTCAAGGCGCTGCGCACCATCGTGCGCCTGCGCAAGCAGGACGCCAACGAGCGCCAGGAGCAGGAAACCATCCTGGAGACCTATATGCAGGCGCTCGGGATGCTCTGAGGCGGCAGGCGGGCCGGTCTGGCGTCGCCAAGGCGCCCCCCCGAGGTAACTCACCCAATCCTCTTGGCGAGGCTTGGGTGAAATCCCGGGATTTGCTACACTGCCGGTGAGGTAACCGGCAGAGCGTTCAGATGGACGTGCCAGGACCAGAGCGTCGGCTCGCTGCGGTCCTCGCCGCCGACATGGTCGGCTTTAGCCGACTGATGGAGGCTGACGAGACGGGCACCCTTGCGCGCCTCAAGACCCATCGGATCGAGCTGATCGATCCGGCCATCACCAAGAATCGCGGCCGCATCATCAAGACCACCGGCGACGGTCTGCTGGTCGAATTCCACAGCGTCGTCGATGCGGTGTTGTGCGCGGCCGAGGTCCAGCGCCGGATGGCCAAGCGCAACACCGACGTCGCGCCGGCGCGGTGGATGCAGTTTCGCATCGGCATCAATCTCGGCGATGTGATCGTCGACGGTGCCGACATCTTCGGCGACGGCGTCAATGTCGCCTCGCGCCTCGAGGTGCTGGCCGAACCCGGTGGCATCTGCATTTCCGGCGCGGTCCGCGATCAGGTCGGCGATCGCCTGGAAGATCTGAGCTTCGAGGATCTCGGCGACCAATCCGTCAAGAACATTGCGCGCCCGATCCGGGTTTTCCGCGTCCATCTCGAATCGGGCGCCAGATCCACTACTGACCATCCAAGCGCGGCGGCCGCCCCTGTCGTCGCCAAAAAGCCCTCCATCGCCGTGCTGCCGCTCGTCAATATGAGCGGCGATCCCGAGCAGGAATTCTTCGCCGACGGCCTCACCGAGGACATCATCACCGAGCTGTCGCGCTTCCACGATCTGCTCGTGATCTCGCGCAACTCGACCTTCGTGTACAAGGGCAAGGCGGTGAAGGTGCAGGACGTCGCGAAGGAATTCGCGGTCGACTATGTGCTGGAAGGCAGCGTGCGCAAGGCGGGCGGCCGGATTCGCGTCACCGTGCAGCTGATCGATGCCGAGGCCGACCGGCACGTCTGGGCCGAACGCTACGACCGCGAGCTCGCCGACATCTTCGCGATCCAGGACGAGATGACGCGCGCGATCGTGTCGACCTTGCCGGGCCGCGTCGAGGCCGCTGCCCATGACCGCGTCAAGCGCAAGCCGACCGACAACATGGCGGCCTATGAGTGCGTGCTTGCCGCCAAGGTGCTGCATCATCGCTCGGCCCGCGACGACAATGCGGAGGCGCGGCGTCTGCTCGAGCGGGCCATCGTGCTCGATCCCAACTACGCCCATGCGCACGCCTGGCGGGCCTGCGTGCTCGGCCAGACTTGGGTCTACAATTGGTGCGACGATCGCGACGCGACCTTCGCGGAGGTGGCGGCCGAGCTCGAGATCGCGCTCAAGCTCGACGACAACGACAGCGACGTGCACCGGATCCTCGCGGCGCTGAACCTCAACCGCGACGACCACGACAAGGCGGCCTTCCACCAGGAGCGCGCGCTCGCGCTCAATCCCAACTACGATCTGGTCGTCGTGCAGCAGGGCGAGCTCCTGACCTGGCTCGGGCGGCCGGAGGAGGGCATCGACTGGATCAAGCGGGCGATGCGCCTCAATCCGTTCCATCCGGAACGATTCTGGAGTCATCTCGGCCGGGCCTGCTATTGCGCCGAGAAATACGCCGACGCGGCCGAGGCGTTCTCGCGGATCACGCGGCCCGACCACACCCATCACGCCTTCCTCGCCGCGACATTGGCGCAGATGGGCAACGCGGTGGCGGCCGCAGCCCATGCGACCGAGGTGCTGAAGCGCGAGCCGACCTTCTCGGTCGGCGCTCACCTGGCAACCCAGCACTACAAGCGCGCGCCCGACCGGGCGCGCTACGAGGCCGGCCTGCTCAAGGCAGGGCTGCCGGCTTGACCTGCTGGTAAATTGACTCGCGAGGCTCAGCGCAGCGAGGCGGTGCGCAGCACGAACGACTGGGTCGTCAGGAGGGCGGTCGCCGAGCCCGAGAAGCGATCGCAGGTCATGCCCATCATCGGATCTTCCGAGAAGGTCATGGCGACGGCGGCCTGCGGCTTCACGAAATGCTGCCGCATCATGTTCATGTCGGTGTCGCCGAGCACGGTGGTCAGCATGCCGCTGCTCGCGCTCGGCGCCAGCATCACGACGCGCATCCAAATGTCGTTGCCCTTGGCGGCCGAGATCCGCGCCGACGTCGTGATGACGCCCTGGCCAGGTGTGCCCTTCGCAACGACGGTGTTGATTTCGGTGGCCGGCGCCGCCGCATTGCGCGCCGGGCGCACATTGCGCGGGATCGGCGCGGTCGCCGCGACGATGTTGGCGCGATCGACCGGTGAGGACGCGGCCGGCGCATAAGCGAGCGCCTTGTTGAAGTTGTCGGTCGTGCTGGCGGTGGTCTGCGGATCGGAGCCGCCGACCGCCTCACGCGCCTTCAGCGCGGCGATCTGCGCGGCCGATGCCTGCTTCGGCGCCGCGGACTCGTCACCCCAGAAACCGCGGGCATTGATGATGTCGGCCGGCGATTGCGGCGCGGTGTTCTCGGCCGTCTGCACCACCTGCACCGCCGGCTTCGCCTTCGGCATCGGGACGAGCTGCGCGTCGGCGGCGGCGAGCTGGATCGCGGCGGCGAACTGCTGCGGCTTGGCGCGCGGCAGCGGAACGGGGTCGGCGGATTTTGCAGGGGCCGCGGCCGCAACCACGGTGGGGGCCGCGGGCTTGTCGTTCACAGCGGCCGCGCCTTCGTCTTCATCGTCGCCCGACTTGCCGGCCCCGAACAGCTTCGCAAACAGGCTCGGCTTGCTGATGGTCGCAGCATCATCGCCATTGCCGCGGCGTTCGATGTCGGCCTTGGCGAGTTCATAGCCCTTCAGCGGTGTGCCGTCGGTCGGGACATGGACGGTGCGGCCGTCCGGGAACACCCGGACGAGCTGCTCGCGGGTCATCCGCGGCCAGTGGCGAATGCCGCCGGTGTCGAGATGCACGAAGGGCGAGCCCGAGGTCGGATAGAAGCCGACGCCGCCGCGCTGCAGGCGCAGGCCGGCGAAGCGGATCTGCTCCAGCGGCACGCCCGGAATGAAGAAGTCCATCGCATGCCCCAGCATGTGCTGGCTGTGGCGCGCAACGCCCGAGGAGCGGCGGCGGAGCATGGCGTTGGTGGCAGGGGCGCGATAGGCGGAGATGATCTGGATCGGCTGCTTGCCGCCGACGTCGTTATAGACTTCCCACAGGATGTCGAAGAGGTGACGGTCCATCACCGCCTCATCCTGGGAGCGCCAGTCGCGCAGGAAGTGATTGAGCTGCTTCAGCGCGGCTTCGTCGTAGCGGCCATCGCGTTTGAAGGTGATGTTGAGGTCTTCGCCGGAATGGGTGTGGTGGAAGGTGAGGGTGCGGGTCTGGTTCAGCGCAGTCGCATCGTGCACCGAGCCGGCGCCCGCCAACAGCAATAGCGCGGTCAGGCCGACTTGGTATCCGGCCTTAGGCAGCGACAGCGGATTGTAGCGGCGTGCGAAAACAGCCAGCACTATGAGCCCACCCAGTCGACGAGCGTTCGGTCGGCATCCTCGCAGACCCCCTGCGGAAGACGGTGAACGCTTTCTTAAAGCGGGAGGGTTAACCGAGGTTTACCGACCCGCCCCCAAGTTGGGCTTAACTAACTGGGGGAGTGTGGCAAAAGATAGCCCTGTTCCCCGGACCCCATGGGAAATGGTTAACGTAAACGATCTCGCTTTTCGAGCGAGATCGTTGATTTTACTTCAAAATTTATCCCAATCGGGCGGAGGGGCAGATTAGCGGGTGATCACCCGGCGCTGCTGCTGGGCCTGGCCGCGGCGGACCGGCTGCGGCTCCGGCTGGCCGAATCCACCGAACAGGCGCTCGAAGAAGTTCGGTCCGGAGGAGCCAAAGCCGCTGTTGTCGCCGGCGACGTTGACGCCAGGCGGCAGGCTGCTGCTCGGCGGCCGCGCGTAGCTCGGCTGGGCGTGCGCAACGACCGTTTCGAGGTCCTTGCCGCGGCTGTTCTTGAGCAACGACAGCATGGCGGCGTCGCGGCCGTAGATGTCCCTGCGGATTTGCAGCTTGCCGGCGTCGTCCACGAACGCGGTCTGGTAGGTGATGTTGACCGGGATCGGCGTCGGGAATTTCAGATCGACTTCGCTCGAGCCGTACATGCTGCGGATCCGTTCCGGCGTGTAGTGCTGGTTCGGCTCGGTGATGTTGAGCAGCACGGACGCGTACTGATCCGGATTCTGCACGCGCATGCAGCCGTGGCTGAAGGCGCGCTCATCCTTCGCGAACAAATACTTGTCCGGCGTGTCGTGCTGATAGACCAGGAACTTGTTCGGGAAATTGAAGCGGATGCGGCCGAGCGCGTTGGCTTCACCGGGCGGCTGCGAGACGTGGATCGAGCCGTCGCGGTTGCGCTCAAGCTTGAGGCCCATGCGCTGCAGCACCGTCGGATCCTGCTGCAGGGCCGGCAGATACTCGTTGTAGATGATCGACGGCGGCACGTTCCAGGTCGGATTGACCGTGATGTACTTCATCGTCTCGGTCAGCAGCGGCGTGGCGTGCTGGCCGGGCTTGCCGGTGACGACGCGCGTGGTCCAGACCTGCGCGCCGTTCTGCATCACCTTCAGCGTATAGTCGGGGATGTTGAGGATCACATAGGCATTGCCGACATTGGCAGCGCCGAGCTGGCGCGGCAGCCAGCGCCAGCGCTCCATGTTGACGAGCACGGTGTCGATCTGACGGTCGCGCTTCGGATTGTTCAGCGCCTTCACCGTGCGCTCGTCGAGCACGCCGGTCGCCTTGAGGTCGACGCTGCTCTGGAATTTCTCCACGGCCCGCGCCACCGTCGCGTCATACTTGGTGCTGTCGGCATCCTCGGTGATGCCGAGCTTGTTGCGCAGGTCCGGCACGCGCGGATCGTCCATCTCGACCGCGGCCTGCTTCTTGCGCGCGGGGACGTATTTCAGCGCAGGGCCGTCGGCGATCGTGATCACCGGGCCGTCGCCCTGGCCACGCAGCTCGGCGAGCTTCTTCTTGAGCTCCTTGTAGAGCTTCTGCGGCGGGTTATAGCCGTCGAGTGCGGCGGAGGCGTCCTTGGCCGAGGTCACATTCGCGAACACTTCGGCCGGATCGATCGGATGCTCCGGATAGAGGATGTCCGCCGACACCTGCGACCAGTGCATGCGGCCGCTCTGGGCCTGGCGCGCATAGTCCAGCATGCTGGCCGCGAGCTTCAGCTCGGCGTCGGCCAGCGTATCGGGCGTCGTTGCCGCAGTGAAATCCGGCACTGGATAGTCGGCGGCATCGAGGCCGTCGGCGGCCGCATCCTTCAGGCGGGCGATGACGCCCTTGCCGGCATCGGTCAGCTTGCCGGCCTTGGTGAAGACGGGTGCGTATTCGCGGGCCGAATAGAACTTCTCGGCCGCGGCGCGCTCGTTCTTGCGATCGAAGGTGCGCAGCGACTTGCCGGCGAGCAGCTCGCGCAGCTTGTCGGCGACCGGCTGATCCTCGGCGGCAACGTTGCTCGCAGCCATCGCGGGCTCAGTCGCCGGAGCTGCTGCCGTCGCGGGAGCCGGAGTTATGGCGGGCGCCGTGGCCGTTGCCGGCGCGGGGCTTGCGGAAGGTGCCGTTGCGGTTGCAGGGGCTGGTGTGGCCGCAGCCGGCGCGACCGCGGTATCGGTCTTCGGTGCATCGATCTTGGATGCATCGGCGGGCTTGGTCGACGGCGCGGTGACGACATCAGCGGGCTTCGGCTCGACGGCCTTGGCGGTCGCGCCCGGTTCTGCCGGCTTTGTATCGACAGGCTTTGCATCGGCGGGCTTGGCTTCGGTGGCCTGCATCTCGGCGGGCTTCACGTCCGCCGGCTTGGCGGCGTCGGGCAGCGCGGCGGTGGTGTCGGCCTTGAAATCGCTTGCGGTGGGCGGCGGCACATTGGCCGGTTCGGGGCGCGGGATCGCGGCGTCGATCGCCAGTTCCGAGGCGCTGGAGCGAGGCGTGTCCTGCGCGAAGGCCGAGCTCGCGGACACCGTGAGGAAGGTCGCCGCGACGGCCATCAATACGCGGTCAAATCCTCGACGGTTGTTCGAACAGTCACGCATTTTCGCACCCCCTGGGTGGAACTGCCCCCCAGATTCTGGAACAGTTCAAATCGGTATTCGGTTTCATAGCTTGCGCGAAAGCGCCTGGCTTCTCAGACGACTCGTATGCCTGCATGCAATTAACGCAGACGATACATTTGCCTCTCTTATGCAGCCAGCGCCTTGCGGGGCAACTCACGACAAACTGACCTCGAAGCGGCTGATTTCGCTCGGGCCGTGCGTTTTTGCCACGCGGCACAGCCTTTGTCTGTCACCGACGGGACACGGTTCAAAAGGTTCCCTGGTATGGCCCTGTCGGCCTCAGGTTTAGGTAGCGTCGCTAGTGCGCGTGCCGGCCGCGGCTTCGTCGAGCTTGCGGTAGAGGGTCGAGCGGCCGATCTTGAGGCGACGCGCGACCTCCGACATCTGTCCGCGATAATGCGAAATCGCGAACCGGATGATCTCGTTCTCGAGATCTTCTAGCGGGCGCACCTCGCCCGCGGCATTGAGCATCGAGAGGCCGCCCGCTGTCGGCAGGGCAGCGGTAACAGGTATTTCATTACCGGAGATCATGGCGGGCGCCGTGGACGGCGACACCACCAGCGGCTCGCCCTGGAGCATTTTGCCTTCCGGCACCGGATGCGCCGCTCCTTGCGGGAAGTCGGCGAGCCCGAGCTGGTCGCCATCGCTCATCACCACGGCGCGATACACCGTGTTCTCGAGCTGGCGGATGTTGCCCGGCCAATCGAGCTGCGCCAGATGCGCCATCGCATCGCCGCTGATGCCGGTGATGTTGCGGTTCTCCTCGGCGCAGAACCGCGCCAGGAAATGCCGCAGCAGATGCGGGATGTCTTCGCGCCGCTGCCGCAACGCCGGAATGGTCAGCGGCAGCACGTGCAGGCGGTAGAACAGGTCCTCGCGGAACTGGCCGGCCTTCACGAGATCGAGCAGCTTGCGGTTGGTCGCCGAAATGATGCGGACATCGACCTTGACCGGCTTGCGGCCGCCGACCGCCTCGACGGTGCCTTCCTGCAGCGCGCGCAGCAGTTTCACCTGTGTGGCCAGCGGCAATTCGCCGACCTCGTCGAGGAACAGCGTGCCGCCGTGGGCCTCGACGAACTTGCCCTGATGACGCTCGGTGGCGCCGGTGAAGGCGCCCTTCTCGTGGCCGAACAGGATCGATTCGACGAGATTGTCCGGGATCGCGCCGCAGTTCACCGCGACGAAGGGCTTGGCCTTGCGCTCGCTGCTGCCGTGGATGGCGCGCGCGAACAGTTCCTTGCCGACGCCGGACTCGCCCTCGATCAGCACCGGGATGGTCGAGGATGCCGCTTTCTGCGCCGTGCGCAGCACGCCGGCCATCGCCTCGCTGCGGGTGATGATGTCGGAGAAGGTCAGCCGGCCCTCGCGGCTGTGGCGGATGCGCTGCAATTCGCCCTTGAGCGCCGATGCGTTGAGCGCGTTGCGCAGGCAGACCTGCAGCCGCTCGAAGCCGACCGGCTTGACGACGAAATCCTGGGCACCGGCGCGCATCGCCGACACCACATTGTCGATGCCGCCATGCGCGGTCTGCACGATGACCGGGACGTTCAAACCAGCTTCACGAATTTTTGCGAGGACTCCGAGACCGTCGAGGCCCGGCATCACGAGGTCGAGCACGACGGCATCGATCGCCTGCGTCTCGGATGCGGTCAGGGCCGCTATCGCCGCGTCGCCACTGTCCACGACGAGGGGCTCATAACCGCACTTCTGCACCATGTTTTCAACCAAACGACGCTGTACGGCGTCATCATCGGCGATCAAAATGGTGGCAGCCATGGTTTTCCCCGCACGCTACGTTTATCTGTCTCGAATCGGGGCACTGTCGCCGATGCCGATTAACGCACTCTTAAACCTTGCAAACCCGCTTTCATTCCGCCGCCGGCGACATCTTTCCGACTGAAGTAAGGTTACGAACAAGATGACCTCGCGCTCCAAAACTGCTTCCAACAAGTCTGCTCTCAGCAAGGCCGCTCTCCGCAAGGAAGCCGCGCTGCGCAAGACGGCCGCGCAACGCAAACCGGCCGCAGCCAGCCCGGCGGCGAAACAGGCAGCCAGCAAGACCGGCAAGCTTCCGGAATGGAATCTGGCAGATCTCTACTCCGGTATCGACGCGCCGGAAGTCGCACGCGATTTGCAGAAAATGGATGCAGATTGCGTCGCGTTTGAGACCGACTACAAGGGCAAGCTTGCCGAAAATACCGGCAAGGAAGGTGGCGGAAAGTGGCTGGCCGGGGCGATCCGCCGCTATGAGGCGATCGACGATCTGGCTGGCCGTCTCGGCTCTTATGCCGGCCTGGTCCATGCCGGCGACAGCGTCGATCCCGCGATCTCGAAATTCTACGGCGACGTCTCCGAACGGCTCACGGCCGCATCGGTGCATCTCCTGTTCTTCTCGCTCGAGCTCAATCGGGTTGACGATGATGTGATCGAGCGCGCGATGGCCGAACCCACGCTCGGGCATTACCGGCCGTGGATCGAGGATCTGCGCAAGGACAAGCCGTACCAGCTCGAGGATCGCGTCGAGCAGCTCTTCCACGAAAAGGCGCAGAGCGGCTACGCGGCCTGGAACCGGCTGTTCGACCAGACCATCTCCGGCCTGCGCTTCAAGGTCGCGGGCAAGGAGCTCGCGATCGAGCCGACGCTGAACCTGTTGCAGGACAAGGCCGGCGACAAGCGCAAGTCGGCGGCGCAGGCGCTCGCCAAGACCTTCAAGGACAATGAGCGTACTTTCGCGCTGATCACCAACACGCTTGCCAAGGACAAGGAAATCTCCGACCGCTGGAGGGGCTTCCAGGATATCGCGGATTCCCGACATCTCAACAACCGGGTCGAGCGCGAGGTGGTCGATGCGCTGGTCGCCTCGGTGCGCGCGGCCTATCCGAAGCTGTCGCACCGCTACTACGCGTTGAAGGCCGGCTGGTTCAAAAAGAAGAAGCTGCCGCACTGGGACCGCAACGCGCCGCTGCCGTTCGCGGCGACCGGCACCGTCGCCTGGCCGGAGGCGCGCAACATGGTGCTGTCGGCCTATAACGGCTTCTCGCCCAAGATGGCCGAGATCGCGGAGCGGTTCTTCAGCGATCGCTGGATCGATGCGCCGGTGCGTCCCGGCAAGGTGCCCGGTGCGTTCTCGCATCCGACCACGCCGTCGGCGCATCCCTATGTGCTGATGAACTATCAGGGCAAGCCGCGCGACGTGATGACGCTGGCACATGAGCTCGGCCATGGCGTCCATCAGGTGCTGGCGGCGAAGAACGGCGCGCTGATGGCGCCGACGCCTTTGACGCTGGCGGAGACCGCGAGCGTGTTCGGCGAGATGCTGACCTTCAAGCGGCTGTTGTCCCAGACCAGGAACGCCAAGCAGCGCCAGGCGCTGCTCGCGGGCAAGGTCGAGGACATGATCAACACGGTGGTGCGGCAGATCGCGTTCTATTCATTCGAGCGTGCGGTTCATACCGAGCGCAAGAATGGCGAGCTCACCGCCGAGCGGATCGGCGAGCTGTGGCTCAGCGTGCAGGGCGAGAGCCTCGGGCCCGCGATCGAGATCAAGCCGGGCTACGAGACGTTCTGGATGTACATCCCGCACTTCATCCATTCGCCGTTCTACGTCTACGCCTATGCGTTCGGTGATTGCCTGGTGAACTCGCTCTATGCGGTCTACGAGCACGCATCTGACGGTTTCGCCGAGCGCTATCTCGACATGCTCGCCGCCGGCGGCACCAAGCATTACTCCGAGCTGCTGCGGCCGTTCGGGCTCGACGCCAAGGACCCGAAATTCTGGGATGGCGGCCTGTCCGTTATCGCCGGCATGATCGACGAACTGGAGACGATGGGCTGACGACCATCGGCCTTCCGGCTCGCTCGGGTCAGATTCGCGCAGCGTTTTTTGCGCCTCACGGCATGATCGTCCCGTGACGCCCGCGTTTGGGAGATCGCTCCTGCCCGAGGGGCGGCCGCAGGCCGTCGCTCGAGGGGTGAATCGGGGACGATTTGCGGTTCAAATCGCCTGATCGGGACCACGCCGTTGCCCTGCCAACCTGTTTGCGGTAATGGCTCGCAGAACGCGAATTTCTGACTGGGGACAGCGATGGCAGACCATAGCGAAGTGGCCTATACGACCGCCGACGGCAACGATTACGTGGCGCATGAGCAGACCTATGAAGGGTTTCTCGTGCTGGTGAAATACGGCACCATCAGCGTCGCCATCCTCCTCGCTCTGATGGCCTATTTCCTGGTCTGATCCCTGATCGGCTAGCGGCATCGCCGTCCCGCGGCGGTGCCGGAATTCCTGTCGAAACCCGGATGGAAAAACCGGGTATCCAATCTGGCGAAAATAACGCTAGTTTGAAGACGCGTGCGCCGCTCGCGCCGCCGGAGGGCCCATGAAGATCGCCGTTGCCAAGGAAATCGATGCGTCCGAGCCGCGGGTTGCGGTTTCGCCCGATACCATCAAGAAGTTCAAGGCGCTGGGCGCCGAGGTCGCGGTCGAGCCGGGCGCGGGCGTCAAGTCGGGGCTGCCCGATTCGGAGCTTGTCGCGGCCGGCGCCACCGTCAGCGCCGATGCGCTCAAGGATGCCGACATCATCATCAAGGTGAAGCGGCCGGAGGCCTCCGAACTGGCGAAGTACAAGCGCGGTGCGCTCGTGATCGCGATCATGGATCCCTACGGCAACGAGACCGCGCTGAAGGCGATGGCCGATGCCGGCGTGTCGGCGTTTGCGATGGAGCTGATGCCGCGCATCACCCGCGCCCAGGTGATGGATGTGCTGTCCTCGCAGGCCAATCTCGCCGGCTACCGCGCGGTGATCGAGGGCGCCGAGGCGTTCGGCCGCGCCTTCCCGATGATGATGACCGCGGCCGGCACCATTCCGGCCGCCAAAGTGTTCGTGATGGGCGTCGGCGTCGCCGGCCTGCAGGCGATCGCGACCGCGCGGCGGCTCGGGGCCGTCGTCACCGCGACCGACGTGCGGCCCGCCACCAAGGAGCAGGTGGAGAGCTTGGGTGCGAAATTCCTCGCCGTCGAGGACGAGGAGTTCAAGAACGCGCAGACCGCCGGCGGCTACGCCAAGGAGATGTCGAAAGAGTATCAGGCCAAGCAGGCCGCGCTGACCGCCGAGCACATCAAGAAGCAGGACATCGTGATCACCACCGCGCTGATCCCGGGCCGTCCGGCGCCGAAGCTCGTCAGCGGCGAGATGGTCAAATCGATGAAGCCGGGCTCGGTGCTGGTCGATCTCGCGGTCGAGCGTGGCGGCAATGTCGAGGGCGCGAGGCCTGGCGAGGTGGTCGAGACCGACGGCATCAAGATCGTCGGCTACACCAATGTCGCCGGCCGGGTCGCCGCCTCGGCCTCGAGCCTGTATGCGCGCAATCTGTTCTCGTTCATCGAGACGATGGTCGACAAGGCCAGCAAGGCGCTCGCGGTCAATTGGGACGACGAGCTGGTGAAGGCCACCGCGCTGACCAGGGACGGCGCCGTCATCCATCCCAACTTCCAGCCGAAGTAAGGAGAGAAGCCATGGAGCATCTCGCGCAGGCCGTCGATCCGTTCGTGTTCCGGCTGTCGATCTTCGTTCTTGCCGTGTTCGTCGGCTACTTCGTGGTGTGGTCGGTGACCCCCGCGCTGCATACCCCGCTGATGAGCGTGACCAACGCGATCTCCTCGGTGATCGTGGTCGGTGCGCTGCTCGCGGTCGGCGTCGGCATGGTGTCGAGCGGCTCGGGCTGGGCCCGCGGCTTCGGCTTCGTGGCGCTGATCTTCGCCTGCGTGAACATCTTCGGCGGCTTCCTGGTCACCCAGCGCATGCTGGCGATGTACAAGAAGAAAGCCAAGTGAGCGGCGTGCACCTCGGGGTGACGAAGACAAAGGGGGACCTGAGATGAACGCCAATCTGGCTGCTGTTCTGTACCTCGTGGCGGGGGTGCTGTTCATCCTGTCGCTGCGCGGCCTGTCGAGCCCGGCATCGTCGCGCCAGGGCAATTTCTTCGGCATGATCGGCATGGCGATCGCGGTCGCCACCACGCTGGCGAGCCATCCGCCGGCCGATGGCGTGGCCTGGCTCCTGGTGATCGTCGCGATCGCGATCGGCGGCAGCATCGGTGCCGTGATTGCGCGCCGGGTGCCGATGACCTCGATGCCGGAGCTGGTCGCCGCGTTCCATTCGCTGGTCGGCATGGCCGCGGTGCTGGTCGCGGCCGGCGCGTTCTACGCGCCCGAGGCGTTCGACATCGGCACGCCCGGCAACATCCATCCGCAGAGCCTGGTCGAGATGTCGCTCGGCGTCGCGATCGGCGCCCTGACCTTCACCGGCTCGGTGATCGCGTTCCTGAAGCTGTCGGCCCGGATGAGCGGCGCGCCGATCATCCTGCCGTTCCGCCACGTCATCAATATCGTGCTGGCACTGGCGCTGGTGTTCTTCATCGTCGGCCTGGTGATGTCGGGCAGCGCGCTCGACTTCTGGCTGATCACGATCATCGCGCTGGCGCTCGGCGTCTTGATGATCATCCCGATCGGCGGCGCCGACATGCCGGTCGTGATCTCGATGCTGAACTCGTACTCCGGCTGGGCCGCGGCCGGCATCGGCTTCACGCTCGGCAACTCGGCGCTGATCATCACCGGCGCGCTGGTCGGCTCGTCGGGCGCGATCCTGTCCTACATCATGTGCCATGCGATGAACCGCTCGTTCATCTCGGTGATCCTCGGCGGCTTCGGCGGCGAGACCGCGGCGGCCGGCGGCGGCTCGGGCGAGCAGAAGCCCGCCAAGCTTGGCTCGGCGGACGATGCCGCCTTCATCATGAAGAACGCCTCCAAGGTCATCATCGTGCCCGGCTACGGCATGGCGGTGGCGCAGGCCCAGCACGCGCTGCGCGAGATGGCCGACCTCCTGAAGAAGGAAGGCGTCGAGGTGAAGTACGCCATTCACCCGGTTGCGGGCCGCATGCCCGGCCACATGAACGTGCTGCTGGCCGAGGCCAACGTGCCCTATGACGAGGTGTTCGAGCTCGAGGACATCAACTCGGAGTTCGCCCAGGCCGACATCGCGTTCGTGATCGGCGCCAACGACGTCACCAACCCGGCCGCCGAAGAGGACAAGACCTCGCCGATCTACGGCATGCCGGTGCTGCAGGTCTGGAAGGCCGGCACCGTGATGTTCATCAAGCGCTCGCTGGCCTCAGGCTATGCCGGCATCGACAACCCGCTGTTCTACCGCGACAACACCATGATGCTGCTCGGCGACGCCAAGAAGGTCACCGAGAACATCGTCAAGGCGATGTAAGGCACGCGGCGAATGGCGCTGAACCGGGAGTGGCATCGAGACCATCGCATGCCGCCCCGGGCTACGCGCGAGCAGCGCATCAAGTGGCATGTCGCGCATGCGGTGGCGTGCGCGTGCCGGCTGATCCCCGACAGCATCAAGGTTGACGTCGAGAAGCTGCTCAAGCTCCGCGGCAAGACATAGCTGCGGCACCGGTGATATGGCGCTGGCACTCGCAATCCTGAAATGGCTCATGATCGCCGCGGCCGTCGTCTATCTCGGCGGACTCGCGGTGCTGTACGTCAAGCAGCGCGAATTGCTGTTTCCGATCCCGCCGGTCGGGCGGACGGCGCCCGCAGCCGCCGGCCTTCCTGAAGCGGAGGAGAATGTCCTGACCACGGCCGACGGCGAGAAGGTCATCGTCTGGCACGTGCCGGCGAAGCCCGGCCGGCCCGTCGTGCTGTTCTTTCCCGGCAATGGCGATTTCCTTGCCGGGCGGGTGGCGCGCTTCAGGGCCATCGCGGCCGACGGCACCGGGCTGGTGGCGCTGTCCTACCGCGGCTATGCCGGTTCGAGCGGCTCTCCGAGCGAGCAGGGCCTGTTGCAGGACGCAGCAGTGGCTTACGCGTTCACGACAGCGCGCTACCGTCCCGCGCAGATCGTGGTCTGGGGATTCTCGCTCGGCACCGGCGTTGCGGTCGCGCTCGCCGCCGAACATCCGGTCGGCAGACTGATCCTGGAGGCGCCCTATACCTCGACGGTTGACGTCGCCGGCGCGCACTTCTGGTATGTGCCGGTCAGCCTGCTGATGCGGGATCAATTCCATTCCGACCGGCGAATCAGCGACGTCACGGCGCCGCTCCTGATCATGCATGGCACCGACGATCCGGTGATCCCGATCCGTTTCGGCGAGCGCCTGTTCAGCCTCGCCCATGAGCCCAAGCAGTTTGTGCGACTGCCCGGTGGCGCGCACGACAATCTCGACGATTTCGGTGCGATGGGGACGGCGCGGCCGTTTATCGACGCCGCAAGAGGCTGACGGGGGCAATTGTCTATCGCATAATCGCATCACCGGAAGCGAGGGGATCCCACGATGAGCGCACACGGACCGATGCCACGGTCGGCCTGGCTGTATCCTGTTCTGGCGGTGCTGTTGTTTGCGGCGGTCACGGCCACCGGTTACAGCTTCGCGCCGTCGGCCCCCGGCTGGATCTTCGCAATTGTGCTGCTGGTGATCCTGTTCGGCACCGTGTTTGCAGCCGTCCACCATGCCGAGATGATTGCCGAGCGGATCGGCGAGCCGTTCGGCACGCTGCTCCTGACGCTGGCTGTGACCGTCATCGAGGTCGCGCTGATCTCGACCATCATGCTGGGCGACACGCCGGCGCCGACCCTGGCGCGCGATACCGTGTTTGCGGTGGTGATGATTGTGTGCAACGGCCTGGTCGGGCTCTGCATCTTCATCGGCGGCATCCGCTACCGCGAGCAGGATTTCCAGATCACCGGCGCCAATCTCTATCTCAGCGTGCTGTTCGTGCTCGCGACCATCACCCTGGACATGCCGAATTTCACGCTCACCGCGCCGGGCCCGATCTACTCTACGGCCCAGCTCGCCGTGATCAGCGTCGTGACCCTGCTGCTTTATGCGGTGTTCCTCTACACCCAGACCATCCGCCACCGCGATTATTTCGTCAGCGGCGCCAATGAGGCGGCGGCGCATGGCGAGGTGATGTCGGACCGCATGACGGCGATCAGCGTTGCCCTGCTGCTGGTTTCGCTGCTGGCGGTGGTGCTGCTGGCCAAGAAATTCTCGCTGGTGGTCGATGTCGTCACCGTCAAGATCGGCGCGCCGCCGGCCTTTGCCGGTCTGGTCGTGGCGGCCCTGATCCTGCTGCCGGAGAGCGTTGCCGCGGTGTCGGCCGCCCGCAAGAACGACCTGCAGAAGAGCATCAACCTCGCGCTCGGCTCCTCGATCGCCACCATCGGGCTCACGGTTCCCGCGGTGGCCGTTGCCGCCTCGGTGCTCGACAAGCAGCTGGTGCTTGGGCTCAGCAACCAGGATATGCTGATCCTGCTGCTCACCTTCATGGTCAGCATGCTCACCTTCGGAACCGGCCGCACCAACATCCTGTTCGGGCTCGTTCACATGGTGGTGTTCGCTGTGTTCGTATTCATGGTTTTCGTCCCCTAGAGCCTTTACCATCCCGATTGAATCGGAACGGGGTTCTAGATTCTTGTTTTGACGCGTTTTCTTCACGCGAACCGGTATCCACTTCGCTTGAAAACGCTTTCGTGGAGAAGTGACGATGCTCAGTGCCAAATCGGATGTGCAGGTGGATACGGCGGAGGTCCGCGTGACCGAATGGCGGCTCGCGCCGGGGAGTGCCACCGGCCACCACACCCATGAGATGGACTACGTCATCGTTCCGATCACGGCAGGCGAAATGACCATCGTGGCGCCGAACGGCGAGCGCTCGAAGGCACAGCTCGGGGCCGGCAAGTCCTATTTCCGCAAGGCCGGGGTGCAGCACGACGTGCTTAACGAGACGGCCAGCGAGATCGTGTTCCTCGAGGTCGAACTCAAGCCCTGACGCGGCGCAACCCTGCAAGGAACCCTGCGCGCGCCGAATGGCAGGTCCGAGTCCGCGGGGCTGTGGAAATTCATAAGCCGTTAACGGCTGCACGATGATCTAGAAGACGGATGCGGCCTACGCAGGGGGCGCCTCCGGCTGAAACCAAAGTGACACCAAAGGTGACGTCGGAACGGGGGTTTGCCACCGATCCGTCGCAGTTGATCCCTGAATGTGCCTCAAAGTTCCAGCATGAAATAACGGGGTGGGGAGTGGCAGGTCATGCTGAGTTACCTGAAGAAATTCGTGATGGACATCTTACCCTCGGTGGCAGCGACCATCATCGGGGCGTACATCGTCAATCACTACATCGTGGCCAAGCCGCAAGCGCCGGATGCCGCAGCGGTGACCGCCGCCGTGGATCCCAAGGCGGATCCGAAAGCCGCCGCCAAGCCCGCCGAAAAGTCCACCGTGGTCAGCAGCCTCCCGGAAGCCGGCGTGAAGGCCAAGGGTATGTCCGAGCGCACCCTGATCGAGCGGTCGGCGTCGGAGAAGGCCACCGTCACCGAGAAGCCCGCCGATCCCAAAGCGGCTGATACCAAATCTGCCGACACCAAAGCTGCCGACACCAAAGCTGATGCGCCGGCCGAGACGGCCAGCATCCCGGCCGACTCGCGCCATCATCCGGCAGCGCCGAAGGCGGTCGCGAAGGCTGCGCCCGCCGCGGCGCCGGTCGAGTCCGCCGTCACGCCGGAGGAAGCCCGCGATGCCAACGATCTTGCGCGTGCCGCCATCGAGCGTCTGCGCAAGGAGCGTCCGCAGGACGCTGCGCGTTCCCAGGACGCCGTGCGCTCCCAGGACGCTCGCAGCACTGACCTCGCCCGCCTGCCTGACCAGCAGCGTCCGGCGGCAGCCCCGGCGATCCGGCCGTTGCCGCCGCCGATCATGGTGTCGAACCCGTCCAGCGACAATGCCGATCAAGCCGCGCAGCCGCGTCCGCCCTACGCGCCCAATGCCCAGGATGCGAATCGGCTGACGCCGCCGGCCGACATACCGGTCCCGGTGCTGCAGGCGCCGCTCGACCTGCGCGCCGACGCTGCGATGCCGGCGCCGAAGAACGAGCGCACGTCGGTGACCGACGACATGTTCTCCGGCATGAAGTCGATGTTCCACGCCGTCCTGCCGAAGTAACGCGCAGCACGGATCTATCGTTCTCGACGCATCTGCTTCGAGCGAAGCGGTATCCGCTTTGTTCGAAAGCGTGCTAGCCGCCGGTGCGTGCCAGCCCGCTGCGCGCGCTTCCGTCATTTGGCCGCAGCGCGAGCGCGCGATTGTAGGACGCCGCTGCCTTGGCCTTGTCGCCGAGCCGCTCATAGGCCTGGCCGCGCGCGCTCCACGCCGCAACATTGCTGGGATCGGCCTGCACGGCCTCGTCGAGGTCGGAGGCGGCCTGCTTGGCCTTGTCGAGCGCGAGGTAGCTGGTGGCGCGGCCGACCAGCGGCTCGGCCTTTTGCGGCGACAGCCCGCTCGCCGCCGTGAAATCGTCGATCGCCTGCTGATGTTGTCCGCGGCCCTGATAGATCAGGCCACGGCCGTACAGCGCCTGGATGTTGTAAGGGTCGGCGGTCAGCGCCTGCTCGAATTCCGCCTGCGCCTCATCGACCTTGTCGGAATGCGCCAGCACCTGGCCGCGCGTGGCGTGATCCTTGGCGCTGTTGATGTCCTGTGGGGTGATGGTGTCGGCAGCAGGCTTGTCCGCAGCGGCAGCCTGTTTCGGCTTGTCGTCCGAGCCCCATGAACCCAAGTCGAAGGAACAGCCCCCGAGCGGCAGGCCGAGAACCACGGCCATGATGACGAGGTGCGCCGCACGACGGCGGTGCGCAGCTTCTGGGAGCGGGGAGCGGAGCGCCGGAACGGCCATCATGCAAAGTGCTCTCGCCGGTCGTCTTGCATGGGTACCCCGGAACACGGCTGGCTTCAAAAAAACAACGCGGGCCCGTGGCCCGCGCTGTCAGACTTCCATATCGGCAAGACGGTTCAGCGCGGTCCGCGACCAGCGCCTGCACCACCGGGACGGCCGCCACGGTCGCCACCGGGACCAGCGCCGAACACCGGCTTCGGCTTCATCGGCAGCAGGCCTTCGCGCTGCAGCTTCTTGCGCGCCAGCTTGCGTGCGCGGCGCACGGCTTCGGCCTTTTCGCGAGCCTTCTTCTCAGAGGGCTTTTCGTAGTGACCGCGGAGCTTCATCTCGCGGAAAATGCCCTCGCGCTGCATCTTCTTCTTCAGCGCCTTCAGGGCTTGGTCGACATTGTTATCGCGGACGAGAACCTGCACGCGGCATCCTCTTTTGAATTGATCGGTTCGGAATTCTGGCGAGGTAAAGCGGCGGCAAAAGGCCTGCCTCTTAACCCCAGGCGCGCGCATGTATCAGACAAACGCGCAGATGTCCACCGGTCGAGTGACTTTCGGGCCTAGTAAAGCCACGAAATGGGGCGAAAATGCCTTCGTGCGGCCCTGATTTGGGTGGTTTGGCGCCAGGATCGGGGCCGCTCCCGGAGTTTCAGATAACCCGGACATTGGAAATAGGGGAGATGCCACATGGACATGAAGAAATACGCGGCCGAGCTGATCGGTACGTTCTGGCTCACATTCGCTGGCTGCGGCAGCGCGGTGATCGCGGCCGGCTTTCCGCAGGTCGGGATCGGCCTGGTCGGCGTGTCATTGGCCTTCGGGCTGAGTGTGGTGACCATGGCCTATGCGATCGGCCATATCTCGGGTTGCCACCTCAACCCGGCCGTGACGGTCGGGCTCGCCGCGGGCGGGCGTTTCCCCGGCGGCCAGGTGCTGCCCTATATCATCGCGCAGGTCGCCGGCGCGATCATCGCGGCCTGGCTGCTGTATGTGATCGCCGGCGGCGCGCCCGGCTTCGATGTCACCAAGGGCTTTGCGTCCAACGGCTATGACGCGCACTCACCGGGCCACTACAGCATGGTGGTGTGCTTCATCACCGAAGTGGTGATGACCATGATGTTCCTGTTCATCATCATGGGATCGACCCACGGCAAGGCGCCCGCCGGCTTCGCGCCGCTCGCCATCGGCCTCGCGCTGGTGATGATCCATCTGGTCAGCATTCCCGTCACCAACACCTCGGTGAACCCGGCGCGCAGCACGGGGCCGGCTCTGTTCGTCGGCGGCTGGGCGCTGGGGCAGCTCTGGATGTTCTGGGTCGCGCCCCTGATCGGCGGTGCGCTCGGCGGCGTGATCTATCGCTGGCTCAGCGACGAGCCGACCGGTGTCGTCGCCGGCGTCAAGGCCGCGTGATCTGCTGGAGCGTTTTCGAGCGAAGTGGACGCCGGTTCGCTTGAAGAAAACGCGTCAAAGCACAAAGCTAGAGCATCGGTTCTGATTCAGTCAGAGCCGATGCTCGAATGGGATCGTGGTTGCCACGATCCCATTTCCATCGATGGCGCGAAGGCGGCCAGCGGCTGCCGGTGTGGAATTACGGCTTGCGGGCCGGCGTCACTTCGGTGACGTGCCCCATCTTGCGGCCGGGGCGCGGCGTGCCCTTGCCGTACAGATGTACCGTGGCGCCGGGAACGGTGAGCCACTGCTCATAGCTCAGGATGTCGTCGCCGATCAGGTTGGTCATGGTGACATCGCCGTGGCGCACCGGCTTGCCGAGCGGCCAGCCGGCGATCGCACGGATGTGCTGCTCGAACTGTGAGATCGAGGCACCGTCGAGCGTCCAGTGGCCGGAATTGTGCACGCGCGGCGCGATCTCGTTGACCAGCACCGTCGGTGTGTCCGTGCCTGTTACCACGAACATCTCCACCGCGAGCACGCCGACATAGTCGAGCGCCGCGGCGATCTTTTCGGCGATCGCCCGCGCCTGCGCCGCAAGCTCGTCGGGGATCGCGGCCGGCGCGCGGGAAATTTTCAGAATATGGTCGCGGTGCTCGTTCTCGGTGACGTCGAAGCACTCGACCTCGCCGGAAGCCGAGCGGGCCGCGATCACCGAGATCTCGCGCTCGAACGGCACGAACGCCTCGAGGATGGCCGACTTGGTGCCGAGGTCCTGCCAGACCTGCTCGAGGTCGTCGCCGGCGCGGATGATGGCCTGGCCCTTGCCGTCATAGCCGAAGCGGCGGGTCTTGATCACGGCGGGCAGGCCGATCCGTTCGATCGCTGCGCGTAATGTGGCGACCGAGGAGACGTCGGCATAATCGGCAGTGCCGATCCCGAGCTTGCTGACGAAATCCTTCTCGATCAGCCGGTCCTGCGTGGTCTCGAGGATCTTCTGTGCGGGCAGGACCGGACGGCGTGCGGCGAGCACCATCGCGGTCGCGGCCGGGACATTCTCGAATTCATAGGTGACGACGTCGACGTCGTTGGCGAACAGTTCGAGCGCCTCGACGTCGGCATATTCCGCGCAGGTCGCGTTCTGCACCACGTCGAAGGCCGGCGAGTCCGGATCCGGCGAAAACACCTGGCAGCGGAGCCCGAGGCGCGCGGCGGCAAGCACCAGCATCCGGCCCAATTGTCCGCCGCCGAGGATTCCAATGGTGTCGCCCGGCTTCAGCTTCACGAGGTTCGAAGCCGTCACGCCGAGCCCTCCGGATGCTCCTTGACCGCATCGGTCTGCTGCGTGCGCCAGGCCGCAAGGCGGGCCGACAATGCAGGATCGTTGAGCGCGAGCACACTCGCCGCGAGCAACGCGGCATTGATCGCTCCGGCCTTGCCGATCGCCAGCGTCCCGACCGGGATGCCGGCCGGCATCTGCACGATCGAGTACAGCGAATCGACGCCGGACAGCGCCTTCGACTCGACGGGAACCCCGAACACCGGAAGCTCCGTCAGCGCGGCCGTCATGCCCGGCAGATGGGCGGCACCGCCGGCGCCGGCAATGATCACCTTGTGCCCGGCCGCCTTGGCGCCCTTGGCAAAGGCATAGAGCCGATCGGGGGTGCGGTGCGCCGAAACGATGCGCGTTTCGCAGGCAACGCCCAGCGCGGCCAGGGTCTCGGCGGCATGGCGCATGGTCTCCCAGTCGGACTGGCTTCCCATGATGATGGCGATCGGAGCGGTCATCTCTTCAATTCTGTGCAGGAATCCAAACGCATAGGCCGATTATAGGGGCGGCCCGGGCGTCATCCAAGGCGTGGCAAGGGAGTTAGAATGGACTATCCTGTCTTGGTGAATCCCGGCAAGCCTTCATAAGCAGGCCTCAACAAGGATGCGCATGAAGAAGAAGACCACGGCGGCGGCCTCCGGGGCGGCAAAACGACGAAAAGGCGCGCCCGCCGCGCGCAAATCCGCACCGGGCAGGACTGGAGCAAAAGGGAGCGGAACCAAAGGGACTGGAACCGAAGCTTCCACGCGGCGCGCGGTCGCGTCCGGCGACAAATCCACCATCCGCAGGTTGCGGGCGCAGCTGGTGCGGGCTCAGGCCCGGATCGAGGAGCTGCAAGCCTCCGCCGAGACCGACTTCCTGCTCGACATCCTGAACCGGCGCGGCTTCGAGCGCGAGCTCGTCCGTTCGCTCTCCTTCATCAAGCGCTATCAGGCCTCCGGCGCGCTGATCGTGCTCGATGTCGACCGGCTCAAGCCGATCAACGATGCCTTCGGGCACGCGGCAGGTGACGAGGTGCTGAAGACGATCGTCACCGCGATATCGGACCAGGTGCGCGCCTCCGACGTGATCGGCCGTCTCGGTGGCGACGAGTTTGCGGTGCTGCTGTGGAATCTCAGCGAGACCGATGCCCGCGCCAAGGCGGCTGCGCTGGAAGAGGCGATCGACCGCCTGACCTTCGTGTTCCGCGGCAGCCGGGTCTCCGCGGGCGCTTCCGCGGGCGTTGCGATCCTCACCGCGCATTCGGATGCCGATCGCGTTCTCGATGAGGCCGATCGTGCGATGTATGTGCGCAAGGCGCAGCGGCGCCATGAATCCTGAAAATTACAGCGCGCTCAGATCCTCCGGCACATTGCCGTAGGCTCGCAGCAGCTTGGCATCGCCGAATTCGCCGATCGCGGGATCGCCGGTTCGGCTGAACGCGACGGCGCCGATGCTGCCGGGCATCCGCGACATCGTCTCGGCGCGGCGCAGCGCGATCGCCGAGCTCTGGCATTCCTCGGCACTGCCCGCGACCGGCGTGCCGTCGTCGTCCTGCATGAAAGGCAGCGCCACGTAATAGGTCACGTCAGCCATTGCTGTGCTCCCTGAAGATCAGGCGGCGTCGCTCGCCGCATGGGTTCGCGCCGGCACGCAGCCGGCCGCGATCGCGGCCTGCAATTCCTCGAGCTCGGCTTCCAGATATTCGTTGGCCATGATCAGCGCCTTGATGGTGCTGCGCAGGTTGCCGTCGCACATCGCAATCGCCTGATCGCAGGCCTGCTCGTAGCGGCTGTTGTCGGGCTGGGAAGGCGGTGCGGACATGGCGAAACTCCCTCTGATGGCTGGCGGCTGGATCGGTATGTTCTTATTTTGTTCTTTTAGAGTCAAGCGCCCAAAGGCACACCTGTGTCCGTGCCGCGAACGTGAAGCCAATGACGCGCTGTGGATGACGGGGAAAACCGCCACCGGATCTGTACCTGCGGGCCGCCGAGGCGGGTGTCAGGCGATGATGTCGGGCGTGATCTGATCTTCGATGAAGGCGATGCGGTCGCGCAATTGCAGCTTCCGCTTCTTCAAGCGTTGCAGCATCAAGAGATCCGGCGCCGGCGATTGATGCAGCGCGTCGATCGCGGCATCGAGGTCGCGGTGCTCTTGTTGCAGACGCGCAAGCTCGGCGTGGAGTTCGCGCTCATCCTGATCGTTCATGGTTGTGTATTGACTGGTAAGCACGACGAGGTTGTTGCGACCGAAGCAGTCGCTCGCCGGAATATCCTCCCTGAGCGCGCGCGGCGCAAGCCGAACCGGTTCCATAGTCACGATTAGTTACAGATAAACCGAAATGAGTGCGTGCGGCATTTCGCGTCCCCTATCGACAGCACCGCCCACTCGTGTAGACTTATTGGTCCGGATCGAACCTGAGGTTTAACGCACCGAGGAGTGTTCGCAATGGCAATACAGGCCCATCTCGTTGAGCTGGAGCGTAAGCACAAAATACTTGAGAACGAACTGCACGAAGCGCTCGTTCATCCCTCCGTAGACGATCTCCACATTTGCGAGCTCAAGCGCCGCAAGTTGATGGTCAAGGACCAAATCGAGCGGTTGAGACTTTCCGCCGACGACACGGTCCACTAAGCCGGTTCCTCCGCAAATTAGCAAATGATCTGGCCTTTCACCGAGGGATGAACGCCGCGGCGCGCATCCCCCGGGAGGTCATGCTGCATTTGCTCAGAGCTCCGCCAGCTCGCCGACATGGTCGGCGACCGCGAGCGATGATGTCAGTCCGGGCGATTCGATCCCGAACAGGTTGATCAGGCCCGCGACGCGGTGATCAGCCGGTCCCTGGATCAGGAAATCCTGGGTCGCGACCGCCGGCGGCACGATCTTGGGCCGGATTCCCGAATAGCTCGGCATCAGCGCCCCGTCCGGCAGGGTCGGCCAGTATTTCCGGATCGCCGGATAGAATCGCTCGGCCCGATCAGGGTCGACAGCATAATCGATGTGATCGATCCATTCGACGTCGGGGCCGAACCTCGCCTGTCCGGCCAGGTCGAGCGTCAGGTGCACGCCGAGCCCGCCGGGCTCCGGCACCGGATAGATCAGGTGCGAGAACGGCGCCCTGGCGCTGCAGCTGAAGTAATTGCCCTTGGCCAGATAGGCCGTTGGAATCAACTCGATCGGCATGCCCTCGACGTTGCGCGCGACGGCCGTTGCGCCGAGGCCGGCGGCATTGACCAGGAGATCGCAGGCCAGCGTCATGGGCGCCGCGCCGCCGGCCTCGATCTCGAACCCGTTGGCCGTGGCCCTGGCGTGGAGCAGCGGCGTATGGAAGGCGAATGCCGCTCCGGCCGCCTCGGCATCGCCGCGCAGCGCCAGCATGTAGGCATGGCTGTCGATGATCCCGGTGGAGGGCGACAGCAGCGCCGCGTCGCAGTTCAGCGCCGGCTCCAGCGCGCGGGCCGCCTCGCCGGACAACAGCCGCATGTCGTCGACGCCGTTGGCCTCGGCATGGGCCCGGATCGACTGCAGTTTTTCGGTCTCTTTGGCCGTGGTGGCGACGATCAGCTTGCCGCAATTCCTGTGCGGGATGCCGTGCTCGGCGCAGTAACGGTAAAGTGCCCGCTTGCCGCTGACGCACATCCGCGCCATCAGGCTGCCGGCCCGGTAGTAGATGCCGGCGTGGATCACCTCGCTGTTTCGCGACGAGGTGACGGTGCCGATCCCCTCGGCCTCCTCGATCACAATCACTTCGCGGCCGGCCTGTGCCAGCCGGCGCGCCACCGCGAGGCCGATCACCCCCGCACCGACGACCACACAATCAACCCTGTCCATCTCGTCCTTCAGATCCGAACATTTCCGCGCAGCCAGGCCCGTGCCGTCGCCGCCAACATCGTTCAGCCGATCCGGTCGCTTTCGGCAAGTGCTTATCAGGCAAGTGCTTGGGCTATCTCAAATGGTTGGAGATCCATGCTCTGTTAATGGCGCATTAATCATGTCAGGGCAATTGCCGTACATTAAGTGGCATTTCCCGGTTGCATCCGCACGCGTTTACCCGATCCAAACCGCCAGAGCCGGACACTCGCCCCGGTAATCCGCGGGTGATTGATGGCTGGCAGGAAGTGGCAGGCGGGCGGGAAGAATTCGATTCCGGCAAGGGCCGTCCTTTGCCTGATCGCCGCCGTCGTGCCGGTCGGTGCAGCCCGGGCCGCCTTCGCCCCGTCGACCTATCTTGGTGACCTCGATCCCGGTGTGGTCTGGGAGCTGCTGATCGGCAGCGTGGTGGTTGCCTCCTTCCTCGGCGCGGTCGGGCTGTGGATCCTTTCGGCCCTGCGCAAGGCCAAGCGCGCGCAACTGCGGCGCAACGCCTTCGTGTCGTCCGCCCTCAACCATCTGAACCAGGGCGTGGTGATGACCGATGCGCGTGAGCGCATCGTGTTCTGCAACGACCGCTATCTCGACATCTACGGCCTGTCGCGCGCCGACATCGGGCGCAACATGACCGGCACCGAGCTATTGGAGCTGCGCCGCGACCGCGGCGTGCTCGACATCAGCGCCGAGGATTTCTTCGCCAGGGCCGCAGCGCCCGATGGGCTGGTCACCGAACTGCCCGGCGGCCGATCGGTGCTGGTGAAATATTTTCCGCTGCCGAACGGCGGCTCGGTCACGACCCATCTCGATTGCACCGACCAGCGCAAGCTGTCGCGCAAGCTCGCCTCGACCACGCAATTCCTCGAATCCGTGCTCGACAACGTCCCGGTCTGCGTCGCGGCCAAGAACATCGAGGACGGCCGCTACATCTTCGCCAATCGCGCGTTCGAGCGCTTCTCGCGCTTCTCGCGCGATCACATCGTGGGCAAGCGCGCCGACGAGATCTTCCGTCCCGAGACCGCCGTCAGTATCGACACCGCCGACCGCGCCGCGCTGGACGCGCCGGAAGGCTATCACCGCAGCGAATTCTTCGTCGAACGCGGCTCGGAGAGGCGCATCCTGGCGTCGAACCGCGTGATCGCCCGCAACGAGGCTGGCGATCCGGAATTCCTGATCGCGCTGTTCGAGGACGTCACCGACCGCCGTTCGCTGTCGCGCGAGCTCGAGAACAACAAGAAATTCCTCGAGCTCGTGGTCGACAACATCCCGGTCTCGCTGATCGTGCAGCGCGTCAGCGACGGCCGCTATCTCCTGGCCAACCGCAGCGCCGAGACGATCCTCAACCGCCGCCGCGAAGACGCCGCCGGGCTCACCGCTTCCGACATCTTCAATGCGCGCGAAGCCAAGCTGATCGTCGCCCGCGACGAGGCTGCGATCAGGAAGCGCAGCATGATCGCCGAGGAGCACCCGATCTCGACCAAGGACGGCCTGCGGCTGTTCCTGACCCGCCGCATGACCGTGCTCGACGACCATGGCGAGCCGCAATATCTGATCAAGACCCATGAGGACGTTACCGACCGGCGCCAGACCGAGTCGCGCATGGCGCACATGGCCTATCATGACGGCCTGACCGATCTGCCGAACCGCGCCGCCTTCCTGCAGGCGCTGACCCAGATGATCGAGGCTTGCGACGGCACCGACGAGGAGTTCGCCGTGCTCTGCGTCGACCTCGACGGGCTGAAGGAGATCAACGACGTCTACGGCCACGCGATGGGCGACAAGGTGCTGATCGAAGTCGCGCAGCGCTTGCAGACCGTGGCGCGCGGCGGCGTGGTTGCGCGGCTGTCCGGCGACGAATTCGGCCTCATCATCGACGGCAAGCAGCCGGCCGCCGGCATTGCGCTGGCCGAGCAGGCCGCCGAGGCGTTGGGTGAGGATTTCGCGATCGACGGCAAATCGGTGCGCACCGGCCTCACCACCGGCATCGCGGTGTTCCCGCACAACGGATCCGACGCCGCCTCTCTGCTGGCCAATTCGGGCGCGGCGCTGTTCCGCGCCAAGGCCAAGTCGCGCGGCACGATCTCGATCTTCGAGCCGGAGATGGACCAGCAGATCCGCGATCGCCGCGTGCTGCATCAGGAGCTGTCGGTCGCGATCAAGAACGGCGAATTGTCGCTCTACTATCAGCCGCAGGCGGCCACCGGCGCGAGCGTTGCGGGCAGCCAGATCATCGGCTTCGAGGCGCTGGCGCGCTGGCACCATCCGGTACGCGGCTTCGTGCCGCCCAGTGACTTCATTCCGCTCGCGGAAGAAAGCGGCCTGATCGTCGAGATGGGCGAATGGATTTTGCGCGAAGCCTGCCGTGAGGCTGCCTCCTGGGCGGTGCCGATGCAGGTCGCCGTGAACCTGTCGCCGGCGCAGTTCACCCATGGCGACCTCGTCGGGCTCGTCCATTCGATCCTGCTCGAGACCGGGCTGACGCCCGATCGCCTCGAGCTTGAAATCACTGAGGGCGTGCTGATCGAGGATTTCGACCGCGGCCTGTCGTTGCTGCGGCGGCTGAAGGCGCTCGGCGTGCGCATCTCGATGGATGATTTCGGCAGCGGCTATTCCTCGCTGAGCTATCTGCAGGCGTTTCCGTTCGACAAGATCAAGATCGACCGCGCCTTCGTCATCAATCTCGGCCGCAATCCGCAATCGGCCGCGATCGTCCGCGCGGTCATCGATCTCGGTCACGGCCTCGAAATGTCGATCGTCGCCGAAGGCGTCGAGACCGAGGCGCAGCTCAGCTTCCTCTCCGAAGAAGGTTGCGACGCGGTGCAGGGCTATCTGATCGGCCGGCCCGCCCCGATCGGTCAATTTGCCGCGCTGGTCGGCGGCGACCGGCTGGCCGAAACCGTGCGCAGAGCCGGGTAAATTGGCCTGAACCGTCGGACCGGCCCGGCCGGCGGCGCTTGCCATCTGCTGCGCGTCCGGCTAAATCTCGGCCCACCACATCATTTCAGCCGAGAAAGGAGGGCTGCGTCGTGGCGAGATTCACTGATCCCCACCTCAAGCGTGGCCCCGTCAACGCCTTGCAAATGCGTTTGCAGGGCTGACCGGAAACTCGGACAAAATCTCTTCCTGGTCTGCCCTTCGTGGCCGTGCGGCGTCGAACCTTTGAGCGTTCGCGCCTGCATTTGAATCCCTCGCCGCGGTTCGACACGCACATCCGATGATGGCTGGACGCCTCTGGATGACGTCGTGATCGCCGGCAAGACCAGAGACTTGATCGTGACCCTCATCAATGTACGCAATCTCGGTGTGACGCTGAACGCGCCGCTGTTTTCCGAACTGAATTTTGTCGTCAATGCCGGCGACCGGATCGGCCTCGTTGCCGCCAACGGCCGCGGCAAATCCACGCTGCTGCGCTGCATCGCAGGCAGCATGGAGCCCAATGAAGGCGACATCACCCGTTCGCGTGGCCTGACCGTCGGCCATGTCGAGCAGGATGCGCCGCCGAGGCTGCTCGATACCCCGTTCCATGCCGCCGTGCTCGAGGCAGTACCCGGCGAGCAGCGCGCCGGCGAGGGCTGGCGGGTTGACGTCGCCTTGCAATCGCTCGATGTGCCGGAGGAGTTGTGGGCACGATCGCTCAAGCAATTGAGCGGCGGTTGGCTGCGGCTTGCGCTGCTCGCCCGCGTGCTGGTGACCGAGCCCGACGTGCTGCTGCTCGACGAGCCGACCAACCACCTCGACCTCGCCAAGATCAGCCGGCTTGAGGCCTGGCTGAATACGCTGCCGCGCGAGATGCCGGTGGTGATCGCAAGCCACGACCGTGCCTTCCTTGATGCGACCACCAACCGGACGCTGTTCCTGCGCCCGGAACGGTCGCAGCTGTTCTTGTTGCCCTACACCGCGGCGCGCGCGGCGCTCGACGAATTCGATGCCTCGGACGAGCGGCGCTTTCAGCGCGACATGAAGGCCGTCCGGCAGCTCCGGCAGCAGGCCGCCAAGCTCAACAACCTCGGCATCAACTCCGGCAGCGACCTTCTGCTGTCGAAGACCAAGCAGTTGAAGCAGCGCGCCGAGAAGCTCGAAGAGACGGCGAAGCCGGCCCATGTGGAACGCTCGGCAGGAACGATCCGGCTCGCCAACCGCGACACCCATGCCAAGGTTCTGATCAGGCTGAACAACGCCGCGATCGCGACCCCCGACGGCAGGCCGTTGTTCAGGACCGGCCAGCAGTTCATCTGCAAGGGCGACCGGATCGCGCTGCTCGGACCGAACGGCGCGGGCAAGACCCGGTTCGTCGCGGCGCTGCGGCTCGCGATCGAGGACGCGGAGGCCGCACCCGCCGAGATCAGGGCCACCGAGTCGCTGGTGCTTGGTTATTGCGATCAGGCGCTGGCCGATCTCGCGGATAGCGACACGCCGATGCGTATGCTGACGCGGCGCTTCGAGGTCGGCGACCAGCGAGCGCGCGGCCTGCTCGCCGGCGCCGGGCTCTCGATCGAGATGCAGGGCCGTCCGATCGGGCGGTTGTCGGGCGGGCAGAAGGCCCGTCTCGGCATGCTGATGCTGCGGCTCACCCAGCCGAACTTCTATCTGCTCGACGAGCCGACCAACCACCTCGACATCGAGGGCCAGGAGGCGCTGGAGGAGGAACTGATGGAGCAGCAGGCCAGCTGCCTCCTGGTGTCGCACGACCGCCAGCTCGTACGCACGGTGGCCAACCGGTTCTGGGTGATCGAAGGCAAGAAGCTGATCGAGGCCGACGGCCCCGAACACTTCTTTGCCTCGGTCGGTGCGGACTAGCGATGGAGTCAGATTGGATAGCCGTCGCGAAGGACTGTGTGCCTCTCCCGCTTGCGAGGCCGTCGCAGGAGGAGCGCTGCCAAAATATCGAAAACAACCCCATGCAAAGTAGCCGGCGGCGGCCGGCGTTCGAGCAGGCTACTTGACACGTCGGGCAACTCAGAGGCATTCTTCCAATATTCCGAAATCATGCAAGCGTCGCTCGCGCAAGCGGGAGAGGTGGAGTGTGCCGTGAGACCGCTTCACCCAGACATCATGTCGTTCAGCGCCACGCCTTGACGCAATTTGGGTGCGAACACGTATTTCGTTCGCATTGAAATGCGATAGGCGTTGGGCATGGCGGACTGTGACGTCGCGATCATCGGCGGTGGGCTGAACGGCACGAGCATTGCGCGTGATGCGGCCGGCCGCGGCCTGCGCGTGATCCTGCTGGAGCAGGGCGATCTCGGCTCCGGCGCGTCGCAGGCCTCGCCGCGGCTGGTCCATGGCGATCTGGCCGGGCTGGAGCGGCGGGAGTTCTTCCGCGTCCGTCGGGCGCTCAGGGAACGCGACGTCTGGCTGCGCATCGCGCCGCATCTGGTGCGGCCGGCGCGCTTTGCGATCCCGGCGCATGCCGACGAGCGGCCGCCGTGGCAATTGCGGTCGTTGCTGCTGCTCTATGAGCGTTTGGCCTCGCGCAGCGGCCTGCCGCGCTCGACGACGCTGGATGTCACCCACCATCCGGTCGGCAATGCGTTGAAGCGGCCGTTCGGAACCGCGTTCGAATATTCCGACTGCGTTGTCGACGATTCGCGGCTCGTCGTGCTCAACGCGGTCGATGCCGCGGCGCGCGGCGCCGATATTCGCACCGGCGCGCGCGTGACCCGGGCCGAGCGCGGCGAGACCTGGCGGCTGGTCGCGATCGACCGCGGCTATCGGCGGGTGATCACGGCGCGGTCGCTGGTCAACGCGACCGGTGCGTGGACCGCGTCCGTCGCCGACACCGTGTTGCGCGTGCCGGCGCCACCGCTTGCGACCGTGCAGATCAGCCAGATCGTGGTGCGCCGCCTGTTCGACTGCGACAACGTCTATGCGTTCCAGAACTCCGACGGACAATTGATCTTCGCCAGCCCCTATGAGCGCGACTTCACCCTGATCGGCAGTGTCAGTCATGCCTTCAAGGGCGATCCCGCCATTGTCGCGATGGGCGTGCGCGAAGTGGCCTATCTCTGCGACGCGGCCAATCGCTATTTTCGCGAGCAGATCACCCCGGCCGATGTGCTGCGAACGATTTCCGGCGCCAATTCCGTCGTCGCTCCCGCGCGCCGGCGCAGCAGCGATGGCGCCGCATCGCTCGACTTCAGGCGCGGCAAGGCACCGCTGCTCACTATCTTCGGCGGCGATGTCACCACCTCGCGGCGCCGTGCCGAGCGGGCGGTGTCGGAGTTCACGCGGTTCTATCCGATGACGCCGCGCTGGACCGCAACCGTGCCGCTGCCGGGCGGCGAATTCGCGTGGCAGCGCTTCGAGACCGAGGTCGACATCGCGCGCGACCGCTGGCGCTTCCTGGGCGAGGACGAGGCGCGGCGGCTGGTGGCCGCCTACGGGCTGAACGTGAAGGATATCCTGGGCGAGGCGAAGCAGAAGGTCGATCTCGGTCCGGCCTTCGGTCCGGAACTGACTGGAGCTGAGGTGCGCTACCTCATGCACAAGGAATGGGCGCGCTTTCCCGACGATATCCTGTGGCGCCGCTCCAAGCTCGGCCTGACCATGCCGCAAGCCGATCAGGATGCGCTCGCGGCGTTCATGGCGAAGCTGGATTGAGTTTCGGCTATTGCCTTGCCGCCTCCTGTGACCAGGCGAGGTCACGCTTGGATGGACGGCGATGCAGCCGCTCCGAGATCAGGCCCGTTGCTTGCTGGCCCTGGCCGGCGCGGAGGCACGCGACGATGAAGGTGTCCTCCCACAATTCGCGTTGCGCATGGCTGCCGCCGATCCGCACCAGTTCGGGCATCAGCGGCGCCAGGATGCGCACGGCGCGCTCATGGTCGCCGGCAGCGAAGGCGGCAACGCCCCGGCCGAGCCCGATCGCGGCAGGGCCGGGCGCCAGCTTGCCGTCGGCATCGCGCGCCGCCATCTCGGCCAGCCGCGTCTCCAGCGCATCGTTGTTGGTCGTGGCTGCGACCAGGGCGTGGTGCACGTCGGCGAAATGCGCGCCGGCCTTCGGGAAGTAGCCGTCGCCATAGGCGGCGACATCGTTCCAGTGCGGCTCGAGGCCGGTCTTGCCGGCGACCGACAGCCGCCACAGCAGCGAGGCCGTGTCGGTATAGATATTGAGCGGCGGATAGGGCCGGTTGGCCGGCTTGATGTGCTGCTCGTAGATGTCGAGCGCGCTGTCGGCGTCGCCTTCCTCGATCGCGATCAGAGCGAGGTGCCAGGCGAGATGGCCCTGCAGGAAGCTGGTGCGATCATTCGCCGGCAGCCATGCGGAGAGGAAGCTGCGGCCTTCCGCCGCGTCGCCTTGCTCGAACAGCGCATGCGCCACCGCGTGCGCGGCGCCGGCGTTCTCCGGCTTCAACGCATAGCCGCGCTCGGTGATGGCGCGGCCCGAGACGAGGTCGCCGGCCTCGGTCTTGGACCAGCCGAGATAGGTGAGGAACCACCAATCGTCGCCATAGTCGCTGGCGTAACGTTCGGAAATTGCGAGCCGGGCGGCGTCATGGTCGGACCGGCCGGAGAAGGCATAGAGGCCGAAGGCGCCGAGCAGCAGCGAGAGTATCTGCGCATCGCGCGGATATTCGGCGAGATGCTGCTCGGCCGCGGTCATCGCCTTCTTGCCCTGGCCCTCGATCACGGACGCGATGATCTCGATGTGCTGGCGCTCGCGCGGGCTCGCGGCCGCCGCCAGCCGCCGCGCATCGTTCGCCTTGGCGCGGGCCTTGGCGCCCTCCATGTTGAGCTGATGCACGCGGGCACGGCCGAGATGGGCCAACGCGAAATCGGGGTCCTCGGCGATCGCCGCCTCGAACGCCGCATCGGCGCCGTGCAGCGCCGCCAGCATGCGATCGACGCCGTCGACATAATAAGCGGCGGCGCGGTCCGAGGTGGTCGTCAGCGGCAGGCCGTAGCGGTCGCAAATCATCGGTTGTCCTCCCGAATTCGGCTGCGAAGTCTAGGGCATGTACTGATAAAGGCAACGAGCCTCGTCGGGCTCACGTCTGCTTAGCCTTCAACAACATCGCAAGAGCGGAAATAACCGGAGGTCCGAGTTGGGCCAACAACGTGTCGGCGGGAATCCAAAGAAAATACTGCAATACACGTTCTGCAATGGGCGTTCTGCATAGTTTCGTTAATGAGTATTGTGCTGCGATCAGGTCAAGCTCGCCGCGTGTGGGGACCGTCCAATGCATATTCGCCAGATTATTTTCGCCGTCGTGCTGCTCGGCACTTTGCTTCGGTTCGGGCCTGCGGCAGCAGAAGATGGCTTCCCGGCAGCGGAGTGGGAGCGCGTCACCCCTGCAGAATTGGGCTGGTCAGAAACCGAATTGGCCCAAGCGCGATCCTTTTCGGATCAGATTCGCTCAAGCGCGGTTGTGATCGTTCAGCACGGAAAGGTGGTGGCCGAGTGGGGCAATACGACGAAGCCAATGGAACTCGCTTCGATCCGCAAGAGCCTGCTCAGCGCCCTGACCGGCATCGCAGTGTCGGATCACCTGATCAACCCCGACAGCACGCTTGGCGAACTCGGCATCGACGATAATCCGCCTGGCTTGACCGGGAGCGAGAAGGGCGCGACGGTGCGCGAACTCCTCGAAGCGCGTTCCGGGGTCTACCACGCGGCGCTCTACGAGACGCCGGACATGGCCAAGATGAGACCGCCGCGCGGCAGCCACCCGCCCGGCACCTTCTGGTATTACAACAATTGGGACTTCAACGCGCTAGGCACGATCTACGAACACGCAACTGGCACCGGCATCTTCGAGGCGCTCGACCAAAAGATCGCAAAGCCAATCGGCATGCAGGACTACCGGCCACAGGATGGTAGCTACGTCCGCGGCGAAGCGTCCATCCACCCCGCGTATGCGATCCGCATGAGCGCACGGGACTTGGCGCGTTTTGCACTTCTCTATCTGCACAAAGGCAATTGGGCCGGACACCAGATCGTGCCGCGGGAGTGGGTGGAAGAGAGCACGCGCAGCTATTCGAGAGCATCGTTCGGGATGGGCTATGGCTATCTCTGGTGGATCGGTTTTCTGAGCGGTGACGTTGCGCCTACGGTGACTTTACCGGAGGGCAGCTTTTTGGCCGAAGGGTTCGGCGGCCAGTACGCCTTGGTCGTTCCCGCACTCGACCTCGTCGTGGTGCATCGTGTCGACCAAGACACGCCCTTCACCGAACCTTCTATGCGTAGTATTGGCAGGCTCTTCTGGCTGATCCTGAAGGCCGAGGGCTATGATCCGGGGCCCGATGCCTCGCTCATCGCAGCAACCGGCGAAAGACCGACAGGTGAGACCCTGGCCGCAAAATTCAAGGGCAAGACGATCAGCTTCGGTCCGAAGCTCAGGAATGGTCCGTTATCCATGCGATTCGAGCCCGACGGCCGGATGACTTATCCGCACTGGGACGAGTCCTTTGGACCTGCAACCGGGACATGGGCGGTCGCGGAGGATAAGCTCTGTATCTTGATCTCGGCTGCTAGACGTCGTTGCTACATTCCAGTGCTGAACGGTGAACAGATTGAGTTGTTCGACCAGCTTGGCGTCATGCAAATCGCCGGGGTGGCGCCGCCTCAGTGATCTGCTTGCAGCAATCGGCTCGCGACGTCCGTTCAGGGTCCAAAGCGTAACGTTCAGATTGAGCAAGTGCCTTCCGGTTTGTACCTCAAAGCCGACGCAACGCATTGATGGCCCGCCCCAGCAGAGGCGCGGAGGCCGACAATATTGCGGGAGATGTCCGTGAGGCGGTTGAGCCGGTGGCGATCCGCCGCTAGCTTGCCGCCAGGATTGGACCTTGCGGGGAATCGGGGCTTGCGGACGTGACATCGGGCGAAGCGAGTGGGGAGGCGGCAAAGCCGTTGTCTGAACCGGCCGTCTCGGACATGCCGCTGCTGCGGATCGATGGCGTCGCCAAATCGTTCGGCAATTTCCGCGCGGTCGACCGGCTCTCGCTCGACATCCGTGCCGGCGAGTTCTTCGCGCTGCTCGGCCCGAGCGGCTGCGGCAAGACCACGCTGCTGCGTATGCTCGCAGGCTTCGAGACCCCGGACGAGGGCCGCATCCTGCTCGGGGGCAACGACATCGCCCAGGTGCTGCCGCATGAGCGGCCCGTCAACATGATGTTCCAGAACTATGCGCTGTTCCCGCATCTGTCGGTGCGCGACAACATCGCCTTCGGCCTCAGGCGCGCGGGCATGGCGCGCCGCGATATCGCGAGCCGCGTCGCGGAAATGGTGTCGCTCGTCAAGCTCGGGGGGCTCGAGAAGCGCAAGCCCGACCAGCTCTCCGGCGGGCAGCGACAGCGCGTCGCGCTGGCGCGCTCGCTGGCGCGCCGCCCGCAGGTGCTGCTGCTCGACGAGCCGCTCGCCGCGCTCGACAAGAAGCTGCGCGAGAGCACGCAAGGAGAGCTGATGGAGCTGCAACGCCGGCTCGGCATGACCTTCATCATCGTCACCCACGATCAGGAGGAGGCGATGACGATGGCCGGCCGGATCGGGGTGATGGATGCCGGCCGTCTGGTCCAGGTCGCCACCCCGCGCAATCTCTACGAGGCACCGGCCTCGCGCTGGATCGCCGAGTTTGTCGGCGACATCAATCTGTTCAACGGCCAGGTTGCCGCCCGCGAGAATGGACGGTTGACGGTCTCGACCGCGGAAGCAGGCGCGCTCGCGGTCAGCGAGCTGTGGCCGCCGGTGACCAAGGAGGTCGTCAGCGTCGCGATCCGGCCCGAGAAGGTGAAGCTGTCGCGCCGCGCGCCGGCCTCGGACGCGGGCGCATCGCAGACGATCAACCGGCTGGAGGGCGTCGTCACCGACGTCAACTACCTCGGCGGCGTGACGAGCTACCGGGTGAAGCTGGAGACGGGCGCGGTGGTGCGTTCGTCGATGGCCAATACCGCGCGGCTCGATGTCGACGCCTATCTCGCCGGCCAGCGCGTGGTGGCGTGGTTCACCGCCGATGACTGCCTGGTACTCGAGCAATGAGCGCGCGCCGCATCTTCGCCCGGCCGGCGCGGCTCGCCGCGATCGCGCCCTACCTCTGGATGGTGCTGTTCTTCCTGGTGCCGTTCGGCTTCGTGCTGAAGATCAGCCTGTCGCAGACCGCGATCGCGCAGCCGCCCTACACGCCGGTGTTCGATTTCACCGAGGGCCGCGCGGCGCTGGCGGCGGCGTTTGCGCAACTGTCGTTCGACAATTTCCGCCTGCTGCTGCAGGACAATCTGTACATCCTGTCCTATCTGCGCAGCCTCGTTGTCGCCGTGACCTCGACGCTGATCCTGCTGCTGATCGGGTACCCGATCGCGTACGGCATGGCGCGGCTGCCGCAGCGCTTGCAGGGCGTGGCGATGATGCTGGTCATCGTGCCGTTCTGGACTTCATTCCTGATCCGCATCTATGCCTGGATCAACATCCTGCAGCATGACGGCCTGCTCAATCAGATCTTGCGGGCGCTGCACATCGTGTCCGCGCCGGTGGTCTGGCTGTCGACCGATAGCGCAATGTATCTCGGCATCGTCTACTCCTATCTGCCGTTCATGATCCTGCCGCTCTATGCGACGCTCTCGAAGATGGATGCGTCGCTCTTGGAAGCGGCGGGCGATCTCGGCGCCTCGCCGCTGCAGGCGTTCTGGCTGGTGACGTTCCCGCTGTCGCTGCCGGGCGTCGGCGCCGGCGCGCTGCTCTGCTTCATTCCGATCGTCGGCGAGTTCGTGATCCCCGATCTGCTTGCCGGCTCCAACTCGCTGATGATCGGGCAGACGCTGTGGCTCGAGTTCTTCACCAACAAGGACTGGCCGGTGGCGTCAGCCGCGGCGGTCGCATTGTTGCTGCTGCTGGTGCCGCCGCTCGTGCTCTACGACCGCCTGCAGCGCCGCCAGCTCGAGAGTAATCGCTGATGACTGGCAACGTCACGAGGTTGACGCGCTTCAACATGACGTCGCTGGCGCTCGGGCTTGCGTTCCTTTATCTGCCGATCGTCATCCTGGTGATCTACTCCTTCAACGCCTCGCGGCTGGTGACGGTGTGGGGCGGCTGGTCGCTGCGCTGGTACCACGAGTTCTTCAGCGATCGCGCCATGCTGGAGGCGGCGTGGATGAGCCTGTCGGTCGCCGCGGTGTCGGCGACGCTGGCGACATTGCTGGGCACGCTGGCCGCGGTCGGGCTGGCGCGCGGGGAACGGTTCCGAGGGCGGGCGCTGTTCTCCGGCATGCTGTATTCGCCGCTGGTGATGCCCGAGGTGATCTCCGGCCTGTCGCTGCTGCTGCTGTTCGTGGCGCTGAATGCCGAACGCGGCTTCTGGACGGTGACGATCGCCCACACCACGCTGACGATGTGCTTCGTCACCGTCGTGGTGCAGTCGCGCCTCGCCACGCTCGACCGCAGCCTGGAGGAAGCCGCGATGGACCTCGGCTGCGATCCGGTGCGCGCGTTCCTCCTGGTGACGCTGCCGCTGATCGTGCCGGCGATCATAGCCGGCTGGATGCTGGCCTTTACGCTGTCGCTCGACGACGTCGTGATCGCGAGCTTCACCACCGGTCCCGGCTCGGCGACGCTGCCGATCCGGATCTATTCGGAGGTTCGGCTCGGCGTAAAGCCTGAGATCAACGCGATCTGCACGCTGGTGATCGCGCTGATCGCCGTGATCATCGTGGTCGCCTCGTTCGCCTCGAAACTGTCGAGCTCGCAGGGCGAGAGCGCCGCGCCGCTGTAGATTCTTGTTTGACGCGTTTTCTTCACGCGAACCGGTGTCCACTTCGCTCGAAAACGCTCTGGCCTCACGACTTGACGGCGCCGGCGGTCAGCCCGCCGACCATGTAACGCTTGAAGGCGTAGTACACCGCGGCCGGCGGCAGCGCGTAGATGAAGCCGGTGGTCATCAAGAGCTCCCACGGCGAGTCGTCGGCGGCTAGGAAGTTGCCGAGCGCGACCGGCAGCGTGATGTCGGTGTCCTTCGACAGCAGCAGGAACGCGTAGAGATATTCGTTCCAGGCGAGCAGGATCGCATAGGTGCCGACCGCGACCAGCGACGGCATCATCAGCGGCACATAGACCAGGCGGAACAGCTGCAACGTGGTGGCGCCGTCCATCGTCGCCGCCTCGTCGAGCTCGACCGGCAGCTTGTCGGAGGCCTGCTTCAGCACCCAGATCGCGTAGGGCGCGGCGATCGTCACCATCGCCAGGATCAGCGACCAGTGATTGTTGAGCAGGCCGTAGGTGCCCATGGTGCGGTACATCGGCACGGCGAGGAATGCCGCCGGGATGAAGTAGGTGAACAGCGCCAGGTTCATCACAGCCCGGCCGCCCGGGACGCGCAGCCGCGAGATCGAGAATGCCGCGGCGGTGGCGACGAACAGCGTCAGCGCGCCGACGGCGAGCGCGATCACGGCCGAATTCCAGAACTGGATCCAGAAGTCGCGCAGGAAGTAATGCTGCTGGTGGAACACGATCGAGAAATTATGCAGCGTCGGATGCGTCGGCCACAGCTTGCCGGTGAACGCGTCCTCCTTCGGCGAGATCGCGAATACGAACATGTGGTAGATCGGGATCATGGTCCAGATGAAGACCGGGATGCCGATCAGCAGCAGCTTGGCTTCGGTGCCGACTTCGCGGAGGGTGGGCAGCTTCATCGCGACAACCGTTTCATCATGTAATAGACCAGCGGCAGCACGAACGGCATCGCGCAGACGATCGAGGCCATCGCCAGCGACAGCTGGTCGAGCCTGAGATAGCGGATGCCCAGCGTCGACAGCACGTGGGTGAGGTCGGCGGGCCCGCCGCCGGTGAGCAGATAGACGCTGTTGAAATCGCCCAGCGTCCAGATCATCGAGAGCAGCGTGCAGGTAATGTAGAGCGTCTGCATCGACGGCCAGGTGATATAGCGGAATTTCTGCCACCAATTGGCGCCGTCGACGTCGGATGCCTCGTACAGATCGTGCGGGATGGCGAGCCGCCCGGTCAGCAGGATCAGCGTCCAGAACGGCAGCGATTTCCAGATGTGCACGCCGATCGCCATCGCGAGCGCGACCGCCGGATCGTTCAGCCAGTTCGGGCCGTCGTCGCCGGTGAACTTGAAGATCAGCTGGTTGACCACGCCCCATTCGGGATTGAGCATGAAGCGCACCGACAGGATGGTCGGGATCGACGGCACCGCCCAGGGCAGGATGAAGATGACAGACAGCCACCTGATCCAGGGTCGCTGCTGGGCGAAGAAGCCGGACAGGAACAGCGCGATCAGCATCTTGATGTTGATGCCGATGACCAGGAAGATCAGCGTGTTGACCGCCGCGCGCGCGAAGATCGGGTCATTATAGAGCGCGACATAGCTTGACGGATGGCGCGCTAGCCACAGGCCGTAGCCGACCGGATAGACCACGAAGGCGAGGAAGACGAGCAGATAGGGCACGAGCAGCACGATGCCCCAGACCTGCGGCGGCGACAGCCGCGCAGACAGTGGCGGCGAGGGGACATCGGATGCGGAGAGCGTGATCGCCATTCGGTTACTCTGGGAAGGAGATGCCGGACGCAACCACGCTGTCGTCCCGGCGAAAGCCGGGACCCATAACCACAGGTCCCGGTCGTTGCGCGAAAGTCGTCGACCAGCATACCCCACAACTGCTGCCGCGGCGTATGGGTCCCGGCTTTCGCCGGGACGACGCGAAGCAAGTGTCGGCAGCGCTGGTCATCCTCTACGTTACCCCGCGACCTGCTTGATGCGGGCGATCAGTTCGTCGACGGCCTTGTCCACCGGCACCTTCTCGCTGACGACGCGGTTCATGGCCTTGGCCCAGACGTTCTCGTTGTTCAGGATGGTGAACTTCCAGTTCTTGGTAAAGTCGAACGGCGCGGTGCCGCCGGTGAACTGATTCCAGACCGCCTTGCGATGCCGGTCGGCCTGCCAGAACGGGCTCGCCTGGCTGGCCTTGGTCACCGGGAACCAGCGGCCGAGCGCACCTTCGATATAGGGCCGGACGTTGTCTTCCTGCATCAGGAAGCTGATGAACTGCTTGCCTTCTGCCTTGTTCTTGGCGTTGGCGAAGATCAGCCCGGTCTTGACGTCGGAGCGGTACCGGATCGTCGAGCCGTCCGGTGCCTTCGGGAACGACGCCGTGATGATGTCGTGCTCGTAGGCCTGCTTGCCGGCGGCGCGCTGCGCGTCGGTCAGCGCCGGGTTGGTCGAATCCTCGAACCACTTCGCCGCGATCGAGATCGTGAAATTGTGGGTCATCACGATTGTCTTGTTGTGGAAGGCGACGTTGTTGTCCGGGTCCTTCCAGGTCGTCGAGGACGGCGGCGTGCAGCCCTTGATGTAGGTGTCGGTATAGTCCTTCAGCGCGTGGATCAGGCCGTCGCGCACCTTGGGATCGTCGACCAGCAGCTTGCCGTCGTCGTCGACCAGCTTGACGTGGTAGGCGTCCATGAAGGTGTAGAACGACTGGAACGAGTCGGTGGATTCCACGCCCATCGGCTGGCCGACGCCGTAGATGCGCTGGCCGGTCGCCTTGCGGATCCCAGGCTGCACCTTGTCACACCAGAACGTCCAGTAATCCTCCCACTTGGTCGGGATGTCATCGGCCTTGAAGCCGGCCTTCTCCAGCATGTCGCCCCAGATCTGGACGTGCATGCTCTGCTGCTTGAGCGGGAAGCCGTAATAGGACTTCTTCTTGGTGACGTCATTGTAGAGCAGGGCCGCTTCCAGCGTGTTCGGCGCGAAGGCGTCCTTCATCGGCAGCATGATGTCGGACAGGTCTTCGAGCTTGCCCTCGAAGGCCCACTTGCCCTGGGCCTGCACATCGTAGGTGTCGGAATAGGCGACGTCGGGCACGGAGCCGGAATCCAGCGCGGCAACCGTCTTCGGAATCATGTCCTGGATCGCGTATTGCGACAGTTCGACCTTGATGCCGGTCTTGGCTTCGAATTTCTTGATCGTATCGAGCAGCGCGTCGTCTTCGGACTTGTAGAATCCCTTGCCCCACCAGACGGTGATCGTCTTGCCCTGGGCCAGAGCGGGTGCAGTTGCGGCGAACAGGCCGACCGCAGCGACCGCAATTGATAGCGCACCGATAACCTTGGATCTCACGTTCTTCTCCCCTCATGAGGCCGGCTTTTTTAACCGGTTAGGGAAAACACTAGCGCATGCCCGTGACCCGATAAAGATGCTGCGTCGACGACTTCTGTAGGGGGCTCGCGGGAGAGCGTGGATCAGTCCCGCTGCATTGATGCGGAAAGTGAATGGATCGATCAGTTCGACCCTTGGTCAGTTCGATTTGGCATTCTCGACCGCTGTCGCCGGTGCGTTGGCGGGTGCGCCGGCCGCGGCATCGGGCGCGGCCGCGGGCCGCGCGGCTCCGCCGGTGATGCGCTCGATCACCGAGCGCACCGCGTCGCGGGTCTTGCGATCCTTCACCGCGTCGAGCAACGGGGCGGATGCCGGCGAGCGGCGGATCAGGCTCTCCGGATCGGGGAAGATCAACGGATCGTCCCACGGGCCTTGGATCACGAAGGGCAGATCGAACGCGGTGCCGCCGGCAGCCGCCGAGGTCAGGCTGGCGACGCCCTTGAGATCGTACTCGCGCGATGGCACCGAGGCGGTGCCGGTCAGCGTGATCTTCGCCGCGGGGCTCTCGACATGGATGTCGTCGGCGGTCGCGACGCCGTCGGCGAATTTCACCGAGACGCTGAGATTGTCATAGGGCGTCGAGCCGGAGCGGAAATTGCCGCCGCCGGACAGCGGCCGCTTCTCCAGCCGCCGCAGCAATTGCTCGACATTGAAGCCGGCGATCGCGCCGTCATGCCCGTTCAGCGTCGCGGTACCGTCCAGCGACGACGCGAGCCCGAACGGGCTCGAGCCGGAGGCCGTCAGCGAGACGTTGAGGTTGCCGCGGCCGGACAGCTTGTTGATACCGAACAGTTCGCTGGCACAGGCCTGCAGATCGACATCGGTGAACTGGAATTGCGCCCTGACGTCGGCGACCGCATCGGAGCGCGCGATCGCGAACGAGCCCTTGGCGATGCCGCCATACATCTGCGCCTCGCCGACACTGAGCGCGAGCGCGCCGCCGCGCAGATTGGCGCCGAACGCGGTGCGGCCGAGCTTGGACGGGCCGACCGTCACCTTGGCTGCCGACAGGCGCATGTCGAGATCGGTCGACGACAGCGAGGAGAGGTCGAACAGCTGCCTGTTCCAGTCGCGCTGGCCGCTGGCCAGCAGGCGGAACGTCGAGATGTAGGGCGTGAAATCGAGATTGCCGGCGGCAAGCGTCGCCTGCAGCGTCTGCCGGCCGTTATTGGCGTAGGTCATCACGCCCTCGGCGACATTGCCGTCGAGCTCGACATTGACATTGGTCAGCGCGACCGAGCCGCCGACCACATTGGCGCGAGCCTTCAGTGCGAAGCGGCCGAAGCCGCCACCGCCGCCGGGCGGCGCCTGGCCCATCCAGCGCAACGCGTTGCGTAGCGACGGTGAGTCCATGGTGGCGGTGCCTTCCATCATCAGGCTGGTGCGGTTGGCGACGGTTCCGTCGAACGCAATCTTCAGCGGCGCGCTGGCAAGCCGCGCCTTGAGGCCGGAGCGGTCGCCCGACAGCAGCGCGACGAAATCGCTGGCGCTGATCGAGCCGTCGACGCGCTCGCCGCGCCAGTCGAACTGGCCGGTTGCGGCAAAGGAACGCGAGATGGAGGGCCAGGCCAGTGAAAGGTCGATATCGCCGAGCTGTTCGGAGATGTGGTTGGTGCCGTCCTCGTAATTCAGCTCGCCGTCCTGGATCCGGATTTCCGAGAATGACACCTGGTTCTCGGCGCCGGGCGTCATCGTCTTGGCGATGGTCTCGACGAACGGGGTCCAGTTGCTCTCGCCGGCGCTGTCGCGAACCACATGGATATGCGGACGGAGCATCATGACGTCGGCAATCTCGAACCGCCGCAGCAACAGCGGCAGGAGGCGCAGATTCGCGGTCAGCACGTCGACCTGCAAGGCCGGATCGGTGGTATCGGCGCCCTTCAGCCCGACGTTGTGAAAGGAGACATAGCTGCCGGGAAACACCGAAACGTCGATCGGCCCGTTGACGACGAGCTCGAGCCCGGTCACGGCGCGAATCTGCGCTTCCACCGCGCTCCGCAGCGCGTCCCGGTTGAGGAACCAGGACGTTCCGACCAGCCCGACGAGCGCCAGGCCGAAAAGCGCCGCGATCGGCATCCCCAGGCGCTTAATTCCTTGGGCAATCGTCAATGACATATCCGGTCGGGTTGAGTTTTGTCGGGTCGTCGTCGAACACTGCCGGCTGCGCAATGGAAGCCGGTGCCAACCCACGCAACTTGAAGGGTTTTCTTGTCGCTTTCAAGGCCATGTTGATGTCGCAGGCCGCCGCCCGTCGCCGCACGGGGCCGTGATTGACGCATCGCGAAGATTTCGCCTAATAATCCGCTGGACAGAGCCGTTCCGCGCCCTCCATCAGGTATTCATTGCATGAACAAGGTTTATCCCGACGCCAAATCGGCACTCGATGGTCTCCTCAAGGACGGCATGATGATCATGTCGGGCGGCTTCGGCCTCTGCGGCATCGCCGAGACCCTGTCGGATGCGATCCGCGATTCCGGCGTCAAGGGCCTGACGGTCGTCTCCAACAATGCCGGCGTCGACGGCATCGGCCTCAGCCGGCTGCTGGAGACGCGCCAGATCAAGAAGATGATCTCGTCCTATGTCGGCGAGAACAAGCTGTTCGCCCAGCAATATCTCGCCGGCGAGCTCGAACTCGAGTTCAACCCGCAGGGCACGCTGGCCGAGCGCATCCGCGCCGGCGGCGCCGGAATCCCGGCCTTCTACACCAAGACCGGCGTCGGCACGCTGATCGCAGAAGGCAAGGAAGTGAAGGAATTCGACGGCGAGAAGTACATCATGGAACGCGGCCTGTTCGCCGACGTCGCCATCGTGCATGCCTGGAAGGGCGACACCGCCGGCAACCTCGTCTACCGCAAGACCGCGCGCAACTTTAACCCGATGATGGCGACCGCCGCGAAGGTCACTGTCGCCGAGGTCGAGCATCTGGTGCCGGCCGGCGAGATCGACCCGGACCACATCCACACCCCCGGCATTTTCGTCAAACGCATCATCGAGGTCGGGACCGGCAAGAAGCGGATCGAGTTCCGCAACACCCGCCCGCGGCCCGCCGCCTAACGCATGATCCGGAAAACCGGGCACCGGTTTTCCGGCAAGATCATGCGCAACTAAGACATAACTCTTCAGGAGAGCCTCATGGCCTGGACCCGTGAACAGATGGCCGCCCGCGCCGCCAAGGAGTTGCGCGACGGCTATTACGTCAATCTCGGCATCGGCATCCCGACGCTGGTCTCGAACTACATCCCCGACGGCGTCGACGTGAACCTGCAGAGCGAGAACGGCATGCTCGGCATGGGACCGTTCCCTTATGAGGACGAGGTGGACGCCGACCTCATCAATGCCGGCAAGCAGACCGTGAGCGAATTGCCGTCGACCAGCTATTTCTCGTCGGCCGATTCCTTCGGCATGGTGCGCGGCGGTCATATCGATCTATCGATCCTCGGCGCCATGCAGGTGGCGCAGAACGGCGATCTCGCCAACTGGATGATCCCCGGCAAGATGGTGAAGGGCATGGGCGGCGCCATGGACCTCGTCGCCGGCGTCAAGCGCGTCGTGGTCGTGATGGAGCATTCCGCCAAGGACGGCGCGAAGCTGCTCAAGCAATGCAACCTGCCGCTGACCGGCGAGCGCGTGGTCGACATGGTCGTGACCGACCTTGCGGTGTTCACCATCGACAAGCACGGTAAGGGCGGCATGGCGCTCATCGAGCTCGCCGACGGCGTCACGCTCGACGAGGTCAAGGCCAAGACCGAGGCGGAATTCCGCGTCGCGCTGACGAACACCTGAGATGACCGGCGCGGGACGATCCACGATCCGTCCCGCACGATCCGACGACGCCGGCTTCATCGCCCGCATCGTGCTGGCCGCGCAGCGCGGCCCGTTGCCGCGCGGCTGGTTCGACATCGCGCTCGACCGGCCGGAGGGGGAATGCCTCGCTTTCATGGCGCGGCTCGCCGTGGCGCGGGTGCGGTCATGGTACCATGTCGCCCATTTCCTGATCGCTGAGGTCGACGGTGTGCCGGCTGCCGCGCTGTGCGCCATGCCTGCATCCGGAACGGTCGTCGCTGCACGCGCCGCGATCGAGGAGGTCGCGGCCGAGACCGGTGCCGATGCTGACGGCATCGTCGCGCGCGGCGGCTATGCCCGCAATTGCTGGGTCCAGGGCGGCGAGGGCGACTGGCTGATCGAGCACGTCGCAGCCGAAGCGTCGCATCGCGGCGGCGGCCTGGTGCAGGCCCTGATCGGCCGCGCGCTCGCCGACGGCAAGGCCGCCGGCTATTCGCGGGCATCGATCTCGTTCGTGATCGGCAACGAGGCGGCCGAGCGCTGCTACACCATGGCCGGCTTTGCCTTCGCCGAGGAGAAGCGCGACGCGGCGTTCGAAGCTCTGACCGGCGCGCCGGGCTTTCGCCGATTTGCGCGGGGGATCTGAGGGGGGCCCGGCGAACGGTGCCGCATATGCATCTGTCGTCCCGGCGAAAGCCGGGAGATGGAGTCACGTTTGAAGTGCAACGATTGATTTGAGTTTGGAGAATGCCTCGGCGGGTGTCTTGAAGTCGAGGCATTTGCGTGGGGTATCGTTGAGGCGCTGAGCGAGGCGCCTGAGGGCGGCTGCCGTGATGAACCTGAGGTCAGTTTTGCGTGGCAGAGAGCGTCGTAAGCGCCCGATGGAGTTTTCCACGCCGCCTTTTTGCCAGGGACTATGGGGATCGCAGAAGAAGGTTTGGACGCCGAGGGCGTTGTGAAGCCTGTGATGCTCGGCGAACTCGGTTCCGTTGTCGAAGCTGATGGTTTTACGGATCGCCTGTGGAAGCTTGCCGAGTTGACGGGCGATGGTCCGAGCGGTGAGGACAGCTTTCCCATCGCGTGGGTGCAGCACGATGCTGAAGCGGGTTTGTCGCTCGTGGAGAACCAGCAATCCTTGGCCATATCGCGCGAACAGCATGAAGTCGGCTTCCCAATGACCCGGCGTCCCGCGGCCTTCGACCTCGGAGGGTCGTTCATCGATCGAGCGCCGTTGTTTAATGAAGCTGGCAGGGCTGCCGCCTGGGCGTCGCCGGCGCCCTCGCCTGAGTTTATGGCGCGGCAGCAGGCGGTGCCAGTAATCCTTCTGGGCCGTACAATGATAGATGAAACGATAGATTGACTCGTGGCTGATCATGACGCGACCATGTTCTCGCGCCAGTCGACCAGCGATCTGCTCCGGCGAATGTCCCATCGCAAGGCTTTTGCCGACGCAGTCCCGCAGGGCCGGCTGGCGCGCCAGCTTGAAGCGGCCATCCTGCCGTCGCCGACGTTCGGCCAATTGTTGAGCCCGGACCGGTTCGTAACCGCCCTTCCAGACCTTGGTAGGCCGCGAGTTGCGCTTCAGCTCCCGACTTATCGTCGACGTCGCGCGGTCAAGCGCAGACGCAATATCGTTTTGAGATTTACCGCCTGCATGCAGGTGGTAAATCTCAACGCGCTCTTCAAGGCTGAGCTGGCCATAACATTGTCCCATCGCCACAACACCCTAGCAGGTGTTGCACTTGTGTCGTGAACCCAAGGGACCCATACGCCGCGGCGGATGTTAAAGGCGGGACTCGTCGTTGCGATCGCGCATAACAATTCGCATCGGTGGTCATGGGTCCCGGCCTTCGCCGGGACGACACCCAGTGTGTTGCTTGGCCGATGAGTCATACATCCGCGTCAAGGCGCGGCGCCCGTCGCTTGCCGGCTCGCGCGCGCGATGGCAGAATTGCCTCATCTTGTGCAAGATCGGCCACAGATATGCCACTCATCCGGATTTGGGTCTATGATGGAATCCTCGCTTCGGGCGTCGCGGGTATTGTCGACGTGTTCACTGCCGCCAATTCGGTGGCGGCGAAGCGACCGCAGCGCCACAACGGCAAGCTGTCCCAGCTGCGGTGGCGCGTCGAGTCACTCGATGGCCGGCCGGTGCAGACCGCGTCCGGCCAAATCATCGGCGTCGATGGACCGATCAGCGCGCGGTCTGCGGCGGATGCGGTGGTGATCCCCGGACCGTTCGTCGGCGACATCGAGCGCTTCTTCGCCCGGCTCGATACGGTCGAGCCGTTGCTCGCCGCGCTGCGGCGGCAACATGAGCGCGGCACCCTGCTCGCATCCTATTGCACCGGCAGCTTCATCCTCGCCGAAGCCGGCCTGCTCGACGGCCGGGTCGCGACCACCCATTGGGCGAAGGGGCGGACCTTCGCGATGCGTTACCCGGCGGTGGATCTGCGCGTCGCCGAGATCCTCACCGAGCAGAACCGGATCGTCTGCTCGGGCGCGGTGACCACCTCGCTCAATCTTGCGATTCGGCTGGTCGAGAAGTTCGCCGGCGCCGATCTGGCCGCCGAGACCGGCAAGCTGATGCTGATCGACGGCAATCGCGTCTCGCAGGCGTCCTATGCCAGCCGCACGCACGACACCCAGCATTCCGACGCGCTGGTGGCGCAGGCGCAAAGCCTGATGGAGAAGTCGCTGCACCGGGGCTTCAGCCTCGCCAGGCTGGCCCGCGACCTTTCGGTCAGCGAACGCACCCTGAACCGCCGCTTCAAGCTCGCGGTCGGCGAGGCCCCGCTGCAATATCTGCAGGCGCTGCGCGTCGATGTGGCCAAGCGCCTGATCGAATCCCGGCGGCTGAAGCTCGACGCGGTCAGTGCGCGTGTCGGCTACAACGATCTGTCGACCTTTCGCCGCCTGTTCAAGCGCGAAACCGGGCTTTCGCCGCGCGAATACCAGCGCCGATTTGCGCGTGTCACCGCGCGCATGGCGCCTGCCGGCTGACGACGCCGTGTCCGAATTTGCCCTGAGAATGGCGATACTGCCACTGCTGCCGGAAGCACCTCGCGCATAGACTCATGCTGGCAACAACAGGAGGTCTCTCAATGCCGATGATCGACGTCACAATTCCCGAAGGAGCCCTGAAGCCGGCAGCGGAAGCGCGGCTCATCAAGGAGCTCGGCGATATCCTGATCGGTCACGAGGGATTCGACCCGGCCAACAAGGTTGCGCAAGGCGTCACCGTCGTGTTCCTGCATCGGCCGGCCGCCGTCTACGTGGCGGGCGAGCCGTCGCCGTCGCCACGCTATCGCATCGTGCCGACGGTGCCCGAGGGGCAGTACACCGAAGTCTCGCGTGCGGCTTTGGTGAAGGACGTGACCGCTGCCGTGGTACGCGCTGACGGTGGTTCGTACGAGGATGTGGCGCCGCAAGTCTGGGTGTTTCCGACCGAGATACCGGATGGCCAGTGGGGCAGCCGCGGCGTCATTCGTCTGCTGCCGGACATCCAGGCCTTCATCGCCGGCGAGCATGAACGCAAGGTCGGCGAAGAACGCCTTGCACGGCGACGGCGCGTCAAGGCGCTCGAGCTGCTTGCGGGTGCGCTCGATGCCGCCCGCAAGGGCGTCGCGTGATGCGGCACCCGGCCATGGCAATGGACACGCATTTCAGGCTCGCGGCGATCCAGGCCGCCGCGGTACCGTTCGATCGCGAGGCGTCGGTGGAGAAGGCCTGTCGCCTGATCCGCGAGGCCGGTGCCATGGGGGCAACGATCGCCGCGTTCGGCGAGACCTGGCTGCCGGGCTATCCGTTCTTCTGTCATGCACCGACCGGTCCGAGCACCTTTCGCGCCATGGCGGAATATCTCGATAGCGCCGTCGAGATTCCATCGCCGGCCACCGACCGGCTCTGCGATGCCGCAGAGGGCGCCGGGATCGATGTCGTGATCGGCGTTGCCGAACGCGACGCAGTAACGAAGGGCACGGTCTACTGCACGCTGCTGTTCATTGGCCGCGAGGGGCGGATTCTCGGCCGTCATCGCAAGCTCAAGCCGACCTTCAACGAGCGTTCGGTGTGGGCCGATGGTGACGCGGTCGGCCTGCGGGTTCATGAGCGGCCCTATGGCAGGATCAGCGGGCTCAATTGCTGGGAGCACAACACCATGTTGCCCGGCTATGCGCTGGCGGCGCAGGGAACGCAGATCCACGTCGCCGCGTGGCCGGGACGAGAGCCCGCCGTGGCACCGCCGGCACCCACGCCGCTGTGGCCGCGACAGCTCCTGCTGTCACGCGCGTTCGCGTCCCAGGCGGGTTGCTACGTCATCGCCGTGGGCGGCATGCGGTCGCACGAGGCGACGCCCGAACGCTATCGCGAGCTGTCGACGATCGAGTACAGCGGCGACAGCGTGATCATCGATCCACGCGGTGAGATTATCGCGGGGCCGGCGCAAGGTGAGAGCATCCTGATCGCTGACGGATCGCGGGAGGTTGTTCTCGCCGCCAAGGCGCTATGCGATATCGGCGGCCACTACTCGCGCCCGGACCTGATGCGACTGATCGTCGACCGTGATCGACAGGATCGGGTCATCGATTGCGGCTTCGCCGGGCGCGTCGCGCCGGACATGTGGGAGTAGTGCGATCTAGTGCACGGCAGCGCGCAAAGCAGCGTCATCTGTGATGACGCTCACGCCCGACGCGCGCGATGCGCGCAACTCTGGAAGCAATTTAGTCGCCATCTGCGTGTCGCATCAGGCCAAATGCTTGTCGCAATAGTCCAAATGCTCAGACGCAAGTGACGCCAATCAAAGACATTTTGGCGTTTCGTCGCGTGCACGCCGGAAGTGTATCGCATCAGCAATCCGGCCAACAAAAAACAAAATCCGGATCGAAGGAGGGCGTAGCTGTGGCAAGGCGCGAATGATCTCACGACATGCCCGCCGCCGCAGCCGTCTTTGCCCTCCGATTGTCTCCATCATCGAGGATCGATCCGTGATTAAGGTTTTTCGCTGCTCGTTCGTTGCCGGCCTGCTGTCGCTTGGCCTGGCGTTGCTGTCACTTCATGGCGCCCAGGCGCAAGCGCAGGGGACCGACACCATTCTCGTGCTCGATGCATCCGGCTCGATGTGGGGTCTGGTCGATGGGCAGAGCAAGATCTCCGCTGCACGACAGGCGGTCGATGCCATCCTGTCGAAATGGAATCCCGCCGATCGTCTCGGCGTGATGGTCTATGGCCACCGCTCGAAGGGTGACTGCAAGGACATCGAGCTGATGGTGCCGGTCAGCAAGTTCGATCCGGCGAGGATCAAGGCCGCGATCGACGGCATCAACCCGAAGGGCAAGACGCCAATCTCGGATTCGCTCCGTGCCGCCGCCGAGGCGCTGCACTCGACCGAGAACAAGGCCAATGTGATCCTGGTCTCTGACGGGATCGAGACCTGCGCGCCGGATCCGTGCGCGGCCGCGGCCGAGCTGAAGAAGGCTGGCATCGGCTTCACCGCCCATGTTATCGGCCTCGACGTCGCCGATCCCGCGGCAAAGAGCCAGCTGCAATGCATCGCGCGCGCGACCGGCGGCGTCTATCTCGATGCCGGCAACGCCGCGAGCCTGACCGGCGCACTGACCAAGGCGGTGGCGGCGACGCAAGGCACCAAGGTCGCAAGCGAGGCGCCGGCAAAGCCGGCGGCCGCCGATCCGTATCTCGGCAAGAACCTTCGCGGCGTGGCGCGGCTCGCCGAAGGGCTCGATCCGATCAGCGACGAGGACGTCAACTGGGGCATCTACAATCGCGCCGGAGGCGAGAAGGGCGAGCACGTCAACACCTTCTACGGTGCGCCGTTCGCCGATAACGTCGCGCCCGGCGATTACATCGTGGAGGTGAGCTACCGGCAGCTCAAGCGCGAGTTTCCGCTCAAGGTCGAGAACGGCAAGCCCGCGATGCTCGACGTCATCCTCAATGCCGGCTACGTCACCAGCGAGGGCTCGGTGGCGGGCGGCGCGGGCAAGGTCGACGACGTGGTCTGGCAGGTCTCCGACAAGGGCGGCAGACTGATCGCGCAGGAATACGACGCGGTGCCGCGCTTCGTGCTCGCTGCGGGCAATTATACGCTGACCCTGACCAAAGGGCAGTCGAAGACCAGCAAGCCGTTCGTAGTCGCCGCGGGTGACTCCAGCAACGTCCAGCTTACCCTCGATGTCGGCAAGCTGATCGTCACCACCACGTATGCCGAGGGCGGCCCCAAGGTCGAGAAGGACCTCGTGGTTGCCGTGCACCAGCCGGCCGAGGCCGACGGTGACGAGGGCGAGAAGGTCGCGCAGGAATACGACGCCGAATCGAAGTTCGATCTGCCCGGCGGCAGCTACGAGGTGATGGTGACGGTCGGCGAGGCCAAGGGCACGGCGCGCGCGGAGGTGAAGTCCGGCGCGCCGACCCGGATCAATGTCAACCTCAACGCCGGCGTGGTCGGGATCAAGGCCGACGGCGCCCAGGAGATCGACATCTACGGTGCCGAGCGCGACATCAATGACGAGCGCAAGCGCGTCTCGGTGAGCTATGAGGCGACCACCAACGTCGCGCTCAGCGCCGGCGACTACGTCGCGGTCGCCACCTATGCCGACGGCCAGAAGGCGGAAAAGCCGTTCTCGATCGCCGCCGGCAAGCGCCAGACGCTGGAGATCAAGCAGTAGTGTGGCAGGTCGTCGTCGCGGGTGCTTGTGTGCAGGCTCGTGTCTTTGTGAGGTGAGCACGCTTTTCAGGCTCCCTCCCTCCTTGCGGGGGAGGGTGGGGAGAGGGGTGAGCTCCGGGCGAGATGATTGACGAGAGCTTTGCTTTCGCAATCGCACTGCGTATCGTTCTGCAGATGGAGAGAGCTTGCCGTATGGCTACCCCTCTCCCTAACCCTCCCCCGCAAGGGGGGAGGGAACCCTTCCGCCGGAGCGACCCCAACTGAGGAGAGGCGCGAAGTGTGGCTCTCGTCGAGCTTCGGCCACGTGATCTCGGCAAGGTCATCCGTCGTTCGAGCCTGCCGACAATTTGGGCATACCGCCCGGCTAATCCCGTTCACCTTGGCCGCATCTCCGCCTAGCCTGACTGCAGACGGAGGCGAAACGGCATGCGAGCGATCCTTGATCACTGCACCGGCGGCAACAGGCGCAGCCTGCCGGCCGGCACGGATTTCATCGAGGAGGGCGGCCAGACAGGTCATCTGTTCGTGCTGCTCGAGGGCAAGGTGGAAGTCGTGAAGGGCGACAGTCTGGTCGCGGTGATCGACGAGCCCGGCGCGGTGTTCGGTGAGATGAGTGTTCTGCTCGACAGACCGCACAGCGCAAAGGTGCGCACGGCGTCCGACTGCGTCCTGTACGAGTTCGACGATGCGGCGTCGTTCCTGCGGGAGCAGCCTGCGCTGGCGCTGCTGATCGCGCAGCTCCTGGCGCAACGGCTGCATGTCGCCACGACCTATCTTGCCGATCTGATGCATCAATATGCCGATCACGGCACCCATCTGGCGATGGTCAGCGAAGTGCTGCAGAGCATGATCAACCTGCCGCCGATGCAGGTCGCGCCAGGCTCGGATCGGCAATCCGATCCAAGGATGTGAGCCAGTCGGGCGCCTCGCCGAGCGGCGTTGCCGGCCGATGCATGGGGGCGTTGAGATCGACGATCTGCGCGTCGCCGGCGGCGAGCCAGAAAACCTTCTCCTGGGTGAGATCGAGCACGATGTAGACCGGCGGCCGGCCGGACTGCAGGCCGGTGTTGAACACCCAGGTCGTCCCGATCCGGTCGAACCACGAGCCGTTCGGGATGAACGGCGATTGATGCACATGGCCCGAGATCACCATCGCCGGGTGGTGGCGTTCGATCCAGCCCAGCAGCTCGACGTCGCCGAAGAAGCGCTTGCCACCCCAGCTGATCGGGGAATCCGCCGGCGGGGCGTGATGCACCCAGACCCAGCGGCGGTGCGGGATGGCGGCTGCCTCGCGCAGCTGCTCGTCGATCCGCGCCTTGACCATCGGGCCGTCCCACCACGGGCACACCGTGAACAGCGTGTCGCCGATGGTCAGATTGTCGCCGTCGCAGGCCACGCCGAATTCCCTGACGGCGGCGACCCATCGCGCAACCTTCTCGCCCTCCGCGTTGCGCTCGTCGAGATCATGATTGCCCGAGCAGAAGATCACGCGCGTGAGACTGGCGAGGCGCGCGAGGTATTTCTTGACGACGACGATCTGGGCGCGGAAATCGACCGCCGAGCCGAGGTTGAGCGCATCGCCGGCGAAGATCACCAGATCGAATTGCGGCGCGGCCGCCAGCAGCCAGTCAAACTGCGGCAATGAATAATGCAGGTCGGCGACGACGAGACAGCGCATTGGTGAAAACCCGAATGCCCGGAAAACGGGCGGGACCGCACGGCAATGAATTCAAACAAGCTGAATTGCAGCAAGATTTATGCCGCGTCGCGACGATCCGCCGCGACAGATTCCCGCACCGCGCCCGCTTACACCCTTGCTGCGGCGTGGGCGAATGTCACTTCGATCAGCGTGCCGGTGCGGCCGCCGGTGCGGATCTGGAATTTGGCGCGGTTGGCTTCGACCAGCGCCTTGGTCAGCGACAGGCTGACGCCGCCGGAGCCGGCCTGATCGGACGGCGTCGGTGCGCGGAACGGCTCCAGCGCGGCGGCGACCTCGTTGTCGTTGAGGCTCTGGCCGGTGTCGCGCACGCGCAGCATCACTTCGCCGAAATCCGACAGCGCGGTCGAGACGATCACCTGGCCGCCGGCATTGGCGAGATGGATCGAGTTGCCGATCAGGTTCAGCGTAATCTGGCGCAGCGCGCGGGCGTCGGCGACCACCGGCGGCAGCGTGTGCGCGAGCGAGGTGCGGATGATGATGCGCTCGCGATTGGCCTGCGGCTGCATCACGGCGACACAGCTCTCCACCATCTCGTTGAGATTCTGGCTGGTGAAGGCGAGGTCGAGCTTGCCGGTCTCGATCCGCGACAGATCGAGCAGGTCATTGACGATCGCGATCACCCGCTCGCCGGAGGCGCGGATGTCCTTCATGTATTCGACATAGCGCTCGTTGCCGAGCGCGCCGAAGCGCTCGCCGATCATCACCTCGGCAAAGCCGATGATGGCGTTGAGCGGCGTGCGCAGCTCGTGGCTGATCCGCGCCAGCATGTCGGATTTGGCGTTCGCGGCGCGTTCGGCGAGCCGCCGCGCCTCGCGCAATTCGCCCTCGCTCTTTTTGGTCTGCGAGAGATCGCGGAACACGGCGAAGAAATTCGGCCCGTCGGCGCGGGTGCGGCCCATCGTCACCGACAGCGGGATGATGCCGCCCTGGCGCACGCGGCCGAGCGTCTCGCGGCCGTGATCGAGCAGGCTGGCGACGCCGGCCGATTTCACGCTCGTGAGATAGTCGAAGATGCCGTGCTGGCTTTCCGGCGCGAACAGGTCGGCGAGATTATGCGTGACGAACTCGTCGCCGTCATAGCCGAACAGCGCCTCCGCGCTGCGGTTGCAGGAATGGATGTTACCCTCGGCATCGAACATGATGATGCCTTCGGCCGCCGTGTCGAGGATCGCGCCGAGCTCCTCGGCGTCGGCGTGGCCGGCCTGCGGCGGTAGTGGCGCAAGCATCGGCTCGGCGGCAGCCACGGGCTCGGGATCGGGCTCCGGATCGGACAGAGCGGCCGCTATCGCGGCGTCTTCGTCCAGTGTGCGCGAGAAGATCAACGCCAGCGCGGAATCGTCGTCCCAGGTGATGGTGTGCAGCCGTGCCTCTGCGGACACCGACCCAGCCGGGTTGTCGTCATTCTGGTTCGCGGAGATCGTCACCGGCGTGCCGGTGCCGGAGGTGCTGCTTGCCCGCGAGACGCCGGGCTCGACATAGAGCGCGTCGAGCCCGCCGCCGGCTTCCAGCGCGTGCAGGCTGTCATAGCCCATGCGGGCGAGGAAGGCGTGGTTGGCATAGAGCAGGCGGTCAAGCCGGTAGATCAGGATGCCCACCGGCAGGAGATCGAGCAGCGCGCGGTCGCGGCGGGACTCTCCGCGCGGTGCAGGTTCCGTCGCGGCGAGCCAACCGGCCTTCGGCAGGTTGGCCGGCGTCTCCAGCTGCGCGACCGTCTCTTGCGGCCGCGGCGTATCCGCCTCCTGCGGCGGTTCGCTGGCGGGCGGCTCTTCGGCAACCGCCTCCGTGGTGGCGCGCTCGTTCGTCGTCGCGGTGAGGCCGGCCTCGCTCTCGAGCCGCGCCGACAATTGGCGGGCGAGCTCGTTGAAGGCGTTGTTCTCGACCGGCGTCAGCGACGGCGGCCGGTTGTCGCCGGCGGGGCGGAACTGCACCACGTTCTGCGGCGGGTCGTGACGCACGTCGTGCGTTCCTCCGTTCGCTTCTCCGGTCGTTTCTTGGGGCGTTTCCACGGCGTGATCCGGATCGGCTTGGTGTGAAGTCTCTGCTGCTGTCGGCTCGGTCAATTCCTCGGGCGGTGCTGCGGTCGGGTCGGGCGGCGGAGAAACATCATGCGGCGCGGTTGGCCCAGGCGGCGCGGCGGTGCGCGGCGCCGGCGCTACATCGGCCGACAGCGATCGCGGCGCGATCGAGCCGCTGAAGAACTCATAGCGGCGCAATGCGGCGAGTCGCGCAAGCCCGTCGAGGTCGCGACACACACCAAAGCCGCGGTAGCCGGCGAAATTCCTGGAACGATCGAACACCGGCAGGCCGGACAGTTCGACCGGCAGCCGGCCGCCGCCGTCGACCGGCCAGTGCAGCGTGATGCCGCTCCAGGTATCGCGGCTGGCGACCGCCTTGAGGACGCGGCCCTCGGGATCGAGGCCAAAGCTCTCGGCGATGTCGCTCCAGAGACGGCCCAAGCCTGCCGCAGTGTGCAGGCCGATCAGGCGGGTGAATTCGTCGGAGCCGAGCGAGAAGCGGGCCTCATGGTCCATCTGCCACATGAAGCGCAGCGGATGCCGCCGCACCGGCGGCGGCTCGTCGAGCCAGGATGGCGACGTCATCGGCGCCAGCGTCGCAGGCGCCGGTTCGGCGGCAGGCGGAGGAAGTGGCGCATCCGCGATCACATAGGGCGAGGGCACGGGCTCGGCCGGTGGCGCCGATATTTCTGGAGCCGGTGCGTGTGCGGTCTCTTCGAGATCGAGCGTGGGCTCCGGCTTGGGCGCTTCGATCGGTGCCGCAGCGGGCACCTCGATCAGCGCTTCCGATAGCGGTTCCTCGACCGCGGCAGTTTCGGCAGGCGCGGTGTCGAGAGGCGCGGTCTCGACCGGTGCTTGCACTGCATGCGTCAGCTCTGCCGACGCGAGCGGTGGAGCAGGCTGCGCAGGCACTTCGACCTGCGGCCAAGCGGGCACCTCGATCAGCGCTTCCGATAATGGCTCCTCGACGGCGGGACTTTCGTCCGGCGTGGTGTCGAATGCCACGGTCGCGGCGGGCGCGGTCTCGACGTGCATCTCTTCCGACGCGGGAGATGGAGCAATGCCCGCGGGTTCGGATTCAGTCACGCTGACGATCGGCTCGATCGCGACGCGCTCTTCCAACTGCGGGTCGAGCGCATCGAACAGCGTGAAGCTGGCCGGCGCTTCGCTTGTGGGCGCGGGGGCTTCTTCATGCGCTGTTGGCGGTTCGACGGCGGCAGGCGCTGGCGGCGGCTCCATGGCTGCGGCCTCTTGTGGCGCTGCTGCCGCTACCGGCGCGACCGGCTCGGGCACGATCGGTGCCGCCGGTTTAGCGGCCAGATGCGCCGCCGGCTTGATCAGCGCGATCAACGCGCGATCGGCGCCACGGCCGATCCGCTGCAGCACGACGCGGCCGATCGCAACGCTCGCCGCCGCGCGGCCCTGCGCCAGCGCTTCGTCGCGCGCGGCATCGAGGCCGGCTTCAGTGAGATCGTGCAGGCCGGGCAGCGAACGCGCCGTCTCGTTGGTTGCGACCAAAAGTCCGTCGCCGTTGAAGGCGGCCGCCGGACGCGCCAGCCCCTGCACCAGCCGCAGCAAGCGCTCGGCGAGCGGCATGATGCGACCAGAGGCATCGAGCGCGCTCATCAGGATGCCGTGGCTGCCGTCGGGCAGGTCGATCCGCTTGCAGCCGCAGGTCGCGAGCATGCCGGGCGCCGCGCCGAAGCCGCGCAGCCGCTCCAGCCGCACCGCGCCGCCTGCGTCGAGGCTGGGGCCGAGCCGCGCGACCTGGCGGCGATGCGGATCGGCCGGGCCGAAGGCGCGCTTCGCCAGCTCGGCGCCACTGGCGGCACCGAATGCCTGCGCGCCGACCGGATTGGCCCACAGAATCCGTGCGCCGTCGGCCGACCACAGCCATGCCGGCAGGGCGCCCGACGCATGGTCCGCCAGCCTCACATCGCCGAGCGCCTGGATCTGGAATTCCGCGTCACTCATCACGCAAGATTTGACCGCATGGTTTGGCTTCTTCCTTAGCTTTGCCGGAGCGCCGGCGGCCGCAGGACGACAGCCTTAACAGAAGGTTAGTATCGCAATTGGGGGGCGGCAGGTCCATGTCCGCGGCCAGGGTGCCCCGGCTTAAGCCGGGATAACGTTAACTTGGCTGAACGATCCACTGCCGTTTGGCGTTGTCGGGCAGAGAGAGGCGGCTGCGACAGCGTGTTGCGGAGCCAGGGCGCCGCGTCATACCTGCGATTGCAGTGCCGCGATATGTTCTGCCGTCCATTCTACCTTGTATTCTGCCTTGGGCCCGCAAGGCCAACCGGCGGGCCGACCACCAAGCGAGGGAGAGCGACCATGAGCGACAACGGGCGTGACCATTTCGAGATCCCCAAATTCGAAATTCCCAAGGACATGCGGTCGATGGCGGAGGCGAGCTTCGACCAGGCGCGCAAGGCTTTCGAGCAGTTCGTGACCAACGCGCGGGACACCGCCGGCAAGATCGAGGAGCGCAACGCCACGATGCGCGCCGGCGCCAAGGACCTTTCCACCAAGGCGCTGTCCTACGCCGAGAAGAACGTGCAGTCGTCGCTGGATTACGCCCAGTCGCTGCTCAAGGCCAAGGACCTCACCGAGGTCATGCGGTTGCACAGCGAATATGTGCAGGGCCAGATGCGCTCGCTCGCCGAGCAGGCCAGCGAAATGGGCCAGGCGGTCAGCCGCGCCGCGATGGATGCGGTCAAGCCCAAGAGCTAAGAGCTGATGGAGAGCTGACGGACTGTGGCAGGCCAATCTTGGTTGGGCGCGGTAACCCCATATTCCGCCGCATAAAAAATGTGGCGTTGCACGCGATCATACGTTGCGTTGCACAAAATTGACATGATATGGGTGTTTATTAGGCGCGCCCGACGAAGGGCAATCCCGTGAATCAAGGCAGCGTGATCCATTTCAGCGTTCCGGCCCTTGTGTCTCCGGGACGTCCGCAATGGTCACATCTACTCACCCGTTGCGAAGGATTACACGTATGACCAACCCGTCCGATCCGTTTTCCGCCTCGATCATCCCGTTCGAGGTTCCCGAGCAGATGCGCGCGTTCGCTGAAAAGGGCGTGCTGCAGGCCCGCGACAGCTACGCCAAGTTCAAGGACGCTGCCGAGACTCACAACTCGACGGTCGAGGCCGTGTTCACCTCGGTGAACAAGGGCGCCACCGCGTATTCGGCCAAGCTGATCGAGTTCTTCAAGGCCAACACCACCTCCTCGCTCGACTTCGCCCAGGAGCTGTTCAGCGTGAAGTCGCCGACCGAAGCGGTCGAGCTGTGGACCTCGCACGCCCGCAAGCAGTTCGAGACCTACACCGCGCAGGTCAAGGAACTGGCCGAGCTCGGCCAGAAGGTCGCCAGCGAGACCGCCGAGCCGATCAAGGCCAGCGCCTCGAAGTTCTACCAGCAGCCGGCCGCCTGATCGCAGCCTGCATGAGATAGCGGAAGGCCCGGGCCGATGCGGTCCGGGCCTTTTTGCTGGACGGGGCCGTGGATTGGCCCGAGATAAGAGCGGAAATCAGCGCGTTACGGCCTTGCCAAAGGCGGGCGTTGCACCTAGTTTCCGCCAAAATCGCCGCCCCCTTTTTGCGGGGCCGTGCGTCAGGATGCAGTTGTAGCTCAGTTGGTTAGAGCGCCTGTCTGTGGAACAGGAGGTCGGTGGTTCGAGCCCACCCAACTGTACCAGCGAAATCAATAGCTTACTCTGGCCTTCGCAGGGCTCTAACAACCGCTAGCTACCATATAGCTACCGCGGCGGCGGAACGCTTTCTGGTTCTAAAAACAGTCGTTCGTAATGGCAGGGTCACAGGTTCGAGTACTGTTTGCGACAAGCTCAACCTGATGAAATTGCTCCCCAGCCCTCGCGAGATTCGCGGTGGGATAACGTGGGAACGCAAGTCAGTCCCGACAGTCCCGGCGATCGACGGCAAGCGAACTTGCTACGCCGTCGTACCGGCTGATCGCGGCGGCATGTCAAGGTCACCCGGTTCGCAATGCGCTATTGGTAGCGAGTCAAAGACGGTTAAGAGCAAGCCAGGCGAAAAAGATCGTGAGTTTTTTCGAGCGTTTAAAGACAGAAGCATCCGCTGAGTGGCGGGCTTACACCGAGCATCCCTTCACGAACGGAATGGCAGACGGCTCGCTCCCCGAAGCGGCGTTTCGTCACTACCTCGTTCAGGACTACCTGTTCCTCATCGAGTCTGCTCGCGCCTACGCGCTCGCGGTCTACAAGTCGCCCAAACTTGCCGACATGCGTGAAGCAGCGGCCGGCCTTTCGGCCATCCTTGATGTCGAGATGAACTTGCATGTGAAGCTCTGTGCCGGTTGGGGTCTATCCCTGAGCGATCTTGAACAAACCCGTCCGGCGGTCGAGATGCTGGCCTATACACGCTACGTGCTCGACGCAGGTATGCGCGGCGATCTGCTGGCACTCAAAGTCGCGCTTGCCCCCTGCGTGATCGGGTACGCGGAGATCGCAACGCGGCTCGCCTCGCGACCCGATGCGGATGCTGCGACGAACTCCTATCGTGTTTGGATCGCCGAGTACGCTGGCGTACCGTACCAAGAGGTCGCGACAAAAGCGCGGGCGCACATGGAACTTCTCGCCGATCTCTACGCCACGCCGGCCCGCGAGGCGGAGCTGATTGCGATATTCAAGGAAGCCACCCGACTCGAGGCAGACTTTTGGGAGATGGGCTGGCGCGCGGGAATAAGTTCGCCAACGCGCCAGTAAGTCATTCGGAAGACGTTAAGCGGGGCTTACTTCAATCGACTTGCGGGCGTCCGGCGGCGTCTTAAGCCATACTCTCAAATCGTCCGGCAGGATGATCGTACGCCTCCCGTGCTTCTTGGCCTTGAGGTCACTGGTGCTGATCGCCTCGCGAATGGAGGTCAGCCCGATCCCGATGAGGGCGCTTGCCTCCTCTGGTGAAACCGACAGCCGTTCCGAGAGCAGTCGCGCCAGCATATTGAGTCAACTCATAGAGAGTTGCGCCTCAATGCGGCTGTGCTAGTACGCCCACTCTCGAATCGAGGAGCTAAAAGTGGCGAAGAAAGCAAAGAAGAAGGCTACGAAGAAGAAACCTGTGCGTCGTGAATACACAAAGGCTGACGTGAAGGAGCTGCGCGCTCACTCGAAAGCGAAGACTCCGGTTGCAAAAATTGCGAAGCTCACAAAGCGCTCCGAAGGCTCACTCCGCCAAAAGGCGCTCAAGCTCGGAGTCCGGCTCGGTCACCAGCGCTAGAAGGCGACCAGAACGTTGTTGCAAATTGTCTGCGTTCTCGCTGCTGTTGTCGCAATGTTTCTTGCGCGCTCATTACGACTTCAGCCGGGCAGCCGCAGTTGGCGGTTGGCTAGAAGAACATCCTAGAAGACTGGGCAGAAACGAAGCCCACCTAATCGCGGCTATCACGTGGCGTTCAGGCGCACGAAGCAATGGCGCCTGCAGAGCCGCAGATTGAAGGACATTACACAAGAACTAGCGCGGGCGATTTCCCCATATGTGCGGCAGGATTCGAACCTGCAACCAGGACCGTTATGAGCGGCGGGATTGCGATCGGCTTCGTTGATGTTGCTGTCTTTTGTTTCAGTCCGATCGCGTCGTTGCGCTTCGGTTGGGTCGTTTCTGGTGCGAAATCGATGCGGCTGCTCGTTCAGACGAGTTGCCTATTCGGTAAGGCCCACGAACTCGGAAGACATCTACAAAGACGAGCCGGCAGTTCAACTTGAGCCACTTTCCTCCGTCGCTCTTTATAATGCCGATTGAGCGCGAGCGGTCACGATCCGAATGACATGCATTGCGACGTGCGCCTACGCCCCAAGCCCTTCGATCGAGTGTGCTGCGGCGAAAGCGCCGCAGAGCTCAAGATGCCCAAGCCAACGGTCCATCGGCTGCTACGGAAGTGCAAGCGCCTGAAGAAGGAGGAGCGGACCGCGAGCCGGACCTGAGCAAATGGTCCCACTGTCCGGGCCCCTAGGGTTTGGGACGGTGGGACACTTGCGCCAAATCAACCAATTGGCTCAGCGCCAAACTTCCGTCAGCTCAATGTAATTAATGTCGGGCGTCTTGGGGAGGGCGCGACTGGTCGCGATCACCTGTATAGGTGCGACCTCTTTGTCGTGGGAAAGCTCAACGAACGGTGAGAGTACAAGGTGCAATCGTGATCCCAATGCCGCTTCTTCGGCGATGTCTGGAATGAAATCAAGAATCGTCAGCCCTGGATAGTGGCAGTTGGCAAAGCGGCTCAGAGTCAGCAAAGCGTAGTGGTAGGCGAAAAGAAAATAGATCGTCAATGTCCCGCCAAGTTTTGATCGTGCCGGCCTACTGCCAATATTGAGTTGGGTTCGGCGGTCGCTAATCAATGCGGAGACTTCGCCTGTTGCGGTCCAGGTATTGGGGTCACGACCGCGTATGGCGTCCAAATATGTGTTGAATCCTCTGCTCAAACGATCTCCAGCTTCGTCAAAATCTATCTTGTTCTCGTTCTTTGTGACACGGAGCTCCAACCCTCTGATTTCAGATTGGAGCTGAGCGATTTCGTCCGTCAATCGCTCGCTCATCTCAAGTGGACTATGAAATGCTTCAATAGTCTGGCGTCTCGCGTTCAATTCACCAATGCGCTGGTCTATGAGCGCAAGCTCTTCGGGTACTACCGCGGACGCGGATGCCTGGAAGGGCCGTAAGGTTTGCTCAAGTTCATTTAGGCGTGCCTCAAGATCGTTGATCGCCAGACATTTCTGACGCAATTCTTGTTCGGCTACGATCAGAAGCTCGCCTGCTTCGGTGCGCTCCGCCGCTATTTGGTCGCGCTCGAACTTCAGCCGCCGCACCGCTGCTTCTGCATTCGCCTCTGTTCTCTCTTTGGGCTGGCCACACAGGAAGCAACTGTGGCTGTGGTGGTCCCGCCCTTCGACCGATTGGTCGCAGGCTGGACAATGGGTCACTCTCAGGTTTTCAAGGATGCGTGCCGCAGCATCCGCCCGATCGAGACGGACAACCTCTCTGTCAAGACCGTTCCTGTAGCGGTCTAGTTCTGCAATCCGCATCTGTACGGCATTCAAGTCTCTGCGCAGCGTATCGCGCTTGTCTTGGGCTGCAACCCTCTCTACGAGGATTGTGTCTAGTCTACTTGCCTGGGGTTGCGACTGCTCTCGGACAAGCTTGACTAAGGCGGCACGTTCGGAAATTAGGCCGTCGATCTCGACCCCAATCCTCGCTGATGCTTCAGCTATTGAGCCAGGTGTGACGTCGCGGGCCAGGTCTGCGTCCGCCTGGTCCATCACTTCAGGCATGAGCTTGCGGAGCAACTCCTTGAATTGCTCACGCCGCACCTCAAGCTGAGTTAGCTTCTTTTTCTTGTCGGTAAGTAACGACAGATCGGGGGAGAACAGATGCTGTGCGAGGCCAAGGAACTGCAACAAACAGGCGTGTTGCTCGCTTTCAGGCTGCCGCGGGACAAGATCGCTCCAAAAATCTTGCCGCCTGTAAATGTGCCGAAATAGGCTTCTCCAGCCGAGCGTGGGCCATGTTCGATCCGAGGCGTATATGTTGCCTTGAGGATATCGCAGTACCGGGATATCGAGAGCTTCTAGCAAAAGCGTTTGAGCATCTTCGGTCCGGATATGGTCCCCATTTAAAAATATTTGTGAGCGGGTGCCTTGTCCGTTCCACCGGCGCTCAAGTTCGACCACCGAACTACCGAACCGCAAAAGCGATGAAATCGCGTTGTACTTCTCAACCAATCCCTCATCGAATGTCCCCATTGGGGTTCCATCATCGGCCATCAAGAAATCAAACATCCGGAGCCAGGTACTCTTCCCGGTGTTCTGTGGTCCGACGATCGCGTTGACGCCATCGGTGAATTCGAGCTTCTCGATCGTCCCGTCCACCTTGGTCCGCGCGATCTGTTCGATGATAAGACGCTTGCTCATCTCTGGCCCCCCGAGATGACCGTTCCTAATGCCTGCTCAGCCACCTCTTCACCAAAAGTCTCATAGATTAGAGTTTTCAGTTGGTTGCCGGTACTTCGTCCAAATCTATCGTTCACTTGTCGCATGTGCTTCAGGAGATCGGCAAAGGCATCGCTGCCGGCGAGCTGCTTTGCAGCCATCTTGCCGGCAGCCGTAAGAGCTATCCGATATGCGCCCCCCGTAAGGCTAACGGTTATCAGCTGTCGCGCTTCTAAATACGCAAGCAGATGGTAGTAACGCTTGTCCCAGGGCCCATAGTGATGGCGTACCATCGCAGCCTCCACGGCCTCCTCTTGCCGTGGCGACTTCCCTCGCGACGCGACCGCACTGAAAAATTCAGGATACCGCACAAAGAAGTCGAGCTTTGCCATTTTGGTCAGGCCGCTAATGGCGCCTGCGGTGCCGCCACAAACGCCCAAGAGCAGCAACATTCGCCCGGCGTGAAACTCTAATACGTCGTCGGCCGCTAACGGCGCGGCGGCGGGGCGTCCAGCAAGGTTCCTCAGGGTTTTCATAGGACGGCCGTCGGCAAATATCGATGGCGGCATCGATCCGTCATCGTGTACATGCAGCCCTGTAAGACGTTGAGCTCAATCTCGCCATACTTGTTTCGAAGCTCCAGCACGGCATCCAGGCAAGTTGCGTGGAATTTCAGCCCGCTTTGCGTGATGAATCCAGCATCTAGTCGCGCCACGAGCTGATTTAGTACCGCGGTTAGCTCTAGCTCTGCTGAATCGTATTCCCTCGATTGCTGATACTTTGGGTCTAGCATCCGTTGGCGGAATCCAATGCGTAGCCGCAATGCATTTTCGATCGTAGACGCCGGTATCCCAGCTAACTCCAATTTCTGCCTGAGATTGGCGCCAGCCTTCGTTGGCATTTGGCCGCGCACACGCTGGACTTCATTTAATACCCAACTTCGGAGTTCAGTACGACTCTGCTTCCGCTGTTCACGCTGATGGGGAGGCAGAGCAGATAGCCTCACGATCCGACTCAAAATCCGACTGTAAAGTTCAGATCTCTGGTCGCTGAAGAGGGGTTCTCCAATGGTCTCGAGCCACCGTTCAAGGTATAGGAGGTTCGCGTGCTGCACCGCCTCCTCAGAACCGACTACGTCCCAGGAAGTGTGGGCAAGCCAATTGGATGGCGACCATCCTGCCAACGAGTGCACGCCATCAAGTCGATGGCCCACTTGGCGATGTAAGGCACAAGTCGACGAATTGCCGATGCACCGCTCATCTGCAAGCGGGTCATATGTCAGAATCCTTAGCTCGGCGTGCACCGCTGTGCGGCTGACGATCCGAAACCTGCAAGGCTCTTCGCACCTATGTTGCGCCAGAGAGCGACCGACGAGCGATTGGTGTTTCTCTTCGCAGATCAGCGAGATCGTCCACATCTGCGATAGTTCTGCTGCTTTCACCTGCACAAATTCGACGAGAAGCGTTCCGTTGTTTTGCCGGCGGATCAGCGTGATGTCATCAAGCGTCTCGCACCAAACCTGCTCAAGCGTAGGTTCACCGAGCATCTCGATGAAGTACTTCGCGGCGATATGATCTTGGTAAAGAAAGCCAGCACGCGCGATTGCCCCGCCGTGTTCAAGTGGCTCCAGATCGAAAATTGAAGGCAACGTCTTTAAGTCCACCCGGCCCCACGCCCCCTAGCGGAAATCGCTAGAATAGCCGCGCGAGTACAACTTGAAATCCCCTTCGTGCACTTCGCAGGAGGCTTTCAACTGGCAACGTCACATCGATATGTCAGATTCTCTGTTTGTTCGCGTTTGGAGGGGCCCGGGCCAAAGCCTCGGAGGCTTGGCCTTGAAATGAAACAGCTAGAAGCGATCGGCTCGGAGCCTAGCCAAAGGTGACGAGAAATTTCATCCTAGCGAGACTTCCGCCCTGTTCGTTAAGGGTGCGTCATGAAGCAGAAGACTCAATGGGCCGTGCGGGAGAAAGACGGGCTCGGGCGAGGCGCCCCGCACTGGCGAACAACGATCGCACGAAAGTGCACGGAGATCTAAACCAGAGAACAATTCTCTATTTTCGGTTAGGTGGGTGATCAGAACCTCGATAGGAATCCACTTGCATCATTCTCAGTGCCAAAGGTGACATTGTTCACTCTTCGGATCTCATGGTCGAGCAAGTCTAACAATTGGCGGCTGCCCCCTCCCAGGAAATCAGCTTGGGCACCAAATATCACGATATTGCGGTTCTCGATCTCAGGCCCGGTGTGCATAGAGGATCTGTAGATAACCGCGTCACACTTGAAGCACTCTCGCAAGTACTCTGCCACAATCTGTGTAGCGACATACTCACGTTGCTTCTCGTACGGGAGGATGGGTTTGCTGATCTCCTCCTCCATTTGCGAAACAAAATCGTACCGAGTGTGCTCGATGATCGTAGGGTCAGCAGCTCGGTCGGGGCGGCTAAATGCGGTAAAATCAAAGACCTTTATGTTGCGGTGAAGCGCAAAGCGGCCAATCGCGATGCGATCGCCGATGCTCGGTCGGATTTCAGCAATTGCTGTATCTCGACTGAAGGCGCCGTAAAAGGCAGGAATGAACTCGACGTTCATTCTCCCCGGAGTCGCTCTGTCTGGCGGAGGCGCCCCCAACGAAATTGCTGGTGCGGCGCTCAATTGATCTTCGGTAAAGCGGTCGTCCAATATCCGTCCGCGATAAAGGACGGCGCCTTTCCGTAAGATGTAAACTGGCGTCGTTTGCCCGGCGCTATATTCCTCGGGCTTTCCGAAAAGCTCATCAAGCTGCTCCTTAATCCTAAAGAAGCGGCGTTCGTATTGAACTGCTCTGCAGAAGTCGTCCCACTGGTATGTAAACTGGCTTTCATACCAGTAATCGTCCGCCGTGGAGCGCGCTTGGGCAGCCGCGAACGATTCGTAATTCGCTGTATCGTCGTAGAAAGCTTGATCGCCTTGACTAATGTCATGCCAATCAGCGTCGGGCAGGTTCTCTGAAATCGCCTCTACTACGGCATCGTCGCACTCGAGTTCGTCGGCGAGGATGTACTTATAGGGTTCGCCACGCGTCTCATACGTTGGGCTGTCGGAATCGCCCTCGAAGACTGGATACTCTTCTCCGCGGCCGTAATTTTCTCGAAACCAGTCATCGACGTATTCTGCAAATGCTTCCACCGATACGACGGTCTTCTTCTTTCCATGACTCCGATTGAAGCCGCACTTGCCAGGCGCGCCATGCGTCACGACGAACTGTGAGAAGACTTGGTTGCCGATGCAGAGAGGGCATACGTTTAAAGCCTCAGCGTTCCGTTTCATAAGATCGTCCGCGCTGACGCTTACCCATTGCTTAGCCGCGCGCTGGGCGAAAACGCGCTGATTTGAGCAAGTCCTTGAAAATACTGGCGCACCCCGACACGATTCGAACGTGTAACCTTTGCCTTCGGAGCAATTTAACCTGCCCATCCGAATATTGCCTAGGGCGCGCCATGGTACGCCATCCGTCTGTAATAACTAGATATTTTCAACGGCGCAAGCGACGTACCTATCCGAGTTCGACGCGATTTCTGCCCGCCCGCTTACGCAGTGCTTACGCGAGAGATCCGGCCACGGACGGAGCAAGCGCATGGCTAAGGTCACGAAGAGGGTCGTCGACGCCGCAGAGGTCCGAAAGAAGGACTACGTCATTTGGGACGAAGAATTGCCGGGCTTCGGAGTCCGCATCTTCGCGTCAGGCAAGCGAAGCTACGTCATCCAGTATCGGGCTGCGGGCCGCTCGCGTCGCTACACCATCGGACTACATGGCATTTGCGGACACGATCTCGGGGTATATTCAAGGACTGCTCGACGGGATCGAGTTCAAACAGACCGCCTATGCCCTCGACCGCGACTCGCGCAAGGCGGCGCTGGCCCGCTTCCCCCAAAAGGCTGCAGGCGATGAGGACATCGCGAAAGACGTCGAACAGCGGCTTGCCGCATGACCGGCACCGCAAGGTCAAGCAACTTGGCGTGGCTACTCAATTGCCTTGTCGATAAATCCAAGCGTATTGGCGTTTTCCACCAAGGTCCGCACCTTCGTACGTTCTAGAGCATTTTCTGACCTGGCGGAATCGGAAGGGATTGAACTAAGCCGCTGCCGCGGCGTAGGGGGCAAGGTGGCATAGATCGCCTCCTGGCTGAGAGGATGTGGGTGTTGGAGCCCACCCCCTCAGACAGGAGTATCGAGATGGCCGATTTGAGCCCTCTTCGCCGCCGCATGATCGAAGACATGACCGTCCGCAATCTGTCGCCGGCGACGCAAAGATCCTACATCAGCGCGGTTTCGAAGTTCAGCCGCTATTTTGGCCGATCGCCTGACCGGTTAGAGCTGGAAGACGTCCGCGCCTTCCAGGTGCATTTGGTCTCGACCGGCATCTCATGGCCGGCGCTGAACCAGATCGTCTGTGCGCTACGGTTTTTCTACGGCGTCACGCTCGGCGAGGCGCTCATCCCAGAGCGCATTCCCTATGCGCGAGAACCGCGCAAGCTGCCGGTCGTTCTCAGCGCCGACGAAGTGGTTCAGTTTCTTGAAGCGGTATCGATGTGTTTCGGCATGGAATAAGGACCCCCGTTTCGGGGTGATCGGCATCCAATCGGGACCCCGGGATAAGGGTCCACAGTGGCTTCCATCGAGTCATGGAAGCCGAGGTTGGGATGCTGGTGGTGGAGACGATTGGTAAGATCCGTCGCGCCTACTTTGTTGATGGTCGTCCGATCAAGGCGATCTGCCGAGAACTTGGCGTATCGCGGAAGGTGGTTCGCAAGGTCATTCGTTCTCAAGCGACGGAGTTCCGGTACGAGCGCGAGACGCAGCCGCTCCCGAAGATGGGTGCCTGGAGTGCCGAGCTTGATCGGTTGCTGGCAGGGAATGAGAGCAAGGCGGCGCGGGAACGGCTGACGCTGATCCGGCTATTCGAGGAACTCCGCGGCCTGGGTTATGCCGGCGGCTATGATGCGGTTCGTCGATACGCCCGACGGTGGACCAAGGAACGCGGCACCTCGACAGCGTCGGCTTATGTGCCGCTGAGCTTTGCACCAGGCGAAGCCTACCAGTTCGACTGGAGCCACGAGGTGGTCCTGCTGAGCGGCACCACGGTGATGGTGAAGGCTGCTCATGTTCGGCTCTGTCACAGTCGCATGCTGTTCGTGCGGGCCTATCCGCGGGAGACGCAGGAGATGGTGTTCGACGCCCACGACCGGGCATTCGCCCTGTTCAAAGGCACCTGCACCCGCGGCATCTACGACAACATGAAGACCGCGGTGGAGACGATCTTTGTCGGTAAAGGCCGTCTCTACAATCGCCGCTTCCTGCAGATGTGCAGCCACTATCTGGTCGATCCGGTCGCCTGTACGCCAGCGTCGGGCTGGGAGAAGGGGCAGGTCGAGAACCAGGTCGGGCTGGTCCGGGAGCGCTTCTTCACGCCGCGGCTGCGGTTCAAAAACCTCGACGAGTTAAACGCCTGGCTGCTCGACAAGTGCATCGCCTACGCCAAGGCTCATCGCCATCCGGAGCTGGTCGATCAGACGATCTGGGACGTGTTCGAAGCCGAACGCCCCAAACTCGTTCCCTATGCCGGCCGCTTCGACGGCTTCCATGCGGTGACAGCATCGGTCTCGAAGACCTGCCTGGTGCGCTTCGACAACAACAAGTACTCGGTCGCAGCCAGTGCAGTCGGACGACCGGTCGAGGTTCAAGCCTATGCCGATCGCATCGTGATCCGTCAGGATGGACGTATCGTTGCCGAGCACCCGCGATCCTTTGGCCGCGGCGATACCGTCTACGACCCCTGGCATTATGTGCCGGTGCTCGCCCGCAAACCCGGCGCCTTGCGCAACGGTGCTCCCTTCAAAGACTGGGTGCTGCCGGCCGCGATCGAGCGGATCCGGCGCAAGCTGGCCAGCACCGACGATGGCAATCGGCAGATGGTCGACATCCTCACCGCGGTGCTGACTGACGGTCTGTCCGCGGTGGAAGCGGCTTGTGCCGAAGCGCTCAGTCACAGCGTCCATTCCGCCGATGTCGTTCTCAATATCCTGGCCCGTCAACGTGAACCCGCCCCACCGGCCAACATCATGACGCCGGCCGCACTGACGCTCCGTCATGCACCGATCGCCGATTGTGCCCGCTACGACAACCTCCGGAGGACCATCTGATGGAACGAACCCAAATCTTCGACCTCATGGGCGAACTTAAGCTCTACGGCATGAAGGCTGCCTTCGACGAGATCATGGCAACTGCCGTCAAGCGCCAGCACGAGCCTCAACGCATTGTCGGCGACCTGCTCAACGCCGAGATCAACGAGAAGCAAGCCAGGTCGATCAAATACCAGCTCACCATTGCAAAGCTGCCGCTCGCCAAGGACATCGCCGACTTCCAGTTCGACGGCACGCCGATCAATCAGACTCTCGTCAATGATCTCGCTGGCGGCGGCTTCATCGCCCAACAACGCAACGTCGTGCTGGTTGGCGGCACCGGTACAGGCAAAACCCACCTGGCCATTGCCATCGCCAGAAGTTGCATCCGCGATGGCGCCAGAGGACGCTTCTACAACGTAGTCGACCTCGTCAACCGGCTCGAGACCGAGACCCGCAACGGTCGGCAGGGACGGCTCGCCGAGCATCTGACCCGCATGGACTTCATCGTTCTCGACGAGCTGGGCTATCTGCCGTTCGCGCAATCCGGCGGTCAGCTCCTGTTCCATCTCATCAGCCGGCTCTACGAGCGCACCTCCATCATTGTCACCACCAATCTTGCGTTCGGCGAATGGCCCAGTGTGTTCGGTGATGCCAAAATGACCACCGCGCTACTCGACCGATTGACCCATCACTGCGACATCGTCGAGACCGGCAACGACAGCTGGCGATTCAAAAGCCGCGACGATGTTCAAACAACCCGCGCTCGCGCCGTCTCCGCAACCCCGACCAGCTCCGACGACCCGAGCGCTACCAGCAGAGCACGCCGATCAAAGGGGTCCCTTTTGGATGCCGATAGGGGGTCCCAGTCGAACGCCGATTGACACTCAGGCCACAGCTTTGAGGTCTTGACGACAATAGGCCCACGGAAGCAGCTGATCGATGTCGCTGTTTGGATGGCCGTTGACGATCCTGGTGAGGGCGTCGGTCAGGTAAGCGAGCGGATCGACGTCGTTCAGCTTACAGGTTTCGACCAGGGAGGCGATGGTGGCCCAGTGCTCGGCGCCGCCGTCGGAGCCTGCGAACAGCGCATTTTTCCGGTTCAGCGTGATCGGACGGATCGAGCGCTCGACGACGTTGTTGTCGAGCTCGATGCGGCCGTCATTGATGAAGCGCGTCAGGCCCTCCCAGCGTGAGAGCGCATAGCGAATGGCGTCGGCCAACTTGCCCTTTTGGCTGATCAACGCGAGCTTTGCGCGGAGCCATCGCTCGAAGGCTTCCGCCAGCGGCCGGATTTTCTGCTGCCGAACGAGACGGCGCTCCTCGGCGCCGCGACCACGGATGTCCCTTTCGATGGCGTAGAACTCGGCGATATGCTTGAGCGCCTCGCTGGCAATGGGCGCGGGACCGGGTGTGGCAAGTTCGTAGAAGTTACGTCGCATGTGCGACCAGCAGAATGCAAGTTGGACATCGCCACGCTCGGCGAGCTTGCCATAGCCGGCATAGCCATCGACCTGCAGGATCCCTTCGAAGCCTGCGAGATGGGCGATCGGCCGATCGGCTTTGCGATCGGGGGCATAGACATAGGCAACGCCCGGCGGATCGGCACCGCCCCACGGCCGGTCGTCCGCTGCATAGGCCCAGAGCTGACCGGTCTTGGTGCGTCCGCGGCCGGGATCGAGCACCGGCATCGTCGTCTCGTCGGCGAACAGCTTTGGCCGTTGCCTGAGCTTGCCGAGCAGACGGTCATGCAGCGGACGCAGGTGGAAGGCAGCTTGTCCTACCCAGTCCGCCAGCGTCGAACGATCGAGCTCAATGCCCTGGCGGGCGTAAATCTGCGCCTGCCGGTAGAGCGGCAGGTGATCGGCATATTTGGAGACCAGGACGTGGGCGACGGTGGCCTCGGTCGGCAATCCGCCCTCGATCAGCCTAATCGGGGCCGGCGCCTGCATGACCCCGTCCTCGCAAGCCCGGCAGGCGTATTTGGGACGCCGGGTCACGAGGATCCGGAACTGCGCCGGGACCAGGTCCAGCCGCTCGCTTCTATCCTCGCCGATCCGGTGCAACTCGCCCTGGCAACAGGGACAGGTCTTGCCCTCGATGTCGACGACGACCTCGATCCGCGGCAGGTGCATCGGCAAGGCGCCACGGTTGCCGCGGCGCGTGCGAGCCCGCGCCTCACGGCCTTCAGGTGCGCTCACGTCCTGTGCCGTCTCGTTGTATGCGGCAACCTGCTCGACGTCTTCCAAGCCCAGCAGCATCTGATCTTCAGGCAGCGTCTCTGCCCGCCGGCCAAACCGATGCCGCTGCAATTCCTTGATGATCTGACGCAGCCGTTCGCTCTCGCATCGTTCGGCAAGCAGCATCGCTTTCAGCGTCTCGGGATCGTCAGGCAGGGCGTCGCTCACACCCAATTCAGAGCATATTCGCCGCCATCTGGCGACGCGTCCGACGCTCCTGATTCATTTCGCCGCAGCGCTGCCAACAGCTATCCGGCCTGCGTTGGCGTCGACGTCTCCCGCGCCTCATGCACAAGCCGCCAGTCGAGCCCTTCCAGCAGCGCCGACAATTGCGCCGCCGACAGGCGCATCACGCCGTCCTCGATCTTCGGCCAGCGGAAGATCCCATCCTCGAGCCTCTTGGCGAACAGGCACAGACCCGTTCCGTCCCAGAACACCAGCTTGATCCGATCCGCCCGCTTGGCCCGGAACACATAGACAGCTCCCGAGAATGGATCTGCCCGCATGCTCTCGCGCACCAGGGTCGCGAGCCCTTCCATCCCCTTACGGAAGTCCACCGGCTTGGTCGCCACCATCACCCGGACCGCACCCGACGGACCGATCACCGGCTCGCCTTCAGCGCCTGGACAATCGACGCAACCATCGTCGTATCCGCACCACGACCGGCCCGGATCATGATGCCGTCGACTTCGATCTCGATAATCCCGGCATCGCAACGGCGAGCCCGGGTATCCGCTTTGGCCTTGCAGCGCACCGCTTTGCGCTCCCGGTCAACAGCGGGCGCCGGCACCGCGGCATCCACCACCGCCGGCACAAACTGTACTTCTTCTATTGCGGAATGACCGCCTGCTGCTTCTCGCAACTGACGTCGCCAGCCAAACAACTGCTGCGGTGACAATCCATGCCGTCGGGCTACCGAACAGACCGAGTCGCCGCTCGCCACGATCTCCGCAACGATCCGCGCCTTGTCCCCATCGCTCCACTTCCGCCGACGGCCGGCTCCGGTGAAGACTTCAAGCCGCCGCACCGGCTCCGTGATAGCACTATGCTCTGTGTCCATTCTAAGCCTAACGGTCCAAACCGAACCGCAGACTCGCAGATCACCCCGTCATCCGGAAGGTGGCCGCTGAACAGCGCTTACGGCCAATTGCTCCTAGCGCTCGTCAGCTCTTTTGCAGGAGGCGTGTGTGGTCACCGGTGCCGCACAAAGTCGTGCGGCGGCTCTACGCCTAGTTCGGTTTCGCCATCAGGTCTGTCCCCGCCGCTGTGTTCCGGTTACGGGCGCCATTGACCGTTATCAGTGAGGGAGGATCTCACCCGGAAAATTGTCGATTGGTCCGGAAGCTGGCAGGCGGCTCGGCTGGGTAACTAGCTGGGTTGGAACCCTGCGACGAAGGCGGCCTTGACTGCTGAACGATCCGATTGGCCGTAACAAAGTGAAGTCCGAGCAGGCCTCGAAAGTTCTAATGCGGATGCCGACCCTCCGGTCATTTGGGGAAAGCCGCACGTGTTGGGAAGCAATCGACGCGCGCCCCCACGCGATCCGCCGGGGTAGTGGCACGGGACGTCGGAAGGGTGGTTCGCAGTTACAGGGGAGACCCGTCGAGGAAGAGGGCAGAGGCCTCAACATCGCATTAGCGGTGGTCACGGCGGGAGTCGGACGGGGCAATAGGAGCGTTGATGCCGGGTAATGCTGGCAGAGCAAAGGGCCCCGACTTCTGGCGTGCTTTCGAAGATGGCGAGGTCGTGGCGATTGGCGATGAGCCTGCAAACACCAACAAGGACAGGAGCCGCCGGAGATTGCTGTGTCGAGCGGCGAAGGGGAGTTGCTCACCGTGCCAAAGCCGCGTGCGGTTAGTTTGTCTCCGTGTGCCTCGCGGTGAAGCCAGTTGGAAGGCCGGGTGCCGAAAATCGGCGCCCGGTTTGATGAGCGGCATGGGAAACGGGGCGTGGCCATTGGCCCCAAGCTACCGCGCCCATCCTCGACTCTACCTCGTGAAGCAGCGGCCGCGGTTCGTGCAGGTGGACGCGTCGTGCGATCTCGAACTGGGCTCTGGACAACGGGATCTAACCTCACAGCACACCGAAGTCTTTTTCGACTGGGGAGGCAGGCGCCATCCCGCCCAACGTGAAACGACCTGAACAAAGCGTGACAGAAACGCCTGTCGCCATCACTAAAATCAATAACTAAGAAGACGGTCACTGCGTTCGAGGCGCAGTGGGCGCCCTCGATCAGATCGCAACTTGAACCGAATGTCGGTATCGGTAGTTGCGCCTCCGCGATTTGACCGATCGAGCCTCTAGGATCCGGTGGGCTGCCGACGCTTTGACTCATTCTCGGGCCGTAGCTTAAACCGTGGGTTTTGATCTAGTAAGTTCGAAAATGCTTTGTCTTTCAACGTGCATTGACTGACACTCTCTCCGTCGCACTGCTTCGCTATCGTATCCGCCAGCTGGAAGTGACCGCAAAGCATTCAATATCGTGCGCAATACCTGTTGCGGCTAGTTTCGCAATGTCACCTATAGTCACCGCGCAAACAGTAGCTTCGCAACGTGGGTTCGGAGGACGGCTCTCGCGTTGAAAAACATGACGCACAAGCTCAAGCCGCTCGACGTCGGGCGTGAACAACCGCCGGTTAGATCGCAACCTGGACTGAATCCGATTTGCATTTTCAGGTTCCAAACCATCAATAATTGTGAGTCGACCACAATTTAGGTGGATGGCCACTTGCGCGCTATCTCGGCTAATAGATTTTTATAGACGCTCTTCGGGCCATGACATGTTATGGTGCGTTTGCCTTCAACAAGCGCGGATTGATGAAAGGCCACTCCAAATATTCTTCGTTCTATTACGGTCGGCTGACCGTCCGTGCCTTGGGTGATGTAGACACGCCATAGCGCACCTCCGCTCCAGCCTCCGTAATCAGTCGGCGCATTCTGGTTTTCGTTACGATCCGTCTCGAAACTAACGAGGTCGTAGCCGTCGTGATCATGAACTCCAGCCACACAGCCGACACCAAACAAGCCACGAAATCCTAGGAGGTGCCGAAATCCAGCTTCCGCCCCGCCACGATTGATTGTCCATTCAGCAATAATTCCAGAAATGCCTTCAAAATATTCCGTAGATGGATGCCTATTCTCCAAGACAGAGTCCTGCCGCCTGCTTAGGTTAAAGAAGATGTTCGTCGTCGCGTTGAGTGTTGCCACTTGCGTTGAGGCGAGTCGCAAAAACCCAATATCGGGCCCGTCAGCTGCTTCCCCTGACCCACGTATAGTTAGCCTCTCCGTCAGGGACATATCGATTGTCTGTGCCTGAATCTTCGGTTCCCTTATGAACCGAATTAGGCCAACTTCCCCGCTGTCCGGGAGCTCCTCCAACACGTGGGCGGCCGTCAATATTCCGTGAATCGATCCTACAGACACCAATGCGCCTGAGCGCGCTGGGTGCACATGTTCTCGGCCCGCAATGGTGCTCAGCTTTGCAAAACCGATCGAAAAATCGGCAAGCTGCGATCCAACGCCGGGTATCAACGACGTAATATCTGTCATGAGATTGCCCGAACTCTCCGCCGCTCATCCGCTTCGCTTTCGTGCCCCGGTCCGTTCAAAGGCGTTCCAGGATGTCCTTGTCAGGTCCAACTACGATATCAAGGAGACTATCAAACTGAAATCGATTACTCTCCTCCACTTCAGCGGAGGTCGCAGCACGCCGACCAAAAATCGCTGATGGCCCGGCGGCTGGCTGAGCGCTCAACATCAACCGATGCGAGAGTGGTAGGAGAAAGCCTGTCGCAATTTCGAAGTCTGGCATCGGTGTGTCACTCAAAACGAGGCTTTCCGCCGGCGCGTCGAGCAACGTGAAATCCATCGTCCGCAATATTGTAGCGATCGGTCCAGCGCCTTGCAGCACTTCCTGCTCAGCGAAGACCGGATTCTGAGGGCTAATTTCGTTCAGAGCGCGCGCAGTCACCTCGAGAGCTCCGTCGGGCCGAGATCGGAGACTCGAGCAATCTGCTTCCAACAGATCAACCCCAAATCGGGTTCTGATATCCTGAATAAATTCACGATCGTCTTTGTACTTCACGATACTTGCAAAGGCTGCCGCCAATTCTTTCATGCGTTGATGGCCGCGCCTCATCACCCATGGGAGACGACATCCCGATACCGCAATCACTTCGCTTAATTTCTCTTTCAGCAGAGGCGACAACGTTGACGAGACGTCGTCAACCGCAACCATCACGGTCGCTGCTTCGCCCTCGAACACTGACAGAGCATCCTCCAACTTGTCGGCCGGACGCCACCAACCGTCGAACAGGGTATACGTCCAGTCGCCAGTCATGACATCGCCGGCTGCGACCTGGAATGCTCGGGCCTCGCCGCGCTTTCGACCTAAAATGCGTCCGTTGGATCCGGCAAATCGCTTTATCCAGAACCGCGGAACGAAATGCTGATTGTCCTTGGAAAACTTGGGTGCCGGACCTGAGCTCATTTGGCCTCACCGAGGAATGCTCGCAGACCCACTCTGCGGTAACGTCAAATATTGCGCGACATTGCGCTCCCGAACCAGGGAAGCGACCGCCGTCTGAGAATGTTGTAAATTTCGCAGCATGGCGCACCCGACACGATTCGAACGTGTGGCCTTCGCCTTCGGAGGGCGACGCTCTATCCAGCTGAGCTACGGGTGCCTACTGCTTGCGCAGTGCTTACGCGAAATTCTTGCGAGAGTGAAGCGACGAACGTCAGTCTCGCAAGTCCTTGTATTCCAATCCTCTTTCCGCTCCCGCTTTTGCAAGAACTGGCTTGACACGTGCCTTCGGAGGGCAACGGTTCTGCGCCGGCAGGACTTCCTGCGATCGATGATCTTGGCCCGAAAGCATGTTTAGGCCGCTACACGAAAGAGGCCGCTCTTCAACGCCAGAGCCCCCACTGCCAGGTTCGAGAGAAGCTGAGGACTCTTTCGCAATTTGAGATGGTTGCAGGTCCCCGCAACCACCGATACTTGCGATGTCGGCGCAGGCGATCCGGAAGGGGCGCCTCTTAGGTGACTCAAGCAGCGCCGCCCTTGATCGGCATCACCTTCTTTGGATCGTGCCAGTGGTCGATCCGATCGGCCCAATGCTGCATCAGCTTCGTGCGTGAGCCTATCAATGCGAGCGGTCCGTGCTTCTTGTACAGACCTTCCACCGTAGAGTTATCGAGATGCGCAAGCTGCAGCTCGACGACATCGCCATCCCACGCCTTGGCGTCCTTGATCTCTTCGTGGTGAGACAGCGTCGAGAAGGTGGTCCGGAATCCGTGGGCACAATGATCGGTCTTGGTGTCAATGCCCAGCAGCCGTAAGCGCTTGTTGAGAGTGTTGTTTGATAGCGGCGCGTCCTTCGAGCAGGAAAACGCGTACCTGCGATGGCCAGTCAGCTTTTGAACGCTGCGCAGGATCGCGAGTGCTTGCCGTGACAGAGGCACAACATGATCCCAGCCCGTCTTCATTTTGGTGGCTGGAACGGTCCAGCGTTTGGCATCCCAATCGACCTCGCTCCACTCCATTTCATTGACCATGCCGGGGCGGGGAATGGTCAGCGCATCGAAGCGCAAGGCAAGGCCGACAACGTCACCAAACCTCGCTCTCGTCCACGGCGCGCTGATGAGCTTGAAAACGCGCGTCACGTCGCGTGGTTCGGTGACGCCGGGACGTGGCGTCGAAATGTTGGCAATCATCTGCCCATTCAGGTTGCGGAATGGATTGTAGCCGTCACCTTCGACGTCGGCATAGTCGCACACTTGCTCACCGATGCTGCGCACGCGGTCGCGGGTTTCCAGCTTTCCTTCGGCTTCGTATGAACGCATGAAAGCGAGCACGTCCGGACGCTTGATGTCCTGCCTGCACAGCTTGCCGAAGCGATTCTTGAGGTAGCCGACGCGCAATTCAAGCACCTCGATGGTCTTGGGGTCGCGCACCGCGACGATCCTGCCGCGCTTGACCTTTTCGACCTTCTTCTTTGCGAGCCACTCGTCGGCCCATTGCCCGAGAGGCCGGGCGGCGGCCTGCCTGTGCTTGTCGAGTTGCTTCTCGATGCTTGGGTCTTTGCCTTCCTTGAGCAGATCTTTGGCTTTGTCGCGCTCGCGACGGGCGTCGGCGAGCGAGAAAGTCCCATCCTTGCCGTTGCCGTAGGGGCCGATGGAGTAGGTTTTCTGGCGGCCATGGAAGCGGTAGTCCATCCGCCAGAGCTTCGAGCCAGCGTTGCCAGGCCTGCTCACGTCCGGCGTGACAAAGAGATAGAGCCAGCCGCCGGTCACGTCGGAAATCTTGGCGGGACTCCACGCGCCCTTGACGAATTTCGGTCGGGCGGCGCGGCAGTCGACGTCGGTCCTGATCTGCTTGGGATTGGCGCACGCGCCGCCGTTCTTGCCGGCCATCTGCTCAATTCCTTTATTCGGAAAAGCGAAAGTCGCCGTGAACCTTTGTTCTCACGATACCAGCAGGATACCAGCAAAAATACCAGCAAATCGGGCGGCTGGGATCGGAGGAGAACAAACGGTGACGAACAAGAATGTACGCGGAAGTGCCTATTTTTCAAGGGTTTGCGAGCGCTGCGCGGACGGTTGCGGACGCTTTCGAACGGGCCTGAACAGCCTGGTTGGTGCCCCTGGCCGGAATCGAACCAGCACTCCTTGCGGAACTCGATTTTGAGTCGAGCGCGTCTACCAGTTCCGCCACAGGGGCATTCGCGGTGATCCAGGCCGAGACAGGGCCGGGGTCGCGAAGCGCGGCGGACTATAGCGGGCGGCCCGTCACGGTCAACCCGCGCGGATGTGATTGTCCCGCGCCTCGACAGCGGTATTTTCACGCGATACGACCCGGATTGAGCATGGAGCACGGGTCATGACCCTGCCGGACGGTGCTCGCAGGAGGATTGCCGTGACGCTCGCCACCGCCCATCCGTCGGATGCTTCCGCCACCGGCAATCCGGCGCTGACCTCGGCCCTGGCGATTGCCGTGATCGCGGCGGCGACGCTGGCCGGCGCCTGGTTCTTCCAACTGGTGCTGGAGATCATGCCCTGTCCGCTCTGCCTCGAGCAGCGCTATGCCTATTACCTCGCGGTCCCGCTCGGCGCCGTGGTGGCGCTCGCGGCCGCCCGTGGCGCGGCGCGCCCGGTGCTGCTCGCGGGCCTTGTGATCCTCGGCCTCGCCGCGCTGGCCAATGCCGGGCTCGGCGCCTATCACGCCGGGGTCGAATGGGGGTTTTGGCAGGGACCGACCGACTGCACCGGCCCGATGGTGGATTTCGGCAAGGCCGGCTCGCTGCTGGATCAGCTCGACAAGGTCAAGGTGGTCCGCTGCGACGAAGTGCAGTGGCGCTTCCTCGGCATCTCGCTTGCCGGCTACAACGTGCTGATCTCGCTCTTGATGGCTGCGGTCGCCGGCTGGGGCGTGGCGAGGGCGGCCAAGGTCTGACTGAGTGGCCTGATTTACAGGCCTTGTCTCAATCGATCTATTTCTTCTTCCCCGGCGTGAAGCTCGGCTGTCCGCCCTTCAGGCTGGGAGCCGCGGCGATCACCTTGATCTTCTCCTTCTTGGGCTTCTTGACCTCGCGGTTGCCGTGTCGCTCGCCTTTGGACATGTCGGTCTCCCTCTGGTTTATCGAGATCATCGACTCGGTCAGAGCCTGCCTCCGGAGCAGTCCCGAACGTCGACGTGGATTTGCTTTGCCGGAAGTGATGGTGATCGACCGTAGGCCGATCGCACCCGAATAGCGAGCGCCAAAGCGGTTTGCGGCGCGCTGCGGCAACAACACGCAGGATGGTATGAGGAGCGGTCTTTGCCCCTCGTTCGGCGAGAAAGCCAGGAACACCAGGAAAACCAACAAGAAAGCATTGGCTATTGCCGCCGAAGCGGCGCATGCTGCCAATGGGGCCGCGCACCGGCGCAGGGCGTTTCGCAAAAAGGTTGGCCCATGACCATGCGCTCCCGACGTGAAGTCGTCACCTTCCAGCATCCATTCCGGATCAGAGGCATCGATCGTGAATTGCCCGCAGGCGCCTATGAGGTCATCACCGACGAAGAGGCGATCGAAGGGCTCTCGTTCGCGGTGTTCCGCCGTGTCGCCACGATGATCATCGTCCCGGCACAAGGCTCGCGCGGATTGACGACGGAGATGGTGTCGATCGGCTCGGTCGATCTGGCGGACGCCCAGCGTATCGACGCGAGCGCATCCAACGCGAGCGCATCTAATGACTGACGAACCGCTCGAGCTCGATCGCCGCCGCGGCATGGCAGCCCAGAAAGCCACCGATATTCGCCGTGCGCTGGCGGAAATCGAGACCCATGCGAGGGATCTGCGCGAACGGCAGGCCTCGCTCGAAACCGGACTGCTGGCGGTACCTGCGACGTCGTGGCCGGAGGTGGCCGCCAAGGCGCGCTACGTTCTGAATCTGTACGCCGCGAGCCTGCCGCCGGAGGATACAAGGCATCGCGATCTGGTCACGGCAATTCTCGAGGATTTTGTGCGCCTCACCGAGCCGCGATGAACCAGAACCACTTCGCGGCTTTGAAGGAGCTGGTCACATGACGCTTACCCAAGGTCGCTTCATCAGCTACGAATACGACCGGATGGTCGTGCTGTTTTCGATGCATGACGACGAGAAGGAGATCCATTGCGCGATCTCGACCTCCGCCATGGATGAATTGGAAGGCGGGGCGCTCGGGCGCGCGGGCCACCGCGAGACTCAGTTCATGCGGCTGCGCGAGCGCATCGAGGCCTGCGCCGATGGCAAGTACCAGGCGAAGGAGTTCGAGGGGGCGCCGCCCCGGATCATCCTGCGCAGCATCGATTTCCGGAAGCCAAGGTAGAGGATCCCCTGTGCGAAGGCCCTGACGCGCGTGTCAGGTGTTTCAAGGTGGAGGCTATCCCGCCGCCACCGTTCCCGATCATGCGCGACAGACGAGCCCATGCTGATCATCGTGCACCGCGTCCCCGTCGAGTTGTTGCTGTTGGCCAATGAGACGTTGTTGCGCCTCAAGAGCCGACGCAATCTCGTCGCCACGCTGATGAGCGAGCAGCGCCCGAGATATACGATCTCCGAGATCCATGGTGCGAGCAGCCGGCTGACTGCGCTTTGGCGCGCAGTCGCCAGAGAGCGGCTCGAGGAATGGAGCGAAGCACAGCCCGATTCGGTCTATGCCCGGATCACCGAGCCGTTGTGGCACGCTGCAGCCGTCGCGAAACTGCAAATGGACCGGGACGAGGAGCTATGGTTCGATCCCGGGGAACTGACAGCGTTGGCGCGATCGTTCCGCGATCAGCCGGGCCAGTCGACGGCCGAGGCATGATCGGGATTGGAGCTGCAGGGTAGGTAGAGCCAACGGGTCCGCGCAAAGCGCGGCCCGGAAACCCACCACGCTTCCACGGTTAAGGCCCGTGTCCGCCTCTCAATCCGTCATGCTGAGGAGGCCGCGCTTGCGGCCGTCTCGAAGCATGCACGGCCACCAGCCGGGCCGTTCATCCTTCGAGGCTCGCTCCGCTCGCACCTCAGGATGACGGAATTAACAGGTGAGCCTCGGCCTAATCGTCGACGTCGTCCTGCGGCCGTCCGAACAGGTGGATGATGCCCGGCGTCGAGATGGTGACGAACAGGAAGCGCGACAGATGATGCGCGCCGACGAAGATCGGGTCGATGTGCAGCGTCAGCGCCAGCGCCAGCATCGCGTCCATTGCGCCGGGCGCGAAGGCGACCACGACGTCGGCGAGCCGCACATGGGTGGTGAGGCCGATCACCGCGACGAACACGGCCGAGATTGCGATCGCGATTGCGAATGAGCCGAGCCCGGCATTGACGTGGCTCAGCAGGGTCGAGGTCTTCATGCGTGCAAACCGGGTCCCGATCAGCGCGCCGATGCCGACCAGCGCGACGTTGCGCAGCCAGGGCGGCAGGCCGCCATCGACCAGGCCCGAGCCATGCAGCAGGCTGGAGGCGAGCATCGCGCCGAACATCCAGCTGGCGGGGAATTTGATCCAGCGCAGCAGCAGCGAGACGCCGATCGACCCGGCGACCAGGGCGACAAGGCCGAACGGCGAGGCGACCGTCGTCGGCAATGGCGGCGGCGCCGCGTGCGTCACCCCGGTCAACGCCAGCACCAGCGGCAGCGCCGCGGTCAGGATGATGACGCGCATGGTCTGCACCACGGCGATCGCCGCGACGTCGGCGCCTTTTTCCGCGGCGAGGATCGTGATCTGCGAGAGCGCGCCGGGGCTGCCGGCGAGGAAGGCCGAGGTCTGGTCCCAGCCATGAATGCGTTGCAGATAGACGCTCGAGCCGAAGGTCGAGCAGAACGTCGCCAGCGCCAGCAGGGCAATGGTGAGCGGGTAAGAGCTCATGTGCTGCAGCAATTGCTGCGACATCAGCGAGCCCAGCGAGATGCCGAGCAGCAGCAGCACCGATTGCGTCAGCACCGGCGGCACCGCGAGCGGCCGTCCGGCCAATGCTGCGATCCCAACCGCACACATCGCACCCGAGATCAGCCCGCCCGGCAATCCCGCCCATAAAAACAGCAAGCCGCCGGCGGCGCCGATGACGAGTGTCTCGAGCCCGTTCAGAACTTTGCTGCGGTCGGGAATGGCGGTCGCCATCGAAGCGCGGATCAGGGTCACGCCGCCTTATGGCAAATTCGCAACCACGGGACAATTGCATCTCGCGATTGCAGCATTGCGCCTCGGCTCGCCCGGCGCACAGATTTTCACCCTCCCCGGCGGGGAGGGTGAAGGACGTCAGAATACGTCTACGCGTTACTTCGCGGCCGGCGCGGCGGCAGCGCCGCCCGCCTTCTTGCACTCGGAGCGGAATTTCTTGCGCTCCTTGCCGTGCAAGCCCTTGGCATCGGCTTGCTTCGAGCACTCCAGCGACTCGGCGGTGCGCGGCTTGGCTTCCTTGGCCATCTTGGCGTCGGCCTTCGGAGCGGCCTCCTTGGCGGCGGGCGCGGCGGTTTGCGCGAAGGCTCCGCCCATCAGCAGCAGGGAGGCAAGGGCAGTTGCAGTCGCCAGCGTGGAAATCTTCTTCATGGGGCACCTCGTGAGGGAAGGAGCCGAAACGTTGCGCGGCGATGATGAACCGTCGATGAATATGCGGTGGTCCGGCCGCCACAATATTTTAACAGCCAAGGGCGTCCGCACGTTGTCGCAAGTCGGGGTTGCGCTAGGATAATGGTCTTACGCCAATGCCCCCAGGGGAAACCTCACGGGAAACCAGGGATGACGGGAGACCAGGGATGACCATTCAGACCAGATTGTTGTGTGTGATTGCGGTGTCGGGCTTTGCAGCCTTTGCGGCGAGCGCGCCGGCGCAGGCCCTGACCGCGCAGGAATGCAGCGCCAAGTACCAGGCGGCCAAGACGGCCGGTACCCTCAACGGCCAGAAGTGGAATGATTTCCGCAAGGCGCAATGCGGCGCCGACGCGACCCCGGCCGCGGCGCCCGCCGCTCCGCCGCCCGCTGCCGCCGCGCCTGCTCCGGCCGCGCCGAAGGAAGCCAAGCGGGAAGCCGCTCCCGCCGCGGCACCCGCCGCACCGGCAGGGCCCGCCGTGTTTCCGAACGCGGTCGATCCCAAATACGCCCAGGAGACTCCGGGCAAGCAGCGCTTCAAGACCTGCGATGACCAGTACAAGGCCAACAAGGCCACGGGCGGCAATGGCGGCCTGAAGTGGATCCAGAAGGGCGGCGGTTACTGGAGCGAATGCAACAAGCACCTGAAGGGCGCCTGAGCCAGCTGAAGCGCGTTTGACGGGCGGCCGGCGTAAGCCGGCCGCTTTTCTTTCGGCTGAAGCGCTATTGGCTTTCCGTGAGCAGCTTGTCCGCCGATTGTGCCAGCAGTTGCGTGCGCTTGCGCGGGCCGCGTTCGAGAAACAAGAGGCTCTGACCGAAGATGAAGCAGTAGAACAGGAACGCCTGCGCATCTGCTTCCTCGGCCGGTAGCCCGGTGGCGCGATAGAGCTGGCCGACATTCTTCAGCCGCGCGGCATCGACGCTCGCGGCGGCGGAGGCCGCGGCTTCGTCGGTGCGCGCCCATTGCCGGATCGCGAGCTCGACCGCCATCGCCTCGGTGTTCATGCGCTCCGAATAGAGCGTGATGATCGCCTTCAGCCGTTCGCGCGCGCTGGCGCCGTCGAGCGCGGTCTGCTTCTCGATCGCGGCGATGCGGCCGTCGCGCCAGCGCGTCAGCATGGCCTCGAGCAGCGCGGCGCGATCCCTGAAGCGGCGGTAGAAGCCGCCCTTGGTGACGCCCAGATTCTTCGCCAGCACCTCGACCCGCACGCCGTCGACGCCGGTATGCGCGAGCTCGGCAAAGCCGGCCGCGACCCAGACGTCGCCCTTGCTTTCAGTCATGTGATCTCCGCGGAGCGGTCCCGATACGGTGCCGTATTGCTAGCCCGCTTCGTGCTTGATACGCTACCGTATCAAAAATCGAAGGAGGGGACGATGGAGGGCGAGGCGACCTATCGCGGCACGGTCTATCCCTGGCATTGCGACCACATCGGCCACATGAACGTCATGTGGTATGTCGGCAAGTTCGACGAGGCGAGCTGGAACATGTTCGCGCGGCTCGGGCTGACGCCGAGCTATCTGCGCGAGTCCGGCCGCGGCATGGCCGCCGTGCAGCAGAACATCTCCTACCAGCGCGAACTGCTTGCCGGCGACCTCGTCGAGGTCAAGAGCCGGCTGGTCGAGTTCCGCGACAAGTCGGTCCGCATCCTGCATGAGATGCGCAACGCGGAGACCGGCGACATCGCTGCGACCTGCGAGATCGCGGCCGTGCACATCGATCGCGCCGCGCGCAAATCGGCGCCGTTCGCGCCGGCGATCCGCTACGCCGCGATGCCGCACCTCGTGCCGTCAGAGCCGGTGACTGCGTGACCGCCATGCCCCGTTTCGAGCCGAAGAATCCCGACTTCCGCGCAGTTGCCACCGCCACATTCGCGCGCCAGCGCGCAATGCAGACGCTTGGTATCTCGATCGCACGCATGGAGCCGGGCGAGGTCGATCTCGCGATGCCCTACGCGCCGGAGTTCTGCCAGCAGAACGGATTCGTGCATGCCGGGATCATCACCGCGGGGCTCGACAACGCCTGCGGGATCGCCGCCTTCACGCTGATGCCCGAAGGCTCCGACATCCTCACGGTGGAGTTCAAGACCAATCTCCTGGCGCCGGCCCGCGGCGAGCGGTTCGTGTTCCGCGGCGTCGTGGTCAAGCCAGGCCGCACGCTGACGGTCTGCGACGGCCGCGCCTATGCCGTGCAGGACGGCATCGAGACGCTGGTCGCGACCATGAGCGGGACGCTGATGGCGCTGGCACGGCGGGAAGGGTAGCCGCGCTAATCTATCCCCGTCATGCTGAGGAGCGCGCAGCGGCGTCTCGAAGCATGCACGGCCCGGCCGGTGGCCGTCGATCCTTCGAGACGCGCTACGCGCTCCTCAGGATGACGGGTCTGAGAGTCGCGACGGACCTGAGAGATCGGCGTGCCCAGCATTTGCGCATCTGACCGAGGCGAGCGCATTGACAACCTTTCACCGCGACGACCTGATACGCGCATGCTTCGCGTGAGCGCCTTGTCATGATCGCCAGCCTCAGTCTGATCCTGCTCTGTCAGTTGGTCGGCGAGGTTGCCGTGCGGGCGCTGGCCGTGCCGGTGCCGGGACCGGTGGTCGGGCTGGTGCTGCTGCTGTTGCTGCTGTTGGCGCGCGACCGCTTTCCGGTGCTCGCGCGCGGGCCGCTCGGCAATGACGGGGTCGAGAGCGCGAGCCGCGGCATGCTCGCCAATCTTTCGCTGCTGTTCATTCCGGCCGGCGTCGGCGTGGTGCAGAAGCTCGATCTGCTCGCCGAGCACGGCATCGCGATCCTGGCGATCCTCGCGGTTTCGGTCATCGTCACGCTGCTGGCGACGGTCGCGACCTTCGTCGCAGCGAGCAGCCTGCTTTCGCGCGAGGAGGAGAACCCGTGAGCGAAAATCCGTTCTCGCTCTGGGTCTATCTCTCGCAGTCGCCGCTGCTCTGGCTGACGGTGACGCTGCTGACCTATGCGGCGACCGATGCGGTGTCGCTGAAGACCCGGCGGCACCCGCTCGCCAATCCCGTGCTGCATTCGCTGTGGATCATCGGTGCGTTCCTGCTGCTGACCGGGACCTCCTACACCACCTATTTTGCCGGCGCGCAGTTCGTGCACTTCCTGCTCGGGCCGGCGACGGTCGCCCTCGCAGTGCCGCTCTACGAGAACCGCAGGCGGGTTGCGGCCGCGGTCCTGCCGATGCTGGTCGCGCTGGCGGTCGGCTCGCTCACCGCGATCGTCTCGGTGGTGCTATTGGCGCGGGCCTTCGGTCTGCCGCGTGACATCATCCTGTCGCTGGCGCCGAAATCGGTGACGGCCGGCGTTGCCATGGGCATCAGCGAATCCCTGCATGCCGATCCCTCGCTGACGGCGGTCTCCGTGATCCTCACCGGCATCATGGGGGCGATCATCGTCACGCCCTTGATGAACTTCGCCGGCGTCACCGACTTCCGTGGCCGCGGCTTTGCCGCCGGCATCGCCGCCCATGGCATCGGTACCGCGCGCGCCTTCCAGGTCGACGAGGTCGCCGGAGTCTTTGCCGGGATCGCGATGAGCCTGAACGCGCTGGTCACCTCGCTGCTGGTGCCGCTGGCCGTGACATATCTGCTGCGCTGAGCATGATCCGGAAAAGTGGAGACCGGTTTTCCGAAAAGATCATGCTCAAATAGAGGAACCCGGTTGCAGGGCAGTTTTGTGCTATTGGTATGGCGTTGTGCAGCAAATCCTTCTAGGGTTGTGGCCTCAAACGCGAGTCTGTTCCCCTTGGTCTTCTCCGCAACTCAGAGCGTGCTTGGGCTGGCATCGGGCATGCTGGTCGGCTTTTCGCTGGGCCTGGTCGGCGGCGGCGGGTCGATCCTTGCCGTGCCGCTGATGGTCTATGTGGTCGGGGTCCCCCAGCCGCATGTCGCGATCGGCACCTCGGCGATCGCGGTCGCCGCCAACGCCGCGATCAACCTCTCCAACCACGCCCGCGGCGGCACCGTGGTCTGGTCCTGCGCACTGGTGTTCGCGCTGTCAGGCATGTTCGGCGCTTTCGGCGGCTCGATCCTCGGCAAGATGCTGGACGGGCAGAAGCTGCTGGCGCTGTTCTCGATCGTGATGCTGGTGATCGCGGGTCTGATGCTGAAGACCCGCGCGCGGGTCGGGCTGACCGACGTCAAGATCTCGATGGCCAACACGCCCGCGATCGTAGGTCTCGGGCTTGTGACGGGAACCATGTCCGGCTTCTTCGGCATCGGCGGCGGCTTCCTGATCGTGCCGGCCTTGATGCTGGCGACCGGGATGCCGATCATGAACGCGGTCAGTTCGTCGCTGGTGGCGGTTACCGCCTTCGGCGTGACCACGGCCTTGAGCTATGCGTGGTCCGGGCTGGTGTCGTGGGGCTTGGCGGGGCTATTCGTCGCCGGCGGCATCGCGGGCGGCCTGCTGGGTACACGGAGCGCCCGGCACCTGTCGGAACGGCGCGGCGCCCTCAATATCGTGTTTGCGACTGTGATTATCGTCGTGGCGATCTATATGCTGCTGCGTAACATCAATGTGTCCTGAACGTAGAAGGGCGAGGAGCCCTTCCGGAAGCGAGCTATGAACCATCTGACGAAATCACCCCTCGACAACGCCGGCGCCACCCGGCGCGGCGCGCTCGGTCTCATCGGTGCCGGCATTGCGCTGCTGGCCGCGGGAGGCGCGCGCGCCGAGGACGACAATGTCCTGACCGAGGAACAGGTGCTGCGCGATCCGGATATTCCGGTGATCGGCAATCCCAAGGGCGACATCACGATCGTCGAATGGTTCGACTACAACTGCCCGTATTGCCGCAAGCTCGCGCCGGAGCTCCGCCAGGTGGTGCAGGACGACGGCAAGGTTCGCCTGGTGCTGAAGGATTGGCCGATCCTCGGGCCGGTGTCGAAGGTCGCGGCGCGGATGGCGCTGGCGGCGAAGTACCAAGACAAGTTCGAAGCCGCGCATGAGGCGATGATCTCGGTCAATTCGCGCATCACCGAGCCGCGCATTGCCGAGCTGCTGTCGGGCGCCGGCCTCGACATGGACCGCCTGAAGAAGGATCTCGACGCCAACGCCAAGGCGATCGACGCAGTTTTGGCGCGCAACAACGAGCAGGCGCAGGCATTCGGCTTCAACGGCACGCCGTCATTCATCGTCGGCAAGTATCGCGTGCCGGGCGTGCTCAGCATCGATCAATTCGAGCAGGTGATCGCGGACGCCCGCAAGGCCAATATGGGGCGCAAGACCGAGCAGAACTAAAGTGTTTTCGAGCGAAGTGGCTACCAGTTCGCGTAAAGAAAACGCGTCAAAACATCCAGAGCCCGTTCCGATTTCATCGGAACGGAAACGGCTCCAGCCGCGATCGCACCGGTTTGACGTGGCTTCCGTCGGGACCAACACGGAGCGCGTTTACGTAGAGCCTTTCCGCTTGGCATAGGCGCGCCGCGCGCGCTCGCGATTGCCGCACACTTCGCTCGAGCACCATCTGCGAGTCCGGTTCGGGCTCTCGTCGACGAAGAACCACCCGCAGCCGTCAGCCTCGCAGCATCCGATGCGGCTGGCGTCATCGGACGCCAGCAGGGCCGTCAGCGACCACAGCACCGGCCACAATGGCTCCGTCACGTCGGTCCCCGCCAGCGCATGGCGATAGCCTCGATGCTGCCGCACAAGGTCGGGCTGCCGCGGAGCCGCCGATAGCATCTGATTGACGAGACGGAGGTCCACGCTGCGGCCACCGCGGAGCGCGTCGGAAATCGCCCAGATGTCGCGACGCAAATCATGCGCCTTCTGCATCGCGGCCACGGCAACGCTGCTCGCCGAATGCGCTTTCAGCTTCCTGATCGCTACGAGCGGCAAGGTCCCGCGTCGCTCGCTCCAGGACAATAGCGCAGCGTAATCCGGGATCAGCTCCTGCGGATCGTTCGACGTCCGCCAGTCGAGCGTGTTCGCGAAGTCGAGGCAGACCCGTCCACCGAAGAACTGCGTCGCTGCCCGCGCGGGATCCCTTGACATCACGGCCTCTCACCGAGTTTAATCTAACGGTCATGACCATTACAAGTACCCAACCGCCTCGACGCGCCCCAACGATGACGGCCGCCGGATTCAGGCGGGGCTTGGTCGCGGCCTTGCCATTCCTGCTCAGCAATGGCGCCGCTGGCCTCGTGATGGGACTGACCTACAAGGGGCTTGGGCTGGGGGCGCCGCAAGCGATTCTGTTCAGCCTGCTCGTCTACTCTGCCACGGCCCAGGCGATCACGCTGAGCATGTGGGCGAGCCCACTGCCGGTTGCCGCCATGGTCGTTGCCTGCATCGCCACCAATTCACGATACTTACTGATGGGCGCCCATCTGCGCCAGCTGTTTGGCGGACTAGCCCCCCGGAAGATCCTGCTCAGCCTGTTTCTGCTCGCGGATGCGTCGTGGCTGATGACGAGTTCGGATGCAGACCGCAACGGACCCGACGCCGGCTATCTGCTGGGGGCGAGCATCCCGATGGCGATCGGCTGGGTCGGCGGCACCGCGCTCGCCTATGCCGCCCCGCTCGCAACGAATGGACCGCTGAGGCTCGCCGCCGCACTGCTGCCGACGATGTTCATTGCGACCCTGCTTCCCAGCCAGTGGAAGAACGCGACATCTCCGTGGCCGTGGCTGACCTCGGCGGTCGTCGCGCTCCTGGTCAGCCGATTCGTGGATCCCAGCTGGTCCATGCTGATCGGGGGCGGATGCGGCACGCTCGTCAGCATGATGGAGCGGACCGATGCGTGACCTGGACGTTCTCGGCGTGATCTTCATCCTTGGGCTGACATGCTATGCCATGCGCGCCGGTGGATACGTCCTCGCGGCGTCGATGCGCGACGACGGCATCGCCGCCCGGTTTCTCCGGCTCGCGCCCGGCAATCTGTTCATCGCATTCATTGTTAGTGGTTGCCTGTCCGGCGGGCTGGCAGGTCTCGTCGGAACGTTGGTCGCACTCGTGACGATGGCCGTCACGGCGAGGGAATGGGCCGCGTTAGGTGCCGGCTTCGGTGCGGCCTTGGCGGCGTCTACGAGCGGGCTGTGACGTGAGCGGTTATTTCGACGCGATCTTGTCCCACTGCTCGCGGGTGCGCGTTTTCAGCAGGTTCCAGTCATGGGCTGCAACATCCCAATTCACGATGGTGCGGGTATCCTGCGCCACTTCGCCATTGGCGACGCTCGACGTCCGCATCGAATCGTAGACGTAGACGCCGCAAACCAGCAGCAGCGCGCCCAAAATCATGCCGAAAAACGTCCGCATCGCATAATCCCTCCGGTGTCGGCGGGATAACGTCGTGGGGTTCGCTGTGGTTCCGGCGATCGATCAACTGCGCGCGAACACCCGCATCACATAATCGATGAACACGCGCACGCGCGGCGACAGCTGGCGGTTGCGCGGATAGAGCAGCGATACCGGCACCGACGGCGGCGGGCATTGCTGCAGCACCGGGACCAGCGTGCCGTTCGCGAGATCGGTTTCGGCATGGAAGCGCGGCACCTGCACGAGGCCGAGGCCGAGCCTTGCGCTCGCCAGATAACTCTCGGGGCCGGTCACCGACATCGGCGCGGGTAGCGGAAATTGTTTGAGCGCGCCGTCGATCACGAACTCCATCGGGCGCAAGCGGCCCGTCGTCAGCGAGCGAATCCCGATCATGCGATGGCCGTCGAGCGCGAGCGGATCGGTCGGCATGCCGAAGTGCGCAAGGTAGTCCGGCGTGGCGCAGGTCAATCGCTCCAGCATCGTGACCTGCCGCGCGATCATGTCGCTGTCGGGCAATCGGCCGAAGCGCAGCACGCAGTCGACGCCTTCGCGGATCAGATCGACCCAGCGGTCGCTCTCGCTCATGTTGATTTCGATGTCGGGATACTCAGTGTGGAAGCCCGGCAGGTTCGGCAGCAGGAAGTGCCGCGCCAAAGTGCCTTGCACTTCGAGCCGCAGCAGGCCCTTCGGCCGCGCGCCGCCGAACGCGCCCTCGGCGTCTTCGAGGTCTGCGATCAGTGACAGGCAGCGGCGGTAGTGCGCCTCGCCGTCGAGCGTCGGGCGCACCGTGCGCGTGGTGCGCTCGAGCAGCCGCACGCCGAGCCGCGCTTCCAGCCCCTTGACCGCGTCCGTCACCGTCGAGCGCGGCAGGGCGAGATCGTCGGCGGCGAGTGAGAAGCTGCGGCGCTCGACCACCCGGGTGAACACGCGCATCGCGTCGAAGCGGTCCATTTATTATCCGAAAATTGCGAATAGTGATGCCGAAAGATGCATGATTATCCGAGGAATTCCAAGTCGTAGTGTCCTCCCATCGAACGCGGCCTTCGCCGCCAACCTGATGGGAGACTGAAAATGACCAACCAAGCCAACAAGGTAGCTCTGGTGACGGGTGCCTCGCGCGGGATCGGCGCGGCGGTTGCCGAGCGCCTCGCCAGGGACGGCTTCACCGTTGTCATCAACTACTCCGGCGACGCCAGGCCCGCCCAAGCAGTCGCCGACCGGATCGAGGCCGCCGGCGGCCGGGCGCTGACGGCGAAGGCCGATGTCAGCGACGCCAACGCCGTGCGCGGCCTGTTCGACGCGGCGGAAGCGGCGTTCGGCGGCGTCGATGTGCTGGTCAACAATGCCGGCATCATGAAGCTCGGCAAGATTGCCGACAGCGACGATGCGGCCTTCGACCAGCAGGTCGCGGTCAACCTGAAAGGCAGCTTCAACACCATGCGGGAGGCGGCACGCCGGCTGCGCAATGGCGGACGCATCGTCAACTTCTCGACCAGCGTCGTCGGCATGAGGCTCGAGACCTACGGCATCTACGTCGCGACCAAGGCTGCGATCGAGTCACTGACCGCGATCTTGTCCAAGGAACTGCGCGGCCGCGGCATCACGGTGAATGCGGTCGCGCCTGGCCCGACCGCGACCGATCTGTTCCTCAACGGCAAGTCGGAGGAGCTGATCGACCGCTTCGCCAGGATGGTCCCGCTGGAGCGGCTCGGCACGCCCGACGACATCGCCTCTGCCGTATCGTTCCTCGCCGGTCCCGACGGCTCCTGGATCAACGGCCAGACCCTGCGCGCCAATGGCGGCCTGGTCTGACGTCCCCACACTTCAACCCAACTCTCGTTCAATCCGACATCACGAGGATACGTGTCATGAAACAGGTCATCGTCATCACCGGCGCTTCGAGCGGCTTCGGCCGCCTCACCGCCAACGCGCTCGCCAAGGCCGGCCATACTGTCTACGCCTCGATGCGCCATACCACCGGGCGCAATGCCGCCGCGGTCGCCGATATCGAGGAGTTCGCCCGGGACAACAAGGTCGATCTGCGCGCGCTCGAGCTCGATGTCGGCTCGCAGACGTCGGTCGATAAGGCGATTGCGCAGATTGTCGCCGAGGAGGGCCGGCTCGACGTCATCATGCACAATGCCGGCCACATGGTGTTCGGTCCAGCCGAGGCCTTCACGCCCGAGCAGCTCGCCGAGCTCTACGACGTCAACGTGCTCTCGACCCAGCGCGTCAATCGCGCAGCGCTGCCGCAGCTGCGCAAGCAGGGCAGGGGACTCGTGGTCTGGGTATCGAGCAGCAGCTCGGCCGGCGGCACGCCGCCCTATCTCGCGCCATATTTCGCGGCGAAGGCCGGCATGGATGCGATGGCCGTGATCTATGCCCGCGAGTTGTCACGCTGGGGCATCGAGACCTCGATCATCGTGCCGGGTGCGTTCACCGGCGGCACCAACCATTTCGCGCATTCCGGCCGTCCTGCCGATCAGGCGCGCGTCGCCGAATATGAAGCCGGTCCCTATGCCGGCTTCGGCGACGAGATCATGAAGGCGTTTTCGGCGATCGTGCCCGAGGATGCCGACGCGTCGCTGGTGGCGGATGCGATCGTTGAGGTCGTCGACATGCCGTTCGGCAAGCGGCCATTCCGCGTTCACATCGATCCGACCCGGGACGGTGCCGAGGTCGCCTTCGGCGTGATCGACCGCGTCCGCAACGAGATGCTGCACCGGGTCGGCTTCTCAGATCTGCTCAAGCCGCGGGTAAACAAGTAGCTCGGCGCTCTGTCCGCGTCAACGATGAGGATAGTGCCACGCGCACTATCCATCCCCGTCATTCCCGCGCAAAGGCTTCGCCTTTGTCGCTGGAGGTGCGAGCGGAGCGAGCCTCGAAGGGTGCACGGCCCCGATGCAGTCGCGTGGCCTCAGCTGGGCCGTCGACCCTTCGAGACGCGCTTCGCGCTCCTCAGGGTGACGGGAATAGGGCTACGCAACGCAGCTACAAGCCGGCGGCGCATCACGCGCCGTCGGCTCACTCGCCGTTCAGCCACCGAAAAATCTCCGCATTGATCTCGCGCGGATAGGTGTGGCTGAGATCGTCGATCTCGCGATAGATCACCTTGGCGCCGGCGGCCGACAGCAAGCCCTGGGTCTGCCGCGCGGTCTGCACCGGGAACATCCAGTCGAGCCGGCCATGAGTGATGAAGATCGGCAAGCCGCGCAGCCGCTCGGCATCGGCCATTTCGGCCATCAGCGGATGGAAGGTCGCGGCAACCGGAGCCAGATGCGTGAAGCGCGAGGCGCCGTCGAGCCCGCTCACATAGCTGAACGTGCCGCCGTCGCTCATCCCGGTCAGCAGCATGCGCCTCTCGTCGATGCGCCAGCGCGCGCGCACCTGATCGATGATGCGGTCGAGATTCGGCGTGTCGGTGTCGTCGCCCATCAGCGCCCAGGTCTGCCCGGTTGCGGTCGGCGCCACCAGGATGGCGCCGCGGCTGCGCGCATCGCGCAGCCAGCTCCACAGGAAGCCGCGGCCGTTGCCGCTGCCGCCGTGCAGCGCCATCACCAGCGGCCAGCTGCGATCAGGCGTGTAATACTCAGGCACATACATCGAGAAGCCGCCGCGGCTGCCCGGTTCGTTGCGCTCGTGGAAGATGCCGGTGTCGGAGTTCGGCGTGGCCGCGAGCTTGGCCTGCAGGTCGGCGTCCTCGCGCAAGTCGGGCGCGATGAAGAAGCCGCTGACCGGCGGCAGCTCGGTCAGCGGATAGAGCGCCTCCTGTGCGCGCGGCAGATAGCGCAGCGCGCGGAATACGCTGACCAGATCGCCCTCGCCATTCTGCACCGCGCGCAGGCCGGCATAACCGGCCAGTGCCGGTTCGATCGCAGCCTCCAGTGCGGTCTTGATGTGCGCGAATTTCTCCGGCCAATCGGCAAGCCGCGGCCGCACCGCCTGCAGGGCCTCCTCAGGCTCGCCCGCGATCTGCATCACGCGATCGAAGTCCGGCGGATTGAGGTTGCGCGCGACAAAGGACAGCGATTCCAGCGTCTGCAACAGCGGCGGCAGCACGGCCACGATGTCGTCAACCACGGCCTCGCTCATCTTTTCTTTCTCTTAATGCAGCCGCGGCGCCTTCAACAGCTTCATGCGGTCGATCGAGGTCAGGGTCACGTCGAAGGTGACGCCCTCATGGTAGATGGTCAGCGGCACGTCGACGCCGGCTGCGCCGAGCGACCAGAGCTTGCGGTAGAAGCCGGTCTGGCTCGTCACCTTGTCGCCGTCGACCGCGAGGATCACGTCGCCGGTCTTCAGCTCGGCGCGCGCCGCCGGTCCTTTGTTGGCGACGCCGACCACCACGAGGCGGTTGTCGATCTCGGTCGTGTACATGCCGAGCCACGGCCGCGCCGGCCGGTCGACACGGCCGAACTTGCGCAGGTCGCTCAGCACCGGCTTAAGCAGGTCGATCGGAACGATCATGTTGACATGCTCGGCGCGGCCCGAGCGTTCGCGTTCGAGCTGCAGCGAGCCGATGCCGATCAGCTCGCCGGCATTGTTGATCAGTCCGGTGCCGCCCCAGTTCGGATGCGACGGATAGGTAAAGATCGCCTCGTCGAGCAGATATTCCCAGTAGCCCGCGAACTCCTGCTTCGCCGCGATCTGGCTCGCGACCGAGCGCGTGCGGCCGCCGGCGCCGCCGAGCACGACATTGTCGCCGACCTGCGTCGCCGCCGACGAGCCGATCGGCAGCGGCTTGATGTCGAGCCGTCCCAGCGCCTGCACTAGGCCGAAGCCGGATTCGAAATCGAAGCCGAGTGCGTGGCCCTCGACCGCGCGGCCGTCGCCGAGATGCAGCCACACCGTGGCGGCTTCGGTGATCAGATAGCCGATCGTCAGCACCAGCCCGTCGTCGATCAAGACGCCGTTGCCGGCGCGCTCGGTGCCGAGCGTCTCGGCGCTGAAGGCGTCAGGCGGAATGATCGAATGCAGCCCGATCACGCTCGCCAGCGCACGATCGAGGTCGTAGCGGTAATCTTCGGGGCGGGGTTGAAAGGCCGCCGGCACTTTCCATTCGGTGGTGGAGGGCATCAAGGATCTCCTGGCGTGCAGGGCGCTGGAACCTCATGGTAGTCCGAGGTTCTGCCGGCAGGGAAGATGGAATGATATACCTTGCGCGGCGGCCTGCACAGCTCATCTGGCGTGCAGAGCTGCCCCTCGCAAGATGAACTGAACCTAATCGGTTTTTGCTGCCGCACGCGCCGGCATGATGCGGAAAGCGCGGTCCTGTTTGATCCAGGCGGCGCGCTCGTCGCGCAGCATGGTGCGGCGAACCTTTCCGGAATCATCGCGGGGCGCCGTACCGACGCGCTCGAAACTTTCCGGATGCTTGTAGCGGCTGAGCCGGTCCTTCAGGAAGTCGCCCATGCCGTCGGCGATCTTCTGCGCATCCGCAGTCTCGGCGAGTTCGAGGATCGCATGCACGCGCTGGCCGAATTCCGGATCGGGCAATCCGACCACGACGCAGGAGCGCACCTCGGGATGCTCGCTCACCGCGGCCTCGACCTCGGCCGGATAGATGTTGGCGCCGCCGCGCAGCACCATATCGGCGAGCCGGTCGCCGAGAAAGAGATAGCCTTCCTCGTCGAGCCGGCCGATATCGCCGAGCGATTCCCAACCGTCCGGCCGCCGCTTCGGCGATGCGCCGAGATAGTGATAGGTCGAGCCGGCACCGTCATTGGGCAGGAAGTAGATCTCGCCGGTCTCGCCGGGCGCGACGTCGTTGCCGTCCTCGCCGATAATGCGCAAGCGCGCGGTCTCGCCGATCTTGCCGACCGAGCCCTTGTGCGCCATCCACTCGACGCCCGAGATCACGCAGGCGCCCTGCCGCTCGGTGCCGCCGTAGAGCTCCCAGACCCGCTCCGGCCCGAGCCATTCGATCCACTTCTCCTTCAGCCAGGGCGGCATCGGAGCAGCCATGTGAAACACGATTTGCAGGCTGGAGACGTCGTAGCGGTTGCGCACCTCTTCGGGCAGCGCCCAGATCCGGTGCATCATGGTCGGCACGAAGTTGACCCATTGCACGCGCTCGCGCGCGATCAGCCGCAGCGTCTCCTCGGCGTCGAACTTCACCATGCCGGTCAGCCGTCCGCCGCCGAACAGCGCGGAGTGCGACAGGATGAACGGCGCGTTGTGATAGAGCGGACCCGGGTTGAGCACCGAGGCCTCATGTGGCATGCCGAGCAGCAGCGGTGTCGTGGTTTCGATCACGGCGGGGTTGTGATCGAGGATCACCTTCGGCCGCCCGGTCGAGCCGCCGCTCGTCATCGCCTTCCAGTAGCGCGCGACCGGTGCATCGAGCGGCTCCCCGGAAAATCCTTCCGGCACGAAATCCACCGGCAGCGAATTCGGCGCATTCCAGTCGGCCTCGCCGCCGACCACCAGCGACGGTTTCAGGATCTCGAGCACCGCGGCGGCCTCGCCGCGCGGCAGCCGCCATGACAGCGAGGTCGGCGTCGCGCCGCATTTCCACACCGCAAACGAGGTCTCGAAGAATGCGTTGCTGTTAGGCAGCCCGATCGCGACGAAGTCGCCGGGCTTGACGCCCTTGGCGGCAAAGGCGCGCGCCCGTGCATTGGCGCGGCGCTCGAGCTCAAGCCAGGTCAGCGCATCCGCGCCATGACTGACGGCGATCGCGTCTGCGGGCTTGCGTTCGGCATACCAGCGCGGCACGTCGGCGAGGGGGATCAGCATGGGGCGTTTCCGGAAGACAGAGGCGGCTTGAAGCGCTCTTGTTGCAGGGATGTGGCCAGCGCCACGGCCGCCACTTCACCAACTATGCGGTCCCCGTGTCAAGCCGACGACTGCCCATGCGGCCGGTATCCCGCTGATGGAGTTGCGGAATCCTCGTTTGCTAAAAGCCGGGGCAAGATTCCGGTAAAGTTCAAGCGATCGCGCTAAGCCGGGCTTTACGGGGCGGCGGCATTGTGGCCCGTGCGGTTATGTGCCGGGCGCGTCGATCGACCTGCGCGGTCCCCAATGTCTTCAAGGACGATTGTCTTCAAGGACGAGACGATGGCGAGCAATGGAGCACGGATCAAGGTCAGTCGCGAGCCGCGGCGCCAGCTCAACAACCGTGCGGCGTGGATCACGGTCGATGACGGCGCGACCGAGAACGCCTGCGCCGTGGTCGACATCTCGCCGGGCGGCGCCAAGATCACGACCGAGGTCGAGTTCGACGTGAGGGATCGCCTTGCGCTGACGCTGCTCGCCGATCACGCCAAGCGCTACCCTTGCGAAGTGGTCTGGCGTCGCGGCAAGACCTACGGGCTCAAATTCGTGACCGCCGACGCCGAGCCGGACGAACCGGCCGTGGAGCCCGCCGGCGCCATCTAGCGCCGCGCCTCAGTGTCCCTGCGCGCTATTGGCATTGCCGGTCGTGCTCACCGAACCGCCGGGAGCGGCCGGCGCCGCACTGAAGTTGCCGCCGGAGGACGGCGCATAGCGCTGGCCGCTCTGGGCCGGAAGCGCAGTGCCGCCAACGCCGTCCGACGAAGCAGCGCGGTCGCCCGGCCTCGGTGGCAACGGCGTGCCCCCCGTGCTCTGCGCGAGAAGCTGGGCCGGGGCGAGCGTCAGGCCGGCGGCGACGATGATGGCGAATTTGTTTCTGAACATGGGCTGGTCCGGATGGTGCGGTGAGGTTCGAGCGGTGGCGAGATCCGCCAAGCCCGCACAATTTCGTCCACAATAACGTAAGCGGTGCTGGTCTCGTTCCCAGAGGCTACGGCCAAACCGCAAAGCAAATATCCGTGTGGTGGATCCCGGCGGCGCGTTCGCTCTGTTATCCTCGATAGCGTAGCGCGTCGACCAGCAGCGCGAACGCCGGCGAGGACTGCCGGCGGCTCGGGTAATAGAGGTGATAGCCGGGAAACGGCACGCACCAGTCGTCGAGCACCTGGACCAGCTGGCCCCTGGCAAGTTGCGCCTGCACCTGATCCTCGGCGACATAGGCAAGCCCGAGCCCGGCCAACGCCGCCTTGATCCGCAGCGCGGTGCTGTTGAAGACCAGTTGTCCGTCGACGCGGACCTTGATCGCGCGTCCGCGCTTCTCGAATTCCCAGGCATAGATGCCGCCATGGGTCGGCAGGCGAATGTTGATGCAGGCGTGCTGTGTCAGGTCCTGCGGCCGCTTCGGACGGTCGCGCCGCTTGAAATAGGACGGCGCTCCGACCACGACCATGCGGAAATCCGGCGCGATCCGCACCGCGATCATGTCCTTCGCCAACTGCTCGCCGAGGCGAACGCCGGCGTCAAAACGCTCAGCGACGATGTTGGCGAGCCCATTGTCGACGGTCAGCTCCACCTTGATGTCGGGATAGCGCGGCAGGAAGTTTTCCAGCGCCGGCCACAGGATGGTCTCGGCTGCGTGCTCACCGGCGTTGATGCGGATGGTACCGGCCGGCTTCTCGCGCAGCGCGTTGAGGGCAGTGAGTTCGGCCTCGATCTCCTCGAAGCGCGGCCCGATGCCCTGCAGCAGCCGCTCGCCGGCCTCGGTCGGCGCCACGCTGCGCGTGGTGCGGGTCAGGAGCCGCACCCCCAGCCGTTCCTCCAGCGCGCGCATGGTGTGGCTGAGCGCCGACTGCGACACACCGAGCCGCGCCGCCGCGCGGGTGAAGCTGCGCTCGCGCGCCACCGCGAGGAAGGCGATCAGGTCATTGACGTCATGCCGCGGCATTGATGAATCCTGCTCATAAGTCCATCCCGATTTTTACGTCTAATGGGACGCCCGTGCACGCCCTAAATCCCGCAGCGGCAGGTTCCAGCCTTTGATGCGGAGAGACATCATGCAGAAGCGTAAACTCGGTAACAGCAATCTGGAGGTATCGGCGATCGGCCTGGGCTGCATGGGCCTCAGCTTCGCCTATGGCCCGGCGGTCGAGAAAGCCGCAGGCATCGCGCTGCTGCGCGGCGCCGTCGAGCGCGGCGTCACCTTCTTCGATACCGCGGAGGTCTATGGTCCCTTCGTCAACGAGGAGCTGGTCGGCGAGGCGCTGGCGCCGGTTCGCAACGACGTCGTGATCGCGACCAAGTTCGGCTTCGATATCGGCACCATGGCCGAGCGGCACCGCTCGCTGAACAGCCGGCCCGAGCACATCAAAGCGGTCGCGGACGCCTCGCTGAAGCGGCTGAACATCGATGTGATCGATCTGTTCTATCAGCATCGGGTCGATCCCGCGGTGCCGATCGAGGATGTTGCCGGCGCCGTGAAGGACCTGATCGCCGCCGGCAAGGTGCGCCATTTCGGCCTGTCGGAGGCTGGCGTGCAGACCATCCGCCGGGCGCACGCGGTGCAGAAGGTCACGGCATTGCAGAGCGAATATTCGCTGTGGGAGCGCGGTCCGGAAGCGGAGATCCTGCCGCTGCTGCAAGAGCTCGGCATCGGCTTCGTGCCGTACAGCCCGCTCGGCCGCGGTTTTCTCACGGGTGCGATCAGCGCGTCGACGACGTTCGCCAGCGACGACTTCCGCAACCTCGTGCCGCGTTTTTCGCCGGAAGCCCGCCGCGCCAATCAGGCGCTGGTCGATCAGCTCGGCCGGATCGCCGCCGGCAAGGGCGCAACGCCGGCCCAGATCGCGCTAGCCTGGCTGTTGGCGCAAAAGCCGTGGATCGTGCCGATCCCGGGCACCACGAAGCTCAATCGGCTCGACGAAAACATCGGCGCCGCGCGGATCGAATTGAGCTCCGCTGATCTCGCCGACATCGGCAAGGCCGTCGCTGCCGTCGAGGTGCAGGGCGCGCGCTATCCGGAGCATCTGCAACAGATGGTCGGACGCTGAGGACGTCGAGCCACAAACTCAGTGTCGTCCCGGGCTTGACCCGGGACCCATAACCACAAGTGACAATTGCTGCGCGACGCTGGGGCCGCAGCTCGCTTCAACAACACAACCTTGTGGTTATGGGGCCCGGCCTGCGCCGGGACGACGATTGTGGATGCAGGCCGTGCCACACATTCGATGTCGTCCTGGCGAAAGCGGAGCGCGAAGGCGTGTGCCAGCTAGCGTTCCGTCAGCTTCAGCTCGATGCGGCGGTTGCGCTTGTAGGCGTCTTCGGTCTGCGCGGTGTCGAGCGGCTGGAATTCGGCGAAGCCGGCGGCGACCAGGCGCTGCGCGGGCACGCCGAGCGAGACCAGATACTGCACCACCGAGATCGCGCGCGCGGAGGATAGCTCCCAGTTCGATTTGAACAGCGGGCTGTTGATCGGCCGCACGTCGGTGTGGCCGTCGACCCGCAGCACCCAGGCGATTTCGGCGGGGATTTGCTTGTCGAGATCGATCAGCGCGTTCGCCACGGTGTCGAGCTCGGTCTTGCCTTCAGACAGCAGCGTTGCCTGGCCGGTATCGAAGAACACTTCGGACTGGAACACGAAGCGGTCGCCGACGATGCGGATATCGGGACGGTTGCCGAGGATGGCGCGCAGCCGGCCGAAGAATTCCGAGCGGTATTTCGACAATTCCTGCACCCTTTGCGCCAGCGCGACGTTCAGGCGCGAGCCGAGATCGGCGATCCGGCTCTGCGATTCCTTGTCGCGCTTCTCGGAGGCGTCGAGCGCTTCCTCGAGCGCCGCGAGCTGGCGGCGCAGCGCGCTGATCTGCTGGTTAAGCACCTCGATCTGCGCCAGCGCGCGCGACGACACGCTCTTCTCGGACTCCAGCGCCTTGTTGAGTTCGTTGGCGCGGCCCTGCGCGTCATTGCCGGAATTGGCGAGCCCCTCATAGAGCCCCTTCATGCGGTCGCGCTCGCTCTCGGCCGAAGCGAGCCCGGCGCGCAGCTGCGACACCTGGTCGTCGAGCGTCAGCTTGGAGAGCTTCTCCAGCGACAACAGGTCGTTGAGCTGGGCGATCTTGGCGTTGAGCTGCTCCAGCGCCTTGTCCTTGCCGGTGACCTCCTGCGACAGGAAGAACTGGACGACGAGGAACACCGACAGCAGGAACACGATCGACAGCACCAGCGTCGACAGCGCGTCGACAAAGCCGGGCCAGTAGTTGAAGCCGGATTCGCTGCGGCGCGAGCGGGCGAGGGCCATTCGGTTTCCCTTTATCTGTTGCCGTCAGTCCTGCGGCGCGTGGCAGACGGCTTCGATATTGTGACCGTCGGGATCGAGGACGAAAGCGCCGTAGTAGTTTGCATGATAGTGCGGCCGAATTCCGGGGCGTCCGTTGTCCCTGCCGCCGGCCTTGATCGCGTCGTCATAGAAGCGATCGACGGTGACACGATCGTTTGCCGTGAAGGCAATGTGGGCGCCGGTCTGCGGTGTAGCGCGCCGGCCGATCCAGAAGAAGGCTTTTGGACGCACGCCATAGCCTGCAAACTCGGCACCCTCGGCATACAAGCGGGTGATGCCGAGAGGACGCAAGGCCGCATCGTAGAAGGTCTTGGACCGCTCGATATCGCTGATGCCGATGGTCACGTGGTCCAGCACGTTGGCCTCCGTGGCTCAGCTCTTCTCGGGCTGGCGGGCGAGGCGCTCGAGCAGCCGCTTGATCTCGCGGTTCTGCTCGCCCTGGCCGTCGGCCCATTCGCGGATCATCTGCTGCTCGGTGCGCATATGCGCAACCAGACCCTGGATCGCCTCGGCAAGATTGGCCATCGCGGCCGTGGTGCTGCGGCCGCCGCCGCCGGCGCCACCTTCTTCGAAGGTCGCACGCAGCCGGTCGATGGCGCCCTGCAGGTCGGCACCGCCGACGCCGACGCCCTCGCCGGAAATGCCGCGCACGGTGGTGGCGAGCCAGTCCTCGAGGTCGGTGTAGAAGCGGTTCTGGGCCTGGCTCGATTGCAGGTCGAGGAAGCCGAGGATCAGCGAGCCGGCGAGGCCGAACAGCGAAGACGAGAACGAAATGCCCATGCCGCCGAGCGGCGCGGCGAGGCCCTCCTTCAGCGTATCGAACAGTGCGCCGGCGTCGCCGCCGACCTTGAGCCCGTCGATCACCTTGCCGACCGAGCCGACCGTCTCGATCAGGCCCCAAAAGGTGCCGAGCAGGCCGAGGAAGACCAGCAGGCCGGTCATGTAGCGCGAGATGTCGCGGGCTTCATCCAGGCGGGTTGCGATCGAATCGAGCAGATGCCGCATGGTCTGCTGCGAGATCGACATCCGCCCGGTGCGCTCGCCGCCGAGGATCGCGGCCATCGGGGCAAGCAGGGTCGGGCGGCGCTCGATCGCAAGGCCGGGATCGGCAATGCGGAAATTGTTGACCCAGGCGACCTCGGGATACAGCCGGATCACCTGGCGGAACGCCAGGATGATACCGATCAGCAGCACCGCGCCGATCAGGGCGTTCAGCCCGGGATTGGCGAAGAAGGCGGTGACGATCTGCTTGTACAGCACGACCCCGACCAGGCCGCAGAGCACCAGGAACACCAGCATCCGCACCAGGAAGATCCTGGGCGAGGACAGCTTGCTCAGTTCGATCTCCATCTCGGAGCGGGAAGGGGGCATTGCCGGGTCATCCGTTCGCGAAGGCCGCATCTGCCAGCAATATGGCACAGCGGCGGAGTGAGGAAAGCCGAATCCAAAGGCGGACCGCAGAACCTTGGGTTGAGACCGGGCAGAGTGTTGCCGCTTTGCGCAGCATTCCGGTGCTTCGGCGCATCAGCCTGTTCGGAAGGTGCCAATCCCACGCGTGGGTCGCGAGACGAACTCGGGTTGCACGCATCGCTGGGCGAGGCGCGCCGCGATCGGCGATTCGCGCGCCGCGCATTACGACTTTGCAATCTGCGGCATTCCCGCACAGGCAGAGGCGTATTCCCGCTCACGCAGTCCTTAACGCATTCCCACAGCCTGCGATGGAACCCGCTCACAATGCAGTGACCCGATAAAACATGTTGCGAAATCAGGGCGATAGCGTTCTGTGACAATGAGCCGCCGAAATACGCATTGCGTCGCAGCAACGAGATTTTATTTTCACCCCAGCAACGCGAGCGCTGTCGCCGTGACACCGCCGTTCGTTTGTTCAAATCTCTCAGGGGCGATCATCTCAATGTCTGGACTTCGCGCGCAATCGGCATGCATTGCTCTGATGCTGGCCGTGACGGCGCCACTGCTTGCTGGCTGCGACGAACCGAATTCGGCAACCGCCGCCGTACAAGCACCCGAGCCGGACGTCAGTGTCGTCACTGTGAAGCAGCAGGCGCGCGCGATGGTGCGCGAGCTGCCGGGCCGCGTCGCGCCGACCCGCGTCTCCGAGGTGCGCCCGCGCGTCTCGGGCATCGTCGTCAACCGCATGTTCCATCAGGGCAGCGAGGTGAAGGTCGGCGATCCGCTGTACCAGATCGATCCGCGCCCGTTCGAAGTCGAATTGCAGTCGACCGAGGCGGCGCTGGCGCGCGCCAAGGCGGTGCTCGAGCAGACCTCGCTGCAGGCCCGCCGTATCGCCACCCTCACCAACCAGCGCGCGACCTCGGAGGCCGAGAACGAGAAGGCGATCGCCAACCTGAAGCAGGCCGAAGCCGACGTGCAGGGTCGCGAGGCCGACGTCGCGCGTGCCAAGCTCAATCTGGACTATGCGACGATCCGTGCGCCGATCGACGGCATCATCGGTGCTGCGGTCATCAGCGAAGGCGCGCTGGTCGTGCAGAACGACGCCGCGAGCCTTGCGACCATCCAGCAGCTCGATCCGATCTATGCCGACTTCCAGCAGTCGGTCACCGAGATGAACCAGCTACGTCGCGCCTTCGAGAGCGGCGATCTCGACCGCATCGAGGCCGACGCGATGAAGGTGCGTCTCGTGCTCGACGACGGCTCGATCTATCCGCTGCCGGGCAAGCTGTTGTTCTCCGAGGCCAAGGTCGACGCCCATACCGGACAGGTCACCCTGCGCGGTGAGTTCCCGAATCCGAAGCGCGTCCTGCTGCCGGGCATGTATGTCCGCGTGCAGATCGAGCAGGGCATCGACAGCGATGCGATCGCCGTGCCGCAGCAGGCGATCCAGCGCAATGGCGGCGGCGGCAGCGAGGTGTTCGTCGTCAAGGGCGACAATCACGTCGCGGTGCAGCCGGTGCGTACCGGCTCGCTGCAGGGCGGCTCCTGGTTCGTGACCGAAGGCCTCAAGGCCGGCGACAAGGTCGTCGTCGAGGGGTTCCAGAAATTTGCCGCCGGCGACAAGGTGCGGCCGCTGGCCTGGCGTGAGATCGACGCGGCTGCAGCGCCGGATTCGCAGCAAACCGCGCACGCGGTGCGGTGATCCGACATGCCCAGCTTCTTCATCGACAGGCCGATCTTCGCCTGGGTCGTCGCGCTGTTCATCTGTTTGGTCGGTGCGATCTCGATTCCACTGCTCGCGGTCGCGCAGTACCCGATCATCGCGCCGCCCTCGATCTCGATCTCGACGAGCTATCCCGGCGCATCGCCTGAAAACCTCTACAACAGCGTCACGCGGCTGATCGAGGAGGAGCTCAACGGCGCCGCCAACATCCTGAACTTCGAATCGACCTCCGACTCGCTCGGCCAGGTCGAGATCATCGCCAACTTCAAGCCGGGCACCGACACCAGCCAGGCCTCGGTCGAGGTGCAGAACCGCCTCAAGCGCGTCGAGGCGCGGTTGCCGCGCGCCGTGATTCAGCAGGGCATCCTGGTCGAGGAAGCCTCGTCCGCCGTGCTGCAGATCATCACGCTGAACTCGACCGACGGCTCGCTGGATGAAGTGGGCCTCGGCGACTTCATGATCCGCAACGTGCTGGGCGAGGTGCGCCGCATCCCCGGCGTCGGCCGCGCCACGCTGTATTCGACCGAGCGCAGCCTGCGCATCTGGATCGATCCGGCCAAGCTGGTCGGTTATGGCCTGTCCGCCGACGACGTCAACAAGGCGATCACGGCGCAGAACGCCCAAGTCGCCTCCGGCAGCATCGGCGCCGAGCCGAGCACGGACACGCAGAAGATCTCCGCGCAGGTCCTGGTGAAGGGCCAGCTCTCGTCGCCCGACGAGTTCGGTGCGATCATCCTGCGCGCGAACCCCGACGGCTCGACGGTCCGCCTGCGCGACGTCGCGCGGATCGAGATCGGCGGCCTCAGCTACCAGTTCAACACCCGTCTCGACGGCAAGCCGACCGCCGGACTCTCGGTGCTGCTGTCGCCGAAGGGCAATGCGCTGGCGACCGCGAGCGCGGTCGAAGCCAAGATGAAGGAGCTGTCGCGCTTCTTCCCGGCCAATATCTCCTACGAAATTCCCTACAACATCACGCCCGTCGTGAAGGCCTCGATCGAGAAGGTCCTGATGACGCTGGTCGAGGCGGTGGTGCTGGTGTTCATCGTGATGTTCCTATTTCTACAGAACATCCGCTACACCATCATTCCGACCATCGTGGTTCCGGTGGCGTTGCTGGGCGCCTGCGCCACGCTGATGATCGCGGGCTTCTCGATCAACATGCTGACCATGTTCGGCATGGTGCTGGCGGTCGGCATCCTGGTCGACGACGCCATCGTCGTGGTCGAGAACGTCGAGCGCATCATGGCCGAGGAGGGCCTGCCGCCGAAGGAAGCCACCAAGAAGGCGATGTCGCAGATATCAGGCGCCATCATCGGCATCACGCTGGTGCTGATGGCCGTGTTCGTGCCGATGGCGTTCTTCCCCGGCTCGGTCGGCATCATCTACCGCCAGTTCTCGGTCACCATGGTGGCGGCGATCGCGTTCTCGGCGCTGCTCGCGCTGTCGCTGACGCCGGCGCTGTGCGCGACGCTGCTCAAGCCGGTCGAGAAGGGCCACGGCCATGCCCGCAAGGGCGTGTTCGGCGCCTTCAATCGCGTGCTCGAGTCCAGCCGTGCCGGCTATGTCCGCACGGTGCAGGCCGGGCTGAAGCGCACCGGCCGCCTGATGCTGATCTATCTCGTGTTGTTCGTAGGCGTCGCCTACGGCTTCGTGCGGCTGCCCGGCGGCTTCCTGCCGGTCGACGACCAGGGCTTCATCACGACCGACGTGCAGACGCCGTCGGAGTCGTCCTATGCGCGCACCGAAGCTGCGGTCGAGCAGGTCGAGAAGTACCTGAAGGATCGCGCCGGCATCGAAAACGTCACGTTCCTCACCGGCTTCAGCTTCCTCGGCCAGGGCATGAACACCGCACAGGCCTTCATCACGCTGAAGGACTGGTCGGAGCGCGGCGCGAAGGATTCGGCTGCCGCCATCGTCGCCGATATCAACCGCGACCTGTCGTCGACGATCCGCGATGCCAGGATCTCGGCGCTGCAGCCGCCGCCGATCGACAACCTCGGCAACTCCTCGGGCTTCTCGTTCCGTCTGCAGGACCGTGGCCAGAAGGGCTATGCCGCGCTGATCGCAGCAAGCGACCGCCTGATTGCCGAGGCCAATGCCAGTCCCGTGTTGCAGAAGGTCTATGTCGAAGGCCTGCCGCCGGCGCCGCAGGTCAATCTGATGATCGACCGCGAGAAGGCCGGCGCGTTCGGTCTCACCTTCGAGGACATCAACAACACGATCTCGACCAATCTCGGCTCGAACTACATCAACGACTTCCCGAACCGCGGGCGCATGCAGCGCGTCATCGTGCAGGCCGACAAGACCAGCCGCATGAACGCGGACGACATCCTCAATTACAACGTCAAGAACAGCCGTGGTCAGCTGGTGCCGTTCTCGGCCTTTGCCACCATCGAATGGTCGAAGGGGCCCACTCAAATTGCGGGCTTCAACTACTATCCGGCGGTGCGCATCTCCGGCGAGGCGAAGCCGGGCTTCACTTCGGGTGATGCGATCGCGGAGATGGAGCGGCTCGCCGACAAGCTGCCGCGCGGATTCGGCTACGAGTGGACCGGCCAGTCGCTGCAGGAGAAGCTGTCGGGCTCGCAGGCGCCGTTCCTGCTCGCACTCTCGGTGCTGGTGGTATTCCTCCTGCTCGCCGCTCTCTATGAGAGCTGGACCATTCCGCTCGCGGTGCTGCTCACGATTCCGCTCGGCATTCTCGGCGCGGTGGTGGCCGCGACGCTGCGCGGGCTGTCGAACGACGTCTATTTCACAGTCGGCCTGATCACCATCATCGGCCTGGCCGCCAAGGACGCGATCCTGATCATCGAGTTCGCCAAGGACCTGCGCGCGCAGGGCAAGCCGCTGGTCGAGGCGACCATCGAGGCTTGTAGCTTGCGCTTTCGCCCGATCCTGATGACCGGTCTCGCCTTCGTCTGCGGCGTGCTGCCGATGGCGATCGCCACCGGCGCCGGCGGCGCCAGCCAGCAGGCGCTCGGCACCTCGGTGATGGGCGGCATGATCGCCGTCGTGATCCTCGCGCTGCTCTTGGTGCCGGTGTTCTTCGTCAGCGTGCAGCGCGTGCTGGCCGGTGATCGCGAGAAGGCGCCCGACAACGCCGAAGCCTACGGCCCGCCCGCGCCGGCAAGGATCGGTCACTGATGTCAGAGATCGGTGCCGATCGGATCGGCGGCTTGCCTTTGCGGCCTGGCCAATCCAAATTGCATCTCTGGATTGAACGGGGAGCGTACAGGCAACCCGGGGATTGAGGGCATGTGATGCGGCCGACCGATATTGCGATCTCGAATTATCGCTCCATTCGGCGGCTCCACATGCCCATTCAACCGCTGTCGGTCTTCGTCGGCGAGAACGGCGTCGGCAAATCCAATCTCTACAAGTCCCTGTCGTTGCTGCGCGACGCTGCGACCGGCCGGATCACGCGCACGATCGCCGACGAGGGCGGATTGAACTCGGTCTGCTGGTCCGGCATCCGAAGGCGGGGTGAAGATGGGCGGTTGCGGTTGGAGGTCAGATTCGATCACGTCAACTACGCGATCGAGCTCGGACATCCGGGCCCGCTCGAGGCGGCATTTCCCGGCGAGCCGATGATCAAGTCCGAACGCATCGAGGCGATCCACGGCAAGCGGAAAGTCCTGATGATGGAGCGGACCAATTCGCACGTCAGCGTCCGCGGCGAGAGCGGCGCCTGGAGCGAGCACAAGGATGCGGTGCTGCCGTCGGAAACCGCGCTCGCGGATTTCCTCGACGGCAGAGCGTGCCCCGAAATCGACCTGATCCGAAACGCGCTGCAGAGCTGGCGCTTCTATCACGATTTCCGCACCGATCCGGCGTCGCCGATCCGAAAGCCGTGTCTCGCGATCACGACGCCGTCGCTGAGCGCTGACGGCAGCGATCTGGCTGCCGCCTTGGCAACGCTCAGCGCGATCAGGCAAGATGCGGCCGACCTGCAGGATGCGATCGAGGACGCGTTCCCGGGCGCCGAGCTCCGGGCATGGGCGGACAACGGGCGGTGCGAGTTTGAGCTGCGGCAAGCGGACGTGCCGCGTCCGTTCAAGGCACACGAACTATCCGACGGGACGCTGAAATATATCTGCCTGCTCGCCGTGTTCATGGGCTACCGGCTGCCGCCGTTCATCGCGCTGAACGAGCCCGAGACCAGCCTGCATCCATCGCTGCTGGCGCCGTTGGCCAGGCTGATCGCCAAGGCGTCGCGCCGCGCCGACATCTGGATCGTCACCCATTCGGAACCTCTGATGGAGGCGCTGCGAAGCGAGAGTTCGGTCCCGCTGCGCCGGGTGGTCAAGGCGAAGGGCGCCACCACCATCGAGGGCCTGACGCTCGGCGGCGAATTTCGTGACGGTCGAGACGACGACGAAGATGACGACGATTAGATCGCGCCGTCGCGCAATTGCCCGAGCGGCTTCAGGATCTTGATCAGCTCGCCGTGCACGAATTCGTTGCCGCAGACGACGTGGCCGGTCTGCAGCGGGTCGTCACTGCCCTGGATGCCGGAGACGGTGCCGCCGGCTTCGCGGACCATCAGCAGGCCGGCGGCGACGTCCCAGGCTTGCAGATTGCGCTCCCAATAGCCGTCGAGCCGGCCGGCGGCGACGAAGGCGAGGTCGAGCGAGGCAGCGCCGAAGCGGCGGAAGCCCGCGACCTTGTTCTGCAGCGCGGCCATTTCCTGCAGCGCCAGCTGGTGGTTGCCGCGGCCGATATGCGGCAGGCCGCAGGCGACCACGCATTCGTTGAGCTGGCGGCGGCCGGCGACGCGCAGCCGCTGGTCGTTGAGGAACGCGCCCTTGCCGCGCTCGGCGATGTAGAGCTCGTCATTGGCAGGATTGTAGATCACGCCCGCGATGATCGTGTCTTCGCGCTGGAGCCCGATCGAGATCGCGAATTGCGGGATACCGTGCAGGAAGTTGGTGGTGCCGTCCAAGGGATCGACGATCCAGGTGTGGCTCTTGTCCGAGCCCTCGCGCTTGCCGCCTTCCTCTCCGAGGAACCCGTAGCCGGGCCGGGCCTTTTCGAGATCGGTGTAGAGCATCTCCTCGGCGCGCTTGTCGGCGAGCGAGACGAAGTTCGCCGGCCCCTTCAGCGACACCTGGAGGTGTTCGATCTCGCCGAGGTCGCGCTTGAGGCTGCGGCCGGCGCGGCGCGCGGCCTTGACCATGACATTGATGAGGGCGGAGTAGAGCATGATGAACGGCTTCTTTGCGATTGTGCTGGAGGACCGGCCCAAGCGTGGTCCCGTCATCCTGAGGAGCGCGGACCGCGCGTCTCGAAGGATGAACGGCCACCAGCCGGGCCGTTCATCCTTCGAGGCTCGCTCCGCTCGCACCTCAGGATGACGGGGCGGGAGGGGCACTGCCTTGGATTGCCGGACTGGGTGCCCTCTGGAGGCCGCCCCGTCAAGGCGTCATTTGACGTTGTTTCCGATCCATTTTCGCGCGGCTGCCTCGCCCTTGGCGCGGTCTTCCGGGCTCATATCGGCAAGGATGTCGTCGAGATCGGGGTCACCCTTGCCGGCCGTCTTGGCGACCGTGTGCCATTTCAGCGCCTCGACCTTGTCCACCGGGGCTCCGGCGCCGGTCGCCAGCACGTGGGCGAGGCGGTTTTGCGCGATCGCGCTGTTCTGCCGGGCCGCCTTGCGCAGCAGCGCCACCGCCGCCGGCACGTTCCGCGGCGTGCCGGCGCCGTTGTAGAGCGCGATGGCATATTCTACCTCGGCATCGACATTGTCGGCCAGCGAGGCGGCCTGCAGCAGGCGGGCCGCCTTTTCGAGGTCCTTCGGCACGCCGGTGCCTTCCTTGTAGAAGGTCGCGAGCGCGTATTGCGCCTCGGGGCTGCCGGCGTCCGCGGCCATCCGCAACAGCTCGGCGGAGCGCCTGAGGTCCTGCGGCAGGGTCTGGCCGTCGAGATAGAGCAGCGCGAGATTGTAGGCCGCCTTGGGTTCGCCGAGCTTGGCCGACGAGGCCAGCAGCTTGACCGCGGAATCCTTGTCCACCGCGCCGCCACGGCCCGCGATTCGCATCATGGCGAGGGCGAACATCGCCTCACGGTCGCCGGCATCCGATGCGCGCTTGTACCAGTCGTCCGCCTTGACGTAGTCGCGCTTGACGCCGAGCCCGTTGGCATAGAGCTCGCCCAGCATCGTCATTGCTTTGGTATCGTTGTTGTTCTGGGCGCGGACCATCGCCAGCTCGAACGCGGTCTTGTACATGCCGCGCTGATAGGCGCCATAGACGAGATCGACATTGGGATCGTCCGGCGTCGGGGTCGGCGAGGGCGTCGGGGTGGCCGTTGGTGTGGCGGCGGGCTTCGGCGCGGGCTTCTTCGCGGCGGGCGCATGCACCTTCGGCTTCTCTTTCGGCGCCTCCTTCTTCGCGGGCGGCGGCGTCTGTGCCGGCGGCGTGATCGAGAGCTGCGCCATCGCGCCGCTCGTCAGCATCATGCAGCCGAGCGCAACACCTATCGGACGCAGGCGGTTCATTCCGGCGTCATCCCTCGGCCTTGGCCTGGCCCAACGTGCCGGCATGCGCCTGTGCAATCGCTGCGCCGATCTCGGCGAGTGCGGTCTTGGCGCCGCGCGGATCGGACCAGATGAAATCTCCGACCAGCACGAAATCCGCGCCGGCCGCGGCGAATGCCTCGGCCTCCTCGCGCGAGGTCGCAAAGCCGACGCAGGGCGGCTCGAACAATTCGTCCCACCATTGCAGCCGCTCGGCGATCGCCTCGGCGGAGGGGCGCTGTCCGTTGGTGTCGGGCTCGCCGAACAGCACATAATCGGCACCGGCTTCGCCCGCGGCCATGGAATCGTGGCGCGTCGCGAGCCCGCCGACGCCTGCGATGCGGTCGGGCTTCAGCGAGGGCATCGCCTCTTCCATCGCGGCGAGGCCGGTCAGATGCGCGCCGTCGGCGCCGGCGCGGGCCACGATGTCGGGATGGCCGTCGATCAGCAGTGCCGCACCCGCGTTCTGGATCGCAGGCGCCAACGCCTTGATGGTGGAGATCATGCTGCGCGGATCGGTCTCGCGCAGCCGCACCAGAACGGCCGCGACGTCGGCCGCGGCAACCAGGTCGGCAAGCTCGGCCGCAAGCCGTGCGGGCTCGTCGACCGGCGGGGTTGCCAGATAGAGGCGCGGCGCCGGCCGCGGCGGAACGGGCTTGGTGGCCAACTATGCCGCCTGTTTCTCGAGGCCGGCTTCCCAATTGCCGGTGCTCGCCAGCCCGTTCATGCGGGCGCGATGCGAGAAGGCGCGCTGGCCCGCCGGGACGTTGTCGGGCTTGCCGGACCACGCCTTCTGCGGCGCCGCCTGCAGCGCACGGCCATAGGAGAAGGTCAGCCGCCAGGGCAAATGGCCGATCTTGTTCATGGCGTCGAGATGCGCGGTCGCCTCCTCGTCGCTCTGCCCGCCGGAGAGGAAGGCGATGCCCGGCACCGCGGCCGGCACGCAGCTCTTGAGCAGGCGGATGGTCTTCTCGGCGACTTCCTGCACCGACGCCTGCTTCGGGCATTTCTTGCCCGAGATCACCATGTTCGGCTTCAAAATCATGCCTTCCAGCGCAACACGCTGCACCCGCAATTCCTGGAAGGTGCGGTTCAGCACGCGCTGCGTCACCTCATAGCAGCGGTCGATGTCGTGATCGCCGTCCATCAGCACCTCAGGCTCGACGATCGGGACGATTTGCGCGGCCTGGCACAGCGCCGCGTAGCGCGCCAGCGCGTGCGCATTGACGCGGACCGCGGTCTGGGTCGGGATTCGCGGCCCGATATCGATCACGGCGCGCCACTTCGCAAAGCGCGCACCGCGCTCGTAATATTTCTTCAAGCGCTCCGCGAGCTTGTCGAGACCGACGGTGACGAGTTCGCCCGGGCAGTTCGGCAGCGCCTGGGTGCCTTCGTCGACCTTGATGCCGGGGATCGCGCCGGCCTGCTCGATCAGCTTGACCAGCGGCGTGCCGTCCTTGGCATTCTGCCAGATCGTCTCGTCGTAGAGGATGACGCCCGAAATGTACTTGCTCATCGCCTCCTGCGAGCGGAACAGCATCTCGCGATAGTCGCGGCGACTGTCTTCGGTCGAATCGACCTTGATGGCGTCGAAGCGCTTCTTGATGGTGCCGGAGGATTCGTCGGCGGCGAGGATGCCCTTGCCCGGGGTGACCATGGCAAGCGCAACTTTGTTGAGGTCAGCGAGGTTCATCGGGGGCGTCCTCCGGAGCCATTGCCTTTGCAAACCAAAATAGGCGGTTCTCGGGCAAATGCCTAGAAAACGTTCGTCGCGGCCGATGTTTGTCGCAGCCGGCGATCAAGCCCCGGGACACCGTTTCCAACTGCGTCAGAACCGGTGTCCCGCCTTAATGATTCAGGCGAGAAGTTGTCAGGCGATCTCTCAGGCGACCTTGGGATCGAGCGCGCCCGCGGCGTAGCGCTTGGCCATTTCCGCCGTAGTCAGCACCTTCTTGATCTTGCTGGCCTGGCCCGCGGTGTTGAACTCCTGCAGGCGCTGCTTGCACAGCTTGGTCATCGCCTCCATCGCGGGCTTCAGGTACTTGCGCGGATCGAACTCTTCCGGATTGTCCTTCAGCACCTTGCGGATCTGGCCGGTCATCGCCATCCGGTTGTCGGTGTCGATGTTGATCTTGCGCACGCCGTTCTTGATGCCGCGCTGAATCTCGGCGACCGGCACGCCCCAGGTCGGCTTCATCTTGCCGCCATTGGCGTTGATGATCTCCTGCAGCTCCTGCGGCACCGACGAGGAGCCGTGCATCACGAGATGCGTGTTCGGCAGCTTGCGATGGATTTCCTCGATCACGTTCATGGCGAGGATGTCGCCGTCGGGCTTGCGGGTGAATTTGTAGGCGCCGTGCGAGGTGCCCATTGCGATCGCCAGCGCATCGACCTTGGTTTCCTTGACGAACTTCACGGCCTCGTCCGGATTGGTCAGAAGCTGGTCATGCGACAGCTTGCCCTCGGCACCGTGGCCGTCTTCCTTGTCGCCCATGCCGGTCTCGAGCGAGCCGAGCACGCCGAGCTCGCCTTCCACCGAGATGCCGCCGAGATGGGCCATGCCGGTCACGGTCCTGGTGACGCCGACATTGTAGTCCCAGTCGCCCGGCGTCTTGCCATCGGCCTTCAGCGAGCCGTCCATCATGACCGAGGTGAAGCCGGCCTGGATCGCGGTCATGCAGGTGGCGGGCTCGTTGCCGTGGTCGAGATGCACGCAGACCGGGATCTGCGGGTAGATCTCGGTGACGGCGTCCATCATGTGCTTGAGCATGACGTCGTTGGCGTAGGACCGCGCACCGCGCGAGGCCTGGATGATGACGGGCGCGTCGACCTCGGAGGCCGCGGCCATGATCGCCAGCGCCTGCTCCATGTTGTTGATGTTGAAGGCAGGTACGCCGTAATCATGCTCGGCCGCGTGATCGAGCAGTTGCCGCAATGTTATGCGAGCCATTCCATTTCTCCCTGTAAAGCGCGTTCGCGGATTTGAGGCGCGATGAGATTAGGTTGAATCGTCATCGCGCTTTAGCTCTTTGTTTGAGCATGATCTTTTCGGAAAACCGCTTCACACTTTTCCGGATCATGCTCTGGATCAACGGTTTTTCAACACTTCGACGCCCGGCAGCGGCTTGCCTTCCATCCATTCAAGAAACGCGCCGCCCGCGGTCGAGACGTAGGAAAAATCGCCGGCGACGCCCGCCTGGTTGAGCGCCGCAACGGTATCGCCGCCGCCAGCGACCGAGATCAGCTTCCTGGCCCGGGTGCGCTCGGCGGCATGCTTGGCCGACACCACGGTGCCGCGGTCGAACGGCGTCAGCTCGAAGGCGCCGAGCGGTCCGTTCCAGACCAGCGTCGCGGCATCGTCGATCGCGGCATGGATCCGCGCGATCGATTGCGGGCCGACGTCGAGGATCATGCCGTCGGCCGGGATCGCGTCGAGGCCGTAGGCGTGCGACGGCGCATTGGCGGCGAACTGGCTGGCGACGACAGCATCGACGGGCAGGATGATCGCGCAATTCGCCGCGTTGGCCTTCTCCATGATCCGCAGCGCGGTCGCCGCGAGGTCCTTTTCGGCGAGCGATTTGCCGACGGCGATGCCCTGCGCGTGCAGGAAGGTGTTGGCCATGCCGCCGCCGATCACCAGCGCGTCGACCTTGTTCACGAGGTTTTCCAGCAGGTCGATCTTGGTCGAGACCTTGGCGCCGCCGATGATCGCGATCACCGGCTTGGTCGGTGCTTCCAGCGCCTTGCCGAGCGCGTCGAGTTCGGCCTGCATGGTGCGGCCGGCATAGGCCGGCAGCTTGTGGCCGAGGCCTTCGGTCGAGGCGTGGGCGCGATGCGCGGCGGAGAAGGCGTCGTTGACCCAGATGTCGCCGAGCTTGGCCAGTTCAGCGACGAAGCCGGCGTCGTTCTTTTCCTCTTCCTTGTGGAAGCGGGTGTTCTCCAGGCAGAGGATGTCGCCGTCCTTGAGGGCCGCAACCGCCTTGGCCGCGGGCTCGCCGATGCAATCCTCGGCGAAGCCGACCGGGCGCTTGATCACCTTCGACAGCGCCTCGGCGACCGGCTTCAGCGACTCCTTGGCATCGCGTCCCTTGGGCCGGCCGAAATGGGCGAGCAGGATCACCTTGCCGCCCTTGTCGGAAATTTCGGTGATGGTGGGGGCAACGCGCTCGAGCCGCGTGGCGTCGGTGACGCGGCCGCCTTCCATGGGGACGTTGAGGTCGACGCGCAGCAGCACGCGCTTGCCCTTCACGTTGACGTCGTCGAGGGTGCGGAACGATTTGGTCATGGGCGTTTCCTGTGCGGCCGGACACAGCCATCCAGCGGACGGCGTCGCTTTCGCTTGCCGATGTCGCGGCCGTTGAGGTCGCGAATGCGGGGGCAAACACGCAGATGCCCGGCGCTCGGCCGGGCATCACGAACAGTCGAATTTAGATCAGCTTGCCGATCGCAACGGCGGTGTCTGCCATGCGGTTCGAGAAGCCCCACTCATTGTCGTACCAGGCCATCACGCGCACCAGCGTGCCGTTCTGCACCTTGGTCTGGTCCATGTGGAAGGTGGCCGAGTGCGGATCGTGGTTGAAGTCGATCGAGACGTTCGGCGCGGTGGTAAAGCCCAGAATGCCCTTGAGCTGCTGCTCGGAGGCGCGCTTCATCGCCTCGTTGATTTCCTTGGCGTCGGTGGAGCGCTTGGCGACGATCTTCAGATCGATCACCGAGACGTTCGGGGTCGGCACGCGGATCGAGACACCGTCGAGCTTGCCCTTCAGTTCCGGCAGCACCAGGCCGATGGCTTTCGCGGCACCGGTCGAGGTCGGGATCATCGACATCGCCGCGGCGCGACCGCGATAGAGATCCTTGTGCAGGGTGTCGAGCGTCGGCTGGTCGCCGGTATAGGCGTGGATCGTGGTCATGAAGCCGGTCTCGATGCCGACCGTCTCGTTCAACACCTTGGCAACCGGCGCGAGGCAGTTGGTGGTGCAGGAGCCGTTGGAGACGACGAGCTGATCCTTGTTCAGCGTGTCATGGTTGACGCCGTAGACGATGGTGGCGTCAGCGCCATCGGCCGGGGCCGAGACCAGCACGCGCTTGGCGCCGGCGGTGAGGTGCGCCGAGGCCTTGTCCTTGGCGGTGAAGATGCCGGTGCATTCCAGCGCGATGTCGACGCCGAGGGCCTTCCACGGCAGCTTGGAGGGATCGCGCTCGGCCGAGACCTTGATCTTGTTGTCGCCGACGCTGATCGAGTCGCCGTCGACGGTCACCGTGCCCGGAAAGCGGCCGTGCACGGAATCGAAGCGCAGCAGGTGCGCGTTGGTCTCGACCGGGCCGAGGTCGTTGATGCCGACCACCTCGATGTCCTTGCGGCCGGACTCGGCGATGGCGCGCAACACATTGCGGCCGATACGCCCAAACCCGTTGATCGCGACGCGGATTGCCATGCTGTGTCTCCTCTAAAAGCTACTGCCGGCCCCGCGGGAGGTGTCCCACGAGGGTTTTACGGCGGAACGCCCGGTTCAGCCGGACGCGAGCGGAAAAGATGGAGCTTTGGTAATCCTTTTTCGCGGCAAGCTCAACCTTCGACCGGTGGGTGTCAGGCCAGCGTCAGACGCGCTTCAGGGCAGCGTTAACGACGGCCTCCGCAGTAATGCCGAAATGCGGGAAAAGGTCCTTCGCCGGGGCGCTGGCGCCGAAACCGTGCATGCCGACGAATTCGCCATCGCGGCCGATCACGGCATCCCAGCCCCAGCGCACCGCAGCCTCGATCGCGATCTTGACCGGAGCGTTGCCGATGACGGCATTTTGCCGCTCGGCGGGCTGCGCCAGCAGCAATTCCAGCGACGGGACCGAGACGACCCGCGTCGCGATGCCGCGCCCGGCGAGCTGCTTCTGCGCCTCGACCGCGATCTGGACCTCGGAACCGGAGGCGAACAATGACACTTTTGCGTCACCCTGCGCCGCGACCAGCTCGTAGGCGCCGTGGCTGCACGGGTTGTCGTTCGGCGCCGTGGTGCGGAGCTGCGGCAGGTTCTGGCGGGTCAGCGCCAGTACGGTCGGCCCGTCGATCCGGTTGAGCGCGAGTTCCCAGCACTCGGCGGTCTCGACCGCGTCGCAGGGACGGAACACGCGCATGTTGGGCATCGCGCGCAACGCGGAAAGGTGCTCGACCGGCTGGTGCGTCGGGCCGTCCTCGCCGAGGCCGATCGAATCATGGGTCATCACATAGACCACGCCGGTGCCCATCAGCGCCGACAGCCGCATCGCACCGCGCGCATAGTCGGTGAACACCAGGAAGGTGGCGCCGTTCGGCGCGAAGCCGCCATGCAGGAAAATGCCGTTGAGGCACGCCGCCATGCCGTGTTCGCGGATGCCGTAATGGATGAAGCGGCCCTTCGGCGTCTTGGCGGCAAACGCTGTCGCCGACTTCGCCTTGTTGTTGTTGGAGCCGGTGAGGTCGGCGGAGCCGGCCACGAATTCCATCGGCATTGCGGCGGCGATCACTTCGATCGCGGCTTCCGACGATTTGCGGGTCGCGACGTTGAGCGGATTCTCCAACAGGCCCTTCTTGAAGGCGCGCAGCCCCTTGGCGAGCGACTGCGGCCGCTCGTGACGCAGGCGGCGCTCGAACTCGGCGCGCTTGCGGTTGCCGAGCTGCGCGAACTGCTCGTCCCAGGCCTTGTGCTCGGCGCCGCCGCGGGCACCCGCCTCACGCCAGGCCTTCAGCACGTCGTCGGGCACCGAGAACGGCTCGAGCGAAATGCCGAGCTTCTCCTTGGCACCCTTGAGCTCGGCGGCGCCGAGCGCCTCGCCATGCGCTTTCGCGGTGCCGGCCCTGGTCGGCGCGCCGAAGCCGATCGTGGTCTTGCACGCGATCATCGAAGGCTTGCTGGATTTCTGAGCGCGGGTGATCGCAGCGGCAATCGCTTGCGGATCATGGCCGTCGATCAATTCGGCGGCCCAGCCCGCGGACTTGAAGCGCTTCACCTGGTCGACGGAATCGGAGATCGAGGTCGGACCGTCGATCGAGATGCCGTTGTCGTCGTACAGCACGATCATCTTGTTGAGGCGCCAGTGACCGGCCAGCGCGATCGCTTCCTGCGAGATGCCTTCCATCAGGTCGCCGTCGGAGGCGAGCACATAGGTATGATGGTTGACGATCTTCTTGCCGAACTCCGCAGCGAGCATCTTCTCGGCGAGCGCCATGCCGACCGCGGTCGCAATGCCCTGGCCGAGCGGGCCGGTGGTGGTCTCGATGCCCTTGGTGTGGAAATTCTCCGGGTGTCCCGGCGTCAGCGATCCGAGCTGGCGGAAATGCTTGAGCTGGTCGAGCGTCATGTCCTTGTTGCCGGTGAGGTACAGCAAGGCATAGAGCAGCATCGAGCCGTGGCCGGCCGACAGCACGAAGCGGTCGCGATCGGGCCATGCCGTGTCGGCCGCATCGAATTTCAGAAATTTGGTGAACAGGACGGTCGCGATGTCGGCAGCGCCCATCGGCAGGCCGGGATGGCCGGAATTCGCCTTCTCGACGGCGTCCATGGCAAGGCCACGGATCGCATTGGCCATACGGGTGTGATCGACCTGCGTCATGATGAAAAGTCCGCCTGAAATGAGGAGCTGATTGCTGGACGCATCGGGGCGGGCAGCCGCGATACGAGCGTGGATGGCCTTACGGGTTGGCGGGTGGATTAGCACCTCAATTCCGCAAGTCCAAGGCGCTGAAACGCCCCAAAACGGGGAAAAGTTGCTCAAAATGGCCCAATTTCATTGAACGGTGCATAGTTTGGCGCCGCCGTTGCGCTCGGCTCGCTTGCCACGTAAATTTCGTCCGCTAACCGCTTGCCGAACCGCCAGTTTTGCCGTGCGGCAGGCCTGTTTCCACCAGGCTACCCCAGCTAGCCGATTTGAAGGGTCCACACCGCGTGTCATGAGTGATCGTCTCGCCAACGGCTCTGGCAATACCGAGGCACCGCTCGCCGATATCGATGCTGCGACAAGGCGGCTGATGGCAGCGCTCGATGCGCTGGAGAGCTCGGTGGAGCGGCGCCGCGAGGCCGACCGCGACGAAAACGAATTGGCGAGCCGGATCCAGGCGCTCGGCGCCGATCGCTCCAGGCTTGCCGACGAGCTCGACGGATCGCTGGTGAAGACGCGCAAGCTCGAGCGCGTCAATCGCGACATCGCGGAAAAGCTCGATGCGGCGATCGGCACCATTCGCGCCGTGCTCGAGGGCGGAGAAGGCAGATGAGCCACATCAACGTCACCATCAATGGCCGGCAATACCGGATGGCCTGCGAGGAGGGCCAGGAGGTGCGGCTCCTGAAGCTCGCGGAAAATCTCCAGCAGCGCGTCGAATCGCTGCGCGGCAAGTTCGGCGAGATCGGCGATGCGCGGCTCACCGTGATGGCGGCGCTCACCGCCTGCGACGAGCTGGTCGATGCGGGCGCACGGATCCGCAGCCTCGAGGAAGAGCTCGAGCAGCTGCGCAATGCCCGCGTCGCCGCCACCGACCGCGCCCGCGCGACCCAGACCGCGGTCTCCAATGCGCTCAACGCCGCCGCCGAGCGGATCGAGCGCACCACGCAGGTGCTCAACCGCACCATCGGCGGCGGCATCGCGATCGGGTGATCTTGCTTCACCTTGCTCTTGTGGGCAGGCCATCGCAGATGGCTGCGGCCACCTCCCATGGCGCGGGACGGAGCGCGGCTGCACAATTTCTGAATATTAGAATAATGCCGCTGATTTGCCCGACATGTCAAGTTGCCGTGTCGAATGCCGGCAAGCCGCCGGCTCCTTTGCATGGGGTTGTTTTCGATGTTTTGGCAGCGCGCCCCTGCGGAGGGTGAGGAAGATCATACGAGAGCTTGGACTGCGTCAGCCTTACCGCTGGCGGATTGGGGCAACGATGGCTAGATTAGCCCTCGCGAAGCTGCGTCGTGCGTCAGGAGCCATATATCCCCGGGGCCTTATCGATCCTTTAGGGAACTGTCCCTGGCCGGGTCCGTGGACCCGGACATATGGTGCCCACCTACTTTCGTAGGGAACTCCGGGATCGAGCGCTCCAACGGCCTCTGCGGCTTCGCACTGATTTTTGCTGCTGCCTTGTCGTCGTGCTGCGGCGGTTGATTGTGGTGCAGTTTCCCCGCAATGGGTCTCGTCATCGGCTCGCCCGCTGGCAGGCTCCTCGCGGGGTGTCCAGTGCGCCGCGGCCTGGTCAAACGAATGCTAGCGTTTCTGAGTGCCGGCTCGTTCGCGTTTTGCGGACGATGACAGCGGAAGATGGATCATGCACGCATCTCCATCGAAGGCCGAGCTTCGGGCGCTTGCCCTCGCCAAGCGCGACGCGCTGAGCGACGAGCAGCGTGCGGCCGCTGCCGAGGCGCTCGCCAAGCGCGGCGCGCCGTTCGAGATCACGCAAGGCATGATCGTCTCGGGCTATGCGCCGATCCGCAGCGAACTCGATCCGGCGCCGCTGATGAAGAAGCTTGCCGAAAAGGGTGCACGGCTTGCGCTACCCTGCATCAATGCGCGCGGCCAGTCGCTGACCTTCCGCAGCTGGTCGCCGCAGGACCGGCTGATGCTCGGGCCGCTCGGCATTCCCGAGCCGTCGCCGGCGGCCGCCGAGGTGCATCCCGACGTCATGCTGGTGCCGCTCGCGGCATTCGATAAGCTCGGCCACCGCATCGGCTATGGCGCCGGCTATTACGACTATACCTTTGCACATCTGCGCAAGGCCAAGCATGTGATCGGGGTGGGGGTCGCCTTTGCTGCACAGGAAACCAAGGCCATTCCGGCGCTGTCGCACGACGTTCCTCTCGATTATGTGCTAACGGAGCGCAAGACGTTCGATTTCCGGAGTGGTTAGCCTTGCGTATTCTGTTCGTTGGTGACGTCGTCGGCAGGACCGGCCGCACCGCCATATCAGACCATCTTCCCGGCATGATCAGGGACTGGTCGCTCGATCTCGTCGTCGTCAATGGCGAGAACGCCGCCGGCGGCTTCGGCATCACCGAGGCGATCTATCAAGAGCTGCTCGATGCCGGCGCCGATGCGATCACGCTCGGCAACCACGCCTGGAATCAGAAGGAGGCGCTGGTCTTCATCGAGCGCGCGCCACGCCTGATCCGGCCGCTGAATTTCCCGCGCCATTCGCCGGGCCGCGGCGCCACGCTGGTCGACACCAAGAGCGGCAAGCGCGCGCTGATCATCAACGCGATCGGCCGCGTCTTCATGGAGCCGTCCTCGAACGATCCGTTCAGCGCGATCGAGCGCGAGCTCGAGGCCTGCCCGTTGCGCGAAGGCGCCGACGCCATCGTGCTCGATTTCCATGCCGAGGCCACCAGCGAGAAGCAGGGCGTCGGCTTCTTCTGCGACGGCCGCGTCAGCCTCGTGGTCGGGACCCATACCCATGTGCCGACCGCCGATCATCAGGTGCTGCCCGGCGGCACCGCCTATATGAGCGATGCCGGCATGACCGGCGACTATGATTCGGTGATCGGCATGCAGAAGGAGGAGCCGCTGCAGCGTTTCCTCACCGGCATTCCCTCCGGACGTTTCGAGCCGGCCGGAGGCGTTGCGACGCTGAGCGGCGTCGCGGTCGAGACCGACGATGCGACCGGGCTTGCGGTGAAGGTCGCGCCGGTTCGCGCCGGCGGGCGACTCGAGCCCGCGGTGCCGGGGTTCTGGCTGAGCTAGCCTGCGACATCTTGTCGTGCTTTGATGCGCAGTGATTTTTGATGGGGCAGTGATTTTTCGATCCCTGTGATTTTAGCTTCCGGAGATTGCGGTGTCCGAGCGCGTCGAACGTCGTTTGGTGGCCTTGGTAGCGGCCGATGTTGCCGGCTACAGCCGCCTGATGGGCCGCGACGAGGAGCGGACGCTTGGCGACCTGAAGAGTGTCCGCCAGATGCTGGTCGATCCGACCATCGCGGCATGCCGAGGCCGCATCGTCAAGACCACCGGTGACGGGATGTTGGTCGAGTTCGCCAGCGCTGTCGACGCGGCGCGGTGCGCCATTGAGATTCAGCGGGGCATGACCGAACGGAACGTCGCGGTGCCGCCCGATCGCAGAATTGAATTCCGCATCGGCATTCACGTCGGCGACATCATCATCGACAGTGACGATATCTTCGGCGACGGCGTCAACATCGCGGCGCGTCTCGAGGGGATGGCCGACCCCGGCGGAATTTGCATTTCGGACGATGCCCATCGGCAAATCCGAGGCAAGGTCGATATCGATTTCGGTGACATGGGCTCACAGTCGCTGAAGAATATCGCCGAACCGATGCGGGTATGGCAGATCCGGGTCGGCGGCGAGTCTGCCCCGGAGCGCTCGGCAGTGCCCACAGTGCCAGTCCAGCCGCTTCCACTGCCGGACAGGCCGTCGATTGCAGTGCTGCCGTTCGACAACATGAGCGGGGATCGCGAGCAGGATTACTTTGCCGACGGCATGGTCGAGGAGATTATCACGGCGCTGTCGCGGTTCAAATCGCTGTTCGTCATCGCGCGCAATTCGAGCTTCGCCTACAAGGGCAAATCCGTCGATATCAAGCGGGTCGGGCAGGAGCTCGGCGTCCGCTATGTGCTCGAAGGCAGCGTGCGCAAGGCCGGCAACCGTGTCCGCATCACCGGTCAGCTGATAGAGGCCGCGACCGGCAACCATATCTGGGCCGACCGTTTCGACGGCGACCTCGAGGATGTCTTTGGCTTGCAGGACAAGGTCACCTCAAACGTGGTCGGCCTGATCGCGCCGAGGCTCGAACAGGCCGAGTTCGAGCGTGTCAGGCAGAAGCCGACGGACAAGCTGGACAGCTACGACCTCTACCTGCGCGGCATGGCGCTGATTCATCAGCGCACCTCGCTCGCCGATGCCTACAAGCTGTTCAAGCACGCGATCGAGCTCGATCCGCAGTTCGCCGCGGCGCATGCAATGCTGGCGTGGACCTGGATGGCCCGGCAGGCCACCACCGGCTCGCCGCTCGACGGCCCGGAGCGGTTCGAGGCCGTCAAGCACGCACGGTTGGCGTCGCGACTCGGCGAGGAGGATGCGTTCGTGCAGTCGACGGCCGGCCACGTGCTGACCTATCTCGGGCATGACTACGACCTCGGCTCGTCGATGGTCGAGGAGGCGATCACACTGAATCCCAATCTTGGATTCGCCTGGTATTCGCGCGGCTGGGTCTTGCTGATGTGCGGCGAGACCGAACGCGCAATCGAGAGTTTCGACCACATGATCCGGCTTAGTCCGCTCGATCCCTTGCGCGTCAGCGCCTGGATCGGCATGGCGCACGCCTACTTCTGGCTCGAACGTTATGAGGAGGGATGCAAGGTTGCCAGACGGTCGTTGCGCTTCAACTCCAATGCGCATTCATTGGGCGCCTTCATCATCAACGCGATCCGCGCAGGCGATGCGGAGGAGGCGAGAAAGGCGATCGCTCGTTTGTTGCGGGTGCATCCGGGCTTCCGCACCTCGCATATCAGCGAGGCGTTTCCGGTGCGGGATGCCGCACTGCGTGGCGAGATCGGCGCCGCGTTGCGCGACGCAGGATTGCCGGAATAGCCAAGGCGTTTCGAGCGAAGTGGATTCCGGTGCGCGTGAAGAAAGCGCGTCCAAACAACGAGCCCTAGCCCTGCCGGAAGCCCATCCGGAACGCGCCCCAGTGGCGGCCGTTCACGAAGATCGGCGACGACACGTCCTTCATCAGCACGAATTTGCCGCCGCCCATGTCGCGGCGATAGGTCTGCAGCAGGAACGGCTTGGTATTGGCCGCGACCTTGCTCACCGCGCGGTCGTTGAACAGCCGGCGGTTGCGGCAATTGGCGTTGTTCCACACCGGGTCCGGTCCCTGCGGCAGCCGGTAATTCGGATTGTGGGTCGGCAGATAGCCGCTCCGCGCCCAGGCGACGCAGAACACGATGCGCGGATCGGTCTTCTGGATCGGATCCTGGATCGCAGGCAGCACGCGGTCGGTGAAGCTGACATAGTCGGTCAGATATTGCTTCGGATTGGTGCCCGCGATCTCGCGATATTTCTCGTCCATCAACTGCGCGAGCGTGATCTCGCCGCTTGCGATGGCCTGCTCGAACAGCTCCGAGATCTGTTTCGCGGTGTCGATCACGACGCGGATCAGCGGCGCATCACTGGTCTCGACGCCGCTGTCGGCGATGGTCACGATCAGGCTCTCGGACAGCTCGAGCAGCTTTGCGACGCGGCCGTCGGCGTGCTTGAGGTCGCGCGAGGAGAGATCGACGCCCTTGGCGAGCTCGTTCAGCTCCGCGATCACGGTGTCGCAATGACCGAGATTGGAGGTCGCGGCGCGCGCCACGCTGCCGATCTCGGCGCCGACGGATGAAAAGCCCTCCTGCACGCGCATGATGATGCCCGATATCTGCCGGGCGCCTTCGCCGGCGCTCTTGGCGCGCAGCGAGGCGTCGCTGCTCTCGCCGATCAGGCTGCCGATCTGACCGTCGAGATCGCGTACGGTGTCGGAAATCTGATGCGTCGCCTGGCGCGTCGCCTCGGCAAGGTTCTTCACCTCGCTTGCGACCACGGCAAAGCCGCGGCCGGCATTGCCGGCACGCGCGGCCTCGATCGTGGCGTTGAGCGCCAGCAGATTGGTCTGCTTGGCGATCGCCTCGATCGAACCGGAGACCTTGGCGACCTGGCTCAGCGCGGAGCCGACCGCGGCGAGCCGCGCCTCGATCCGTCCGACCGCCGCGACGAGCTCTGCGATATGGCTGACCGCCGTCTCGACCGCGTTGCGCGATTCGGCGATCTGGCCAACCGCGGCGGCTGCGGTCGTTTGCACCGCCTGCGATGCATTGGCGATGTCGTGATTGGCCGAGACCATGATCTCGGCGGTCTCCTGCAAATGATGGAACCGCTCCGACTGGCTGGAGACGCGGTTCGCGACCTCCTGGACGTTGCCGGCGATGTCGGCAAGCTCGACCCCGAGGCCGCCGATCCGGTCGGCGAGCTGGTCGACCAGCCGTTCGGCCAGTGTCCGGTTCGATGACGTATCCAGCACTGCAAGCTGCGCCGCCGACATGTCGCGTTTCCTCCGTTACAGCAGTCCGTCACGCCGCTGCAGCATTCCCCATTCCAGTCTAAAGCGTGATTCGCTCCGCCGGTCTTGCCTGAGCGTGCACTCGCGCTTGGTCAAAGCTTGTAGGCGGTGCGGAAGGCGCCCCAGTGCCGGCCGCGGACGCGGATCGGCACGTCGATCTCGCGCATCATCACGGTGGTGCCGTTGCCCATGTCGCGCGCATAGCTTTGAACCAAATAGGCGCGCTGATTTTGCGCGGCGGCGAGGCCCGCGGGATCGTTGAAGATACGACGATTGCGGCAATTGGCGGTGTTGTAGGCCACGTCGCCCGGCCGCTGCGGCTGCGAATAGATCTTGTTATGGACCGGCAGATAGCCGTTCCGGTCGACCGTGGCGCAGAACGCCAGGCGCTTGTCCTTGGCGAGGAACGCCTCGAGCAGAGCGGGCAGCGAGCGATCCCCCCAATCCAGCATTTTGGTGCGATACTGCACGGGGTTGGTGCCTGATATCTCGACATAGTCGGTGTCGAACATGTCGGCGAGCGTGATCGCGCCGCTTGCCAGTCCGTCCTCGAAGAGCTTGCTCAGCGTGCGACCCGCTTCCATCGCGCGGGTGACGAGTTCGGCGTTCTCCTCGTGAATCGCCCACATCCGGTCTTCGATCTTCTCGCGCAGCGTGGCGGTCGCCGCCTCGAAGCGCGCCTGGCTGCCTGCCTTGGAGCGATCGCCGATCCTGATCCGGCAGGCGCCGACGTCCTGCAAGGTCGCGGTCAGGGTCTCATGGGCCGGCAGCCTCTCGGCATCCGGCCCGCCGATCAGGATGCCGTCCATCGCGATCTCGTAGACCGGCGCGGTGATCATGCCGCGCGCGGTCGTGATCTCGATCGTGAGGCTGCACGGCAGGCGCTGGTTCTTGCGCGGATCGCCGCGCTCGTCCTGGCGCAGCAGCACTGCACAGCGCGCCTTCAGCTTCTGGGCGAAGGCGGTCACCGCCTTGCCGGCCTTGGCGACATTGTCGCCGTGCGCGGCCGCTTCGCGGGTTGCCGAGTCGATCTCGCCGGCGCTGGTGCCGACCGAGACGATGAAGTGGGAGGCGGAGGCCGCGTTCTGGCCCATCTCGCCGGTGATCTGGTTCTGCTCGGCGACCGCGCCGTTGACGTTCTCGAACACCGGACGGATCTTTTCGATCGCCTGCGAGATGCGGTGGACGGCGTCCGCCGATCCGGTGGCGTCCTTCTGCAACGCCTCGATCTTGCGCGTGATCTCTTCGGTCGCGCTCTGGGTCTGCACCGCCAGCGCCTTGACCTCGGTGGCGACCACCGCAAAACCCTTGCCGGCGGCGCCGGCGCGCGCCGCTTCGATCGTCGAGTTGAGCGCCAGCAGCGTGGTCTGCCGCGCGATCTGCGCGATCAGATTGACGACATTACCGATCGCGGCCGAGGATTCGCGCAAGCGATCGACATTGGCGGTGGCCTCGCGCGCCGCCGCCGCGGCGTCGTCGGCGAGCTGGCTGGCGCTGCGCACTTGCGCGCCGATGCCTTCGGCGGAATGGGTGAAGCGGTCGGCGGCTTCGGAGAACGTCGTCGCGGTGCTCTGCGCATCGCTGCTGCGGCCGGTCAGCGCGTCGGTGCGGGCGCGGATGGTCGCGAGCTTGGCTGCCGTCGCCTCGGCGCCGTCGGCCACCGAGCCTGCGGCGCGCTCGAGCTGGCGGATCATCGCGCCGAGCTCGAGTTCCAGCAGCTCCAGGATTTCCCCGGACGAATCCTTGGCCGAATCAGTCTCGGTCGGGACTTCAGCCGCAGCGGCCGCGGTTGGAACCTGCGGCGCGGCCGGCTCCGGCATTTGCTTTCGAAACAAACCGAACGCCATGGGGATGGGGGCTCTTGGAAAGTTGCGGCGGGACGGGGTGATCCTCGCATCCGGGCATGAAGTCATGGTTAACAAGTGCCTCATATTCCGGCTTGCGGTAGTATTCCCCCGCCGGACGTCCCCTGCCGACCTTTGATTTTGACCGCCAGGGGCCTATAAGGCCGCGTTTTCCACCCCTGTTCAGACCCTACGCTCGAAGAGACGTCGCATGGCCGGCCATTCCCAATTCAAGAACATCATGCACCGCAAGGGCCGGCAGGATGCCCAGAAGTCGAAGCTTTTCGGCAAGCTAGCCCGCGAAATCACCGTGGCGGCCAAGCTCGGCACCCCGGACCCGGCGATGAACCCGCGGCTGCGCGCCGCCGTGGTCGCAGCGCGGGCCGAGAACATGCCCAAGGACAATATCGACCGCGCCATCAAGAAGGCCCTGGGCAGTGAGGGCGAGAACTATGACGAGATCCGCTACGAGGGCTATGGCCCCGGCGGCGTCGCCGTCATCGTCGAGGCGCTGACCGACAACCGCAACCGCGCCGCTTCCGACGTCCGCTCGTTCTTCACCAAGTCGGGCGGCAATCTCGGCGAAACCGGCTCGGTCGCCTTCATGTTCGACCGTACCGGCATCATCGAATACGATGCCAAGGTCGCTTCCGACGATGCCATGCTGGACGCCGCGATCGAGGCCGGCGCCGACGACGTGGTCTCGAGCGAAGCCGGTCACGAGGTCTACGCCTCGCAGGAGACCTTCCGCGAAGTCGCAAAGGCGCTGGAAGCGAAGTTTGGCGAGCCGCGCAAGGCGGCGCTGACCTGGAAGCCGCAGAACACCGTCGCGGTCGACGACGAGACCGGCGAAAAGCTGCTGAAGCTGATGGACCTGCTCAACGAGCACGACGACGTGCAGAACGTGTACGCCAATTTCGAGGTGTCCGACGCGCTGCTCGCGAAGATGGGCGGGTAAGCGCCCGTTCATCACCCCGAACTCCGTTGTCATCGCCCGGTTCGCTTCGGGCGATCCAGTATTCCAGAGACCGTCGTTTGATCCGCGAGGCCGCAGCGTACTGGATACCCCCGCTTTTGCCGGGGATGACAAGCAAGGATGGGATGACGAGCGAGGCCGAGCACAACGACCGCGGCAGGGGACGGACCTCCGTTTGTGTTTCGTTCTCCCCGCGCAGGCGGTATCACTAGCCCATGACATCGCAGCCGATTCGCTCTCCCGTCCGCATCATCGGTATCGATCCGGGTCTCCGCCGGACCGGCTGGGGCGTGATCGAGACCGAGGGCAACCGTCTGGTCTACATCGGCTGCGGTTCGGTCGAGCCGCCGGACGACCTGCCGCTGGCGAGCCGGCTGCTCGCGATCCATGAGGGGCTTGCCGCCGTGCTCGGCGACTACCGACCGGCAGAGGCTGCGGTCGAGCAGACCTTCGTCAACAAGGACGGCGTTGCCACGCTGAAGCTCGGCCAGGCGCGTGGCGTCGCCATGCTGGCGCCCGCAATGTTCGGTATCTCGGTGGCCGAATACGCGCCGAACCAGGTCAAGAAGACCGTGGTCGGCGCCGGACATGCCGAGAAGAGCCAGATCCAGGTGATGCTGAAGATCCTGTTGCCGAAAGCCGAGCCGCCGTCCGCCGACGCCGCCGACGCGCTCGCGGTCGCGATCACTCACGCCCATCATCGCCAGAGCACCGCGCTGCGGCTCAGGGTGGCGAGCCTATGATCGGCAAGCTCAAGGGCCTGATCGATTCCTATGGCGAGGATTACGTGATCCTCGACGTCGGCGGCGTCGGCTATCAGGTGCATTGCGCCAGCCGTACGCTGCAGGCGCTGCCACAGCCGGGCGGCGCGGCCGTGCTTTCGATCGAGACCTATGTCCGTGAGGACCAGATCAAGCTGTTCGGCTTCCGCAGCGATCTCGAGCGCGAGTGGTTTCGCCTGTTGCAGACCGTGCAGGGCGTCGGCGCCAAGGTCGCGCTCGCGGTGCTCGGCACGTTGCCGCCGACCGATCTCGCCAATGCGATCGCGCTGCGCGACAAGGCGGCGGTGGCGCGGACGCCGGGGGTCGGGCCGAAGGTTGCCGAGCGCATCGTCAGCGAGTTGAAGGACAAGGCGCCGGGCTTCGCCGATGTCGATCCCGCGGTGGTGCACCTGTCCGGCGCGATCGACAACAACCGCGCGCCGCGCCCGGTGACGGATGCGATCTCCGCGCTGGTCAATCTCGGCTACGGCCAGCCGCAGGCCGCCGCCGCTATCGCCGCCGCCTCCCGCAGCGCCGGCGAGAAGGCCGAGACCGCGCAGCTGATCCGGCTGGGCCTGAAGGAATTGTCGAAGTGAGGGTGGATCGGCAGGCCGGAGCGGCTGCAAAGTCGAAGAGCCGTTCGCTGACATGGTGGGCCTACGCCCTGATTGTCATCTTTTGCGGCTGCCTGATCACGGGAGTCCTGGTCTTGTTCGGCCTGTCCGCCTCATGGTGCTTGCTGAGCCGCGTGGCGCGGTGTTTCTCGGTTCAGCACGATACGCTTGACGTTGCGTTGCTTGGCTTGAAAATCTGGTCGATGCCCGCAATCTTCGTGGCGACGCTGGTTGCTGCAGTCGGTCAAATTCGCGGCGGCGTGGTCTGGTGGAATGTTCTTATTGCCGCAGCGCTGTCGATGCTAATGAGCAGCGTCGTGATATCCGGATCGGCGGAGTTGACTGCATTTCCAGTGCTGCTGGCCACAACTCTGGTGCTCTTCGTGGGAGTTCAATTGTCACGATTGATCAGCAACCGGTTCAGCGGCTATCCGATATGAACACGCCCTCGCGCATGGTCACGCCCGAACGCCGCTCCGACGATGTCGGCGACACTGCGCTGCGTCCGCAGTCGCTGTCGGAGTTCGTCGGCCAAGCCCAGGCGCGCAAGAATCTCTCGATCTTCATCGAGGCGGCGAAGAAGCGCGGCGAGGCGCTCGATCACGTGCTGTTCGTCGGTCCACCGGGCCTCGGCAAGACCACGCTGGCGCAGATCGTCGCGCGCGAGCTCGGTGTCGGCTTCCGTGCCACCTCCGGCCCTGTGATCGCGAAGGCCGGCGATCTCGCGGCGCTGCTCACCAATCTGGAAGAGCGCGACGTGCTGTTCATCGACGAGATCCATCGCCTGAGCCCGGCGGTCGAGGAAGTGCTCTATCCCGCGATGGAGGATTTCCAGCTCGATTTGATCATCGGCGAGGGCCCTGCGGCGCGCTCGGTGAAGATCGAGCTGTCGAAATTCACGCTGGTCGGCGCGACGACGCGCGCAGGCCTGCTCACCAATCCGCTGCGCGACCGCTTCGGCATTCCGATCCGGCTCAATTTCTACACCGAGGAAGAGCTGGAGAAAATCGTCACCCGCGGCGCCCGCGTGCTGAACATCGGCATGAGCCCTGACGGCGCCAACGAGATCGCGCGCCGCGCCCGCGGCACGCCGCGCATCGCCGGCCGCCTGCTGCGCCGCGTGCGCGACTTTGCCTCCGCGGCCGATGCCGAAGCCATCGATCGCGGCATCGCCGACCGGGCGCTGAGTGCGCTCGAGGTCGATAGCGCCGGGCTCGATGCGATGGACCGGCGCTATCTCACCACCATCGCCTTGAACTATGGCGGCGGTCCGGTCGGCGTCGAGACCATGGCGGCGGCGCTGTCTGAGCCGCGCGATGCGATCGAGGACATCATCGAGCCCTATCTGATCCAGTGCGGCTATCTGCAGCGGACCCCGCGCGGCCGGCTCCTGACCTCGCATGCCTTCCGCCATCTCGGCCTCGCCGAGCCGAACCGCGATCCCTCGCAGTTCGGCCTGTTCGGCGGCAATGGCGACGACGACTAAGCATGATCCGGAAAAGTGCGAAGCGGTTTTCCGGTGAAGATCATGCTCAAACAAAATGCCTCGCTCTCGAAGACGTGAAAAGGCGTGTTGATGCGGCGCGTCACGCCTCACGGTAACCTTGCCCACTAAACATTGCGACGTCTCTGCAGGTTGTCTGCACAAACGCGGCCCAATTTCACTCCAATCCAAGGGCCTATCCTGGATCAGGTATCACCGATCAAACGTCCATGATTTCACGTCGTCATTTTCTTCGCGGGTTCGGCGGAATGACCGCCGCGACCGCCTCGACCGGGGCCTACGGCCTGAGCGAGCCGGTCGTCCGGCTCACGCTGACGCGCTACGATCTGTCGCCGCGGCATTGGCCTTCGGACTTTCCGCTCAAGATCGCCGCGATCGCCGACATTCACGCCTGCGATCCATGGATGTCGCTCGATCGCATCGCCGAGATCGTCGAGCGCACCAACGCGCTGAACCCGGACATCATCGTGCTGCTGGGCGACTATGTCGCGGGGCTGCGCCACGTCACCCGCTTCATTCCGGCCTCCGAATGGGCGGCGGTGCTGAAGCACTTGAAGGCGCCGCTCGGCGTCCATGCCGTGCTCGGCAATCACGACTATTGGGACGACAAGACGGTGCAGCGGCAGGGGCAGGGCACCCCCGTCGCGCGCCGTGCACTGGAGCGCGCGGGCATCCCGGTCTACGAGAACGACACGGTGCGGCTGGTCAAGGACGGCCGTCCGTTCTGGCTCGCCGGTCTTGGCGATCAGCTCGCCTATCTGCCGGCGCGGCGCTATCGCGAGGTCCGGCGCATCGGGGTTGACGATCTCAACGCGACGCTTGCAAAAGTCACCGACGATGCGCCGGTGATCCTGCTCGCGCATGAGCCCGACGTCGCGCTCCGCGTACCCTCGCGCGTCGCGCTACAGCTGTCCGGCCACACCCATGGCGGCCAGATCCGGCTGCTCGGATGGTCGCCCGCGGTGCCGGTGAAGCACGGCATGCGGCTCGCCTATGGCCACATCAAGCTGAAATGCGACGTGGTCGTCTCCGGCGGCCTTGGCTGCAGCATCATGCCGTTCCGCCTCGGCGTGCCACCCGAGATCGTGCAGGTCACGCTCGGCGCAAAGGGGCCTGTGGTGTCCTGATCGTGCTTGCGTGATCGCGCAATTTGCGTAACACGATTGTCTTTCCGAGAGCGATCGAGGGGCCGCAATTGACCTTACCCCATATTGACGGTGCGATCCGCGATGGCCGACACCATATGCAGGTCCGTGTCTATTACGAAGACACCGATTTTTCCGGCATCGTTTACCACGCCAATTACCTGCGCTTCATGGAGCGCGGGCGCACCAATCATCTCCGATTGATGGGCGCCGAACAGAACGCGCTGTTCGAGGAGGCGCAGGAGGAGACCGGCGGCTTCGCCTTTGTGGTGCGCTCGATGACGCTCGACTTCCTGAAGCCCGCGCGGATGGACGACATGCTCGACGTCGTGACCTGGCCGATCGCGGTGAAGGGCGCCTCCATCATGCTCGCCCAGGAGGTCAGGCGCGGCGATGACGTGCTTGTGAAGGCGCAGGTGCGCGTTGCCTTCGTTAGTCAGGGCAGGGCACAGCCGATTCCGAAGTCCATCCGTGCGCTGATGAAGGCCGATATGGCCTAGCTATGGGGCGATAGGAAACGGCCTATCGACTCTTCATCCGGCGACGATAGATTTGCGCATGACAAACCAACCGCGAGGGATCGCCGATGTCACGCCCGCCGCTGCCGCCCTTTACCCGCGAGACCGCCGCGCAGAAGGCGCGCATGGCGGAAGATGCCTGGAATTCGCGCGACCCCGTTCGGGTTGCCGGCGCCTATACCGAGGACAGCCGCTGGCGCAATCGCTCCGAGGTGTTTGCCGGCCGCGAGGCGATCGTGGCCTTCCTGACCCGCAAATGGGAAAAGGAGCGGGAGTATCGCCTGATCAAGGATCTCTGGGCGTTCGACGGCAACCGCATCGCGGTGCGCTTCCAGTACGAATGGCACGACGCCGGCGGCAACTGGTTTCGCTCCTACGGCAACGAGCAGTGGGAGTTCGACGAGCACGGCCTGATGCGCCGGCGCGAGGCCTCGATCAACGACATCGCGATCTCAGAGAAGGACCGCCGCTTCCACTGGCCTGCGCCGGGCCCGCGTCCGGCCGATGTTCCGGGGTTGGGGGATAGTCCGTTCTAAAGCGGGATGAGTTTGGTTGAATCGGCCTGCCGTGTTTTCGGTTCACCTCTCCCCGCCGGGGAGAGGTCGGATTGCGAAGCAATCCGGGTGAGGGCTCCTGCTCTCTCGATAGACCGTAACCCCTCACCCGATTTGCTGCGCAAATCGACCTCTCCCAAGGGAGAGGTGAACTTTCGACGCCGTTCCAGCTCAACCTAATCTCATCGCGCTTTAGTTGTCGTCCCGGCGAAGACCGGGACGACGCATGGTAAGAGACCGCCTTATGCCGCCGCCTTGTGCCGCGCGATCTCGGCCTTGTAGAGCTCGAACTCCTCCGCGACCGCCTTCGCGACAGACGGCCGGGTTCGCAGGCGCTCGTAATAGGCCTTCAGCGCCGGCCATTTCGCCAGTTCGATCGGCGGCGTCGCCATGGTCCAGTTGATGACCGTGACGAGATAGGCGTCAGCGACGCTGAAATGATCGAGCAAATACTCGCGGCCTTTCAGGTGATCCTCGACATAGTCGAGCCGCGAGACGTATTTCTCCAGCGCGTAGGCCTTGGCATCCGGCGGCGCCTTCTTGTCGAGCAGCGGCAGGAACAGGCCCTTGTGCAGCTCGGTGCCGATGAAGGTAAGCGCGAATTTCTCCGCACCTTTTGCTTTTGAGAGTCCTGATGCATGAGGTGTCCACCAAAATAGGTGGACACCTTGTGATGAGCGACGATGATCAGAAACTGCGGGTCAGGCTTGTCGGCCGGAACGGTCGCCGGCGCTACGAGGCGGCATCGAAAGAGCGTCTTGTCGCGGCCTGCCTTGAGCCTGGGGTTTCGGTATCGAGGCTTGCACTCGAACATGGGGTCAACGCGAACCTCCTTCGGAAGTGGATCAAGAAGCACAGCGCGACCAGGTCGCTGCCGCCGTCCTCACGCCCGGCGTTCATCCCGGTTCAGCTTGAGGGGAAGTCCGAGCGGGACCTGTCGCGAAAAGACAGCGTGGCGACGGTTGATTTGCCGGCTTACGATGAAGTGCGTGGTTCGGAACCCAAAGGGACTCCAGCTTTTTGTTCTCCGGCCAAAGTGAGCGTGTCGCTGCCGAATGGCGTGAAGCTCGCGCTGGAATGCGGCGATGTGGATGCATTGACGGCGATCATCGGAGCGCTGGGCGATGTTTAGACTGGGCGATGACCTGCAGGTCTATCTGCACCGTGAGCCGATCGACTTCCGGGCTGGCATCAACAGCCTTGCGGTCCTGGTCCAGGAGACGATGGCGCTCGATCCATTCACTCCGGCGGTTTTTGCGTTCTGCAATCGCCGTTGCGACCGGATGAAGCTTCTGTTCTTCGATCGGTCCGGCTTTGTACTGGTCCTGAAGCGGCTGACCGAAGACAGGTTCCGATGGCCGCGCCGCCAGGAGGCGATCGTCACGCTGACGACGGAGCAATTGCACTGGATCCTTGACGGCATCGATATCGATGCGATGGTCCGCCATCCGGTGCGGCAATATCAGGTTGCCGGCTGAGCTCTCGAGTTGAGCGGTTGACGCGTCGGTACGGTTCAGATTCAAGAATTCGATGAATCGAACCGGCGATCCGAGTGTTGAAGTGCTGTTGGCACGCATTGCTGCGCTGCAGGCGGAGAACCATCAACTCGCCGACCGCGTCGCCAAGCTCGAGGAAGAACTGGCGCTGGCACGCCTGCATCGTTTTGCGCCGCGCAGCGAAAAGCATGTTGATCGTCTCTTCAATGAAGCCGAGCAGGCCTCCGATGAGGAGGACGCCGGCAGTGAAACGAACAATATCGCCGAACTTCCGGACACGGGCTTGCCACCCGTCGAAAACACAATGGGAAAGAAGCGCGGCCGCAAGCCGCTGCCGGGGAACCTACCTCGTGAGCGCGTCGAGTATGACCTGTCCGACGATCAGAAGGCGTGTCCTTGCTGCCGTGGCCAGATGCATCGCATGGGCGAGGCTGTCACCGAGCAACTTCATATCGAGGTGAAGGCGAAGGTTTTACAGAATGTGCGCTTCAAATATGCGTGCCGCCATTGCGATCGCACCGGGATCCACGCCCCTGTCGTGACCGCGCCGATGCCGCCGCAACCATTGCCGGGCAGCGTTGCCACGCCCTCGACGCTGGCGTTCGCGCTGGTTCACAAATATGTCGATGGCACGCCGCTCTACCGCCTGGCGCAGGCCTTCGAACGTGCAGGTGTTCCTGTCAGCCGCGGCGCTTTGGGCCACTGGGTGATTGGCTCGAGCGAGAAGCATCTGCATCGCATCTACGACGCCCTGAAGCTGCGGCTCAGATCACAACCTCTCATCCATGGCGACGAGACAACGGTTCAGGTCCTCAAGGAGAAGGACAAACGGGCCACCAGCACATCGTACATGTGGGCTTATCGCAGCGGCAAGGGCAGCCACGAGCCGATCGTTCTTCTGGATTATCAGCCGGGCCGCGGCCAAATCCACCCGCAAGCCTTCCTCGGCGATTACCGTGGCATTGTAATGAGTGACGGCTATACCGCATGGCGCACGCTGGAAGGGGCCACCCACATTGGATGCATGGCCCACTCCCGGCGGCGCTTTGTCGATGCCCTCAAAGCCAGGAAGAAGGGCGGCGGTCCGCCCGAGCAAGCGCTGCGGTTCTTTGAACAGCTCTACCGGGTTGAAAGGCGGGCGTGGGACGGAATACCGGAGAAGGGTGAAACACAGGCCTACTGCATTCGCCGCTTCCGCCAGCAACATAGTGTCCCCATCCTCAATGCTCTCAAAGTATGGCTCGATGACATGGCCCCGAAGGTCTTGCCTGACAGCAAGCTCGGCGACGCCGTATCCTACACCCGAAACCAATGGGAATATCTGACGCGCTACACCGGGGACGGCAGCATGCCGATTGACAACAATCTTCTGGAGCGCGACATCAGGGTTTTTGCAACTGGCAGGAAGAGTTGGTTGTTCAGCGATACCGTGGACGGAGCCAAGGCCAGTGCCGTCGTCTATAGCCTGATGCTGACCTGCCGCGCCTCACGTGTCGAGCCGTTAGCGTGGTTGCGCCACGTCCTCACCGAATTGCCTCAGCGCGCCGGCGACGCCGATATTACAGACCTGCTGCCCTTCAACTTCCACAAAGCCGCCACTGCCTGAACGGCTCGGTATCGCCCGATACCAGGGCAATCCATCAAAACCGCCGGCGTGCGAAGAAAATCGCGCTTACCGATGAAGCACAGCCATTGATGCAGTTTTGAACGCTCGGCGTTCGACGCGGTGCCGAGGCCGGCCCGCGGGAACTGGTCGGCGACATATTGCAGGATCGCTGCGTTCTCGGTCAGCACGACGCCGTCGTCGGTGCGCAGCGTCGGCACCAGCCCGAGCGGGTTGACCTTGTTGAAGTCAGAGCCGTCGTTGCGCACCTGCTTGGTCTTCGGATCGACCTCGAGATAGTTGGCCGGCTGGCCGGCTTCTTAGAGCGCGACGCGGGTCGCCATCGAGCAGGCGAGCGGCGAGAAATAAAGGTCCATTGGTGCCTCCTTGGGGCGGTCTGGCGCGGATGTCCCGGCCGTTGTTGATTTTTGTACTGTCCTGGATAATATTGATGCGGTCAAGGAATTAAATGCGAAATGGTACAAAAAACTAACAAGCCGCCATCTGCTGCCAAAATCGCAGCGCCTGTCGCGCCGAAGCGGCGCGGGCGGCCGCGCGCCTATGAGCCCGAGGTCGCGCTCGGCAAGGCGCTCGATCTATTCCGCCGCGACGGCTTCGCCGCGACCTCGCTCGATGATCTCAGCGCTGCGACCGGCATGAACCGGCCGAGCCTCTATGGCGCGTTCGGCGACAAGCGCGAGCTCTACATCAAGAGCTACCAGCGCTACCGCGATGACGCGCGCGCGGCGATGGTCGATATCTTCCGTGCCGATGCGCCGCTGCGCGAGCGGCTCGAGCGCATCTACCGGATCGCGCTCGACATCTATCTCTCCGGCGAGTCCGGCCCGCGCGGCTGCTTCACGGTGATGACGGCCGCGTCCGAGGCGGTGTCGGATCCGGGCATCCGCACCATGGTGGTCGAGGGCCTGACCGAGCTCGACAAGGCGTTCGGCATCTGCTTCCGCCATGCCAAGGAGCGCGGCGAACTGCCAGAGGGCGCCGATCCGGCATCGCTGGCGCATCTTGCCTCGGCGACCATCCACACCATCGCGATCCGTGCCCGCGCCCGCGTGCCGCGCGGGGAACTCGAGGCGATCGTGAAGGGCGCCCTCGACGTGCTGTGCGCGGCCAAATAGCCGCGGCGAAATTTCTTACCGATCAAATGTCGGGCGATGTTCTTCGCGCCCGTCTTCCGTAAGGTCCCTCAACTCACGGAAGCGGAATATCATGGGAAAAGTCAGGACTTCAGCATTCTCGGTCTCGATCGACGGATTTGGCGCCGCGTCACGGCAGAGCCTCGAAAATCCATTCGGCGAAGGTGGCATGGTGCTGCCTGCCTGGTTCCTCGGGACGCGGACGTTTCGCCAGACCTTCGGCCAGGATGGCGGCAGCACCGGTCTCGATGACGAGATCGCGCGCAAGTCGATGGAAAATATCGGCGCCTGGATTTTGGGCCGTAATATGTTCGGCCCGATCCGCGGACCGTGGCCGGATGATGCCTGGAAAGGCTGGTGGGGCGACAATCCGCCGTATCACACGCCGGTGTTCGTGCTGACCCATCACGCGCGGCCCGACATCGAGATGGAAGGCGGGACGACGTTTCACTTCGTGACATCAGGAATTGCCGAAGCGCTCGAGCGCGCGCGTGATGTTGCGCAGGGCAAGGACATCAGGGTCGGCGGCGGCGTTTCGCTAGTGCGCCAGTTCCTGCAAGCGCGTTTGCTCGACGAGCTGCAATTGGCGCTGTCGCCGGTGCTGCTCGGCTCGGGCGAGAATCTGTTCGCGGGCCTCGATCTTCCTACCCTCGGCTATGGCGTCGTCGCGCATGTCGCGAGCCCGAACGCCACGCACGTCACCTTCGCGCGCAAGACATCCTGAACGGTTCACGCCCGCGTCAGCGGCCAAAAATTGGCCGTTGACGCGGGCGCCGTTTGGTCGTACTTAACCCAAAGGTTATTTAACCTATGAGCTAAGTACATGCCGCCCGATCCCCTCAGTTCGACCTTCGCGGCGCTGGCCGATCCGACCCGGCGCGCGATCCTGGCGCGGCTCGCGCTCGGAGAGACCTCGGTGATGGAGCTGGCAAAGCCGTTCGACATGAGTCTGCCGGCGATCTCAAAGCACCTGAAGGTGCTGGAGCATGCCGGGTTGATCTCGCGCGGGCGCGAGGCGCAGTGGCGGCCGTGCCGCATCGCGCCCGCGTCGTTCAAAGAGGTCGACGGCTGGCTCGGGAATTTCCGCCGCTTCTGGGACGAGAGCTTCAATCGCCTCGACGGCCTGCTCGAGGAGATGAAGGCGGAGGAGGCCGCGAAGGCCCCGCCGCGCAGCAACCGCAAAGTCAGAGTAAAGGAGAAGCAACGTGGACGCACGCGTGGATAAGACGCTGAGGATCACCACCCCGTCGGATTTCGAGTTCGCCATGACGCGCCAGTTCGACGCGCCGCGGCGCTTCGTGTTCGACGCCATGACGAAGCCCGAATACGTCGTGCGTTGGCTCGGCTGCGAGCAGCTCACAATGCCGGTGTGCCAGATCGACCTGCGCGTCGGCGGCGCCTATCGGTTCGTGTTCCGGTCGTCCGACGGCGTCGAGCACACCCTCACCGGCACCTATCGCGAAGTGGTGCGCCCGGAGCGGCTGGCATTCGGCGAAACCTTTGCGATGCCGGGCTTCACCAGCGACGAATATCTGGTCACCTCGACCTTCGTCGAGGAGGGCGGCACGACCACGCTGACGACGACGATCCGCCATCCCACCAAGGAGGCGCGTGACGGCCATCTCGATTCCGGCATCGACAAGGGCGTCGAGCCCGCCTACGACCGGCTCGCTGAGGTCGTGGCCGAGATGGCGTGAGCAGCCACGGCGCCGTCATTGCGAGGAGCAACGCGACGAAGCAATCCATCGTGCCGCACATGCGGAGGCATGGATTGCTTCGCTCCATCCGGGCTACCGTTGGCCTTAGTATCCCCGCTCTCGGTCGACCAGGTTCTCCAGCGCGCCGCCGGCCTCGAAGCGCGCAATCTGCTGCGCGACATATTTCGAGATCTCGTCGGCGTCGGTATCGGCGGCGTTGTGCGGCGTCAGCACCACCTTCGGATGGCTCCAGAACGGGCTCGCCTCGGGCAGCGGCTCGGTCTCGTAGACGTCGAGCGAGGCGGCGCCCAGCGTGCCGTCGTCGAGCGCGCGCAAGATGTCTTCCTCGTTCTGCAGACCGCCGCGGCCGGCATTGATGATGACGGGCGCGCCGAGCGGGCTGTTACGGTTCAGTTTCGCAAACACGTCGCGGTTCAGCATGTGGCGGGTGTCCGGCGTCAGCGGCAGCAGGCAGACCAGGATGTTGGTCTCGCGCACGAACGCGTTCAGTCCCTCAGTGCCATGGTGGCAGGCGATGCCGTCGATCCGCTTCGCGCTGCGGCTCCAGCCGACGACGCGGAAGCCGAGCGCGCGCAGCGCGTGCGCCGAGGCCGCGCCGAGCGTGCCGAGCCCCATGATGCCGACCGTGATCGCGCCCGCCGCCCACTGATATTTCGGCGCCCAGCGCCTCAATCGTTGCGACTCCCGCAGATAGAGCTCCTGGCGGTGATGCATCAACACATGCAGCACGACATATTCGGTCATGCGGTCGGTGAGATCGCCGACCGCTACCCGCACCAGCGGCACGTCGGGCAGCGAGCGGTCGGCCATCAGCGCGTCGACGCCGGCGCCGAGGTTGAAGATGACGCGCAGGTTCGTGAAGGCCGCGAGCTCGCCCGGCTTCGGCTTCCACACCGCGGCATAGTGCACCTCGGCGGGATCGAGCACGCGGTCCGGCAGCAGCACCACGCTGCGGTCCGGGCAGACGGTGTCGAACCGCGCCTTCCAGCGCGCCGACGACCAGTTTTCCGAGCCGCCATTGATCAGCAGCGCCAGTGTGCCCTTACCCATCCGGATATCTCCAATTTCAATGTGATATACATCACAGAACGGGCATGGCCCGCTCCCTAGTCTCCTGCCATCAACCGGGGAGAACTTCCATGCGCAAGCTGATCCTGACCGCGGCTTTCATCGCGGCCGCCGCCACCACCGCGCACGCCGGCCAGAGCCGCGGTCTCGTGCTCGCAAATGCCGACACGCCCGCCCAGGCGCAACCGGCCGTTGCGCCCGCTCCGGCCGACGCCCAGCCGTCCTCGTCGCAGGGGCAGCCGGCAGAGCCTTCGAGGCAGCAAGCCTCGCGGCCAACGAACAGGAGCCAGTCCAACCGCCGGGAGAGCGACGAAGCCAAGGCGCGCCGGATCGCCGCCCGCTACGGCGTCTACTGGTAGTCGCAGCATGAACGTCGTGGTGATCGCATGACGCGCCATCGCCACCGCCCAAGACGCAGTCGGTCGCGGCGCGCCATGAAGCGTCGGCCAATCCAGCGCCGATATCCGGAACTTAAATTTCTTTCGCTCCGCCTGTCGGCAGCGGGCATAATCGTTCGTTCTTGCAATGAACGGAGATGCCTTTTCGATGCTGTATGCCATCCTCTGCTATCATGACGAAGACATGGTCGGTTCCTGGAGCAAGGAACACGACGCCTCGGTCATGCAGAAATTGTCGGTCGTGCAGGACAAGCTCGCCAAGCAGGGCCGGCTCGGCCCGGTGGCGCGGCTGCTGCCGACCACCGCGGCGACCACGCTGCGCAAGGAAAACCCGCCGCTGGTGCTCGACGGCCCGTTCGCCGAAACCAAGGAGCAACTGCTCGGCTTCTATCTGGTCGAAGGCAAGAACCTCGACGAGGTGCTCGACATCGCGCGCGATCTCGGCGAGGCCAATCCCGGCGGCACCTATGAGATCCGCCCGGTCGGCTACTTCAATCAGGGGGGTACGAAGGCGTGAGCATGACCGACACCGCCTGGATCGATGCCGCGCTGACGTCGGCGCGTCCCCAGGCGGTTGGCGCACTGCTGCGCTACTTCCGCAATCTCGATACCGCCGAGGAAGCCTTCCAGAACGCCTGCCTGCGGGCGCTGAAGAGCTGGCCGCAGAACGGCCCGCCGCGCGATCCCGCGGCGTGGCTGATCATGGTCGGCCGCAATGTCGCGATCGACGACATCAGGCGCAGCAAGAAGCAGGAGGCGTTGCCCGACGACGACCAGGCGATCTCCGACCTCGGCGATGCCGAGGAAGAGCTCGCCGAGCGGCTCGACGGCTCGCATTACCGCGACGATATCCTGCGGCTGCTGTTCATCTGCTGCCACAAGGATCTGCCGGCGACGCAGCAGATCGCGCTCGCGCTGCGCATCGTCTCCGGCCTGTCGGTGAAGCAGATCGCGCGCGCCTTCCTGGTCTCGGAAGCCGCGATGGAGCAGCGCATCACGCGGGCCAAGACGCGTGTCGCCGACGCCAATGTGCCGTTCGAGACGCCGGGCGCGGTCGAGCGCAGCGAGCGGCTCGTCTCGGTCGCCGCGATGATCTATTTGATCTTCAACGAGGGCTATTCGGCGAGCGGTGATACCGCTCAAATCCGCTCGCCGCTGTGCGAAGAGGCGATTCGCCTCGCCCGCCTGCTGCTGCGGCTGTTCCAGAGCGAGCCGGAGATCATGGGGCTGACGGCGCTGCTGCTGTTGCAGCATGCCCGCGCCGCCGCGCGGTTCGACGCCGACGGCCAGGTGATCCTGCTCGACGACCAGGACCGCAGCCTATGGAACCAGAAGCTGATCGCCGAGGGACTGGCGCTGATCGACAAGGCGATGCGCCATCGCCGCAGCGGGCCCTATCAGGTGCAGGCCGCGATCGCCGCGCTCCATGCCCGCGCGGAAAAGCCCGAGGATACCGACTGGACCCAGATCGACCTGCTCTACGGCGCGCTCGAGATTATGCAGCCGTCGCCGGTGATCACGCTCAACCGCGCCGTTGCGGTCTCCAAGGTGAAGGGGCCGGAAGCCGCACTCGATATGATCGAGCCCTTAGCCCCGCGGCTTTCCAATTACTTCCATTATTTCGGCGTGCGCGGCGCCTTCCTGATGCAGCTCGGCCGCAACGAGGAGGCCCGCGTCACCTTCGACCGCGCCATCGCGCTCGCCAACACCACCGCCGAAGCCGCCCATATCCGCATGCATATCGACCGCCTGATGCGCGACAGCCAGCCGCGCAATGTGAAGGCGAAGTAGCGGTCGCTGGTCGTGCCTCGTTCGAGTGCACGTTGAGAAACTTCCCGTGTGGCACCCCTCTCCCTAACCCTCTCCCACAAGGGGAGAGGGAACCCCTCCGCCGGTGGCTTACTCACGTCGGATTATCAAGCGCTGAAATTTTGTGAACGAGCGCAAGTGAGGTGAGCACGCTGGTCAGGCTCCCTCCCCCCTTGCGGGGGAGGGCGGGGAGAGGGGTAAGCCCCGGGCGAGATGATCAATGTGTGCGTCGCTCTCCGCTTCTCAAAAAATCTTCACCGTCCTTGTCGGCCCCGCGCTCCTCCGTTCGTCATGGAGGCAGAGCATCACCAAGCCTTACGGAGCCCGCTATGCCGACGATCGTCGACACCGAAGTCTCAAAGCCCGCCCGCATCACCGGCCGCGTCATGAGCGGCGTGGTTATCCTTTTCCTGCTGTTCGATGGCGCGATCAAGCTGCTGCCATTGCCTGTCGTCACCGAGACCATGGACAAGATGGGCTTTGGCGCCAGCGATACGCTGGCGCGCAGCCTCGGCATCATCACCATCGTCTGCACGCTGCTGTACTCGGTGCCGCCGACCTCGATCCTCGGCGCGATCCTGCTCACCGGCTATCTCGGCGGTGCGATCGCGTCCCATGTGCGGATCGGCAGCCCGCTGTTCAGCCACACGCTGTTCGGGCTCTATCTCGGCCTGATGGTGTGGGGCGGGCTCTATCTGCGCGATGGCAATCTGCGCGCGCTGCTTCCGTTTCGCCGCTGAGCTATCCTCTTCATTCATCGACCTGGAGACCATCATGTTCGAGACCATTGCCATCATCGCTGTCATCCTCGCGGTCGCGATTGCCGTCATCCTCGTCCTCGCGGCGACCAAGCCGAGCACATTCCGCGTCACGCGTGCGACCAGCATCAATGCGCCGGCGGAACGGATCTTTCCATTGATCGACGATTTCCGGCAGTGGACGGTTTGGTCGCCCTACGAGAATCGGGATCCGGCCATGAAGCGCACCTATGACGGCGCCGGGCGCGGGCAGGGGGCGATCTATGCCTGGGACGGCAATAAGAATGTCGGCACCGGCCGCATGGAGATCCTGCAATCGTCCGCGCCGTCGAAGATCGTCATCAAGCTCGACTTCCTCAAACCGTTCGAGGGCCACAACACCGCCGAGTTCACAATGCTGCCGCAGGGAGATGCGACCAGCGTCACATGGACCATGTATGGTCCGGCCGTCTTCATGTCGAAGGTGATGCAGGTGTTCATGAACCTGGATCACATGATCGGCAAGGATTTCGAGGTCGGTCTCGCCAATCTGAAGAAGCTGATTGAAAGATAGAGAGCGTTTTCGAGCGAAGTGGTTACCGGTTCGCGTGAAGAAAACGCGTCAAAACGAGAATCTACCCAGGGAGCATGTGATGCAGGTCAACCCCTATCTCTCCTACGACGGCAATTGCGGCGCCGCGCTGAACTTCTACCAGAAGGTACTCGGTGCGCGGATCGAGGAAACCTATCCCTACGGCGAGGGCAATCCGGAGATGCAGACGCCGCCCGGCTGGAAGGACAAGATCATGCACGCCAGGGTCTCGATCGACGGCGAGATCATCATGGCCTCCGACGCCCCGCCCGGCCACTTCCAGAAGCCGCAGGGGTTTCACGTCTCGCTGCAGGTCGAGGATCCCACGGAGGGCGCGAGCCGCTTCAAGGCGCTGTCCGAAGGCGGCACGGTCACCATGCCGTTCGGCAAGACCTTCTTCTCCAACGGTTTCGGCATGTGCGTCGATCAGTTCGGCATCCCCTGGATGGTGAACTGCCCGCAGCAGATGTAGGCCGCAAGCGACCCGGTCGGGACCGTCATCCTGAGGTGGCCGCTTCTTCCGCGGCCCTCGAAGGATCGACGGCCCGGCTGGTGGCCGCGCATCCTTCGAGGCTCGCCCAGCAGCGCAATTGCGCCGCAAGGCTCGCACCTCCAGCGACAATGGCGCAGCCATTGCGCGGGGATGACGGGACGGAGAGAGCGCTTCACCTGCACCGCGGATAGATCGCCACGAGCTCGCGGCCGCGCAGCAGCAGCAGGCGTGAGGTCAGGCCGCCGCGGCGCACGATCCAGCCGCGTACCGGCGCCGGATAGGCCTCCAGCACCGCCTCGGATGCTTCCGGCTCCGCAAAGGTTCGGCCGCGCCGGTCGATCGAGCGCGCGGCGTGGAAGCCGAGCACGGCACGCCGCGTCACGCAGATACGGTCGCCCGGCACCATCGAGAGCACCAGCGTGCAGGCCGACAGGCACGGCCCGTCGATCACCACGCGCTCTCCTGACTCGCGCACTTTGTCGAACAGTTCGATGAACGGGCCGACCTGCCCGCCGGGGCTGGCGAGGATGCGGACGTCGGCCTGTGCGCCGGAGACACCGGCAAGCAGCGCTGCCATCCCCAAGATCGTCGAGATCGTCGACATCTTCCAGATCGCACCGATGCGCATGCGGCGGTTCCTTCCGTTAGCGTCGCTCCGGCTGGCGCCATGCTCCAGTTTGGCCAGCGCATGCGGCGACAGTTTGTCAGCCCGCGCCGGAGACGCCGGCCTCGGCAAAGGTCGCCATGCCGCTATGACAGGCGAGCGCCGCGCGCAGCAGCAGGATCGCAACCCCTGCGCCGGAGGCTTCGCCGAGCCGCATCTCGAGATCGAGCAGGGGCGCGAGCTGCAGTTCGCGCAGCAGCTGGCGATGGCCGAGCTCGGCCGAGACATGGCCGGCGCGGCAATGCGCGAGGCTATCAGGCGCAAGCCGCGCCAGCGGCAGCACCGCCGATGTCGCGACGAAGCCGTCGAGCAGCACCGGGATCGATCGTGCCCGCGCTGCCAGCACGGCGCCTGCGATGGCCGCGAGCTCGCGGCCGCCGAGCGCGACGGCGACGGCGAGGGGATCGTCGAGCAGGCTGCGATGCAGCTTCAGCGCGGTATCGATCACGGTGCGCTTGCGCAGCAGGCCGGCATCGTCGACGCCGGTGCCGCGGCCGGCCCAGCGCGCGCCGCGCCCGCCCATCAATGCCGCGCACAGCGTGGCGGCGACCGTGGTGTTGGCGATGCCCATCTCGCCGACCACGAGCAAATCGCATCGCTCCGGCACCGTGCGCCAGCCGGTGTCGAAGGCGACGAGGAAATCGGCGCCGTCCATCGCCGGCGCCATCGTGAAATCGCGGGTCGGACGTGCGAGCTCGAGCGGCTCGACGCGCAGCTCGGCACCGGCAAGCCTGGCGATCTGGTTGATCGCGGCGCCCCCCGCGGCGAAATTCGCCACCATCTGCGCGGTGACTTCAGAGGGAAAGGCGGAGACGCCGCGCTCGGCGATGCCGTGATTGCCGGCGAACACGGCGATCGTGACCTGGTCGAGGCGGGGGATCTCGCGCCGCTGCCAGCGCGCGAGCCAGATCGCAACCTCTTCCAGCCGGCCGAGGCTGCCCGGCGGCTTGGTCAGGTTCTGCTGGCGCAGCGTGGCGGCCGCGGCGCTCGCCGCGTCGCCGTCGGGCAGGTCGCGACAAAAGCTGCGGATGTCGTCTAGAGTACTGAACTGCATGCGATTCCCTCGTCGAGCGGGCCGCAAACTAAAGCATGTTCCGGAGCGCTGTGAAGCGGTTTTCCCGCGCGACAAACGCGTAGCGCTTGCGCGGAGATCATGCCCTAACAGGAGGCTGAAGCGCGGTGACGATCCAACCTGACCTCATCGCGTTTTAGAACAATTTTGAAGGCCAGGACTTTGAATACCAAGACCATGCGTGACTTGCTCGACGATCTCAGGACCGCCATCGCCTTTCTGACCCGGCTGCCGATGCCGCATCCGGACGGCGCGCGGCCGGAGGGCTTTGCCCGGGCGCAGCGGCTGTTTCCCCTGGTCGGGGCTGGCATCGGGGCGGCGATCGGCCTGTTCTGCCTGCTGCTGCGGACGATCGGCGTGCCGGATCTCGCCGCGGCGGCGCTGGCGCTCGGCGGCGGCGCGCTGTTGACCGGCGCGCTGCACGAGGACGGGCTCGCCGATGTCGCCGACGGGTTCGGCGGCGGCCGCGATGTAGCGGCCAAGCTCGAGATCATGCGCGACAGCCGGCTCGGCACCTATGGCGCGCTGGCGCTGGTGGTGAGCTTTGCCACCAGGCTTGCGGCGTTGGCGGCGCTTCCCAACGGCATGGTGGTGCAGAGCCTGATCGCCGCGCATGCGCTCGGCCGCGGCGTGTTGCCGTGGATCGCGATCAGCCTGCCTTACGCGCGCAAGGATGGGCTCGCGGCCAATGCCGGCCGGCCCGATGGCACGATTGCGGTGGTCGCAGCCGGCATCGCGCTGGTGATCGCCCTCCTCGCTCTGCCCTTCGGCAGCGCGCTGCTGGCGGCGATCGCGGCCGGCGCGAGCGCATTGATCATGGCGCTGCTGGCAAAGCGGCAGATCGGCGGCCAGACCGGCGACGTGCTTGGCGGGGCAGAGCAGGTTGCGGAGACCGCGATCCTGGTGCTGCTCGCGGCGCGATTCGGGTGAGCGAAACATGGATCACGAAACGCGTCTCTGGCTGATCCGCCACGCACCGGTCGACGGTCCGCGCGGCGTGATCCATGCGCCGGATGCGCCCGCGGACCTCGGCGATGCCGCGGCCTTTGCAGCGTTGCAGGCGAAGCTGCCGGCTGACGCTTTCGCGGTCTGCAGTCCGGCGCGGCGCACCAGCGCGACCGCAGCAAAGCTCGGCCTGACGGCAACGGCGGATGATGCCTTTCGCGAGCAGGATTTTGGCGACTGGACCGGCCGGCGCCACAGCGAGATCGAGGCCGAGCTCGGCGCGGAGGCCTATCGCGCGTTCTGGAATTCACCGGGGACCAACCGGCCGCCGCGCGGTGAAAGCTTCGCCGATCAGATCGCGCGCGCACGGACAGGGTTGGCGCGCCTGCCGGCCGGCGACGCCGTGCTGGTCGTGCATTCCGGCACCATCCGCGCGATCCTCGCAATCGCGCTCGAGCTCGCGCCGGAATTGGCGCTGCGCTTCGTCATCGATCCGCTGTCGCTGACGCGGATCGACCGGCTGGCTGGCAGCTGGCGCGTTGTCGCGGTGAATGGGCGGTAGGCCTTCTCGCTGCTTTCTACGGGTCACCCCCGCGCAAAGGCTTCGCCTTTGTCGCTGGAGGTGCGAGCAGAGCGAGCCTCGAAGGGTGCACGGCCACCAGCCGGGCCGTCGACCCTTCGAGACGCGCGCAAGAGCGCGCTCCTCAGGGTGACGGGCAACGAGGAGGAGTGCTGCTACAGAAAGGCGCTACCCATTCCGGCGCTGGCCGCGCAGCGTCGGCAGGCCGATGCCGGCGGCGTCGAAGCCGCCGTCGACGGCGAGGATCTGGCCGGTGATGTAGCTGGCGCGATCCGAGCACAGGAAGAAGATGGCTTCCGCGAGCTCCTCTTCCAGCCCGTAGCGGTTGAGCGGAATGGCGTCGTGATAGTCGGCGCAGATCTCCGGCGTGTGGACGGCCTTGGCCATCGCGGTCTCGACCGGCCCGGGCGCGACGCCGTTGACGCGGATGCCGAGCGAGGCGAGCTCGACCGCGAGCTGCTTGGTGAGATGCGCGAGGCCGGCCTTGCTGGTGCCGTAGGCCGAGCGCAGCGTCGAGGCGCGCACCGCCGAGATCGAGGTGATGTTGACGATCGCGCCGCCGCCATGCTCGCGCATCACGGGCGCGGCCGCCTTGGTGCACAGGAACGGGCCGGTGAGGTTGACCGCCATGATCCTGTTCCAGTCGGCGTCGGAGGTCTCCAGCACCGGCGTGAACACGGCGATGCCGGCGTTGTTGACCAGCGCATCGAGCCGGCCGAATCGGTCCGTGATCGCCGCGATCGCCGCTGCCACGCCAGCGGCATCCGATACGTCGCAGGTCAGCGCCAGCGTCGTGTCGGGCTGCTTCAATGCCGCGACCGCGGCGCGCAGCAATTCGCCCTCGATGTCGAGCAGCGCGACGCGCCAGCCGTCGGCGAGAAAGCGCTTCGCTGCGGCAAGCCCGATGCCGCGCGCGGCGCCGGTCACGAGTGCGACTTTGGGGGAAGCGGAATTCATCGGATGGTCCATCGGTTCGGGCAGCAAGTCCCGACCGTCTGCGACCTTTGTCCGGTGATGTCAACCTGAGAGGCGCTAAGCTTGCTCTGCCGTCATTGCGAGGAGCGATAGCGATGAAGCAATCTATTTTCCCCGCGCGGCCCCGGTGGATTGCTTCGCTTCGCTCGCAATGACGTGGGTGCGGCGGCTGCGCTACACTCATTTGACCCGAGAAGGCGCGTCTCGAAGGATGCACAGCCACCAGCCTGGCCGTCCATCCTTCGAGGATCGCACCGCTACCTACGCCGCGAGCTCGGCCGAGGCGCGCTGCATGTTGGTCGACATGTCCTGCGTCACGATGCTCTGCTCCTCGACCGCGGCGGCGGTGGAGGTGATGTATTCGTTGACGCCGGCGATCGCCGCCTTGATCTCGGACAGCGAGGTGACCACCTCGGCGGCGATCGAGTTCAGCGCATCGATCTCCGAGGAGATCGTGTCGGTCGCCTGCTTGGCCTGGTTGGCGAGGCTCTTTACCTCGGAGGCCACCACCGCGAAGCCGCGTCCGGCTTCGCCCGCACGCGCCGATTCGATCGTGGCGTTGAGCGCGAGCAGGTTGATCTGGCCGGTGATGCTCGAGATCATCTCCACGATGCCGCTCATCGCCTGCGCTGCGGCATTGAGCTTCTGCGCCTGTCCGTCGGCAGCCTCGACGCGGCCGGTGGCGACCGCGGCGTTCTGCTTCGACTTGGTCATGGTCTCCGAGATCTCGCGGATCGAGGCGCTCATCTCCTCGCTGCCGGCGGCGACCGCCTCGATCAGGCCGCGCGCGCTGTCGGCCTTCTTGCGGCCGATCGCCTGCGCGGTGATGTCGGTGGCGTATTTCACCACCTTGTAGGGCTTGCCGTTGAGATCGAGGATCGGGTTGTAGGAAGCCTGGATCCAGATCTCGCGGCCGCCCTTGGCGATGCGCTTGTATTCGGCGGCCTGGAACTCGCCGCGGTTCAGCGCTCCCCAGAACTCGCGGTAGCCCGCCGAGCTCGCCTCGACCGGCTCGACGAACATGCTGTGATGCTTGCCCTGAATCTCGGCGAGCAGATAGCCCATCGCGGCGAGGAAGTTCGGGTTCGCGGTGCGGATGGTGCCGTCCATGTTGAACTCGATCACGGCTTGCGACTTGCCGATCGCGTCGATCTGGCCGTCATTGTCGGCGGCCCTCAGCTTCTGCTGCGTGACGTCGGTCGCGAACTTGACGACCTTGAATGGTTTGCCGCGGTCGTCGAGGATCGGATTGTAGCTGGCGAGGATCCAGATCTCCTTGGCGCCCTTGGTGAGGCGCTTGAACTCGCCGGTCTCGAGCTCGCCGCGGTTCAGCCGTGCCCAGAAATCGCGATAGGCCGGGCTGTCGCGGTCGGCCGGCGGCATGAACATGCTGTGATGCTTGCCCTGGATCTCGGCGAGCGAGTAACCCATCACGCCGAGGAAGTTCTCGTTGGCATTGACGATGGTGCCGTCCATGTTGAACTCGATCACCGCCTGCGCGCGGCCGATCGCGGCGATCTTGCCGGCATCTTCCATGCTGTGGATCTTCTGCGCGGTGATGTCGGTGGCGAACTTGATGACGCCGACCGGCTTGCCGTTCTTGTCCAGGATCGGGTTGTAGGAGGCCTGGATCCAGACCTCGCCGCCGCCCTTGGCAATGCGCTTGTACTGCGCGGCCTGGAATTCGCCGCGATTCAGGCTCGCCCAGAACGCGCGATAGTCGTGGCTGTCGCGATACGCCGGCTCGACGAACATGCTGTGGTGCTTGCCCCTGATCTCGTCGAGCGAGTAGCCCATCGCGTTCAGGAAGTTCTCGTTGGCGGTGACGATGGTGCCGTCGAGCCTGAACTCGATCACCGCCTGCGATTTGCCGATCGCTGCGGCTTGCGCCAGTGCATTGTCGATGTTTGCCTTGTTGCTGAAACTGAACATCAGGGCTCCGTGAGGGGTCAAATGAAACGGGATGGAAAAGCAGATCGCGGCAACTCACGGAAAGGTTGCAGCGAGCCGTTTAGCATCGGTAAAGCCTGCGGCTTGGCACGGACTGCATAATGCAGCGCGGCGCGCGCGCATCTATCTCAGATTGCGAAGTAATTTTCTGATCTGCACGTTGTCATCCATGGTCGTGATGCGATGTTTACCGTAATCTTACGGACGAAAATCGATGACAACTTTGGTCCGATGCAGATGATTGCAACGCGTGCACTTCAGCAACGCTGATAGGCCTATTACGAAGGCTGATATTGCTGACGGCTTCACGGATCGATCCTGCACGTCGATTCGCGGTGCTCGACGAATCCGCGTCGCGTCGATGCCCGCTCTCGGCGCCCGGCGTCGGCCAAAATAATTGCCGCACGAGATGTCGGCAGGGCGGTCTCCGGTTCGTCCTCCGGGCATTGGTTCCATGATGGAGTTCTGATGTCACTGACCCTGCATTACCACCCGCTGTCCTCGTTCTGCTGGAAGGCGCTGGTCGCGCTTTACGAGAACGGCGCGCCGTTCACGCCGAATATGGTCAATCTCGGCGATCCCGCCGAGCGAGCGGCGCTGCTCGCGCTGTGGCCGATCGGCCGCTTTCCCGTGCTGCGCGACGAGGCGCGCGGCGAGACGGTGCCTGAATCGAGCATCGTCATCGAATATCTCGACCGGCACTATCCCGGCACCGCCAGGTTGATTCCTGACGACCCGGAGCTTGCGTTGCAGACCCGGCTGCGCGACCGCTTCCTCGATCTCTATGTCCATCTGCCGTTGCAGAGGATCGTCGGCGACCGGCTGCGTCCGGCGGACAGCAAGGATCCGCGGGGTGTCGCCGAGGCGCGGGCCCAACTCCGCACCTCCTATGCGATCCTCGACCAGCAGCTCGTGCATGGGGGCTGGATGATGGGTGAGCAGGTCTCGCTGGCCGACTGCGCCGCCGCGCCGGCGCTGTTCTACGGCAACAAGGTCGAGCCGATCGGGGAGGGCCATCCGCATCTGGCGGCCTATCTCGAGCGGCTGAAGGCGCGGCCGTCCTTCGCGCGCGTCCTCAAGGAAGCCGAGCCCTATTTCGGCATGTTCCCCAAGGAGGACTGAAAAGGAAGCCTGAAAAGGAACCTGAGATCCGGTCAGGACCCCGAAAATAAATGCGGCGCGATGTCGTTTTCGCGCCGCCCCGTTCGTCATCTCCCTGAAGCCCGGGTTCTGGAGCGCCGGTCGCGCCGAGGCGCCCGGGCGACATCTGTGTGGAGACGACATGGCTGCAGCTGGCAACAGGGCGGAGATCATCCGCGGGATCTTCGCCGCCTATCTCGCCAATGACCGCGCGAGCGTCGAGGCCGCGTTCGCGGAGGATTTCCGCTTCTCGACGCCCTATGGCGAGAACATCGACAAGCCGCGCTATTTCGCCGAGTGCTGGCGCGACTCCGCCTGGATCGGCCGCCACGAGATCGAGCGCATCATGGTCGACGGCGTTGAGGCCTACGTCACCTATCGCTGCGTTGCCCGGGACGGCAAGAGCTTCCGCAACACCGAGTTCTTCGTGTTCGACGGCGACAAGGTGTCGCGCATTGACGTCTATTTCGGTCCGTCGCATCAGGACGGCGAACTGGTCAGGCAGGATCGATGAGGCAGCCTCGGTGATATCGCTCGCGCGATCGTCGCAGGCGAGCACGAATTCTGCGAAGGAATCCCGGAAAATGTCCATTGCGAGTGAAAGCAGCGGCCTGTCGCAGGCACGACTCGGACGCATGCGCGAGGTGCTGGCACGCCATATCGATGACGGCGACGTTCCGGGTCTCGTGGCGCTGGTCAGCCGTCGCGGCGAGATCCATGCCGATGTGCTTGGTCGCATGGCGGTGGACGGGCCGCCGATGCAGCGCGACACCATCTTCCGCATCGCCTCGATGACCAAGCCGGTGACGGCGGTCGCCGCGATGATCCTGGTCGAGGAATGCCGGCTCAAGCTCGATGATCCCATCGATCGCTGGCTGCCCGAGCTCGCCGATCGCAAGGTGTTGCGCAGCATCGAATCCGAGATCAATGACACGGTACCGGCCAAGCGCGCGATTACGCTGCGCGACCTTCTGACCTTCCGTCTGGGGCTCGGCATGATCCCGGTGTTTCCGGCGCGCCATCCGATCCAGATGGCGATCGCGGATGCCGGCTTCGCGCCCGGGCCGGTGTTTCCGTCGTTTCCGCCGGACGAATTGCTGCGCCGCTACGGCACGCTGCCGCTGGCCTATCAGCCCGGCGAACGCTGGCTCTACGACGCGGGGAGCCAGATCCTCGGCGTCCTGATCGCGCGTGTTGCCGGAACCTCGTTCGCCGGCTTCCTGCAGGAGCGGATCTTCGGGCCGCTCGGCATGAACGATACGGCTTTCCACGTGCCGCAACACAAGCTGTCGCGATTTGCGACGTCCTATGGACGCGATCATGCGACCGGCACGCTGAAAGTGTTCGACGTTCCCGCGACCGGCAAATACGCGGCGCCGCCGGTGTTCGAGAACGGCAGCGCCGGGCTGGTGTCGACCGCGGATGATTTCAATGCCTTCGCGCAGATGATGCTCAATGGCGGGCGGCTCGGCACCGAGCGCATTCTGTCGCGCCCCTCGGTGGAGCTGATGACCTCGAACCAGCTCACGCCGGAACAAGGGCTTGGCTCCGAGCTGTTGCTCGGTGCGTCGCGCGGTTGGGGTTTCGGGCTGTCGGTCGTCACCGCGCGCGACGATCTCTGTCATGTGCCGGGTCGCTACGGCTGGGACGGCGGCTATGGCACCTCCTGGTATTCCGATCCGCGCGAAACGATGACCGGAATCCTGCTGACCCAGCGCATGATGGATTCGCCGCAGCCGCCCGCGGTGTTCGCCGATTTCTGGACGCTCGCCTATCAGGCGATCGATGACTAGCGCGGAGCGCGCGTCAATGACCTCGAGAATAATTTCAAAGGCCGTGTCGGAATCGCAAACTCTGCATCGTCGTTCAATCGAGCGCCGGTGCTGAGATCGGCTCAGAGACAACGGAGCAGGACGATGAAGTTCATGGTGATCGTGAAGGCGAACAAGGATACCGAGGCCGGCGTGATGCCGAGTACCGAGCTGCTCGCCGCGATGGGCAAGTTCAACGAGGAGATGGTCAAGGCCGGCGTGATGCAGGCCGGCGAGGGCCTGCATCCGACCAGCAAGGGCGCGCGCGTCAAATATGCCGGCGGGCAGAGCACCGTGAGCCACGGACCGTTCAGCCCGACCGGCGATCTGGTGTGCGGCTTCTGGCTGATCGAGACCAGGTCGCTCGATGAAGCGATCGACTGGATGAAGCGCGCGCCGTTCGGCGGCGGCTCCGAGATCGAGATCCGCCAGGTGTTCGCCGCGGAGGATTTCGGTGAGGCGCTGACGCCCGAGCTGCGCGAACAGGGAGAGCGCCTGCGTGCGCAGGCTGGAAAGAAGTAACGATTTCGTCATTCCGGGCCTGCGCATCCCGGAACGACGAGGGGAAAGAGTCACACGCGATTCAACAGACAAGGAAGTCCGACCAATGCGTTTCATGATGCTGATGATCCCGCTCGGCTACGAGTCCGCGCCGGCCAAACTCGAGCTCGACCCGGAACGGGTCGCCGCGATGATGCGATACAATCAGGCGCTGAAGGACGCCGGCGTGCTGATCACGCTGGAAGGCCTGCATCCGCTGGCGTCAGGCGCGCGGGTCAAGTTCGATACCGGCGAGCCCATGGTGGTCGACGGCCCCTTCACCGAGGCCAAGGAAGTGATCGGCGGCTTCTGGATGATCGAGGTTGCCTCGCGCGCCGAAGCGATCGCATGGGCGAAGCAGTGCCCCGCCAGTGCGAACGAGATGATCGAGATCCGACAGGTGCAGGAGATGGCGGATTTCTCCGAGGAAGTGCAGCAGGCGGCTTCGACCTTCGAGCATCCGCAGGGCGGCTGGGGCAAGGCGCTCCGCTAGATCTCAAACGAGAAGCGACGCCGCTCCAAAGCGGCATCGCGCGACCGACCGATCGTCAAACCACCACAACGGAGAAGCACGATGAGCACCAACACCTTCCTCGCCGTCTACCTCGGCGGCGGCAAAACCGGTTCGCGCATGGCCGCCTGGAACGCGCTGCCGGAGGCCGAACGGCGTGCCAAGGAGCAGCAGGGCATGGCCGCGTGGGGCGCCTGGGTCGAGAAGCACCACGATGTGATCGTCGAGATGGGCGGGCCGCTCGGCAAGACCAAGCAGGTCGGCGCCGGCGGCACCGCCGACATCGCCAATCTGATGACCGGCTTCACCGTGGTGCGCGCGCCCTCGCATGAGGCGGCGGCAAAGCTGTTCGAGAACCACCCGCACTTTGCGATCTTCCCCGGCGAGGCCGTGGAAATCATGCCGGTGCTGCCGATCCCGGGGCGGTAGTCCCTGGGGCGCTAGTCCCCAGGGCGCTGGAGCGCCAAACTCACTATACCTCTCCCGCTTCCCACCCGCTTCCCGCGGGAGAGGGCTCCCTTCCGGAGAACGAACGTCTGCTTGTTCGATCTACCGACAAGCTGCGTGCAATTGATCCCGCCCGACATCGCCCTCACGTCATGCCGGCCCAAGCAAATCTGAAAACCCCGGGTGGAGGTCTCGCTCCATGGCGAAGCTCGTCTTCGGATTGAACCAGTCGCTCGACGGCTATGTCGATCATCAGGCCATGCTGCCGGACACCGGGCTGTTTCGTCATTTCATCGAGCAGGTGCGCGGCGTGACCGGCATGATGTACGGCCGCCGCATGTACGAGGTGATGCGCTATTGGGACGAAGACCTCCCTGACTGGGATGCGGAGGAGCGCGACTATGCGGCAGCGTGGCGGAGCCGGCCAAAGTGGGTCGTGTCGCGCTCGCTGAAGTCGGTCGGACCCAACGCGACGCTCGTCGAGGGGGACCTCGCGGCGGCGGTGCGCGGGCTGAAGGCCCGGCTCGACGGCGAGATCGAGGTCGCCGGACCAGAGCTGGCGGGGAACCTGACCGGGCTTGGCCTGATTGACGAGTATCGAATCTACCTCCGGCCCATCGTGCTTGGTCGCGGCAAGCCGTTCTTTGCCGGCCCCCGCGCGCCGCTCCGCCTCGTCGCAAGCGATCGGCTGGGCGAGAACACGATCAGGTTGACCTACGTTCCCGCCTAGTCACGCAATGCGCCTGACGGCTTGGCGAGGAAGTCCTCGACGACGTTCGGCGAGCTGATCCGTTAATCTTGATGAACCGCCCGCCTGGCCGCTAGAGCAGATTCTGATCAGACACGGTCATAACCGGCTGCGGCGAAGAAGTTCAGGCACTCTTGGGCGGTGAAGGCGGTCAGGGCGGTGGCAATAGCGTTGTCCAAAGCCTCGATTGATCTGGCGGCGGCCTTTCGAAGTGCGGCTTTGAGCTTGGCGAAGGCCATTTCGATCGGATTGAGGTCGGGCGAATAAGGCGGCAAATAGAGGAGCTGGGCGCCCACGGCATCGATTGCGATGCCGACCTCGGCGCGCTTGTGTGCTGCGAGATTGTCCATCACCACGATGTCGCCGGGCCTGAGTGTCGGCACGAGGACTTGCGTCACGTAAGCCTCGAACGCCAGACCATCCATGGGACCGTCAAGGACCATCGGCGCAGTCATGCCGGTCGCTCTGAGCGCGCCGACGAAGGTCGTCGTCTTCCAATGACCATGCGGGAGCGCTGCGACACAGCGCTGGCCGTACGGCGAGCGGCCATAGCGCCGCGCCATCTTGGTCGAGGCTCCCGTCTCGTCGATAAACACCAACCGATGGATGCCGATCTCAGGCTGAGATGCCTTCCACGCCGCGCGTTCAGCGGCCACGTCCGGCCGATCCTGCTCGCTGGCGTGCGATGTTTTTTTTGAACGTGATGTTGCGGCGATCGAAGAATCGCCAGACCACGCTCGGCACGAAACGCTCGCCGTGGACTTTGAGGAGATGGTCAGCGATCTCGGCCAGCGTCATGTCAGGCGTAGCCTTGACCAGGGAGAGGATCTCCGCAGCATGACCCTCGATCCGAGCTGAACGTCTGTCTCCGCCCTGCGCTCCCGCCTCACAAGCGCCGGTGCTGCGCCATTCGTTGACCAGTTCGATCGCTGTCGATGGCGCTACGCCGAACCGGCCGGCGGCGCCCCGACAGCTCATGCCTTCCTCTTCCACAGCCCGAATAATGCGAAGGCGAAGGTCCGGCGAGAGCGGCTTAGAGCATTTTCTGACCTGGCGGAATCGGAAGGGATTGAACTAAGCCGCTGCCGCGGCGTAGGGGGCAAGGTGGCATAGATCGCCTCCTGGCTGAGAGGATGTGGGTGTTGGAGCCCACCCCCTCAGACAGGAGTATCGAGATGGCCGATTTGAGCCCTCTTCGCCGCCGCATGATCGAAGACATGACCGTCCGCAATCTGTCGCCGGCGACGCAAAGATCCTACATCAGCGCGGTTTCGAAGTTCAGCCGCTATTTTGGCCGATCGCCTGACCGGTTAGAGCTGGAAGACGTCCGCGCCTTCCAGGTGCATTTGGTCTCGACCGGCATCTCATGGCCGGCGCTGAACCAGATCGTCTGTGCGCTACGGTTTTTCTACGGCGTCACGCTCGGCGAGGCGCTCATCCCAGAGCGCATTCCCTATGCGCGAGAACCGCGCAAGCTGCCGGTCGTTCTCAGCGCCGACGAAGTGGTTCAGTTTCTTGAAGCGGTATCGAGCCTGAAGAGCCGCGCCGCGCTCACCACCGCCTATGCGGCCGGGCTCAGGGCCTCGGAGGTTGCGGGACTGCGGATCGAAGACATCGACAGCGCCCGCGGCGTCATCCAGGTGCGCCACGGCAAGGGCGCGAAGGATCGCAACGTGATGCTGTCGCCCCAGCTGCTGGGCATCCTGCGCACCTACTGGCGGCTCGCCCGGCCGCGGCTTTATCTGTTCCCTGGTCGTGACGAAGATCATCCGATCGATCAGACCGTGCTGCATGCCGCCTGCCGGTCGGCGGTGAAGGCTGCGGGCCTGACCAAGCGCGTCACGCTGCACACGCTGCGCCACAGCTTCGCGACACATCTTCTCGAGAACGGAACCGATATCCGGATCATCCAGGTCTTGCTCGGGCACAATAATTTGTCGTCGACAGCGCGCTACACGCAGGTCGCCACCGATACGATCCGAGCGACGCAGAGCCCGCTCGATCGCCTGTCGCTGGAGGTGACGCCACCTGGATGACCCGCAGCGGGATGCGGGTCATGACCCGCTCCGACATCCGCTCCAACAGGCCCGCCATCGAGATTGCCGATATTCTGTGCCGGCATGGCGACGCCTATCGCCGTGTACATGCCGGTCATCTGGGGCGGGTCGAGCGGCGCGTGATGAGCGCGATCGTTGCGTGCCGGACCGAGGCGCTCGGCGGCCACATGCAGGCTTGCGACGACTGCGGCACGACACGCGTTGCCTATAATTCCTGCCGCAATCGGCACTGTCCGAAGTGTCAGGGGAGAGCCCGAGCCGCGTGGCTCGCCGCGCGTCAAGCCGACCTGCTTCCGGTTCCCTATTTCCACGTCGTCTTTACACTTCCCGCACCGATCGCCGCGATCGCTTTCCAGAACAAGGCCGTCGTCTATGCCATCCTGTTCAAGGCTGCCGCCGAGGCGATGACGACGCTCGCCGCCAATCCACGCCGGCTCGGCGGTGCGATCGGCGGCGTCGCCGTCCTCCACACCTGGGGACAGACGCTGATGCATCATCCCCACGTCCATTGCGTCGTTCCGGGTGGCGGCCTCTCGCCCGATGGCGCGCGCTGGACCGCTTGCCGACCGAACTTCTTCCTGGCCGTCAAACCGTTGTCCAGACTATTTCGCACACTTTTTCTCAAACGTCTGTCGGCAGCCTTCAACTCCGGTGCCTTGCGTTTCTTCGGCGATCTCGGAGCTCTGGCCGAGCCGGCTGCCTTTGCGGCCCACCTCGACGCCATGCGACGCATCAACTGGGTTGTTTACGCCAAGCGGCCCTTCGGCGGACCCGCACAGGTCCTGGCCTATCTCGGCCGCTACACCCATCGCGTCGCGATCGCCAACAGCCGGCTCGTCGCACTCGACGACGATCATGTCGCCTTCTCATGGAAGGACTATCGCCAAAACAGCGCGACAAAGATCATGAATCTCAAGCCCGATGAGTTCATTCGCCGTTTCCTGCTTCATACGCTGCCTGACGGCTTCCACCGCATCCGCCACTTCGGCTTCATGGCCAACCGCCATCGCGCTGCCAAGCTCGCCCTTTGCCGCGAACTTCTCGATCATGAGCGAACAGCCCCAAACGATGGCCAGCCGTCGCCTGTGGATTCGGAGGCTCAAACCCGGGCCGAGGTTCCTGCCTGTCCCGATTGTGGTGGCGTCATGCGCATCATTGAGCGCTTTCGACATAGCTTCAGACGCCCCAGCCCTCGAACATCACCGTTCCGATGCGACACATCGTGAGCCAAGTCATGTCGTGCACGACGATCATCATTCGTCATTTCGCTCCCAGCGTCTCGATCATCGCGGACGATGTCGAATCCGTGCTGTCACACTGCGCGACAACAACCGTCCGATGCAGCAAAAGGCCTATCGCGATCTCAGGCGAAGCGCGTCTGATCTCAACTCTTCCAGGATGCGCACTCCTGTGTCTCTGCCTCACGCGCCGAGCCAGCAGATCGGGCATGGCGATCTCGAACAATCCCCATAGCTGCAAAACCGCGAATAGCCTCCCGCGCCTTCGTTCAATCCGGCTTCAATGAGGTCGCGTCATAAGCGCCTGCCGCGCCCTCGCGTGAGCGCGACCTCACAGAACCCTCCAGATTCCATCTGGAATTGGACTGTGATTCAAGCTTCTCAGCGGAAGGGAGGCTTGAATGGCAAAGCAGGTCTACTGGCTCAGCGATGCGGAATGGCGGCGGATTGAGCCGCTGTTGCCACGAGGGCGCAAGGGAGCGCATCGGGTCGATGATAGACGCGTGATCAGCGGCATTGTGCACATGCTGAAATCTGGTTCGCGCTGGCGCGATTGCCCGGAAGTCTACGGCCCCTACACGACGGTCTACAACCGCTTCAACCGCTGGAGCCGACAGGGGATTTGGACGGATATTTTTTACGCCCTGACCGGATCGACCGGCATGTACGGATCGATGTCGGTGGATTCCAGTTACATCAAAGCACATCGCTCCGCGGCCGGCGCAAAAGGGGGGCCTTCAATAACGCGATCGGCCGCTCGCGCGGCGGGCAGACCACCAAAATCCACGCGCTGACCGACGATATCGGCCGTCCGCTTGCCTTCCTGATCACCCCTGGCAACACCCACGACCTGGTCGGTGCACGCGGCTTGATCGGCATGGTTCGTACCCCGCGCCGTCTGCTGGCTGATCGAGCCTACGACGCCAGGAGCCTACGCAACGAACTAGCCGCACGCCGCATCAAGGCCGTGATCCCGCCAAATCCGACCCGCAAGCATCCGCATCTCTACGATAAGGTCGCCTACAAAGGCCGCAACGTCATCGAGCGGATGTTCTGCCGTCTCAAGGACTTCCGCCGGATCGCAACCAGATACGACAAGCGCGCAGACATCTTCCTGTCTGCAATCCTGCTGGCCGCCGCGATCACTTGGTGGATCAATTGAGTCCGGATCCTAGATCGTTTTGACCGGGGGCTGCGATTGCGAAAGGCCGTCATCGAGGCGGCTGTATGTCCCTCGTTCCGCCCGCTGGGGCTTCCGGCGCTGCCCTGTTGGCTCCATCGTCGCCATTGCTCTTGTTGCGCGCGGTAAATGTCCCGTAGTTCGCAACGGGACCGGCGGCACGATCGCCATTGCTTGGCATAACCGATCGATTGTCCAGCAAATCGAGCGGATCGTTGACCATGGCTGCCAGATTGCTTCTGGTCGAGCAGCCGAGCGTCGGGTCAAACGAATTATCGTCAACTGCAGGCCCGACGATGGAAAGCGACGGACAGACAGGAGGATGGACTTGATAGGTGATTGCCTCGATCCTCACCCCGAAACGGGCAGGCAGATCGAGCGGGGAGGCCGACAGGCGGATGTTGTAAGGGGCAACGCCCATGGCACGGGCCTCGTGCGTCACCTGGGCGATGAGACGGGGCGAGCCGGTGACCTCGATATGAAGTGCATCCCGCCGGCCGCCACTCGCAGCTGCAATGAAACTGTGCAGCCGGCGCCTTTCGGAGCCGCGAAGGCTCTGCAGGACCAACACGCTGTTCTTCTGCTCCACCTCAATCGCTTGTTGAGCCGATCCAGAATGGGTCGAAGCATTGTTTGCGCATCCGCCTAATGCTGCCGCAACAGCGATCAAATGGCACAAATGTCGTAGGGGCATTTGACGATCCTCACTCGATGATAAAGCCGGCACTGCCAGTCAACCCTGGTGCGCTCGTGCGGGGCCCATCGCGATCTCGGGACGGCCGTGCCAGCGTGTTCGTCAGAACGCGGCCCGCATCTGAGGGCGGCGCGATGCGATCGTTCGGCGCACTCATCCGAGTCGGGTTCGATCCCGGCCGAACGATGTAGGGTGTGACGACAATGACGAGCTCGGTTTCGCGCTTTTGAAACGATGAGGAGCGAAAAAGCGCGCCAAGAATCGGCACGTCGCCGAGCCAAGGAAACTCGCCGATGTCAGTGTTGAAGTTGCGCCGGATGAGCCCCCCGATTGCAAAGCTCTGACCGCTGGCGAGCTCGACAACGGTGCTGGCACGCCGCGTCGAGAGGGCGGGCACGGCCATGCCATTGATTTTGACTTCACCTTCTGTGGACAATTCACTGACTTCGGGCTTCACGCGCACGTTGATCTGGTTGTTGCTGAGGACCGTGGGGACAAACTCCAGGCTCACGCCGAACTGGCGGAATTGGACCGAAACCTGCCGGTTATCCTGCATGACCGGAATGGGAAATTCGCCGCCGGCCAGGAAGCTCGCAGCTTCCCCGGACATCGCCGTCAAGTTGGGCTCAGCCAGGATTGAAGCGAGGTGCTCGCTGGCGAGCGCGTCGAGAACAGCGCTCAGGTTGATACTGCCGGCGCTAAATCCGATACCGACCGTGCCGCCGCCGCCCGCAGCGCCGGAACCTGCACTTTTTCCGGTGACAATGAAGGCGCCATTTTGGCCCGAGGCGGAGAGGTTGATATTGAGATCCTTGACGGCGCTGCGGGAGACTTCCGCCACGCGGACGCTGAGATTCACCTGCAAAGAGCCGGCGACCTGGATCTTGTTAACGACCAGCGCACCCGCACCGAGAAACTGCTCGGTCACCTTCTTGGCGGTCTCGACGACGTCTGCATTGGGCGCGGTCCCGCCAAGGATCGCTCCGCGCGGGGTATAGCTGACCTGAATCGGATAGTCGCCGACCTCGGCTCTCAGCGTGGCACGCAGATCCTCAATCGGCTGCGTGACCACAACACGCATCTCGGCGAGGGCCTCGCCGGCGTCGTTCAAGGCAAACAGGCTGGTCCGCCCAGGCTTTTTACCAAACACGAAGATCGTCGTGTTTGAGGGGGCCTGGTAATCGGCGATCGCCGGATCTGCAACAAAGATGCTGGCCGCAGGAGCGGTCAGATGAACTGTCTTGCCCTGTGAGGAGGACAGGTTGAGGGTGCCGGTCGCGCTGCCAGGCGCAGCTCGCGGCGGTTCTCCTTTGCCGTCCCGCTTTGTCTGAGCCGCGGCAGCAAATGGAAATAGCACTGCGAGCGCGCAGAGGGCGTAGCAGAGAAGCGGCAGACCGGCAAAGAGCGGCGCCGTGGAAACCATCGGCGACTTGTCAGCGCCGGCAGCATTGTTAATGACCTTCAAGGGATTGTGCTTTCAAGTTCGATCGATTAGGCGGCCGATGCCGCACTAACGAGCTCAAGGGTGTAACCAACGCCGCGCGCGGTCTTGATTCTTAAGGTTGCACCCGCCTGGCTCAAATGCGCGCGCAAGCGATAGATCCCAACTTCCAGCGCGTTGGTGGAGACCTCGTCGTCGAAGGCATACAGGCTATCCTCCAGTGACGACCGAGGCACGGTGCGGCCGGCGCGGCTCAGCAGATGCTCAAGAATGCACACTTCCCGGCGCGCAATCCTCAGTACTCGGCCGCTGACGGAGACTTGTCTTCCGATCGGGTCGAAATGCAGGTTGCCGAATGTCACGACCGGCGCCGTCATCTGCGTTGACCGTCGCAGTATAGCGCGCATGCGAGCGATGAGTTCGTCGATTGAGACGGGCTTGGCCAGGAAATCATCCGCACCCGCATTAAAGATCGCGATCCGCCGGGCGAGATCGTTCAAGTTGCTCATCATCATCGTAGGCATTGAACATCCGTCGCGCCGCAATTGCTTCAGCCAGTTCAAGCCGTCTCCATCCGGTAAAGCCGATTCGAGCAAGAGAATGTGGTAGCTGGCGCAATCCAGCGCTGCCGCCGCTTCATCCAGGGTGCGTGTCACGTCAACCGCGAACCCGCAACCGAGGAGCGCTTCCTTCACAGCGCGGGCAAAGTCCGCGTGATGATCAACCAAGAGAATTCGCATGTCATCGCCTCTCGTTCATCAACGCCGAGACCTGCGTACGTTACGGGTGACCAAGAGCGTCGGCCCAACTCACAGAGGCGCACTTTGAAAAAGCCCGAAAGCGACGAAGCAGATCGTGGTGGCGCGCCAGCAAGTCGAGCCATTCACTTGTCACCGAACACAAAAAAGCGGCGGTCTGCCATGGACTGGGAAGATCTCCGAAATCATTCACGAGGCCCAAAATAGAAGCAGCAGGCGGATGCCTAGGTGCGCTGATCGCGGCCAGGCGTGCACGCGCTGGGCCGCCTCGTTCGATATCGTTAGCGCCAGACGGCGCGATCGATACGCAAGCGCAGGAGACAGCTGGATCTGAACCGTCTAGCAAAATCGACATTTGGAAACTCCGCCACCTTGCTCAAGTCCCGCGGTCGGCACTGCTATGCTTGCGCCTATGGCGTCGCCAGGTCATGACAAAGCACGCTTTTCCGCTTGAAGAAGTTTACGCCCCGCAACCGACCGATGCTTCAGAAGCCGCGGCGCGTAACGATGCGATCGATGCTCCTACCGGCTAGCGACAGAGCCGTTCGGTAGCCGGTGATAGACATGCAGGACGCCAGCGATCCCGACTTTGAATCGCGTCCGATGTCCCGGACGCGGCATCCCCTCGACAGCAGTGCACGAGGCCGAAAAGGCGCGGCACGCGCAACGAGGCATCATCGGATTGAAGTCGTTGCGCCAGCTGTCTCTCATCGCTTGGGATGAACGACGGCTGAATGACCGATGCTCGACCTTAAAGTGCCTTTGTGTCGGCACGGAGCGAGATAAGCGGGGGCCGCATTCTACGCGCCTGCTACAGTCTGCTCCGGCTAAGGCTGTGCTGATTCGTCCGTCCTGCAGGTAGGCGGCGTTGAAAAGTCGCCTTCGAAAGGAGTGGTCGACCCGCGTGACGGGGCGGAGTGGGGCTGCATTAAGCTTTAAAGATGTTCGCAATTCTTGCTACCTATCAGGAAGTGTTCGCCCGAGTGGGGTTCTTTGTGGTGAGGCTGTCGGAAATCCTACAATCTCACGTACGGTGCGATTCAAGTGTCTTTAACGTTTGGTTTAGCGGAGTCCCGTCAAATGTGCGGGCGCCCTGGAGCGGCGTCGACACAGACGCGGCCATCTACATGCGAATCATGGTCGCTCTCACCTTCTTCAAGGTCGTATGCATTACCTTATGATGTCCAGCGTGAGCCGTAGCCGATGGCAGTGTGTTATGAGGCAGTCGTTCTCACTACGCGTCACCGCTGTCCACAGCGTCTGACCGGGCGGCTGGCTGATCGCCTCAGATGTGGCAATCAGCCAGACAAACTATGGCTAGTCGTGGGATGCTTGTACCTGCCGCGTCATTTACATGCTGGATGCAAACGCGCGATTGCCCAAGTCGAGTTGACCGGCAGGGGACTGAGAAGGATTGTCACACTACATTGTAGAATGCGGCCTCCCAAGATTGCTCCGCCGACTATGGGGTCTTCGCGTAAGATCGGCAAAATCGATTGTTTCGATGGAACGCATTCAGGAGACGAATGGACTCTGTCGCGATGCACCGCATGCCGCGGTTGATGCCGCTTTACTGCGCTTGGTGGTGCGATCGGTCTGACCGTCCCTTGATCGAACGCGCGTCCAGAATCAGGCTGAGACGGCCGTGAACAGAAGCCGGGCTTTCAGCGCTTCACGTCACCGGGCTCGATGACGAATGTGACCGCTAGCCATCGGATCGATGCGGGGATGCCAGATGCGCTTGGGGCGCCGCGCCAAGAACGCGTTAAAGAGCCATTCGGGCGGCTCCAGATGCCTGACCCGTTCGCAGGGCCCGTTCGAAGGCCGCATGCGGAGGCTGCTCGATACGTTGTTTGTAAAGCCTGCGCTCATGGCACATCCTCCGTTTCTTCCCTGGGGGACGTGCCTAGCGTTTCAGCATGAAGGCACTTACCGACAAAGGGCGCGCAGGAGGCCGTCTAATCATTGCCATCGCGCTTGTACGGATTTGGGTCGCCGGCGGTCCGGTAGTCGTCGAGATTGCCGCCCAGAAAAGGCGCTCGGTCTCTGGGGTTGGCGTTCTGCCCAGCGCGCACATGAGGTCCACATCCGCATCGATGTTGTGCTGATCCTCAGCATTCATTCCGAGCCCAATGCTGCTCAGCACGTCGTCGGGCGTCCAGACCGCGGACCTCGGTACGGTGTAGGTGTGCAGCGCGTTCGTACTTTGGGCGATCGCTCGTGCCCAGTGATCGCGCGAATCGACCAGTTTGGATGGATCCTCAACCAGCGACACGAAGGGGAATGCTGTTCGACCGCGCATATGCCATCCGGCTTGGCGCGCCCGGTCCATGGGATATCGCTCCAGAGGATCTCCCATGGAAGAATGATCCCGCGCCGTGTTGCGCACATGCGATATTGCGCTCGTGTTGTCTTCCACGCGCGGCCTGCAATCGCTGTCCTGGTGCTGGAAGCGCCGCAGCGTGACATATGACGATCCTACCACGTCATCGAAAACGCGCTCCCGATCGACACCGCCGTCGAAAGCGGCGGTCGATGGCGACCACCGTGCCAATTGCTGCACAGCCAATTCGATCTCATTTCTGAGCGCATCAAGGGGGGCGCCTGTCAGCGTTGCGGCAAGCTGAGCGCGCGCGCCCACAAATGATGCGGCTGGATAGCGAACGGTTTGCCGGGCCTCGTTCGGCCCAGTCGAGGACGTGGAAGTTGCGGAATTTGTTGCGGTAGGAACTGAATCCGACGTCGGGGGAGTCGGATGCAGGGCATCCAGCTGCTGCTCGAAGCTTGCTTGATCAGCGGACGGTTCTGCCCTTGAGCTGGTCTGTGCGTTCGACTCATCGAGCTGCCGGGGCACCCGGTACGGCTGCGGGAGGACATCGTGAACGCCAACCGGAGTTTCTGCAGCATTCCGCGGATCCAATATTTATTGGATGCCTTTCAAGTACTGCTCGTTCGTGTACATTTTCGTAGATGTAGCATTCAGGAAGCTGACGGACGGGGAAATAAGCGATATCCGCTGAGGGGGTGCCGGATGGATGAATTCAGTCCAGTAAGGCGAGCGGCCAGCCGAACGGAAGCCGCGCAAAGCGGTAGAGCAAAGTCGGCGCTGTTTTTCGCCGTCTGGCATTCCTGTTTGTTAAGGCCGAGATCAGACGCCCTGACTGGGCAAGGCTTATTCACGCCGCTGCGTTGGGCGCTTGTCGTCGTCGTCATTGTGGACGTATTGTTTAGGTGGCAGAGAGCCATGCAGGTATCACCGTAAACAACCTGGCAAGATGCGCCCTGGTCGAACTGTTGACCGGAAACCGCGCGCTTACACACATGTAAAAGCTCATCCGCTCAATCATGTCGACCTCCGTCGGAGGAGCTTTGCCGCTCGTGGTTTCCAAGTGGCCGCGTCTTTGATGAAGTCGGTCCGGCGATGTCGCCCGAGGAGAAGCGACTTCAGCAAACCTGACCTACGAGGTTGTGACGTCGGAATAGCCGCCACAACCACTTACGCCTGTTTACGACAGGTTGTTTTTTTCGCAAAGTGCGACCGCGCGTGATGCTCGAACTCGCCAAACGGCCTTGCGAGCACGAGATCCTGCAACGTTGCGCTTCTGCGATCTGTGGTTCTCACCGAGGAAAAACCTATGAAGTTTATTGGCAAAGGCCTGTCGATCCTACTGTCCTTGCTTTCGATCGCCTGCGTGAGCGCGATGGCCCGGGCCGATGAGCCCTCGCCGAAATACGTCGAGGTGCTGCCTTGCAGACGGGCGAGAGTGTGAAGCTTATACTGGATATGAGCCGCTGTACCGTCGCCGAGGGTGGAAAGGCCGGATCGGCGACGCAGGCCGGTTTGGTCATCAATGCCTTCAGGGTGACCACCCGGAACGGCATCAGCTTCGCCAATGCGGACCAAACCGTGGACAGCTCCGGGCATGCCGTGACCGAATACATTCGTCACAGCCTCAGCCGCGAAGGTAAACTCACGGTGCGGGCCTCCAAGCTTATCATCGGGACGACCGAACTCGTGAACCAGGGCGAGTTTGTCTGCGAACTGCCTGATCGCGCGAAGTTCATCTGGTGATCGAAGCGGCGACTGCGCCGCGGCGGGGAAGCGGCGTCGCTACCTTATTCTACGGAGGTTCTTCGTATCCTGACACGATAGCTCCGTGCCGACGGCCAGAATCAGTTCTGGCCGTCTTTTGCTCCCCTCTGGCCGAGTTGCACGAATTTGCGTCAGTTCGCCCAAGCCATCGTAACGGGGGGCGCCGGTGTTCAGCAGACCTCAATAATTCGGGCGCGAAAGGCGACGCTTCGCTCCTGTCATTTCGTCGCTTACAACTCATGGCGTTGGCATTTGCTGGCCTGCTCCTCAAACGGCGTGACCGGCACCGGTCATGCCTCCCGACGATTGCGGTTTGGCATATTCACATCTCCTGCAAAGCAGAAAGCCGTCCATTCCGTTCATGCGATCGATGATTTCGCGAAATATCGGTGTTTCGAAGAGATCCTCGGATTCGTCTCGCAGAAAATTGCCCAGGACATGATGCCGCTCAAAATCCATGCCGCACAGACTAATGTCGCCGTTCGGGAGGAGGACATTTCGATTTTGCCGTTCGCCAATGCAAGTTAGAGTGCCGACGAGAGGCCGCCGTGGTTTGATGATACTCGGATCAGTACGTCCTCGCCTGCTCGTCAGCGGCCGTAAGCGCGTTAACTGTTTGGCGGGAATGATGTCGGCGAGTTTGGGATGGACTTTGCCAAGAACGACGTATCGAATTGAGGGAATGTTCGCCTCGACCAGTCTCCGCAGGACATTGAGATAGGTCTTTCCGACAAGGCGGCTGTTCATGTAAGTGCCGTCATCGAGGACGTGCACGACGAAGCTCTTGAACTGCAGCATTTGCAAGCGTCGAACGTCACTCCTATTCATTCCGACAAGGGTCGTGAAAATGCGGATGCCATGGCCGCGTTTGTAAGCATACTCAAACATCGTCGTGCACTCCGGATGGAGCCAAGGCTCCGAGTAACCCGCAAAGCCGATATCGATAACCGCTGGTACGCGTGCCAGACATCGCTTGAGATCCTGAAGACCAAGGTGCTTCGCTTGGGACACGGGGCGTTGGCGTTCTGCGAACTTATCCTCGGACAATAGGAACATCGGACGATGCACCCTGCCGTCGTCGTAATCTGTAGTTCCCGGCGGCTGGGATTTAGCAGGTTGTTGAAGAAGTCTTTGAACGGCGCGCGATGAATGGAATGTTGTCGCCGTTGAGGAGGCAGATCTCCCCTTAGAGAGCCGTCCTCCTGCAGTTCGGCCCAGCCGTCGCCCTCGGCTGGCTCCATTTCGTCGTTTCCCTGCCAGCCGAACTCGACGGCATCGCCGTTGCAGGCTCCAGGAATGGAGCCCGTAAGGGAAGGCGAATTCGCCGCCGACCTCATTGAACAGGATGTAGGCGCTCGCCAAGGCCATGTCGTAGCCCGGTGTCTCGACGATCCGCCACCTATAACGCGACAATCAGGATGAGAGCGGCGCGTCAATCAAGATGAGACGAGGCGGCCGAGTCAGGAGATAATTGACGCTGGCCGCCGTCGAGTTCGTTGGGGGTAGTGTGAACAGGCGGCCGGCCTGGACCGCGTCTGCGATCGAGGGCAACTTTTCGACGGTAACTTTCGACGTTCATCTCGAGGATCGTGGCGTGGTGGACCAAACGATCGATGGCAGCCAACGTCATTGCCTGGTCCGGGAAGATACGCCCCCATTCGCCAAATGGCTGATTGGCCGTGATCAGCAGCGAGCGTCGTTCGTAGCGGGCGGCGATCAACTCGAACAGCACACTGGTTTCCGGCTGATCCTTGCTCACATATGTGATGTCGTCGAGGATCAGGAGGTCATAGCGATCGAGTTTGGCGATCGCGGACTCCAGCGCCAGCTCGCGCCGCGCGACCTGCAGCCGTTGCACCAGATCGGTGGTGCGCGCGAAGAGAACGCGCCAACCGTTCTCGACGAGAGCCAGGCCGATCGCCGTGCCGAGATGGGTCTTGCCGCCGCCCGATGGACCGAACAAGAGCAAATTGGCGCCGGCCTTCAACCAGGCGTCGCCAGCGGCGAGCGCCATCGCCTGTGCCTTTGATAGCATCGGCACGCTTTCGAAGTCGAAGGTGGCGAGCGTCTTGCCGGCGGGCAAACGCGCTTCCACCATGTGTCGCTCGATCCGACGGCGGGTGCGATCGGCCGCCTCGTGCTCGGCAAGGGCGGCGAGGAAGCGGGCGGCAGGCCACCCTTCCTTGTCCGACTGTGCGGCGAGCTTCGGCCAGATCGCCTTGACGCCCGGCAGGCGGAGCTCATTGAGAAGCAGCTCGACACGGGCGGCATCGACGGAGGTAGCGATACCGGTCATGCTGCCTCTCCCAGGTTCGAGCGGCCCGACATGACGCTGACGGAGGCGAGTTCATCGTAGACGTCGAGCGGCACCAGCTGGACGGCGACACGCGGGATCGAGGCCGCCTCGGGTCGGAAGCGGCCGCGCAGCGCGGCAAGATCGCGTCCAGATCCATCGCGATCACCTCGGCGAGTTCTGCTTCGCAGGCGCGCTCGTGAGCCAGCGCCAGAAGCTCGACCGTCACCTTGCAGGCGCGCCGGTCATCACCATGCTCCCGCAAGGTCTCGAACAGACGTTTGTAAGCTGCACGCGGGAAGAGTTGGTCGCGATAAACGAGATTGAGGAGCGCCATCGGCTTGCGCCGCAGGGCATGGATGACGTGCCGGTAATCCACAACATGACCGCCCTGGCTCTCGGACATAGGCCGACCGCGCCGCAGCGTCACGACCGGCGTGACGCCAAGGAAGCATTCGAGCCGGTCGTCGAAGATGCGCACACGCAGGCGATGGCCGATCAATCTTGAAGGCACGGTGTAGAACACGCGCCGCAGGATTAAGCCGCCTGACGACGTCACCGGGATCACTTTCTCCTCGAAGTCGGTCGTGCGGCCTTTTGGCAGCGGCGCCAAGGCCTCCTTCTCGAGCGCGATCGGCTTGGCGAGGTTGGCGTTGCGCCGGCCGACAATCTCGTCGACAAAAGCCCGGTACGCATCGAGACTGGCGAAGTCGCGCGTCCCCCGCAGCAACAGCGCATCTTCCAGTGCCCGCTTGAGATGGCCGTGCGCGCTCTCGATCGAGCCGTTCTCGTGTGCGATGCCCGCATTGTTGCGCGTTGGCGCCATGCCATAGTGGCCCATCAGCCCGGCATAGCGCTGCGTCAGATCCTCCCGTGCGTCGGCGGCCAGATTGCGGAATGCTGCCGACAGGCTGTCGCTGCGATGCTCCCGCGGCACGCCGCCAAGCGCCCACAGCGCGTTCTGCAAGCCCACCGCCAGGGCGACGAAGCTTTCGCCGCCGAGCACGACATGGGCATGCTCGAAGCCGGAGAACGCCAACCGGAAGTGATAGAGCCGGTGATCGAGCGGCTCACCCGCGATGGTAATACCGAGCGCGCTCACGTCGGTGAAGTCGGACAGACCAGGCGGCCGGGCTCGTGCTGCTGGCGGAAGATCACGTCCTGTTCGGGGCCGTTGAGCGCCCGCCAGGCGTTGATGCGCCGCTCCAGCGTGCGGCGGATGTTCGGGTTCAAGTCATGATGCCGTCGGTGCAACTCGTCCAGCCGCCGATCACGCGGATGCCGGGCGCAGCCTTCAGGATCGGAACGATCTCGGCGTCCCAATACTGCCCGAGCGGATCGGACAGGCGCCGGCCCCTCGGCGTCTTCTTCTGCGATGGCGGGCGACAATCGCCCTCGATTCGATCCGCGCTTGCCTTCGAGAACCCCGCCTTGGCCGCGGCGGCCTCGGGGGACAGTGTCAGTCGGTAGGTCATGTACAGCCTCATCTGGTGGTCGGTGATGTGGAGGCCAGGCAAGGCATCGATTCCCTCTTGTCGAGACGAATCAACAGCTTGCACCAGCCGCACCCGGCCGCCAGACGGGTCCAAAACGCGCGACGCCGATGGGGACGGTCCTCCGGTCGGGCTGCGCCCTCCCTTCGGTCCGTCCCCATCGACGCAGTCTCACCTTGATTGTCGCTGGAGTCTCACCCTGATCGCCGCCGCGCAGCCACCTGCCCCGAATGCTCATGCCGGTGCCGCCAGAAGCTTGGGCAGCCGGATCAGATTGTAGGCCGCAAGCGCAAGGACAAAGACGGCATCCACCCGGTCGCGACCTCGCCGCTTGACCTTGGCCAAGCCAGGCCGGAAGACTTCTTCGATGCGTTTGCGGCAACGCTGGCTGATGCCGTAGTCGCTGTGACATGTGGTACGTGCGTCGATCGCCGTCTTGCGCCGCTTGCCGGTTTTACTCAGATGTCCATCAATCGCGATGTGCGGAGTAACCGATCTATCCCTCAGGTCGTGGACGAACTGCGTGACATCATAGGCCTTGTCCGCCCCCAGAGTGATCCGCTTCGCGCACCCGCGCCTGTCGATCATGGCAAGCGCAATCTCTCGTTCGGCGGTGCCTGTCGCTTGGCTCACTCCGCCCAAAACCGCTAAACCATTGCGGTTCTCCATCAGCGCATGGCCCATATAGCTCAGCTTGGCCGGCTGGCCGTCACCCTTCTTGTAAAGCCGCGCTCGGCATTGCGTCTCGGACCATCCTCGTCTTTGTCGCTGCCATCCTTCTTCCGGAAGCTCTTGATCGAGGCCCAGGCTTCGATCAGCGTACCATCCACCGAGAAGTGATCGCTCGATAGCAGGCGCTTGACCTTCGGCTGCGCCAAAAGCGCGTTCAGGAACTTGGCCGCAATCTCGCCCTCAAGCAGCCGGTCGCGGTTCTTCGAGAAGGTCGAATGGTCCCAAACCACATAGTCCACTCCAAGCCCAACAAACCAGCGGAACAGAAGATCGAACTCCATGCGTTCCATCAGATGCCGTTCCGAGCGAACGCCGTAAAACGCCTGGAGGAGCATCGCCCGAAGCAACTTCTTCGGTACGATCGAGGGGCGACCGAAGTCCGTACAGAGCTTGCCGAACTCCCCAGAAAGGTCACCCAGCGCCGCATTTGCCAAGTCCCGGATCACCCGTAGCGGATGGTCGACGCGAACCCGAGCCTCCAGGCCCACATAACTGAAAAGCGAGCCGGTCCGGTCGTCACTTCCCCGCATCGCGCCCCGGTTAAATCCTGGTCCCAGAGAATCACGATACGAAACGCTTCGCTACCGACTTCTTCAACAGCCTGTTAGGTCTTGTAACGCCATGAGGTGTGCTATCATTCGTCTGATCCTTTCAGGTCCCGGCGCAAGGAATTGCAAGCAGCGCGGCGTCCGCAGCGGGGCGACGCCACCAAACCGCAGCGGATGCGAAATGCTTCGCAAAGTGGCGATGCGGAACCTGCATGCGACCCGCCCAGCAGGACATCCTATTTTACTCCGATCAGGTCGGGTGCCGGACCCTCGTTTCTTGTTCGCGCGGGCGGCAACCAACGCGGCCGGTCTGGAGGATATGCATGCGATGCAGCAGGCGATCGCGCATCGCGAACTCGATGCCGATCGTTCGCTAAAACGTCCTGCCCTGCCTAAATGGCAAGTTGCTCCTCAGGATGATGGACGCTCGCAGGCTAGTCGCCGTATTGAAGTACAAATTGGCTTCTCTCGGCGGAACGGTAATTGATTTCGGCGGCGACGATCACTTTGTCAGTTGTCGCCCACGATCCTGCGGCCAACGAAGTAATGAAATGGACCCGCGGAGCGGGGCCGCTTGAGCCGGTTTGTTAGTTGGAAACTGACCGCTCCTGATTACTTCCTATCACGCCGCCAGAGACACTGTCTGCTGCTGTTGCTGTGGGCATGTGGTCAACGCGTCAGCGTTGTCCACCATTCCACAGCCTTCGCGGCCTGCATCCGTTCGCGCCAGACCGCCATCGGCGTGCGATAGCCGAGCGCCTGATGAAGGCGACGATCGTTGTAGAAGGCGATCAGCTCGCGATCCCTGCCTTGGCCTCGCGGCCGTCGGCATAGCCCTTGAGATAGATGTCCTCATGCTTGAGCGACCGCCACAGCCGCTCGATGAAGACGTTGTCCATCCAACGACCGCGGCCATCCATGGAGATCTTGATCCCTGCGCCCGCCAACGCGCCGGTGAAGGCCGCGCTGGTGAACTGGCTGCCTTGGTCGGTATTGAAAATCTCCGGCCTGCCGTACTTCGCCAGCGCCTCTTCCAGAGCCGCCACGCAGAACGAGACGTCGATCGTGTTCGATAACCGCCACGCCAGAACCGCACGGCTCGCCCAGTCGATGATGGCGACGAGATAAAGAAAAGCCACGGCCGATGGGCAGATACGTGATGTCGGCGGCCCACACCTGGTTCGGCCGGTCGATCGTCATGTTGCGCAACAGATAAGGATAGATCTTGTGGCCCGGCGCCGGCTTCGTCGTGTTCGGCTTCGGTCCCAGCGCCGCGATGCCCATCTTGCGCATCAACCGCTGCACGCGCTTGCGATTGACCTGAAGCCCCTCAGCCTTCAGCATTGCGGTCATTCGCCGCGAGCCCAGGAACGGCCAGGCGATGAACAGCTCGTCGATCCGCCGCATCAGGGCAAGGTCGTTGTCGTTGGCCGGCCGGGGCGGCCGGTAGACCCCGGAGCGCGCGATGCCAAGCAACAGGCATTGCCGACGGGATCGACAGCGCCTTGTCGGCGCGATCGAGCATTCCTCGACGGTCCGGCGTGCTCATCTTCCCGCGCTAAAAAATCGCGCTCGACCGTCAGTTGTCCAATCTTGGCGTGCAGCTTCTCGATCTCGCGTTCGCGCGTTTCCTCGCTCTCGCGCCCGACACCCGCATCAAAGGCCCGCGCCGCCTGGTCCAGCAGTTGCTTCTTCCAGGCATAGATCTGGTTCGGGTGAACCTCATAGCGCTGGGCCAGATCGGCCACCGTCGCCTGCTCCCGCACGGCTTCCAGCGCAATCTTTGCCTTCAGTGCCGCGTCGATCTTGCGTCTCGTCTTCGTCGTCATCATGCCCTCCGTCTATCAAACGGAGCGGCCCTTTTCCAACTAACCTCTGGTCCCAAAATCGGGGTCCATTTCACGATCACGCTCACAAGTTCTTCGACATATACGCCGAAAACCGCGCCTCGCTGTTCTGCTCTTGAAGATTCATCTCAGCTCTCGCATGCTGAAAAACGAATCATCTCACGCTACGCGAGAACCCGCGCCAAAGCTCTGCGGCTTTCTGACTCAGTAAGACTAGGGCAGCGGTAGTGAAGGCTACCGCAAGGCACCGCCAACTTCTTGGCGGATCTCGAATAAGCATTTTTGAGACCAGGCTGGAGGATAGTCCGCCTGTTCATCGAATGGAGGCAATGCGAAGAGGTCCACGTATTGTGCACCCCAAGTAATTCAATTTAGACCGAACGAAAAGATAAAGTTGCGTACGCATCGTGCCAATTGAGCTCTTTCGCGCTTTCTCGTTACATCTTCGACTGGTCGGTGCTTACCGCACAACGTTAGGCAAGCGAGATCAAGTGCGCAGTGTGCCATGATCTGCCGCGGGCCAAGCTACCGCGCGCGTGACTTCCGATGTCACGCTCGGAAACTCGCTGCCAGTTGCAAAAAATTCATAAGCAACGTGCGAACTTCTTGAGTAAGTACTGAATCAGGGTGAAACTGCACGATAGGTTGGTTGATGCCGGTGTGCTAGAGCCATGATCTCGCCTTCACTTGAACGAGCTGTCACCATGAGCTGCGGCGCGTACTCATCGAATTCGACCGCCAGAGAGTGGTAGCGTCCGGCAGGAAGTGGAGACGAAAGCTGCTTGAACAATCCCCGACCGTCATGCGTTATTGGTGAGGCTCGCCCGTGCGTGGGACAACGGGCACGGACCACGCGCCCTCCGAAAACGCTGCCAATACACTGGTGTCCAAGACAGATGCCAAGAATGGCGACGCGCCCCGAAAGCTCGCGGACGACGGCAGTGGAAATGCCGGCTTCCATTGGCGTGCGGGGGCAGGGAGAAATGATGATTGCGCGCGGCTTGAGCGCAACGAGATCGGTGATGCTGATCGCGTCATTTCGGACGACTTCTGTCTCTGCACCCAGCATGCGAAGATAACGTGCAATATTGAATACGAAGGAATCGTAATTATCGATGATGAAAATCAAAATGCACCGGGTATCTCGGAATCAAAAGCACCAAAGAGGCGCTGTGCCTTGGCAAGCGTCTTCTCATATTCGGCTTCAGGAGTTGACGTCGCCGTTATTCCGCCCCCTGCATGAAACATAGTCAGGTCGCCGTCGATCGTCACAGTACGAATCGCAATGTTCGTGTCAATCTGTCCACTGAATCCAACGAAGCCGATCGCCCCGCAATAGACCTCTCGCGCCACTTTCTCGAGGTCCGCAATGATTTCTATCGATCGCACCTTTGGAACACCAGTCACGGAGCCGCCCGGAAAGCAGGCGCGAAGCAGGCTAGCTTTGGTGTCTCAGGAGGTTGTCCATCTGGTCTGAACCGAGGAAGCTGAGGTTGCGAAGCTTCAGCGTTTCAAGGAGAGACCAGATGAACGTCCACAAGAATGCGCCTTTGACGCCCAAAGGTCGAGAGGCGATGGTGCGGGGCGTGGTCGAGGGCGGGTTGAGCCAGGCCGTCGCGGCGGATCAGTTTAACACGACACCGAAAACGGTGGCCAAATGGGTCAAGCGGTTCCGCGCAGAAGGTGTCGATGGTTTGCGCGACCGCTCGTCGCGACCTCATTCATCGCCAAGCCAAACCCCGCCTGCCACGCGCGCCGCCGTCGAGACGTTGCGCCGGCGGCGCCACACCGGCAAGCAGATCGCAGCCGAGGTCGCGGTGTCGCCGGCCACTGTCAGCCGCATCCTTCGTCGCTTGGGATTAAGCCGGCTACGCGATCTGGAGCCTGCGGAGCCGGTGCGCCGGTATGAGCGCGAGCAGCCCGGCGAGCTCATCCATATCGACATTAAGAAGCTCGGCAGGTTCGTAAGACCAGGCCACCGCATCACCCACGATCGCCAGAAGGGCGAAAGCCGCGGCGCCGGCCACGAGTTCGTCCACGTAGCGATCGACGATACATCGCGCTTGGCCTTCTCCCAGATCCGGCGGGATCAAAAAAAGGAGAGTGCCATCGCCTTCCTCAAGGAGACTGTCACCTACTACCGCAGCCTCGGCATGAAGGTCACCGGCATCATGACCGACAACGGCTCCTGCTACCGCGCCAAGGCCTTCGCCAGAGCGTGCAGGAAGCTCGGCCTCAAGCACATCTTCACCAGACCCTACAGACCGCAAACCAACGGCAAGGCTGAACGCTTCATCCAGACCGCGCTCCGCGAGTGGGCCTACGTTCGCGCCTACGACACCTCAGACCTGCGGGCCAAAAACCTGCCAATCTGGCTTCATCACTACAACTGGCATCGCCCCCACGGTAGTCTGCAAGCCAAACCGCCCATCAGCCGCCTCGGCCTTCCGATGGACGACCTGTTGAGATTCCACAGCTAACCGCTTCTTGGCCCGCAGCCAGAGTGCCGCTGACGAGACGAGGTGATGCACTGAGGCATAGGATTCCAGGTTGCACAGTGCCATGACATCGACCGAATTGTCTGTACAGACGCGTGACAGATCGTTGCGCAGCAGGTCGACAATCATGACGTTCTCGGCGCGATCCTTTTCGGACGCAAGGAGCACTTTGGCGCGGCGCCGATCTTCCTCGCCGTCGGCGGAACGCGCGATTGTCCCCTTGATGGGGCGTGTTTCGACCTGCTGTCCGTCAAGTTTCAGAAATCGTTCCGGAGAGCTCGATGCGATCGTTAGCTTTCCGTAGCGCAAGAGCGCTCCAAACGGGGCCGGGTTCGATGAGCGGAGCTGGCAATAGAAGGTCAGTGGATCGAATAGCGGCGCCACCCTGGCACTGAAACGTTGCGCGATGTTCGCCTGAAATATATGCCCGGCCAGAATCAACTCCATGACGCGTTGGACCGCCGACATGAAGCCTTCGCGGCTAAAGTTCGAATGCCACGGGCCCGCCCTGCTAGGGGTTGTGAGTCGAGGTAACCCTGGCCTGGCAAGCAGTGCTGCAAACTCATCAGCGCGACGACGCGCACGCTCGTTTCGTCGAGCGGGCTCCTGCTCCGGCCATCCCGTAGAGACGATCCAGCACCTCTGGTCGCGCTGATCGAAACTGACCACCACGTCATCGAAATGTAGAATTGATTGAGGTAAGCGGAGGCCGGGAAGGGACGGGGCCGGCAGTCGCTCCAGTGTCCGGTTCATGTCGTAAGCAAGGAGCGGCGGCGCCACCCTGGAACGGCGGGAGATCGGGGCGATGTGCTGCTCGGTATCTGGCGAGAAGGCTTCGCAGGACCACTCATGGATCGCCCGCAACGGCCTCTGCATTCCAGCTTGCCTGTCCATCGGCGACCAATAGGTGCCAAACGGTTCGCAGGTCAAATATGAGTACCGCCCGAGAAGTTCATGCCCTGCCGCGCTATCGAGAAAGGTAAGCTGCGGGCGCTGCGCAAGGCATCGCCTTGACAGGCTCGATCCACTGCAACTCGCGGACGTGCATAGGGCTATCGGTTACCGATGATCGGCAGGCCGTAAAGCCGGCTCTGATCGTTGTCCTGGCGCGAACAAGCGCAATTTCCGTCCGACACGTACAAAGCCTCGAGGCTGATCATCATCATGCTTAGCTGCGACTAGCTCGTCGGGGGCGTCGATCAACTTGGCTCAACCCCGACGTTCCAGCGAAATAGACATCTGCTGACAGTTCGTAGTCAGCGGCAAACCGCAGTTCCGAAGTGGCCGGACGCACCGGATCGCTTCTTGATACAAATCGTGCGTTTTGTACGCAGCGAGATCCATCTCGCTGTCGAACTCACCGTACACCACGACGTCGACTTCATTGCCGAGTTGATCGCTCTTGCGGTTGCGCGCAATCCCGAGCCGGCGTGCATACGGGATTGCGGTGAGAACTGACAGACCTTCGACGATCTGGTCGATACCGGCTTGATCGTTGGCGGTGAAGAAGGCGATGTGACGAATCATGGTGGCCGCAATCGTGACGCTGCAACGTGGCGTTCTTATATCGGCATCAAGCCCAACGCAATGCTGTACGGAAGCTGGCAGCACTCGGCGCGAATTTCTGGAAACCGATCCAGGTTGGCCTCGAAGCAGGACCGACGCTGTGCGTGTCGCCCGCCTTTGCCGTCTTCCATCCGGTCGCATCGTGCCCGAGCGTTATCGCCTGCAAGCGGGCGACCCCATATTCGCCGGAGATTGACGAGGTTCGCATCGACCCGGAACCGCCCGACGTCACGGCGACCAACATGGGCATCTCTAGAATCCATTTGTGCGCCGGTCCATCTTGGCCCCGGGGGCGCGTCGCAAGTCTCGCGCGGCTCATGCCAGCGTAAGGCGCCGACAAACCTTGGTATAGGTTTGGCAACCCATTCTATATCGCGCGCTTGCCTTTGTAGAGTTGAGTCACTCGTCTAGTTGTTTGTACTTTCGACGTCGCCGCTGGATCATTCGATAGTGGCGCGGAAGCCGTTAGTGCCGACTGATCCGCTTGCTGCAAGGCGTTGCTTGAGGCGTGAGGATGAAGCGGAATGGAAATGCGTGAGCCCGCTTCCGTATTCTGAGTCGGACCTCGGGCCGATTGCGCACAGAATGACATGGGTCTTTATCCTGAAGAGGTGTGTCCATACTTGCGATCAGCGATCAAAAGGGCAAAGATTCAACCAAGGAATGGTGATGAAGAAGTGGAGGATCGGATCCTCTGCCTAGGAACTAGCCGTTAGAGCAGCCGATTCCGCTTCCTTCTCGGGTCTTTGCCACTGTCAGCCGCGCTGATGACCGTAACTGGAGCGCGACTTGCCAGTGCCAGCGAATTTGCGTCACCCTCCTGAATGCGAGAGCCTCGATGGCATTTGCCGATCTTTTCCTCAAACGTCCCGTGTTATCAGTCGTCATCAGTCTGCTGATCCTATTGATCGGCCTTCGCGCGGCCGCCGTTCTGCCGATCCGGCAGTATCCGAAGCTGTCAAACACGGTCGTCAATATCACAACCTCCTACCCGGGTGCCTCCGCCGACATGATCCAGGGGTTCATCACGGCCCCCCTGGAGCAGGCAGTGGCGTCCGCCGAGGGCGTCGACTACATCACGTCCTCATCGGTGCTCGGTAGCTCGACGATCCAGGTCTACATCAAGCTCAATTTTGATCCCAACGAGGCGCTTACCGAAGTGCTCTCCAAGGTCAACTCGGTCAAGTCTCAAATTCCGAAGGAATCAAACGATCCGGTCGTCACCAAGTCAGCCGGTCAGACCACGGCTGTCATGTATATCGCTTTCTCCAGCGAGGAACTGACGGCCAGCGCGATCTCCGACTATCTTTCACGCGTGGTGCAGCCGGTTATGTCGACTGTAGAGGGGGTCGCAGCGGCGGACATCCTGGGCGGCCAGAGTTTTGCGATGCGGCTATGGCTCGATCCTGTGAAAATGACGGGGCATGGCGTGTCGCCGGCGGACGCTTCGGCTGCAATTGCCGCCAACAACTTCCAGGCCGCGGCCGGTCAGGTCAAGGGCTATCTCACCATCTCCGACATCACGGCCAACACTGATCTGCGCGGTGTCGATGACTTCAAGCGCATGATCGTCAAGGCCAATGACGGCGGATTTGTGCGCATGGAGGACATTGCGACGGTCGAGCTTGCCGCGCAGACCGCAGACGCCAGCGTCTCCATGAACGGCGAGCACGCGGTCTTCATCGGCGTGCAGGCGAGCCCTCAAGGCAATCCACTGAACATCGTACGAGGCGTACGGACGCTATTTCCAGACATGGAGCGCAACTTGCCGCCTTCGCTGAAGATGAAAGTGGCCTACGACTCCACGAAGTTCATTCAATCATCGATCGATGAGGTGGAGAAGACGCTGGTCGAGGCCGTCTTGATCGTGGTGGTCGTGATCTTCCTGTTCCTGGCTTCGTTTCGGTCGGTCATCATTCCCGTAGTTACCATTCCGCTGTCGCTTGTTGGCGTCTGCAGCATGATGCTGGCGCTGGGGTTTTCATTCAATCTTCTGACCCTTCTCGCGATGGTGCTTGCGATTGGTCTCGTGGTCGACGATGCAATCGTCGTCGTGGAGAATATTCATCGCCATCTGGAACAAGGCGCGCCGCCCGCGCTGGCCGCGACCCAGGGGGCGCGCGAAATCGTCGGTCCCGTCGTCTCCATGACGATCACGCTGGCCGCCGTGTACGCGCCAATCGGCTTTATCGGCGGCCTCACTGGCGCGCTGTTCCGCGAATTTGCGTTCACGCTGGCGGGCTCGGTCATCGTTTCGGGCGCAATTGCGTTGACGCTGTCGCCGATGATGTGTTCGGTCTTCCTGAAGAACTCTGAGGAGGGGCGGTTTGCAAGGGTTGTGAACCGCGCGTTCGGCGCCACGACCCGCTGGTACGGCCGCAACCTCGACCGCTCGCTCGACTATGGTCCGATTACCGGGCTGTTTGCGCTGACCATGCTGGGCCTTGCGGGCTTTCTCTACATGCATACGTCCAAGGAACTTGCACCTGAGGAGGATCAGGGCATCATATTCGCGCTGACTAAAGCGCCGAAATACGCCAATATCGATTACTTCGATTATTACGGCGCCAAGCTCGACAAAGCGTTCCAGAAGTTTCCCGAGACCGATTTGCGCTTCGTGCTCAACGGCAGCAGCGGGCCGCAGGGCGGCATGGCCGGCATGTTGCTAAAGCCTTGGGACGAGCGTAAGAGATCATCGATCGCGCTCAAGTGGTCCGTTCAGGCCGAGCTGTCCAAAATCGAAGGCATCAACGCATTTGCGTTTGGTTTGCCGCCTCTTCCGGGCGGTTCGGGCGGCCTGCCGGTGCAAATGGTGATCAGTTCGACCCTAGGTTTCCAGTCCGTCTATGAGCAGATGTCGAAGCTGAAGGATGCCGCTCGCAAGAGCGGTCTGTTCGCGGTCAGTGACTCTGACCTTGAGTTCAATCAGCCCGTGGTGCAAATCAAGGTGGATCGATCCAAGGCAAGCGATCTCGGCATCACCATGGAGAACGTCGGTGGCGCGCTTGCGACCCTGCTCGGCGGCAACTACGTGAACCGCTTCAACTTGCAGGGGCGCTCCTACCAGGTGATCCCGCAACTGGCGCGCGAAAACCGCCTGACGCCGGAATCACTTGGAAGCTATTATGTGAAGACTGCGAGAGGCTCGATGCTGCCGCTGTCGACCGTGGTTTCCATCGAGACTGCGACCGATCCGAACACGCTCACCCACTACAACCAGCTCAACTCCGCGACCTTCCAGGCTGTACCGATGCCTGGTGTCACGATCGGTCAGGCTGTGGACTACCTGGACGAGGAGGCAAAGATGCTGCCCGCAGGCTTTAGCCACGACTTCCTTGCCGACGCTCGCCAATATGTGCGCGAGGGTAATCAACTCGCCATCACCTTTGCGTTTGCACTCATCATCATTTTTCTGGTGCTTGCGGCGCAGTTCGAAAGCCTGCGCGATCCCCTCATCGTCATGATCAGCGTTCCGATGGCGGTCGTCGGGGCCTTGATCCCGCTATTCTTTGGCTTGTCGACGATGAACATCTACACTCAGGTTGGGCTGTTGACACTGGTCGGGCTGATTTCCAAGCACGGTATCTTAATGGTTGAGTTTGCCAATGAGCTGCAGCTCAAGGAGAGGCTCGACCGCCGCTCGGCTATCGAGATGGCGGCGCGCGTTCGACTTCGTCCGATCTTGATGACCACGGCGGCGATGGTCACTGGTCTCTTACCTTTGTTGACCGCAACGGGCGCTGGCGCCGCGAGCCGCTTCTCGATTGGGCTCGTGCTCGTCGCGGGCATGTCCATCGGAACGTTGTTCACGCTCTTCGTGCTACCGGCGCTCTATGTCGCGATTGCGTCCGATCACCGCGCCGGTGCGAATGCTGTCCACGTCAAGAACACCGCTGAGTTGGAACACGCCGGGGCTGTTGATGCCCACTTGGCCAAGTGATGACGCTCACAATCAATTGAGCTTCGCCGAATTGGTGCTAAAGCAGGGGACGCTGATCGCCGACCGCGGTGACTTGATCGCGCTGGTTGGCTACAATTGGTGGCGCGGTCCGCGTCATTCTCTGCTCCGACAGGCTCGGTATTGTTGCCGACCGATCAGAAAGGGGCGGTAGCTATTGGCCTCTGCCAGGGTGAATTGCCGGACATCCACGGCAGCGCAACTCGCATGCTTGCCTGTCTGGGAGAATTCATGCACTCCCGATGACGAACAGTGGTGGTGCCGCCTTGTTTCATTGGCTCTGGAAGGGAATGATTTGCTCGGGCTTGTCTTGCCGGCAGAACAGACGAGCGCTGGTTTGCTGCAGTCTGCGTCCCGTAGGCGAGCGGGTCGGAACTGGCTGGGCGTCTGAAGCCTATCTCATTAACATAGCTATGGATTCGATACTGGTCGGGCACAGGCAGCCTATTCTGGCTAGCAAGGGGGCCTCTAGAGCAGATTCTGATCAGACACGGTCATAACCGGCTGCGGCGAAGAAGTTCAGGCACTCTTGGGCGGTGAAGGCGGTCAGGGCGGTGGCAATAGCGTTGTCCAAAGCCTCGATTGATCTGGCGGCGGCCTTTCGAAGTGCGGCTTTGAGCTTGGCGAAGGCCATTTCGATCGGATTGAGGTCGGGCGAATAAGGCGGCAAATAGAGGAGCTGGGCGCCCAGCGGCATCGATTGCGATGCCGACCTCGGCGCGCTTGTGTGCTGCGAGATTGTCCATCACCACGATGTCGCCGGGCCTGAGTGTCGGCACGAGGACTTGCGTCACGTAAGCCTCGAACGCCAGACCATCCATGGGACCGTCAAGGACCATCGGCGCAGTCATGCCGGTCGCTCTGAGCGCGCCGACGAAGGTCGTCGTCTTCCAATGACCATGCGGGAGCGCTGCGACACAGCGCTGGCCGTACGGCGAGCGGCCATAGCGCCGCGCCATCTTGGTCGAGGCTCCCGTCTCGTCGATAAACACCAACCGATGGATGCCGATCTCAGGCTGAGATGCCTTCCACGCCGCGCGTTCAGCGGCCACGTCCGGCCGATCCTGCTCGCTGGCGTGCGATGTTTTTTTTGAACGTGATGTTGCGGCGATCGAAGAATCGCCAGACCACGCTCGGCACGAAACGCTCGCCGTGGACTTTGAGGAGATGGTCAGCGATCTCGGCCAGCGTCATGTCAGGCGTAGCCTTGACCAGGGAGAGGATCTCCGCAGCATGACCCTCGATCCGAGCTGAACGTCTGTCTCCGCCCTGCGCTCCCGCCTCACAAGCGCCGGTGCTGCGCCATTCGTTGACCAGTTCGATCGCTGTCGATGGCGCTACGCCGAACCGGCCGGCGGCGCCCCGACAGCTCATGCCTTCCTCTTCCACAGCCCGAATAATGCGAAGGCGAAGGTCCGGCGAGAGCGGCTTAGCCATGGGGGCTGGCCTCCATCACCAGCCCTCAGGGTGAATCACGATTTGCCTCACAAGGGAATCTGGAGGGTTCTGTGAGGTCGCGCTCACGCGAGGGCGCGGCAGGCGCTTATGACGCGACCTCATTGAAGCCGGATTGAACGAAGGCGCGGGAGGCTATTCGCGGTTTTGCAGCTATGGGGATTGTTCGAGATCGCCATGCCCGATCTGCTGGCTCGGCGCGTGAGGCAGAGACACAGGAGTGCGCATCCTGGAAGAGTTGAGATCAGACGCGCTTCGCCTGAGATCGCGATAGGCCTTTTGCTGCATCGGACGGTTGTTGTCGCGCAGTGTGACAGCACGGATTCGACATCGTCCGCGATGATCGAGACGCTGGGAGCGAAATGACGAATGATGATCGTCGTGCACGACATGACTTGGCTCACGATGTGTCGCATCGGAACGGTGATGTTCGAGGGCTGGGGCGTCTGAAGCTATGTCGAAAGCGCTCAATGATGCGCATGACGCCACCACAATCGGGACAGGCAGGAACCTCGGCCCGGGTTTGAGCCTCCGAATCCACAGGCGACGGCTGGCCATCGTTTGGGGCTGTTCGCTCATGATCGAGAAGTTCGCGGCAAAGGGCGAGCTTGGCAGCGCGATGGCGGTTGGCCATGAAGCCGAAGTGGCGGATGCGGTGGAAGCCGTCAGGCAGCGTATGAAGCAGGAAACGGCGAATGAACTCATCGGGCTTGAGATTCATGATCTTTGTCGCGCTGTTTTGGCGATAGTCCTTCCATGAGAAGGCGACATGATCGTCGTCGAGTGCGACGAGCCGGCTGTTGGCGATCGCGACGCGATGGGTGTAGCGGCCGAGATAGGCCAGGACCTGTGCGGGTCCGCCGAAGGGCCGCTTGGCGTAAACAACCCAGTTGATGCGTCGCATGGCGTCGAGGTGGGCCGCAAAGGCAGCCGGCTCGGCCAGAGCTCCGAGATCGCCGAAGAAACGCAAGGCACCGGAGTTGAAGGCTGCCGACAGACGTTTGAGAAAAAGTGTGCGAAATAGTCTGGACAACGGTTTGACGGCCAGGAAGAAGTTCGGTCGGCAAGCGGTCCAGCGCGCGCCATCGGGCGAGAGGCCGCCACCCGGAACGACGCAATGGACGTGGGGATGATGCATCAGCGTCTGTCCCCAGGTGTGGAGGACGGCGACGCCGCCGATCGCACCGCCGAGCCGGCGTGGATTGGCGGCGAGCGTCGTCATCGCCTCGGCGGCAGCCTTGAACAGGATGGCATAGACGACGGCCTTGTTCTGGAAAGCGATCGCGGCGATCGGTGCGGGAAGTGTAAAGACGACGTGGAAATAGGGAACCGGAAGCAGGTCGGCTTGACGCGCGGCGAGCCACGCGGCTCGGGCTCTCCCCTGACACTTCGGACAGTGCCGATTGCGGCAGGAATTATAGGCAACGCGTGTCGTGCCGCAGTCGTCGCAAGCCTGCATGTGGCCGCCGAGCGCCTCGGTCCGGCACGCAACGATCGCGCTCATCACGCGCCGCTCGACCCGCCCCAGATGACCGGCATGTACACGGCGATAGGCGTCGCCATGCCGGCACAGAATATCGGCAATCTCGATGGCGGGCCTGTTGGAGCGGATGTCGGAGCGGGTCATGACCCGCATCCCGCTGCGGGTCATCCAGGTGGCGTCACCTCCAGCGACAGGCGATCGAGCGGGCTCTGCGTCGCTCGGATCGTATCGGTGGCGACCTGCGTGTAGCGCGCTGTCGACGACAAATTATTGTGCCCGAGCAAGACCTGGATGATCCGGATATCGGTTCCGTTCTCGAGAAGATGTGTCGCGAAGCTGTGGCGCAGCGTGTGCAGCGTGACGCGCTTGGTCAGGCCCGCAGCCTTCACCGCCGACCGGCAGGCGGCATGCAGCACGGTCTGATCGATCGGATGATCTTCGTCACGACCAGGGAACAGATAAAGCCGCGGCCGGGCGAGCCGCCAGTAGGTGCGCAGGATGCCCAGCAGCTGGGGCGACAGCATCACGTTGCGATCCTTCGCGCCCTTGCCGTGGCGCACCTGGATGACGCCGCGGGCGCTGTCGATGTCTTCGATCCGCAGTCCCGCAACCTCCGAGGCCCTGAGCCCGGCCGCATAGGCGGTGGTGAGCGCGGCGCGGCTCTTCAGGCTCGATACCGCTTCAAGAAACTGAACCACTTCGTCGGCGCTGAGAACGACCGGCAGCTTGCGCGGTTCTCGCGCATAGGGAATGCGCTCTGGGATGAGCGCCTCGCCGAGCGTGACGCCGTAGAAAAACCGTAGCGCACAGACGATCTGGTTCAGCGCCGGCCATGAGATGCCGGTCGAGACCAAATGCACCTGGAAGGCGCGGACGTCTTCCAGCTCTAACCGGTCAGGCGATCGGCCAAAATAGCGGCTGAACTTCGAAACCGCGCTGATGTAGGATCTTTGCGTCGCCGGCGACAGATTGCGGACGGTCATGTCTTCGATCATGCGGCGGCGAAGAGGGCTCAAATCGGCCATCTCGATACTCCTGTCTGAGGGGGTGGGCTCCAACACCCACATCCTCTCAGCCAGGAGGCGATCTATGCCACCTTGCCCCCTACGCCGCGGCAGCGGCTTAGTTCAATCCCTAGAGTCCACACCACCTAGTCTTACTGCGTCATAAGCGTAGGCGACGATTGACGTTTTGCTGTCGGCGTCGACAACACGGGCATCGTTGCAAGGTCTTGATGATTGCGTCGGCCAGCCGCCTGCGCATGGTTGCGATCGAATTTGGAATGTGACGCTCAGGCCGCAATGGCGGATCCTCTGGGTCTGTAACCGTCGGGAACGGCAAGTTGCGAGAAGAGAGCGGTGCAGCGAGGTGCTGAGGGGGGAATCGTCTCTCGTTCGGAGATCAGGAATCCGTAGGCTGCGATGCAGAGCGTTGCGTGATGATGGAGGCCGCGCCAGCCGCGCCCCTCAAAGTGCCCGAGCCCGACCTCCTGCTTCAGCTCCTGATAATCGCGTCGATGCGCCAGCGCAGTTTGGCCAGATCGACAAGACGGGCGAAGCCAATATTCTCCGGCAGAGTTGAGAGCCAGTATTTTGTCGGCTCCTGTTCTCCCTTCGGCCATTCGATCAACAGCCATTCTTCCGGCCAAGGTTCGCTGCGGTTGAAGTCGCGATGGGCAATGCGAATGCGCAGCCGCGCAAAACGCGACTTGAGGAGCACATTGCTTCCCTCGCGCCAAGTGATCGTCCGCCACGCCTTGGCCGGAAGGCTAAGGCAAAATCCTTGACCTTGACCGGTTGGTGCTTGGCATCACGGCGTAGCTGTTTGGTCGGCCGGCCGCGGCCCCGGACGTAAGGTTTGGGCGGCAAAGGCCCGGTGCCGGGCGCCCACACGGTGGTGTTCGACAGGATGCCAGCGACGTAGGGCAGCCCCAGCGCCGTGACGGCTGTGCGCAGATCGATGTGCGCGCCATAGCCCGCATCCATCAGCACGACGCGCGCGGCAAGCCCGCCGCACAGGCCGCGCGGATCTGATCGAGCGCGATCTCCGGCTTGGTCTGAAAGCCGATCTTCTCGGGCACGCCTGCCTTCTGGCGGCGGGCAGTGTCAGAGGCCCAGCTCTCCGGCAAATACAAGCGATAGGCCACCGGCAGGCTCGCATGAGCATTGGCCAGCGACAGCGACACCGCGACCTGGCAATTGTCCTGCTTGCCGAGCTGGCCGCAATACTGCCGGGCCACGCCCACCGAAAGCGTGCCCTTCTTGGGAAAGCCCGTGTCGTCGATGATCCAGGCCTCGATCGGCCCATGCCGCTCGATCGCCGGCAGAACCATCTGGCGAACTTTGGCCAGCACCCGCTCGTCCGACCAGCGCCCCTCACCGACAAAATGCAACAGAGACCGGTGCTGCGCCGCCGTTCGCTCTGGTGCCGTCACCGCAGCCATCGGCTCCACGCTCTTGCGCTCGCACGGCAGCATCAGGCCTTGACGGTAATCCCGCAATGGCTTGGCCCGGTCGGCGTGACCGATTGAAATGGACCCGCGGAGCGGGGCCGCTTGAGCCGGTTTGTTAGTTGGAAACTGACCGCTCCTGATTACTTCCTATCACGCCGCCAGAGACACTGTCTGCTGCTGTTGCTGTGGGCATGTGGTCAACGCGTCAGCGTTGTCCACCATTCCACAGCCTTCGCGGCCTGCATCCGTTCGCGCCAGACCGCCATCGGCGTGCGATAGCCGAGCGCCTGATGAAGGCGACGATCGTTGTAGAAGGCGATCAGCTCGCGATCCCTGCCTTGGCCTCGCGGCCGTCGGCATAGCCCTTGAGATAGATGTCCTCATGCTTGAGCGACCGCCACAGCCGCTCGATGAAGACGTTGTCCATCCAACGACCGCGGCCATCCATGGAGATCTTGATCCCTGCGCCCGCCAACGCGCCGGTGAAGGCCGCGCTGGTGAACTGGCTGCCTTGGTCGGTATTGAAAATCTCCGGCCTGCCGTACTTCGCCAGCGCCTCTTCCAGAGCCGCCACGCAGAACGAGACGTCGATCGTGTTCGATAACCGCCACGCCAGAACCGCACGGCTCGCCCAGTCGATGATGGCGACGAGATAAAGAAAAGCCACGGCCGATGGGCAGATACGTGATGTCGGCGGCCCACACCTGGTTCGGCCGGTCGATCGTCATGTTGCGCAGCAGATAAGGATAGATCTTGTGGCCCGGCGCCGGCTTCGTCGTGTTCGGCTTCGGTCCCAGCGCCGCGATGCCCATCTTGCGCATCAACCGCTGCACGCGCTTGCGATTGACCTGAAGCCCCTCAGCCTTCAGCATTGCGGTCATTCGCCGCGAGCCCAGGAACGGCCAGGCGATGAACAGCTCGTCGATCCGCCGCATCAGGGCAAGGTCGTTGTCGTTGGCCGGCCGGGGCGGCCGGTAGACCCCGGAGCGCGCGATGCCAAGCAACAGGCATTGCCAACGGATCGACAGCGCCTTGTCGGCGCGATCGAGCATTCCTCGACGGTCCGGCGTGCTCATCTTCCGGACCTCCGCGCTAAAAAATCGCGCTCGGCCGTCAGTTGTCCAATCTTGGCGTGCAGCTTCTCGATCTCGCGTTCGCGCGTTTCCTCGCTCTCGCGCCCGACACCCGCATCAAAGGCCCGCGCCGCCTGGTCCAGCAGTTGCTTCTTCCAGGCATAGATCTGGTTCGGGTGAACCTCATAGCGCTGGGCCAGATCGGCCACCGTCGCCTGCTCCCGCACGGCTTCCAGCGCAATCTTTGCCTTCAGTGCCGCGTCGATCTTGCGTCTCGTCTTCGTCGTCATCATGCCCTCCGTCTATCAAACGGAGCGGCCCTTTTCCAACTTAACCTCTGGTCCCAAAATCGGGGTCCATTTCAGCGAACCGACTTTTGATTGCAGGCGTGCTTTGCCATCGAGCTTCGAGCGTGTGCGCACGCAGATGCGTGAGCGGAGCGCGACCGCTATTGGTTACAGAGGCCGCACGCCTTTGCGGCCATAACCTGACGGCAGCGTCGCAATATGAAAGGAAGGCTATAATCCTAGGACGACATTGATGAATCCAATCCACCCACAGAGGCGCGTCGCCATCGCTGATGCCTTTGACTCCACTTTTCGGGGCTCAATTCTGGCGCATCACGCTTGTCATTTGCTCATTTGCGGCCAGCTGAGCTGCGGCTCGCCATGACCGGATATCACCGCCTGATGCCTGCGGCGGCCGGCGCGATGTCGGCCGTTTTCAAGGTGCCATCAACAATGCAAGCTCCCATTACGTTTGATCGCACGAAGATCTTATTCTGCAGGGAACAATCTCGACAAAGCATGCAGTTTCGCGCAACTACCACGTGGTGGAGCAAAGAGCCGGGCCAATCGCCTGACACTTCCGCGCACGCGCAGCCAGCTGAACGCAGCATGCACGCATGGCGGCCCTTCTGTGTGAAAGCAGGCCTTCTGTTCGGTGGCTGCCAATGTTGTCGCAAACTCGCCATCGCGCAGGACCACAACGACTGCCCGCGCCCGATGGCTGCACCGGTTTCCTTTATTCATTTTTGCGGGCGATTGCCGCGATCAGTGCAAGGCTTGAATCGGGCTGCACGAAGCAGGCATCTTTATTGCAGGCGTTACGATGGGCTTCGTCGTGACATGCTACATCCACATCTGGGGAATCGGCGCGCGACCCGGCCGCCTCAAGATAGACGGCTTGTAGGTTAGATGGAGAGCAACGCGCGCAACCTGGCTGGCCGAAGCCTTCGGCCAGATCGCGACCGAGATGGATCGGGGATGGCCAGTCAATTCGCTCCGGAGCATCGAAAGCCGATTCTCGTTGCGCCGGACGAAAGCCTGACCGGCAGCGTCGTGTTGGGCGCAACGATCGGCAATATTCTCGAATTTTACGACTTCGGGACCTATACCTTTTTCGCAATCCAGATAGGTCAGGCGTTCTTCCCGGCGAGCGACCCGTTTGCCAGCCTCATGCTGTCGCTCGGGACGTTTGGCGCGGGTTTTGTAACCAGACCGATAGGGGCCATCGTGCTCGGCTCGTACTCGGATCGGGTCGGGCGCCGGCCCGCGATGACTGCCAGCTTTGCCATGATGAGCGCCGCGATCCTCGCGTTAGCTGTTACGCCATCGTACGAGACGATAGGAATTGGCGCTCCGTTGCTGGCCATTTTCGCACGTTTGGTGCAGGGCTTCGCTCTGGGAGGTGAGGTCGGTCCGACTACTGCCTATTTGATGGAAGCGGCCCCGGCCGAAGCCCGCGGTCTTGCTGTCTCGTTTCAGCCTGCCAGCCAACAGATAGCTGCAACCGCCGGAGCGCTGGTTGGAGAAATGCTCTCCCTCGCGATGACAAGTGAGGCACTGGACGCGTACGGTTGGCGGATCGCGTTCTTGCTCGGCGCCGGCACGCTGCCGTTGGGACTTTGGCTGCGGAGCGCCCTGCCGGAGACATTACACCGCCCGGAGGCTTCGGCTCCCGTCGTCGAGAGTGCGAAGAGATTGCGTGCCGTCCGCCGTATGATGAGCTTGGGACTCGTCATTTTGGCCAGTTGCACAATTTTTACCTACATCACGGAATATATGACCACCTATGCGCTGAATACCTTGCAAGTTTCTGCGCCTCTCGCCTTCGCCACCACGCTCGTCAGCAATGCAGTAGGAATTGGCGCCGCACTGCTGGGCGGTTGGCTCGCGGATCGTGCAGGACGCCGGCACATCATGATATGGCCGCAGGTCACCGCGCTGCTGATGACCTATCCGGTATTCTGGTGGATCGTAGAGAGCCGCAGTGCCATCGCACTTCTCGGAGGCCTCGGCGCGCTCACCTTCATCGGAACGGTCCCGTATAGCGCCTTCTATGTGAGCATGGCCGAAGGTTTGCCCAAGAACATCCGCGGCGGCGCCTTCGCGACGATTTACGCTTTTGCGATAGCGATCTTCGGTGGCACAGCTCAACCCATCGTCACCTGGTTGATCCACGTTACCGGGAACGCACTGGCTCCCGCCTGGTACATGCTTGTCGCTAGCGCGGCCGGATTCTGTGCCATGCTGATGATGCCCGAGACGGCACCGCCGAGAATTCAGAGCGCTGCGCATAAGCGAAGCCCGTCGTAGCGCTGGACAACGTGATCACGGGTCCCTTCCGCTCATATCGCGCTCCCCGTCAAATCTTTGGGGAAGAAAGTAGATCGGCCCGAGAGATAGGAATTGTCTTGATGAACCATTCGATTTTTGCAGGAGGGGCCGGTGTTGGGGCCGCGCCTTCTTGTTGGGGTCGGGTAGGCTTTCGAGTTTTTCGCTTTTTCCTACTGGATGGTCATCGGCATTGGAACAAGCGATGGGCAATCCGCGTGATGATCGCTGCAACACGGCGGGTTTCTTGCTGCGCAGCGCTAGAGCATTTTCTGACCTGGCGGAATCGGAAGGGATTGAACTAAGCCGCTGCCGCGGCGTAGGGGGCAAGGTGGCATAGATCGCCTCCTGGCTGAGAGGATGTGGGTGTTGGAGCCCACCCCCTCAGACAGGAGTATCGAGATGGCCGATTTGAGCCCTCTTCGCCGCCGCATGATCGAAGACATGACCGTCCGCAATCTGTCGCCGGCGACGCAAAGATCCTACATCAGCGCGGTTTCGAAGTTCAGCCGCTATTTTGGCCGATCGCCTGACCGGTTAGAGCTGGAAGACGTCCGCGCCTTCCAGGTGCATTTGGTCTCGACCGGCATCTCATGGCCGGCGCTGAACCAGATCGTCTGTGCGCTACGGTTTTTCTACGGCGTCACGCTCGGCGAGGCGCTCATCCCAGAGCGCATTCCCTATGCGCGAGAACCGCGCAAGCTGCCGGTCGTTCTCAGCGCCGACGAAGTGGTTCAGTTTCTTGAAGCGGTATCGAGCCTGAAGAGCCGCGCCGCGCTCACCACCGCCTATGCGGCCGGGCTCAGGGCCTCGGAGGTTGCGGGACTGCGGATCGAAGACATCGACAGCGCCCGCGGCGTCATCCAGGTGCGCCACGGCAAGGGCGCGAAGGATCGCAACGTGATGCTGTCGCCCCAGCTGCTGGGCATCCTGCGCACCTACTGGCGGCTCGCCCGGCCGCGGCTTTATCTGTTCCCTGGTCGTGACGAAGATCATCCGATCGATCAGACCGTGCTGCATGCCGCCTGCCGGTCGGCGGTGAAGGCTGCGGGCCTGACCAAGCAGCGTCACGCTGCACACGCTGCGCCACAGCTTCGCGACACATCTTCTCGAGAACGGAACCGATATCCGGATCATCCAGGTCTTGCTCGGGCACAATAATTTGTCGTCGACAGCGCGCTACACGCAGGTCGCCACCGATACGATCCGAGCGACGCAGAGCCCGCTCGATCGCCTGTCGCTGGAGGTGACGCCACCTGGATGACCCGCAGCGGGATGCGGGTCATGACCCGCTCCGACATCCGCTCCAACAGGCCCGCCATCGAGATTGCCGATATTCTGTGCCGGCATGGCGACGCCTATCGCCGTGTACATGCCGGTCATCTGGGGCGGGTCGAGCGGCGCGTGATGAGCGCGATCGTTGCGTGCCGGACCGAGGCGCTCGGCGGCCACATGCAGGCTTGCGACGACTGCGGCACGACACGCGTTGCCTATAATTCCTGCCGCAATCGGCACTGTCCGAAGTGTCAGGGGAGAGCCCGAGCCGCGTGGCTCGCCGCGCGTCAAGCCGACCTGCTTCCGGTTCCCTATTTCCACGTCGTCTTTACACTTCCCGCACCGATCGCCGCGATCGCTTTCCAGAACAAGGCCGTCGTCTATGCCATCCTGTTCAAGGCTGCCGCCGAGGCGATGACGACGCTCGCCGCCAATCCACGCCGGCTCGGCGGTGCGATCGGCGGCGTCGCCGTCCTCCACACCTGGGGACAGACGCTGATGCATCATCCCCACGTCCATTGCGTCGTTCCGGGTGGCGGCCTCTCGCCCGATGGCGCGCGCTGGACCGCTTGCCGACCGAACTTCTTCCTGGCCGTCAAACCGTTGTCCAGACTATTTCGCACACTTTTTCTCAAACGTCTGTCGGCAGCCTTCAACTCCGGTGCCTTGCGTTTCTTCGGCGATCTCGGAGCTCTGGCCGAGCCGGCTGCCTTTGCGGCCCACCTCGACGCCATGCGACGCATCAACTGGGTTGTTTACGCCAAGCGGCCCTTCGGCGGACCCGCACAGGTCCTGGCCTATCTCGGCCGCTACACCCATCGCGTCGCGATCGCCAACAGCCGGCTCGTCGCACTCGACGACGATCATGTCGCCTTCTCATGGAAGGACTATCGCCAAAACAGCGCGACAAAGATCATGAATCTCAAGCCCGATGAGTTCATTCGCCGTTTCCTGCTTCATACGCTGCCTGACGGCTTCCACCGCATCCGCCACTTCGGCTTCATGGCCAACCGCCATCGCGCTGCCAAGCTCGCCCTTTGCCGCGAACTTCTCGATCATGAGCGAACAGCCCCAAACGATGGCCAGCCGTCGCCTGTGGATTCGGAGGCTCAAACCCGGGCCGAGGTTCCTGCCTGTCCCGATTGTGGTGGCGTCATGCGCATCATTGAGCGCTTTCGACATAGCTTCAGACGCCCCAGCCCTCGAACATCACCGTTCCGATGCGACACATCGTGAGCCAAGTCATGTCGTGCACGACGATCATCATTCGTCATTTCGCTCCCAGCGTCTCGATCATCGCGGACGATGTCGAATCCGTGCTGTCACACTGCGCGACAACAACCGTCCGATGCAGCAAAAGGCCTATCGCGATCTCAGGCGAAGCGCGTCTGATCTCAACTCTTCCAGGATGCGCACTCCTGTGTCTCTGCCTCACGCGCCGAGCCAGCAGATCGGGCATGGCGATCTCGAACAATCCCCATAGCTGCAAAACCGCGAATAGCCTCCCGCGCCTTCGTTCAATCCGGCTTCAACGAGGTCGCGTCATAAGCGCCTGCCGCGCCCTCGCGTGAGCGCGACCTCACAGAACCCTCCAGATTCCCTTTTAGGCGCAAATCAGATTCAAGGCTGCTTTTGGGGAGGCAGTCTTGGGTGTGATGGACCGTTTGGCATTGAGCGACGCTGCTTGGGAACTGGCGCCGCTGATTATAGGTCGCCCCGACCAGAAGGGCTCCGCTGGGCGCGACAATGCGTAGTAGTCCAGGACAGTTGAGCCGGCCTTGACGAGCTGATCGATCAAGTCTTGCGCCTCAGACGAGTTCCGACATTGCATAGCCGCATTGCGGCAAGCATCAAGTTCCTTAAGCAGGCTATCCATTCGCTCTGCTGCATTGACATCGTCGCCACTCGAGGAAATGGGGACTGCGCCACCCGAAGTTCGCGGTTGGCCGGCGAGCGGCGCCGTTCTATCTTGAGGCCCGGAGCGCATACGCTCGACGACGGAGTCGAACGATTGGCCACCTTCCCCTGGGGCGAGATCGTACTGCGAGCGCGAACCGCTCGATCTCCACGTGCTGTCCGCTCCTGTAGGCCCAACGGGCGATTTATCTGGTCGGCCAATGCCGGTCATATTCCATCTCCGATCAGTGAGAATGTGCAGCCTACTAGATGGGCCGCCTGGCTGACGAAAAGCGTTCTCTCGGATTCACAAGGAAATCCAAATCGACAGGTGCGGGATAGTCAACCGCATCATGACCGCGGCCGCCATAACGATATGCTTGCAGCCCGCGCCGGCATCCGCCGTGACGGCAATCCTTGAGAACCGGCAGCTATGCAGGCGCCTTTATCTGCGGAAGGCCACAACATTCCCCGCCGCGGGTACATGGAAACCTCTCGCGCTGCGATCGCTATTCACCGCTGACGCAACTCTGACCATTCAACAGAGATGGTAACTTTCGATAGGATAAGCTTCCGCCCACGCGCATCAAGTGTGGAACTTTGGAAAGCTGTTGCCTGCCATCAAAGCCGGCGGGAAGATCAAAGCCATCATCGATGATATGAAGCGGCTCGAGGCCAGACAAGCGAAGTCGAGGGAGAACCTCGCGAACGCGGCAGAGCCGCCGCCTCTCCTACATCCGATATGACGGATATCAGCGTCAGTGCCTAGGTGCGGCAGGCCACAGCATGCGAGTTGACATAGCTGCTTTCCTGGCAGCTCGTCAGCTTCTGGACAGCCGACTCTCCTACCATAGCAATCGGGTCTCTCGCCGAAGGAACTGCTGACGCTGAGCTATCCATTGGGCGGACCTGCAAGAGACCATGTTCCCAAAGGCAACAAGGAGAGCAGCATGGACTTCAACCGAATCGGCGGTGCCGGGCCGTCAAGGTCCCCAGAGGAGTATGCCTGGAATCAAGAGGATGAAGATTACCTTCGTCAGTTCCTGGATGAAGCAAGGACGAACGAGGCGGGGCCATCATCGGCTGCCCCTGAGGAAACATATGATGTCTCATGGGCGGTTCCCGAGAGATTTTCCCATGGTTCTCAACCCGCCCCGCAACGAATGATCGAGAGACTGTCCCACCACGGTCTTTTGCCGGACGCGGACCAGCCGACGATGTCCTACGAGATCCGGGGTCACCGCTATACGGCCACGCAGGACCCGACCAGCGGCACTCGTCTCATCCACAATCCTCCGGAGGACCAGAGGATGGGCGAGGGGCCGCAGGGCGTACCGGATTTCGGAGCATTCTTCCGGGAGACCTGCCGTCGCAACGTCCCGCTGCCGGAGCAGTGGGCCCCGCTGGCCCTGATCGAGAAGCTGCGCGAGGCGGGTTACATGCCTACCCCTAACCACCCAACAACCATCGCGCTCGACGGCAAGCTGCACAAAGCCGAATTAATCGAAGGAGGGTTCGTCAGACTTACGCGGCAAGGGTGAGATTGCAGACGATGACTGAACCAGCCCGTGGCTAGCGTCCTGCCTGTTACATGGTCGCCAGAGCTAAGCAACCGGGTTAGAGCGGCAATTCTTGTTGCAGGCTGCTTTGAGAATGCGAGGGTCTGAGGCTTTGAGCCTCAGAACCTCGCAATTCCGCTTTCCAAACGCCCTTCGCGGATGAAGCATGTCTCCCTATCCACGTCCGAGGAGGGATGCGCCGAAGATGTACCCAACGATGGGATCAGGCGATCTGTTCTGGGCCAGGCTGGACCGGATCAGCAAAGCGCGAATTGGTTCTGCTCGCCGGCCAGATCGATGGGATTGGATCGACAGCGAGTCGTGCCGCTTATCGCGAGAATGTTGGCCGGATTTCGCGACGCACTTCATGATCGGGCTGCTGTTGCTCAAGCGCACTTGCGGGCTCTCCCGGCAACGGCGGAACAGCTTTTTTAGTCGATCCGGAGCCCACCCGCGCGAGCAAATATGGAGGCGCCAATAGCCGACACGGCGGCGTCCAGTGGGCGATCGTCTTTATGCGCAGCGAAGCCCAGCGGTAAGCGGCAAACTGAGGCCGTTCAGGCGGCGTGGTTCCATGGCATAAGTGTCTCATCCTGTTTTGCCAGCCGTTGGTAATGTGCTTGAAGCGTAAGGGTAACCCACCCACTCCACCAGACGAGGTCTCTTTCAGTCTCTTTGCCGCTTACAGTCTCTCAGATCGGACTGAATTGTTGTGGTGAGGGAAAACGACCCGAGATATATCGATTGAGAGACCTTTGGCTGCCGCATAAGCCCCGCTCTTTGGGAATGACACGCAAGTCTGCTCCTGCAGAGGAGCGGAGCCAACGATCATGCGCCAGTCCCAACTAGATGCAGAACGTCCGTTAAAACATATTTTCTTTCTCGCGTTCGAATTGAGCAAAACCTATCTTGCGCAACGTTTTCAAAGTTGACTCATGCTGAACTGCCGCCCATCTTACGCCTTCTCAGAATACGGTCATAGGAATAGCGCTGCGAGCGTACCAAGCGCGCCAAGCACCAGCCCGATCAGCGAACCAGCCGTCGGCACATCTCGAAAGAGCAGAAGCGTGAGACTCGGTTCCACCACTAAACTTGCTCCCACCGAGATGGAGATGATTATCCAAATATTCTTCAGATGCATGTAGCCTAGGTTTTTAGTCCCGGCATTTGCTGGAGCGGATTGAGTTTGAATCGTTCTGGCTGGGAAGTCCAGCATTTGCAGATGTATTGGTAGGGTGTGAGGCCCTTCAGGGTCTTCAGCCGCCGAGCGTAGTTGTAGGCGGTGATGAAGTCGGCAAGGTGAGCTTCGAGCTGATCGTGTCGATCATAATGGTAGCGTTGGACGGTCACTTCCTTGATCGTGCGGTTCATGCGCTCGACATGGCCATTGGTCCAGGGATGCTTGATCTTGGTCAGCCGATGTTCGATGCCATTCTCTTGGCAGCGCATATCGAACATATGTGTCACGTATCTTGCCGTCGGGCCGTCCGCGTAGCGCGGCAAGAAGGTGAACTGGATCCCATTGTCGGTGAGAACCGTATGGATCTTGTAGGGGACAGCCGCGATCAGAGCTTCGAGGAAGGCCGAGGCGGAGGTCCTTCCCGTCTTCCTAGCCAGTTGTACGAAGGCGAACTTGCTGGTGCGACCGATTGCGACGTAGAGGTAGAGCTTGCCTTCGGCGGTCTGGAGCTCAGCGATGTCGATGTGGAAATAGCCGATCGGATAAGCCTTGAACTTTTTCTTCGAAGGCTTGCCGCCTTCAACCTACGGCAATCGGCTGATGCCGTGGCGTTGGAGGCAGCGATGCAGGGACGACCGCGTCAGATGCGGGATGGTCGGCTGCAGGGCATAGAGGCAACCGTCGAGCGGCAGCAGTGTATGCCGCCGGAAAGCGACGATGACCGCCTCCTCCTCGATGGAAAGGACTGTCGAGTTGGCTTCCTTGGGGCCTGTCGAACGATCGGCGACGTCTCGCGCTGCTTCCACTTCGCGACAGTCTTCTGGTTGATCCCGTAGCGCTTGGCGAGTGCTCTCAGGCTCTCTTGACTATTTTGTATTGCTCGACGGACTGCCTCCGTCGTGGTGGCGCAGCCGTGTAAAACTTGTCCCATAGCGCATCCTTCGAATCGTGCGACAAGAATGCACCATCAAAGCCCGGGACTAAACACCTAGTGCGTATCCGCAGACGAGCAGGATACCGCCGAGGGATATCAGCAGGAACATCGGCAGGAGCGCTGTCAGATGCCCGCCTTTCCAAACTGCTTTGAGGCAATCAACTCCGCGATTATCGAAAGCGCTTCTCCAAGCAAAAGCGCTCCCACCGCTGCAATCTTCAATATTGAGCTCATCGTCTAACGTATCGAAGACGTTCCTTAAAGGCGCCGGCATCGCAAAGGGCTTGGCCAGGCACCAGCGCTCACGGAGCTCCGTGCCCATGAGCAGCTCCTTAGTACCGATCGACGCCGATTAGGTACCAATGGAGCAGCGAGACTGGCCAAAAAGAACGCAACCGTGATGCGGGTGTCAGCTCCCAATCCAGAGCATCACGGCCTAAGCTGCGATCCGCACGGGAAGCACGGAATAACCGTGCACAAAATTTGACGCAATCCGCTCGGGCTCGCCGACAACCTTGACCTCTAGCCCCGCATTCAACATTTCCTCCCACAGGATTCTCAGCTGCAGTTCCGCAAGATGTCGACCAACGCAACGATGGATGCCGAAACCGAACGAAAGATGCTGCCGCACGTTCTTGCGGTCGATCACGAAGCTACTCGCATTCTCGATGACCTCTTCGTCGCGGTTACCAGAGATGTACCACATGACGACCTTGTCCCCTTGCCTGATTCGTTTCCCACCCACGATGGTATCGACCACGGCGTTCCGGCGCATATGTGCGATGGGTGTCTGATATCGAATAATCTCGGACACAGCGCTCGACACCAGCTTGGGATTATTGCGTAGTTTTCGCAACTCGGAGGGATACCGGTTCATGAACAGGAGCCCCCCGGTGATCGAATTGCGCGTAGTGTCATTGCCTCCCACGATCAGCAGAATCAGATTCCCGAGAAACTCCATCGGATCCATATGGCGCGTCGCAGGAGAATGCGCCATCATGGAAATCAAGTCGAGGCGAGGCTCGGCATTGATGCGCTCATTCCAAAGACGGGTAAAATAGTCCAGGCACTCGAACAGGATTTTGCTTCGCTTGTCCCAGCTATCGACAGCATGACCTTTTTTCGGAATTGTAGCACCTATGTCCGACCAATAGGTCAAGAGCCGTCGATCCTCAAATGGAAAGTCGAATAGTGTGGCGAGCATCTGCGTCGTCAACTCAATGGAGACCATGTCCACCCAATTGAACGCATCATTGCGCGGCAAGCCGTCCAGAATCGTCCTGACCCGACAGCGAATTAAGCCTTCGAGTTTTGTCAGATTTTCCGGTGCAACTATCGGACTTACTGTATCGCGCTGCTCGCGATGTTTGGGAGGACCTATCTTGATGAAACTCTGAGTCCAGTGCTCATCAGGCACATCGATAATCGTGACTCCTCGCTCTGACGAAAATACCTTATGATTTGCATCTACCGCCAGGATATCTCGGTATTTCGTTAGGGACCAATAGGGACCATAAGGACTGTCTTGGCAGTAATGAACGGGATCCTCCCTTCGCAGCCGCTCGAAGCAGCTCCATATCCTATTATCTTGAAAACGCTTTGCTTCGCTTACGTCCAGATTGCTCAGCGGGATATTGCAAGCATCGTCGGCTCCAACGTCTGCCAATCGAGTTTCCATGACCGTCTCCGCAGATCTTGCTCGCTCGAGAGCTCACGGATCCATTTAGCGATTTCAGGTTTCGAGCTGCCGTAGCGTCTTGTTGGGGCTTGTCGTTCGACACGGTATCGCAAAGTTTACGCAACCACCCCCTACCATTATTGGCAGTCAGGATCGCATTGACTCTCTAAATCAATCTGTTCCAGTGGATCGATGAGAAACTATCACTGGTAGACAGGCGTCGCGTCATGGCAGCCGCATTACTGCTCGAGCTATCGAAAAGGACGCAATGTGATCCTTCTTTGAAAACGGCTAACCTCGCTATCTTCGGCGGCTCGGGACCGCCCCCTCAATTCATTACTGAAATGGACCCCGATTTTGGGACCAGAGGTTAAGTTGGAAAAGGGCCGCTCCGTTTGATAAACGGAGGGCATGAAGAGCTGGCTCCGCAAATTCGGACAGTAGCTTGAGTGGATTTTCTGCCTGAGAGCGGCGAGGATTCTTGCCGCGAAACAGGAGCGAAGATGACGAAGAGGAGTCGCCGGACGCATTCTCCGGCATTCAAGGCAAAGGTGGTTTTGGCGGCCGTGAAGGGGGAGAAGACGTTGGCCGAGCTGGCGCAACTGTTTGATGTCCATCCGAACCAGATCACGACCTGGAAGTCCCAACTCCTGGAAGGCGCCGCCGGAGTGTTTGGGCAGGACAACGGACCGGCCGAGGCGCCGGTCGATTTGAAGCGTTACATGCCAAGATCGGCGAGCTTGCGCTGGAGAACGATTTTTTGTCCGGCGCGCTCACCAAGGCGGGCCTGCTGAGCGCAAAGCGATGATCGACCGCGACCATGATCTGTCTGTCGTGCGCCAGGCGAAGGTCCTGAACCTTGCCCGCAGTACGGTTTACTATGAACCTCGGCCGGTTTCGGCCGAGGACTTGTCTTGATGCGCCGGCTCGATGAGCTGCACCTCGATTATCCCTTCGCAGGGGGGCGCATGCTGCGATCGCTGTTGCAGCGTGAGGGCATGCAGGTTGGCCGCCGCCACGTCGCGACGCTGATGAAGCGCATGGGGATCGAGGCGATCTATCGCCGTCCGAACACGAGCAAGCCCGCACCGGGCCAGAAGATCTACCCGTACCTATTGCGCGGATTGAAGATCGAGCGGCCGAACCAGGTCTGGGCAATGGACATCAGTTACATTCCGATGCGACGTGGATTCGTTTACCTCGCCGCGGTCGTCGATGTGTTCAGCTGAAGGGTATTGGTCCATCGCGTATCGATCACGATGGAGACGATATTCTGCGTCGAAGCGCTCCAGGAGGCGTTGGCGAAGCACGGCAGGCCCGAGATCTTCAACACGGATCAGGGTAGCCAGTTCACCAGCCTCGACTTCACCGGCGTGCTGCTGGACGCGAACATCGCCATCAGCATGGACGGCAAGGGTGCCTGGCGCGACAACGTGTTCGTCGAGCGGCTGTGGCGCACTGTCAAATACGAAGAAGTCTATCTGCGTGCTTACGACAGCGTGCTCGAGGCGCGAGCATCGATTTCCAAATATCTGGCGTTCTACAATCGAGGACGTCCTCACTCGAGCCTTGACGAACGCACGCCCGACGAGGCTTACTTCGGCGCGCAAACGATGGTGACGGCCGCATGATCGTCGCCAACGATTTTGCTGCGGATCTGGTCGGGCTTACGCCCTCCCGACGCCACAGCAAAATCGTAAAGCCCCGCGTTCAGCATAACCCGGCAGGAATCCACTTAATTTTCGCGGGGCCCTGTCCAAACAACCGGGACCAGCTCTTGATGACGACGAAGACGAGACGCAAGATCGACGCGGCACTGAAGGCAAAGATTGCGCTGGAAGCCGTGCGGGAGCAGGCGACGGTGGCCGATCTGGCCCAGCGCTATGAGGTTCACCCGAACCAGATCTATGCCTGGAAGAAGCAACTGCTGGACCAGGCGGCGCGGGCCTTTGATGCGGGTGTCGGGCGCGAGAGCGAGGAAACGCGCGAACGCGAGATCGAGAAGCTGCACGCCAAGATTGGACAACTGACGGTCGAGCGCGATTTTTTAGCGCGGAGGTCCGGAAGATGAGCACGCCGGACCGTCGAGGAATGCTCGATCGCGCCGACAAGGCGCTGTCGATCCCGTCGGCAATGCCTGTTGCTTGGCATCGCGCGCTCCGGGGTCTACCGGCCGCCCCGGCCGGCCAACGACAACGACCTTGCCCTGATGCGGCGGATCGACGAGCTGTTCATCGCCTGGCCGTTCCTGGGCTCGCGGCGAATGACCGCAATGCTGAAGGCTGAGGGGCTTCAGGTCAATCGCAAGCGCGTGCAGCGGTTGATGCGCAAGATGGGCATCGCGGCGCTGGGACCGAAGCCGAACACGACGAAGCCGGCGCCGGGCCACAAGATCTATCCTTATCTGCTGCGCAACATGACGATCGACCGGCCGAACCAGGTGTGGGCCGCCGACATCACGTATCTGCCCATCGGCCGTGGCTTTTCTTTATCTCGTCGCCATCATCGACTGGGCGAGCCGTGCGGTTCTGGCGTGGCGGTTATCGAACACGATCGACGTCTCGTTCTGCGTGGCGGCTCTGGAAGAGGCGCTGGCGAAGTACGGCAGGCCGGAGATTTTCAATACCGACCAAGGCAGCCAGTTCACCAGCGCGGCCTTCACCGGCGCGTTGGCGGGCGCAGGGATCAAGATCTCCATGGATGGCCGCGGTCGTTGGATGGACAACGTCTTCATCGAGCGGCTGTGGCGGTCGCTCAAGCATGAGGACATCTATCTCAAGGGCTATGCCGACGGCCGCGAGGCCAAGGCAGGGATCGCGAGCTGATCGCCTTCTACAACGATCGTCGCCTTCATCAGGCGCTCGGCTATCGCACGCCGATGGCGGTCTGGCGCGAACGGATGCAGGCCGCGAAGGCTGTGGAATGGTGGACAACGCTGACGCGTTGACCACATGCCCACAGCAACAGCAGCAGACAGTGTCTCTGGCGGCGTGATAGGAAGTAATCAGGAGCGGTCAGTTTCCAACTAACAAACCGGCTCAAGCGGCCCCGCTCCGCGGGTCCATTTCATCGCCCAGCGCGGCCGTTGAAACCTACGATGTCACCGATTCGAACGGCGTGCCATTCATACGGGCGCGGATATTCGGTGTCGGAGATGGCCCTTTTTGTTGTGGCCCAGGTGACGAGCAGCGCGCACTGCGGAATTTGCCGCAATGGGAAATAGATCATTCACTGGCTGCGATTCAGTATTGGGCTGAAATCATTAAGGTCATACCGGGTCAATCGCCGGCCATCGTCAACGTCGCCGGGATTGCCATTGACAACGCATGGGCCTCTATCCAATCGTCACCCGATGGCGGCAACAAGGTGCAGGCGCACTCACGAGGCGGCTCGCTGACCTACGGGGCGCTTGGCATGGTTGCGATCGGACAGATGGGGTTTTCAGCCGAAGCATACATCCCTTCGCAATTGCCGATGACGCGAAAGATAGGTCTCGCACCCGTTACGATTCATGAGATCGCCCATCAGATGGGAATCGCCAGTACTATTGACGGCTACGAAGCATCGCCGCATTTCGCCCGAAGCGATAAATGGCTGGACGGACCATTTGCACGATGACAATGGCAAACAAGCCAAGCCGGGACAAGCGATCTATTGCTCCGGCTGCGCCAACCTGCGAGCTGACAACGTTTTCGACCTGCGCCGCGGGCTATTTCGCCGGGAAGCATATGAGTGAAGTGCTGGCCGGCGCCATGCCCGGTATTCCGGTGCAGGCGATGCATGAGGACGCGTCGCCGGATGCAGCCTTCGTCTCGCATAGCGAGCTCAAGAACAGCTTAATGAGCCACCAGCGATACCGGAATTACACACCCTTCATGGAGGCGGAGTTTGGCCGCGTTGCAGGATATCGGCTATACCATCGATCGGCGCAAGTTGTTCGGTTACTCCATCTACGGCAACGGTCAGAGTCTGATTAGCGATAACCCCTTCTTCGCTCGCAACACTGAAGGAACCGCGTATCGCCCAAATACATACAACACGGCGATGCTCGGACTGGGGCTGCATGTCTATGGCCGCGACAACACTGTGGTCCAGCGCGCCGGCCTGCTTTCGGAAGGACCGGGGGGCGCTGGCATCCGCGTCGATGGCGAAGCCAATCGGATAACAATCCCGCCGGGGACCCGCGTCCATGCGGACGGCGATGTTCGCCTATGGCAAGGGTCACTCGCTTACTCAGCGTGGCGACGTGCAGGCGCTCGGCGAGCATGGCATCGCAGCAAGCTTCGACTTTGGCAACAATACGATGGGCAATCACCGTGAATATCGTGGCTCGTATATTCGCACGATTGGCAATAGCGCGGCCCCGATGCTGAACGAAATCGACGGTCCGCTCGTCAACACATTCGATCTGACCGGGCGCCTGGCTGGCAGTTACGCCGCGATGTACGTGTCGAACAGTGGTTATGTGGGCGAGATCAACGTGATGCGTGGCGCAACGCTGTCAGGGGACATCCTGTCTGATTACGCCCAACTTGACGAGAAGGGTTCGCCGCGCCTGACCAAATTGACGTTCGGTATGACGCCTGACACGAATGGTCACACAACGGGACAGCCCGACGCAAGCTTTGCGACCCGCTATGAAGGTAACATCATTGGACGCAACAACCTGTCGCTGCAGTTGTTCGGCGGCGTCGCGTTGTTTACTGGCAATCACGAAGTGTACGACGCAACTGTCGCGCAACACGCAACCCTGTCCGGTAACGGCAGTTATCTGCTCAATACCGATGGCCGCTTCACCAATAGCGGGGCTGTCGCGCCGCTCATCGATGGTCGTGACAACAACATAACGGTGAATGGGGGCTATCTGCAAACGTCCACCGGGCGCTTGCAGCTCGCAGTGAACGATACTGGTGCGTTCAGCCGCCTCGTGGTGAACGGAGGTGCGGCGCTCGACGGTACCCTCGCGATTATGCCGCAGCGTGGCTGGTATGGCAATGATTTCAGCGTCTGGCTCTCGGGGCCATAGGTCAGGACTCAGATTGCCGTAATCAACCAGCGCCTTATCCGTGGTGTTTTTCTCCGAGAAGTCTTGATAGCCGGTCGCTCGAGCAGGCGATGTCTGGCTCCTAGTCGGCTATTCACTCCCTGGCATTTAATCCAAACGTCTGGTCGGCTGGACAAGTTTGTTGTTTGCAGCGCCAGTTGTCGAAGAGGTGCACCAAAGCTGAAAATTATCTCTGGATGAAAACTAGCGCCGTATTGGTCGAGGCGTCGCCAAGGCTGATTCCGGGAAAATTCGGCAAGCGCCTGTGCCTCAGTTTGAGATTGTCTGGCTTCCTACCTGCTTCTTGCACACGCGACGCAACCCCGGACGGTCCACTTGTCGATCCGCGTCAGCACATCCTCCCAGCCAAGCCAGAAGCCTTCGCCGCGGTAGCGACAAGCGTCTTATCAGTCCGGCAAAAAATTTTAGAACAAAAATGGCCAGAATGCGTGACAATGGTTTTCAACTTCTTAGGGACGCGTCAGGCGGGGTGAATATGCGCTTGGTAAGGTTCTGACGCTCGGCGAACGACGTGTTGATTAGGGCCAGATCCGTTGTCCAAGAGGTAGATCTTGATCCGGCCGATGCACTTGGGTGGGCTATGGCCCCCGGATGCGGCCACCGCGAAAATCTGTTCAGCATCGCCTAATCAGCATCAAAATAACATCTCGCGCCCGCAGGGAGCCTGGCTACGGTATGATATCCGGAGCAACGATTCGGCGGCCAGATCTGGCCTTGACCCCAAGTCCGCGCCGCCGTAGCGCCCCGTCCGAAAGGGCGGGGCGCTTTCCTTTTGCATACGTCCCTTGCGGGGGATTCTAGCAGAGCATCAGATGGGTAGCCGCAACTGTATACTGTCAAACAGGCCTTGGATCGTTGGTCGCGAGCGGTATTGTGGATACGGAAGCAGGCCTTCGATCGCGGGCGCGGCAGAATGTCGTGTTCGAACTCGGCTTCGTTATCGGGAAGTTTGGGGCAGCCAATGTGGCTGCGCTTATGAAGTCGACGGTGGAGAAGCCATCCGACCTTGATGGCATTGCCTATATTTCCTAACGGCCCGGGCACTTCCTTGAAGACTGAGCTTGCACGCGAAATGTATCACATGAAAATCCCCTTCGATACCAAGGCTGTTCTTACAGCTTAGGTAAGCCTCGATCGTGCATCAATCTTGAAGAATGCTCGACGTGATCGATGCCGGCGATGAGGGGGTGATTGGCCGCGACCCAGGCGCGGCTAGGTAGGCTGATCAGTTTGATCTGCATCGCTAAGTCCAAGGGAGTAACTGGTGCTGCGACCGCCTGCGGCGTCTTTTGAATGCCGCTTGATTAAGTCATTAATGTCGCGCGTTGCGGTCGGCTGCGAGAGCTTGGCAATTTTTCCTACTTCGACGAAGTGAGCTTTCCCTGGAAGTCCGTCGAGCAGCCGATTTAGCATCCGTTGCTGGCGATCGCTGAGGTCGCTCGTGGCATGCTTTTCCCAGAACGCTGCCTTCTGCAAGACGCTACCGATGATCGTCTCAGCGCCGTCGAAAGCCCGACCCAGGCAACCGAGAAACCAGTCGAGCCAATTGATGATGTCGAGCGTGCTACGTCGGGTTCGCTCAAGGATGTCGTAGTAGGCTTGCGCTCCTTCCGGATTTGCCTGGACATGCTGTAGAAGCGCCGCGTGCTTTGTTCGGAACGCACGAGTGCCAAATCGGCGATCGCACGCCCTATTCGTCCGGTGCCGTCCTCGAAGGAATGGATGGTCACAAACCGCAGATGCGCAAGTGCAGCCGTGATAACAGGGGCCTGGCCTTGCTCGGTGTTGAACCAGTCCAGAAACGCCTTTATCTCGGTCTGAAGCCGCTTGGCAGCCGGCGCTTCAAGGTGAACACGTTCGCGGCCGAGGGTCCCCGACACCACCTGTATTGAACCTGCCTGTTCGGTGCGCCAGCGGATTATTCCGGTCATCGTTCTATCGCCACAAGCTCGCCATGGCCAAGGCCGCTTCCAGTCGGCTTCGCGGAGTTCGAGATTCGAGGTCGCTGCTTCGCCTGCGCCGGCTGCCGACGAAGCCTTTACGGCTTCGGCCGTATCGGCCCTCGCGACCACGTAGGTCACATATCGAAGCCCGCTGTCGTCTTTGACGACGCCAAAGTATCCGTCCTGCCGCCATCAGTTTGTCCGAATTCACGACAGGCGGACTTCACGTCCCTTGCCTGATGTGACCTCCCAACAACGGAAGGTTGCAATTGGCGGCGACCGGAGCGGTCAGTCCGTAAAATCACAGGCTCCTCTTCCATCCGTGCGGCGGATTGCGCTAGTCTGCGACCTGGAGGGAACAGGCCGTGGCGACCAGCTTTGAGCGGATCGACGCTTTCGCACGGCCTGCGATCCTGCCGCGCCTCCGCCATGTGCAGGCATGGCGCCGCGTCCGGCTGCAGCGCCTCCTATCTGATCCCAACATCGCACAGAATGATCCGGGAAGGCTCAAGTCCATCAAAGCCGCACAAAATTGCATGGCCGTCTCCGTGCGCGTCAAAGCCATCCTTACCGGGATCATCGATCGCTAGGGGCGCCGGGAGCGGCGCGGTGTCGAGTGCGTGCTGATTCCGCTCGATGTCGCCCACCATTCCGGAATGATCTCGCCCACCGTTCCGATTTGATCTTGCCCACCATTCCGAGATGATCTCGCCCACCATTCCGGGATGATGTCGCCCGGGGTGACGAGGCCTCTTCTGGCTCCGATACGGTCCCGCCTTTCGGCTTTGCGAAGGGGGACCTGGATGCCGACGGAGAGGTTTGCGATGCGCCATGTGCGCGATGTGATCAGATTGAAGTCGGCCGGGATGCCGACCCGCGAGATTGCGCGGCGGGTCGGCACGGCCCCTTCGACGGTGCGGTTGACGATCCGCCGGTTCGAGGCGGCGGGGCTGACCTGGCCGTTGCCAGACGACGTCACCGACACGGTGCTGGAGGCCCGGTTGTTCGCCAGCGCCGGAGCCGGTCCGGGCACCCGGCGGGGCCATCGGCGGCAGGCCGAGCCGGACTGGGCGGCGGTGCATCGCGAGCTCAAGCGCAAGCACGTGACGCTGTCGATTGTGTGGGAGGAGTACATCGCGGGCGAACCCGGCGGGTATCGCTATTCGCGGTTCTGTGAGCTCTACCGGGCCTGGGAAGGCCGGCTGTCGGTGACGATGCGCCAGTCGCACGCGGCCGGCGAGAAGCTGTTCGTCGACTATGCGGGCGACGGCGTGCCGGTGGTGATCGACCGGCTCACCGGCGAGCGGCGCGCCGCGCAGATTTTCGTCGCGGTGCTCGGCGCATCGAGCTTCACCTACGCGCAGGCGACCTGGACGCAGGGCCTCGCCGACTGGATCAGCGGGCACGTCGGCGCCTTCGAGGCGATCGGCGGCGTGCCGGCACTGCTGGTGCCGGACAACACCAAGGTCGCGGTGATCAAGGCCTGCCTCTACGATCCGCAGATCAACCGCAGCTACGCCGATATGGCGGCGCATTACGGCACCGCCATTCTGCCGGCCAGGCCACGACGGCCACGGGACAAGGCCAAGGTCGAGCAGGCGGTCCTCATGGTCGAGCGCTGGCTGCTCGGACGGCTGCGCCACCGGATCTTCCACAGCCTCGCCGAGGTCAACGCGGCGATCGCCGAGTTAATGACCCGTCTCAACGAGGAGCGGCCGATCCAGCGGCTCGGCGTCACCCGCCGCAAGCTATTGGAGGAGATCGACCGGCCGGCACTGAAGGTCTTGCCGGAGAGCCCTTACGTGTTCGCCGAGTGGCGGATCTGCCGGGTCAGCATCGACTATCACGTCGAGGTCGAGGCGCATTACTACAGCGTCCCGCATCGCTTCGTCCGAGCCGAGGTCGAGGTGCGCTTCACCGCCCGCACCGTGAAGATTTTCCACAAGGGCGAGCGGATCGCCGCGCATCAACGCGTGAGCGGCAACCACAAGCACACGACCGTACCGGAGCACATGGCCTCCAGTCATCGGCGCTACGCCGGCTGGACCATCGAGCGCATCCGCAAGGATGCAGCCACGATCGGACCGGCCACCGCGGCGCTGTGTGATCTGATCCTGGATGAACGCACACACCCCGAGCAGGGCTTCCGCGCCTGCCTCGGCATCATCCGGCTGGCCCGCTCCTACGGGCAAGAGCGGCTCGATGCCGCCGCCATGCGGGCGATCGATATCGGCGCGCGCACTTACGGTTCGGTCAAATCGATCCTCGCCAACAATCTTGATCGGCGTCCTTCACCCAAGCGCTCCGCGGACGACGCGCCGATCCTCCATCCCAACATCCGCGGGCCGCGCTACTACAATTAGGAGATCACGCCTTGCTCACCCATCCAACCCTCGATCAGCTCCATCAACTCGGCCTTCACGGCATGGCCAAGGCCTTCGCCGACATCGAAGCCGGCGGCGAGGCCGCCAGCCTCGGTCACGCCGAATGGCTTGCGCTCTTGCTCGAACGTGAAGCGTCGCTGCGACGCGACAAGCGACTGTCGAAGCGGCTTCAATATGCCAAGCTGCGCCAGCAGGCCTGCATCGAGGACATCGACTATCGCACCCCGCGCGGCCTCGATCGCAGCCTCTTGACGATGCTGGTCGAAGGCCAATGGATCGACGACCACGCCAATCTTTTGATCTGTGGCCCGTCCGGCGTCGGCAAGAGCTGGCTCGCCTCGGCGCTCGGCAACAAAGCCTGCCGCGACAATCGCTCCGTGCTCTATCAGCGCGTCCCGCTACTGTTCAGCGATCTGGCCTTGGCGCGCGGTGACGGCCGCCACCCCCGCCTGCTGCGCGCGCTCGGCCGCGTCGATCTCCTCATCCTCGACGACTGGGGTCTCGAGCCGCTCGACGCCGCGGCCCGCCACGACCTCCTGGAGATCCTCGAGGACCGCTACGGCCACCGCTCCACCATCGTCACCAGCCAGCTTCCCGTCGATCAATGGCACGCGCTGATCGGCGAGCCGATGACTTCATGATGCCTCCTTCTTCGAACGCTTGGTGCGTCGTACCCGATTGCGAAGCTGACGGATTTGGTCGTCTGAGAGCTCGATCTGCCATGGCTGGCCTTTGGCTAACTGACGACCTGCCAGCAATTCCCGCGCGAGATAATCGAACACCGTCTGCGGGGTCACTCCAAGCTCAGCCGCTGCGCCCTGAATTGAGAAGCTTCCATCGGGCCAGCGCATCGGATTCTTGTCCACGCCGTTGATTTTGACGGTGGGAATGCCCCAGCGGGTACGCAACAGCCAGACATTCTCGCCTTTGAAGGCGCAGCCTCGAGCCGCGACGAAGCCTTCCTGATTGAGTATTGCCGCGATCTCGGCATCCATTTTGTGTTCAGCATTCAACTCGACGATCCGTTGCCGCAACCGATCAATGTCGATGTAATCACGGTATGTCTGAACGCGCCGTTGCACGTGATGCTCGCTGGTTGCACCGGTCTGCCAGACGATCTTGAGCCACACCTGACCTCGGGTCCGCTTCTGATCAAGAACGACTTCGCGGATCACAAATCGCAGAATGCGCTTGCGATCGGCTGCCGACGTGGTGGCCGCGTTCCAAATCCGCGGCAGGTTCTCGCCGAGCGCTTGTAGCCCTGCGCATTCCGCCGGGCCAATCAGAAGCGGCTCTTGCCCGCGCCAACGCGCATGCTCCTGCTCGACCGCCTCTGCGACACGCAGCCTCTCTTCCCAAGCCCGCTCAAGTGAGCGCGCCACAAGACGGTTCTCGGGCTCTACGGCGTCATACTGGCGCCGAGCGCGCTCGGCCTCGTAGCGGGCGCGCTCCACGCGAAGCGCCCACTGGCGCTCGAGCTGACGGCTCTCCTGCTCCAGTTGGCCCGCGGCTGCGAGTGCGATCTCAATCTGATCCGGCACCAGGGCGTCGAGGACTATCCGCTCGACCAGCGCGTCAACCGCCAAGGCCCGGACTTCCTGGCACATTGCACTGCCTTGCTGGTCCCGATCCGAGCGGCAGCAATAGACCGGATAGTCGGCATTCGGGCCCGTGTAGCGCATGCTCATGCGCCGTCCACAACGACCGCAGACCGCAATTCCTTGTAACAGGGCTGCCCCCTTGCGCGGTACGCCAGAGTGACCTGCCTCATAGCGGCAGACGTTATCTGCCAATCGCCCCTGGTTGGCCATGAACTCCTCCCAGCTGATATAGCCTGGGTGAGCGGCGTGGAGGCAAACCGCCCAATCCGCGATCGCTACCTTGACCGTTCCCGTCAGCGATCCCCGCCGGCATCGGCTCGGGTCCTTTTGCCGGCGGCCATAAACATACGCCCCAGCATAGGCCGGATTCTGAAGGATATTAAGGACGCGTGTGCTATCTGGCGCACGCCAGACGATCTCGTGTGGAGAAGGTCCAAGCAGCGGCCGAACCGGCAAGGACAATCCATTCCTGTCCAAGTAGCGCATCACACGGCGCGCACTTTGCAGTTCCCGGAATTTAGCAAACACGAGATGAAGACGGGCGCGCACCTCCTCATCCGGATTGAGAACAATTGTGCCCGCTCGATCGTAGGCGAGCCCGGCCGGCAGCGGCAGCCGCAGTTCGCCCCGCGCCGCCTTCTGCCGTTCCCCTTGGTGAAGGCGCATCCGAAGCTGATGCAGCTCCGCCTCGCTCATGATGCCGGACAGGCCCAACAGCAGGCGGTCGTGATAGGCGCGCGGATCGTAAAGCCGCTCGCCATCCGCAATCAGCACGCCAAATACCGAGCACAGTTCGAGAAGCTGATGCCAGTCCCGGTTATTGCGGGCCAAGCGCGAAGCGTCGAGACTCACCACGAGACCGGCGTTGCCAAGGCCGATCTCGGCAATGAGCTTCTGGAAACCATGACGGTCCACGCCGCCAGCACCGGATTTGCCCAGATCCTCGTCAATCACCTGGACGCGCTCGGGCGGCCAGCCCAGACCGATGGCGCGATCGACAAGGCGGTACTGCAGCTCGGTGCTCTCCTGATGCTGGCGCACCTGGTTCACGGATGACTGCCGCACGTAGACATAGGCCAACTTGGCTCGGTGAGCCGTCGTGAGCCGCTCGTCAGCGACGGTCGAGCTGATCAGCACGACCCAGTCCCCTTCCGGGCGTGCCGGGGATCGCTTGCATTCGCCGCATCAGCGCGGCGATCGTTTGAGCAATCTGGGTTTGCGTCGCGGTCGACAGATTCGGCCAGAGGCGCGGAATGTCGGCCATCGGACGGCCGGATGGATTTGCCAACGTTGGCAGGGGTCGATACGCAACGCGACCTGGGAGCGGTCGGTGGGTCATCGCGAATCACCTTCTCGTCGAGAAGGCTCAGACTCGCGCTCAAATGTTGCATCAATGGGATCAGCGTCCGTACACTGATGCGCGGCAGGTCGGCCGCGTTCGGGCGGAAAGCGATCGACGTCTCGGTAAGATCCGTCGACGCGATCCGAACCCCCCGCCGCCGTCCGTCCGGCAGCGCGACAACAACGTAGGCGGGACCGCGTCCCGACCGCTCCTTCAGCACCTCAAGCCGGTGCCCAAATAGGAAATGATGCGGGTCAGTGATCGTGACGTGAGACACGACCCGTTCAAGAATAGGGGTACTCTGCCGTGTTCGGCGATCCCACCTATGCCGACGCCGTTCTCGACCGCCTGGTCCATAACGCCCACCGGATCGATCTCAACGGCGAGAGCCTGCGGCGAACCCGTAAGCCCGGCCGAAAGGCCTGAGCCCGTGGCCCTGTGGACAACGCGAAGGGCGTTGCCCACATGCCCACAGCAGGAGCAGCAAAAAACAAGTCCTTCGAGCCGCGATTCAAGATTGACCACGCGGCTTCGCCGATGCCAGAAACCAGACAGCCAGAACGCCTCGCGCCCCGGCCGACATCAAATCGGAATGGTGGGCGAGATCATCTCGGAATCCTGGGCGAGATCAAATCGGTACACCCGGGCGAGATCATCGGAATCCGCACGAGTGCGCGAGCAATCACCGCATGCGCCGCCTCGTGATATGCGGTGATCTCGCGCTCTTCTAACACTTCGACCGCTTGATTTCCGGAAATTGACAGCGGGACCGTCGACCGAGATTGCTGGGCGTAGCTTTGACGCGCGCATCCGCGTGATGGCGGAGAGCTTCCGTTCTGGATGCAGCCGCGGTGTTGGCCTACTCGCTTCAAGCTTTGCCAGCGCGGCAAGTACGGTGCCGGTTGCGCGTTCTCCAAAGCCTTTTCATAGCATACTCTCCACGGGCGGCCTGCGGAAAAGCGCGCGGGCGGGTGGAAGGGCCACCCGCGCTAGTTTGCGCTTCGAAGAGGCTTTGCTGTCCCATGGAGGTTGCGCGAGCATATGAGCAGCCGAGCCATACATGCGTCAGCAACCAGCGTGCCAAACCATCGTACCGGCATTCCGCTTGAACAGAGACAAAACGCTGCGCTTTCAACCCGCGGTCCCCGAACAGCTGTTTGCGCCTCGATTGCAGTTCCCCACATGCATGTCATCGACCGGACACAGCTGAGCGAGCTCAGACGTGCAGGGATGCAACGGGGCCACGCAGCGCCGATGACGGTTAATCCAGGTCTTTCATCGTGTCGAAACTGGCAGCAAAACGTGCCTGCGCTGCCGATGCTTGCGGGGGCGCCACGATCGACATGAAGCCGCTGTAAATAGGGCCGGGTGCAAACATCACGACGTTCGCAAGTCGGAAAGAGAACAAAACCCACACAAAACAATGCGAACTCTGGACCATTTTTTGGCACGAAGAATGCAGACCTTGGATATGCCCAGGGGCGCCCTCCCCTGGACATGGCCACCATCGCAGCTTGAGGCCGTGGCTGGCCACTTGAGGTTAGCGGCGCGTGATATCGACGAGGGACAGTGCCTGTGCATGACTCACGCGGGCACCTGCGTCACGTCGCCGCTAACTTCTGTCCGCCGCCAACAGCGCATCAATGGTTGGTCCGCTTAGCATGGACGTGTCGATAAGAAGGCACCCGCGATTCGCACAGAGCATTCCGCACATTCTCGACACCTCGCGCGTCATAACGGATGACCCTCGCGTTCCTCTTCGACGTCTGGAAGACGCTGCACCGCCATTGATCAACGGAACGGGTCGACGACTATGGGACGTGTGAACGACAAGGTCATTCTGGTGACCGGCGGGGCTCGCGGAATGGGGGCAGCTAATGCGCGCCTGCTGGTGGCTGAGGGGGCCAGGGTCGTGATCACTGATATTCTTCATACAGAAGGAGAGGCTCTCGCGGCTCAACTTGGCAATTCGACCATCTATATGCCTCAGGACGTTACCCAGCCGAAGCAGTGGGCCGAGGCGGTCGCAAGCGCCGAAGGGCGCTTCGGCGCGCTCCACGGGCTGGTCAACAACGCCGCGATCGCCAACATAGCCCCTATTGAGCAGTTCTCGCTCGATCAGTGGAACAAGACCCTTGCCGTCAATCTAACCGGCGTATTCCTCGGAATGCAGGCAGCCCTACCGGCCATCCGGCGCGCGGGCGGAGGTTCGATCGTCAACGTCTCGTCCGTCGAGGGGCTGCGGGGCAGTGCCGGACTCCACGCCTATGTCGCTTCGAAGTTCGGCGTGCGGGGCATAACCAAGTCCGCTGCACTGGAAGCCGCGGCCTCGGGAGTCCGCATCAACTCGATCCATCCCGGCTTCATTGCCACCCCGATGACCGAGAGCTTCGAGTCCTCCCTTTTCCCCGTTCCACTCGGGCGGGCAGCCGAGCCGCAGGAAGTATCGCAGGTCGTCTTGTTCCTCCTCAGCGACGAGTCCAGCTACCTTACCGGTTCGGAGGTCGTCATCGATGGAGGTCTGACGGTCGGCGTCCCGCGCAAATGCCTGGCGCCCGAGAACCTCTTTTGATTAACCTGACTGAATGTCCAATCTAGTCGGATAGAATGTTGCGATGTACTACGGTAGCGGAAATTACGAAGCCTTTGCCCGCCCTCGCAAACCCGAAGGTGTGGACAACAAGACTGCGTGGTTCGTCGGTGCGGGCCTGGCGGCGCTTTCCGGTGCGGCCTTCCTGATCCGCGATGGCCATATGCGTGGCGACCGGATCACCATCCTCGAACGGCTGAAGATACCGGGTGGGGCTCTCGACGGTAACCAACACCTAGGAAGGGGCTTCGTGGTCCGGGGAGGTCGCGAGATGGAGGATCATTTCGAGTGCCTATGGGACTTGTTCCGGTCGATCCCTTCGCTGGAAACTGAAGGTGCCAGCGTGCTCGACGAATTCTACTGGTTGAGCAAGGATGATCCGAACTACTCGCTGCAACGGTCGACGGTGAACCAGGGACAGGACGCGCACACCGACGGCCTTTTCACTCTGAGCGAAAAGGCGGAAAAGGAATTGATCGCCGTCTTTCTTGCCTCCCGTGAGGAGATGGAGGACAGTCGTATCGACGAAGTGTTCGGGAAAGAGTTTTTCAGCAGCAATTTTTGGCTCTATTGGTGGACGATGTTCGCCTTTGCGAAGTGGCATTCTGCCCTGGAGATGAAGCTTTATCTGGATCGGTTCATCCATCATATCGGGGGCCATTTCAGCGCGCTGAAGTTTACCAGGTACAATCAGTATGAATCGCTGGTTCTACCGTTGTGCAAATGGCTGTTGGAGCAGGGCGTCAACTTCCGCTACGACGTCGAAGTCACTGATGTCGATTTCGACATAAAGGCGGGATGCAAGCAGGCCACGGCTATCCACTGGCTGGAGGGCGGCGTCGCCGGCGGCATCGGCCTTGGCGCCGACGATCTTGTATTCATGACGATCGGGTCGCTCACCGAAAACTCGGACAAGGCAGACCATCACACGCCCTCCAGGCTCGACGAAGGCCCGGCGCCTGCTTGGGATCTGTGGCGGCGTATTGCGGCCAAGGACGCGGCGTTCGGCCGCCCGGATGTCTTCGGCGGCAATATTCCTGCAACCAAATGGCAATCGGCGACGATCACGACTCTAGATGCGCGCATTCCAGCCTATATCCGCAAGATCGCCAAACGCGATCCGTTCAGCGGCAAGGTCGTCACGGGAGGGATCGTCACGGCGAAGGATTCGAACTGGCTGCTCAGTTGGACTGTAAACCGTCAACCGCATTTCAAGTACCAGCCCAGTAATCAGATCGTCGTCTGGGTCTACTCACTTTTCGTCGACGAGCCTGGCGACTACGTGAACAAGCCGATGCAAGATTGCACGGGCGAGGAAATCACGCAGGAATGGTTGCATAACCTCGGCGTGCCGGTCGAGGACATACCGGGACTCGCCGCGATGGCCGCAAAAACTGTGCCGGTGATGATGCCCTACGTCACCTCTCTCTTCATGCCGCGGCAGGCGGGTGATCGACCAAATGTTGTGCCCAAAGGCGCTATCAATTTTGCCTTCATCGGCCAGTTCGCTGAGTCGGCGGAGCGCGATTGCGTCTTCACGACCGAATATCAGTGCGCACGGCGATGGAGGCCGTCTACACGCTCCTCAACGTCGAACGTGGTGTGCCAGAGGTGTTCAATTCGACCTATGATATCCGCAAGCTGCTTGCGGCAATCGGCAGACTGCGCGACGGCAAGGAAATCCGAATTCCCGGACCGGCGCTCTTGCGCGACCTAATGCTGAAGAATATCGGCGCTACCGAACCCGGCAAGACTGCTCAGTGAGGGCTTTGTGCGTTCGCCTGTCTTGTGCAGCTGGAGAGCTCGTTCTCCACGGCCCGTACGAGTGTGAATTGCAAGGGGCAAGCCCTTCGTCGAGTGTCGAAGGCGACACACGCGAAGGCGGAACTGTTCTCGGGCCGCAATTCATAACATGGCTGGTAATGGAAGCCGCAACAATCGTGCCCGCACATAATGCTGGCGCCGACCGTCTGCTTGACACTCGCGTTCGATGTGTCACCTGAACTCCAAATCGACCAGGTGGCGGAAGGAGGTTTTCTCAGGACGCGCCGAGATGCAGTATCCATAACGTCGCCGGTCGGGGACGTGCAGCCCCGGCTGCGGATAAAGCAGAGTGCGGTCGGGGCCTCATTTCTCAAGCTTAGTGGGTTCCTTGCCTTACCGCAGAGGATGGCGATGGTTTGAGATGATCCAATATTTTCGAGCCTTCGCTGAACGACTTCGACCAGAATTTCTCCGCGAGGTCCAGATGGCACTTCAGTAGCTCTGAGGGAGTTTTAGAGTCGGCAAGATTTCTCAGAAAGCTTGCTTGTTCGTGCAGAGAGGAAGCAGCCAAACTTAATCCATCCTTTAATGCCGCGGCGTACAGGTGCCTTGTCGATTCGATCGATTTTTGCCATTCCGGAAAAATTGACGGAATGCGTGATGCCACTGCTGCAGGTTCTCCAGCGCCATCGGCTGCGGCGCCGGTCAGTTGGGTCAGTCCGGGCTCTGGACGTGGCCGCCGTTCGCGTTTCTCGTCTTCGGTTGTATTCGCGTTCATTCGACGTCTCCTAGCCTAAAAGAGGATTTGTAACACCTGAGTTGTTCGCTGCTCAGTTCCGATCATCAACCTTCAGAAGGTACCACACCCTCCAACATGTCATACCTACCTCTTTTGGTACGGCGTGATCGCGCCGCAAATTGCGCATTCTAGGCGCCACTTGCTGGAATGTTCACCCATCCCCGGTTCAGAGGCTGAGAATCGCGGCAACCTCGTTGAGGACGAGCGCTGACTGCGTAGATCGACGGTGCCGCCAAAGGTGGTGCGGTCGCACGTCGATGCGCTTTGCCGTGATTGCGGCTGGCATTGGCCGCCATCACGCTCGCATCCATCGCGATGGCGCGGGAACGATAACCTGCCGTTTGGGCGGGGCGGCTCACGGGTATGGCGCGGACGCTTGGTTGATGTTGGGGGCGACGCCCGGCCGTTCAATCCGAACGACGCCGTCCATGTCGATATCCTGGATTCTCGAAGTCGGGATCGAGCAGGCGAAGCCCCGTGGCGAGGTCATCAACGTCCGTCTCCCCATCCGGCTCTCGGAATCGGCCATCTGCATATTCCGTTTCGCGATTGCGCATGCATTCGGTTTGCCTGTCGCGAGCGCGCGGCGCTTTTGCCTGCCACTTTCTCCTTTGGAGCGTCACGATGTGTAGCAGGCTATACTAACAGCTTAGTCCAGTCTCGTAAAACCGCCGCTCGACCCGCGCCGCAGGAAATTGAGGCTTTTCCGGCGAGGTGTGTTGTGGGCATGGCGAGATACTCCTTTGTCAGTGAGCTAAGAACGGTCTGAACTGGGCGCTCATCGTACCCCGTAGGTCAAGGTGCACACCGCGCAAAGATCGGCGCAGGCAGCGATGCCGTCGGCTGTGCTGCCGATCGATAGTGATGCTGTGGCTGATGAAGGGGCGCGCACAGCTTGGGTCCGCCAGGTAGGCCCATACTGGCCCGCGGCGTTGCGGCCGGAGAGCAATATCAGCTACGCTGACGCCCGAGGCCTTTCACGTCTTGAGGCAAACGGGCTCGCGCGTTGACCTTGACGCCCCGCGGCGAGGTAAATCTGGGCCGTCGCGCTCGCGGTTAGTCAATATAGTTGAGGTTAACCGCGCTATGATATTGACGTTGCGCCCCTATGCTTGATCCATTGCACCGGAAACTGCACACCCGGCCCACCGGAGAGGTGGAAGTGTCCTTCCAGCTGACCGTCCTGAAAGTGCTGGCCGGCCAATCTGCCGGGCTGGCCTCCGTTGCCGACATAAGGCACGCCGTTGAAATCCTGATGAGCAGCGGCCGTGACTGGACCGATCGCATGAAGCGGCTGGCCGAACGCGCACCTGACCTGAATATCTTCTCGGCCGGGTTTGTCTTTCGCGATACTCTTGGCTGGGAAATCACGGAAGAGGGCCGGCAATTCCTCTCCGCGCTCGAAAAGGCCGTCGCCGATCAGAGCGAGCGGCCTCGATCAACCATCGATCCCCCATCCAGCGAAGTCACCGCGCAACCGGTCATGGATGCGGCAAAATCACTTATTCCTCCCCATAGTCACCGTCAAAGGTCGCGGCGTCGCCGCGGGAAAGGCGGGTCTAATCGACGTAGAGCATGACGCGGCGCAGCTTTAACTTGTCACGCGGCCTCTGGCCGAACCGCGTGCCGATATTTTGCAGCGAAGTTTCTAAGAGTGTGTCGTGTCAACTTCCTGACAGTGGTCTCAAGCTGACAATAGAACCTGCTACGCACAATTCGAGCAACTTGCTGTGAACAGTGCCTCAAGTCGTTCTGGCAAAGGTCCACCTGCGCCGGAGATCGACAGTCCGAGGCTTTGAGGATTGTAGTCATCTGCAGATCGGAGACCGTACGTAAATGACCATTGAGCCGATCGAGGATAATTGGCGGCTTGAAGAGGAATCGAGGCGACGAGACGAGATCAAAGTCAAGCTCCTTCGCGCGCGATCGGATGTGGCCAGGTACCAAGCAGAATTGACAGAGCTCGAGCAAACGCCGAAGCGTGAAGACGGCTCATCGATCTGCTCTGGGACACTTCAGCGCACGTGCGCAGGAGGTCGGAGAGCATAACGTGCGACCACGTCAATTGGAGCCTGTCTTGGATCCCGCTAACCTGCGAGCGGATGCTGGGGGCAGCGTCCGACCGAGCGACAGCTGGAAGTAGGCTGCCAACCGGGTCTTCGCAACAGGGGCTTGGCTTGGTGCAATGGCTGAGCGGTGTAGAGCGCAAGAATTCGCGCACAAGTGCAAGTGGCGAGAAGCCAAGCCACGAACGCTCACGCGCGTGACAAGTGTTGGGATCAGCCGTTTTGACCGGCTCATCTTTGTTCGCTCACAAGCAAGGTGCTGTCGCCGGGTTGCAAGGTTCACGCCTCCTCTGCGTCTTATAAATGTCATCTTGCCCATGCCAGTGAGCCGCGCTACGGCCGATCCAGCCAGCGCTCAGCTTCACACAAAGCATGCTGCAAGGATGCGGGCGGCAAAGCTCGAGGTAGTCGATGACAAAGCGTTTCCGCAACTGGGGCTTATTGTCCTTCGTTGCTTTCATGGCTTTCTGCCCTGTGGCCAAGGCGCAGGACCGCCGCATTGTTGCCGAACCTGTTGCACCTCACACGGTCTGCGACCGCCCGGTGCCGTCTGGCACAAACGATACGGCCAGGTTGCAAGACGCCATCGACCATTGCCCCGCCGGCGCGGCGGTCTATCTGGGCCGTGGCCAGTACTTCTCGGGCCCGCTCGGGATGAAATCAGGCGTCACCTTATGGATCGGACGTGGCGCCACGCTTGTCGCCATAGCCGAACCAGCTCTCTATGACAAAGGCCGGCGCCATTGTGGACGGATCGCAGGCAAGGGCGATGGTTGCCGTCCGTTCATCAGCTTTTCCGAGACGCGTGGCGGCGGCATTTATGGCGACGGCACCATCGATGGCCAGGGTGGAGCAGCCATGGCCGGCAGCACCGAAACTTGGTGGCAGTTGGCCCGCCGCGCCCAGACTGAGAGCGGCAATCAGAACGCCCCGCGTTTGATCCAGATCGATCAGGCGCAGGACATCACGTTCTATGGTGTCACGCTACGCAATGCGCCCAATTTCCACGTCGTGATGAACAGGGTCGAAGGTGCCACCTTTTGGGGGCTCACGATCGATGCGCCGGCCGAGGCCCGCAACACCGACGGCATCGACCCTGGCGCCAGCCAGGATGTGACCATCACCCGCAGCTTTATCCGCACTGGAGACGATAACGTGGCCATCAAAGCCGGCGACAATGGCCCAAGCCGTCATATCTCCATCATCGACAATTACTTCGGCTGGGGACATGGAATGTCGATCGGCAGCGAAGTGAACTCCGGCGCCAGCGACATATTGGTGCGCGACCTGACGCTGGATGGCACGACATCCGGCCTGCGCATCAAGAGCGATGTCAGTCGAGGCGGCTTGGTGGAGCGAGTGACTTATGAGAACGTGTGTCTGCGCGGCAACCGATGGCCGATCGCCTTCGATACAAAGTACAATCCACACGCACAAGGCTTCAACATTCCAGTCTATCGCCAGATCGCTCTCCGCCATGTGCGCGGCGACAACGGTACGCTGCTGATGCGCGGTGTAGACGGCAAGCATGCACTTGACGTGACGCTGGAGGATGTTCGGTTTGCCGAGTCTGCGACTTGGCGGCTGGAAAACGCCAATGTAACCGCCGATCATTCTGAAGTGTCGCCGCCGCTGCCCGGCTGGGCTGGAGAGAGGGGGCCGGGCGGGTGGGAGCAATGTGCAAAGGCCTTCCGGAACTAGTTAATGCGTAACCACAACAACTTCGTGTCCGGCGGGTCAGGTTTCGTGTCAATGCGGTTGAGATTGAGTGGCGTTGCGCCCCGGGTCGTTTCATAGCGCTCACGTTCTTGCCAAGCTTTCCGACAAGCCTTGTCGCGGTCAGCCGCTCTGGAAATCGCGCCCGGCGGCATACTCGCTGCGTTGGCAAGGTTCGGCTGCTGTTGCGCTGCGGCTGTTTGTATCGATCATCGAGCGCGCAGCGGATCGGATGGAGAAGGTCACATGCGAATGATCGCGCTATCCGCTGCGGCTCTCGCGGAATGTTGCTCTATCTCGGCAGCCGATACTCAGTTGCTTTTTGTGTCGCACGCCGGAGAGACGGCCTATCACTCCGTGCAGGCAGCCATTGACGCACTGCCACCGCAAGGCGGGGATATCCAGATCGAGCCTGGCATCTATCGCGAAAAGGTCAAAGTCCTCAAACCTGGTGTTCATCTCAAAGGTACCGGCAAAAAGCCGGATGATACGATCATCGTGTACGGCGATGGCGCAATCAACGTGGGAGGGACGGCCCGTTCTGCGACGCTCAACGCCTCGGGCGATGACTTCCGGCTCGACAATCTGACGGTCCAAAACGACTATTCCCTCAAGGGGGACAATCCAGCTTCGCAGGCCGTGGCTCTATCGGTGACCGGCGACCGGGACGCAATCATCCATGTTCGCCTGCTTGGCGCCCAGGATACATTGTTCGCCGGTAAGGGCCCTAACGGTCGAATGTCGCGGCAGTACTTCTCTGATTGCTACATCGAGGGGCATGTCGACTTCGTTTTTGGCAATGCGAAGGCCTATTTCAGGCGCTGTGAGTTGCACGGCATCGCAAATCAAGCGGTTGTGTATACGGCGCAGAGCAAAAGAGCGCCGGGCGAGGACAGTGCCTTTGTGTTCGATCAGTGCAGGCTGACTGCCGAGCCTGGTGCGCGCTATGTTGCGCTTGGCCGCGCTTGGCGCCCCTATGCCACAGTGATCTTCCTGTCGACGAAGATCGATGCGCCGGTCATTGCGGAAGGCTGGCGCGAATGGGCCCCCGGCAAGACGGATACGTTCAGGACGGCCTACTATGCCGAATACAAATCCTCCAGCATCGGGGCCAATCCCGCAGGCCGCGAGCCTCATTCTCATCAATTGACTGACAGCGAAGCCGCGAAATGGTCGCTGAAAGCGTTCTTCGGGGGCGCGACAGATTGGCTGTCCAGCGAACCTTCAAGATAAAAATTAGACGAACGCTCGGGAAGTGGAGGGTTTTCAAACCCTTTGACCCGAGCCTCGTTGCGCTCGGGCGGCTCGTCCACAGCAACTCGCATTCGGGCAGGGGCGGCCATCGTAGCGCGCCAGATTCTTGTTGCCTCCTTTAAGAAGGAAAGCAAAGCGATCGACATTGCCGGCTGCGAATTCCTAATTCTTGTCAGCTTTCGAAAGCTGAATCCCGTATTCTCCAGAATCCAACGGCCGCCGAACGGCTGCCGCTTGCGGCCTTGTAAGGCGTGCGGATTGCGCAAGCCCTGTACCATCGCAAGGAGAACGGATGGATCCAACCGACCCCTTCTTCAATTCGGGCGCTTGAATCGAGGAGTACGCCGCGCAACAGGCGCGAGCAGGCAACGCAAGCCAGCAAAGCAACTTTGAGCGGCGGATGGAGGATTTGCAGGTTGATTCGACGGAGGGGACCCCCGCAAGCTCGCCTTCGCCGGATCGGGCTGTCGCAGAGGGCCGTGGACGGATCAGCCGAGGCGATATCGGCGGTTCGATGCGGATGCCGCCACACCTTGGTTCTAGAGGCGGCGCGCTCAGCGGTGGGCGGGCGAGCGTGGACATTCCCCGCTTTCAGCTTGAAGCTTCGCCCTAGCGCCGCAGTCCAGTTTGCGGGATGACCCGTTCAGCAGCGAACGCTACAGCTTGCCGGACTCAGACGCTGCGGTTCACGCCAAGAGCGGAAAAATCCGCGGACTGTGGTCACGCATCAGATCGGGGGCGGCAAAGCCCTTGGCGGGAGCAGGAGTAAAAAACCCTCGCGAGACGCGGGCTGTCAGAGGTTTCTTCAACGAAGCTTCGCATTCATTACGCGAGGCAGCCGGCCGGACGCGCGGGGTCGACGCGGCGGACGAGGCGCTCATCAAAGAGTTAGCGGCAGGCAATCTCAGCGAAGGCAACATCAAAAATGCGGCGACCGACCCGCGCCATTTGAGCGAGCGCGTGCGTGAGAACGGCAGGCGCGATTGGCTCGCTTTTCGAATTCGTCTGGCGCAGGAGGCGCAGCGCTGCCAGGAACGCGGGAGAACCATCGTCAGCAGCTGGATCGCGACCGTGGATTTACGGATACCATGGACCTACCAGCCATGCCCCTGCCGTCGACGGCTTCGCCTGTCTGTCCCATCATCCACGGCACGAGGTGCGTACGGCCGGCGACGACATAGAAAAAGATGCCGATCGGCGGCAGCCTGAGGCCAATCCTCAAATCCTGACCGAAACCGCCGCGCGACAGGTAGAGCGGGAAGGTCTGGCAGACCAGAATCGAGTCCAAGCTTACTCGACACATAAATTCCCACCCAATTGCTTGATTCACGATGATCGTAGCCGAGTCTCGCGCCGATTGAAGCCGGTGCCCGGATCTCGTTGAGAGATCATAACTATGCTCGTGCGAACGCGAGCATGCTTGTGACCTAGTTCGCGGTGGTCATGGTTACTTCATAATCGCTTCGGCCTCTGCACGAAACGCGTGGCGCGAGCCATCTCGTGAATAGAACATGTGACCGCCTGGAAAGACGACGAGTTTGACGCGCGGTGCTGAGGCAAATGGCGGCAATTGGTCGAGCACGATCTGTGATCCGAGATAAGGCGTGACGAGGGCAAACAGCCGTGCCCGACTAGCAATTGCATCTTCGGGTCCGTTGCGAGAATCTGGCGCAGCTCCGACAGCGACTCCGGAGGCCCGCCGGCCGAAATCCCAAGCCTGCCCGACCGCGCCGTTGACTAGCTCATAGGAGCCGTCCGGCCGCCAGTTTAGCTTGCGCGTAAGGAGATCGACAGTGGCGCTGCTGAGAGGTGCGAGCAGCGTGTCGCTGGAGGGATCGCCGGAAAGATGGAAATCCGAGTCCGGATACGGATCGAGCCCACGCACTGAGGCGTCATAATTGCCGATTAACTTGCCGTTCTTACGATCGAACTCACGGCGAAGCTCGGCGAGCTCAAACCGGCCCGCGAGCCTGCGACTCACCGCCTGATCGATGCCGGTCAGCGCCGCGACCTTGTCGGCCAGACGCGTGGTCGCTTCCTTGTCCGCCTTTGATGAGGTCGACCAGAAAACTCTCCGCGTGCATAAGCTTCCACGTCGGCGAGATCGGCTCGCTTTACCGGACCCTCGGCTTCACGCAGGGGCGCGAGCAGGGTCGCGACATAGCTCGGCAGTGTTGCGATGTATTGCAGCAGGCAAGTGCGGGCATACTGGCCGTAGTCGAAGAGTGGCGAGACCATTATAAGGCCCTTGACGCCTATGCCCTGCCGCATCTGCAACTGGTGCACAACCTTTGGCCCGAGAATACCCCCATAGCTTTCACCCACGATGTATTTCGGCGACAACAGCCGGTCATGCTTTTCGAGCCAGCGGCGGACCACCAGCGCGAGCGCGTTGACGTCGCCGTCAACGGAAAAGAGCCGCTTGCGCACATCATCGCCGGTCCCCACGAAACGGCTATAGCTTGTGCCCACGGGGTCGAGAAACACCAAATCGGTGAAATCTAGCCAAGTCTCCGCGTTTGGCCTCACCTCCGGAAAAGTGGATGGCGTGACCTCGTCAGCATTGATCGGTAGCCGCCACGGTCCGGCATTGCCAAGCTGCAGCCAGGCCGATGATGAGCCCGGTCCGCCGTTGAAGAAGAACGTTACCGGGCGCGTGCCGCGATCGGCGCCGTCAAGCTGATAGGACGTATAGGCGATGTCGGCCTCCGGTTCACCCTTCTCGTCGAACAGGCGGATGGAGCCGCCCGTCGCGATGAAAGAGAGCGTCCGCCTAGGGAGATCAAGCGTTTGCCTGGTGCTGGAGTCCGGCGGCAGGCGATGCTGCTCGGCCGCCGACGGCGTACTTCGGCGCTTGGCCGGCGTGTTCGCCGGGGCCGCCCTTCTGGCCGGCCGGCGTCGTGGCATTAGCGCGCGGTGGCAGATCGTCTGCCCGCACGCTCCCCATGATCCCGCAAGCAAACAGGATCAACGCAAGAGAGGTGCTGCGCAGTGCGGTCGACGACATAGAGGTTCTCCTGTGCAAGGCTTGCTCTGTTGGTGCGCGAGGCGTGTCTGTCAAAAACGGTCTAGTCACTAGAGCATTTTCTGACCTGGCGGAATCGGAAGGGATTGAACTAAGCCGCTGCCGCGGCGTAGGGGGCAAGGTGGCATAGATCGCCTCCTGGCTGAGAGGATGTGGGTGTTGGAGCCCACCCCCTCAGACAGGAGTATCGAGATGGCCGATTTGAGCCCTCTTCGCCGCCGCATGATCGAAGACATGACCGTCCGCAATCTGTCGCCGGCGACGCAAAGATCCTACATCAGCGCGGTTTCGAAGTTCAGCCGCTATTTTGGCCGATCGCCTGACCGGTTAGAGCTGGAAGACGTCCGCGCCTTCCAGGTGCATTTGGTCTCGACCGGCATCTCATGGCCGGCGCTGAACCAGATCGTCTGTGCGCTACGGTTTTTCTACGGCGTCACGCTCGGCGAGGCGCTCATCCCAGAGCGCATTCCCTATGCGCGAGAACCGCGCAAGCTGCCGGTCGTTCTCAGCGCCGACGAAGTGGTTCAGTTTCTTGAAGCGGTATCGAGCCTGAAGAGCCGCGCCGCGCTCACCACCGCCTATGCGGCCGGGCTCAGGGCCTCGGAGGTTGCGGGACTGCGGATCGAAGACATCGACAGCGCCCGCGGCGTCATCCAGGTGCGCCACGGCAAGGGCGCGAAGGATCGCAACGTGATGCTGTCGCCCCAGCTGCTGGGCATCCTGCGCACCTACTGGCGGCTCGCCCGGCCGCGGCTTTATCTGTTCCCTGGTCGTGACGAAGATCATCCGATCGATCAGACCGTGCTGCATGCCGCCTGCCGGTCGGCGGTGAAGGCTGCGGGCCTGACCAAGCGCGTCACGCTGCACACGCTGCGCCACAGCTTCGCGACACATCTTCTCGAGAACGGAACCGATATCCGGATCATCCAGGTCTTGCTCGGGCACAATAATTTGTCGTCGACAGCGCGCTACACGCAGGTCGCCACCGATACGATCCGAGCGACGCAGAGCCCGCTCGATCGCCTGTCGCTGGAGGTGACGCCACCTGGATGACCCGCAGCGGGATGCGGGTCATGACCCGCTCCGACATCCGCTCCAACAGGCCCGCCATCGAGATTGCCGATATTCTGTGCCGGCATGGCGACGCCTATCGCCGTGTACATGCCGGTCATCTGGGGCGGGTCGAGCGGCGCGTGATGAGCGCGATCGTTGCGTGCCGGACCGAGGCGCTCGGCGGCCACATGCAGGCTTGCGACGACTGCGGCACGACACGCGTTGCCTATAATTCCTGCCGCAATCGGCACTGTCCGAAGTGTCAGGGGAGAGCCCGAGCCGCGTGGCTCGCCGCGCGTCAAGCCGACCTGCTTCCGGTTCCCTATTTCCACGTCGTCTTTACACTTCCCGCACCGATCGCCGCGATCGCTTTCCAGAACAAGGCCGTCGTCTATGCCATCCTGTTCAAGGCTGCCGCCGAGGCGATGACGACGCTCGCCGCCAATCCACGCCGGCTCGGCGGTGCGATCGGCGGCGTCGCCGTCCTCCACACCTGGGGACAGACGCTGATGCATCATCCCCACGTCCATTGCGTCGTTCCGGGTGGCGGCCTCTCGCCCGATGGCGCGCGCTGGACCGCTTGCCGACCGAACTTCTTCCTGGCCGTCAAACCGTTGTCCAGACTATTTCGCACACTTTTTCTCAAACGTCTGTCGGCAGCCTTCAACTCCGGTGCCTTCCGTTTCTTCGGCGATCTCGGAGCTCTGGCCGAGCCGGCTGCCTTTGCGGCCCACCTCGACGCCATGCGACGCATCAACTGGGTTGTTTACGCCAAGCGGCCCTTCGGCGGACCCGCACAGGTCCTGGCCTATCTCGGCCGCTACACCCATCGCGTCGCGATCGCCAACAGCCGGCTCGTCGCACTCGACGACGATCATGTCGCCTTCTCATGGAAGGACTATCGCCAAAACAGCGCGACAAAGATCATGAATCTCAAGCCCGATGAGTTCATTCGCCGTTTCCTGCTTCATACGCTGCCTGACGGCTTCCACCGCATCCGCCACTTCGGCTTCATGGCCAACCGCCATCGCGCTGCCAAGCTCGCCCTTTGCCGCGAACTTCTCGATCATGAGCGAACAGCCCCAAACGATGGCCAGCCGTCGCCTGTGGATTCGGAGGCTCAAACCCGGGCCGAGGTTCCTGCCTGTCCCGATTGTGGTGGCGTCATGCGCATCATTGAGCGCTTTCGACATAGCTTCAGACGCCCCAGCCCTCGAACATCACCGTTCCGATGCGACACATCGTGAGCCAAGTCATGTCGTGCACGACGATCATCATTCGTCATTTCGCTCCCAGCGTCTCGATCATCGCGGACGATGTCGAATCCGTGCTGTCACACTGCGCGACAACAACCGTCCGATGCAGCAAAAGGCCTATCGCGATCTCAGGCGAAGCGCGTCTGATCTCAACTCTTCCAGGATGCGCACTCCTGTGTCTCTGCCTCACGCGCCGAGCCAGCAGATCGGGCATGGCGATCTCGAACAATCCCCATAGCTGCAAAACCGCGAATAGCCTCCCGCGCCTTCGTTCAATCCGGCTTCAATGAGGTCGCGTCATAAGCGCCTGCCGCGCCCTCGCGTGAGCGCGACCTCACAGAACCCTCCAGATTCCCTTGTGAGGCAAATCGTGATTCACCCTGAGGGCTGGTGATGGAGGCCAGCCCCCATGGCTAAGCCGCTCTCGCCGGACCTTCGCCTTCGCATTATTCGGGCTGTGGAAGAGGAAGGCATGAGCTGTCGGGGCGCCGCCGGCCGGTTCGGCGTAGCGCCATCGACAGCGATCGAACTGGTCAACGAATGGCGCAGCACCGGCGCTTGTGAGGCGGGAGCGCAGGGCGGAGACAGACGTTCAGCTCGGATCGAGGGTCATGCTGCGGAGATCCTCTCCCTGGTCAAGGCTACGCCTGACATGACGCTGGCCGAGATCGCTGACCATCTCCTCAAAGTCCACGGCGAGCGTTTCGTGCCGAGCGTGGTCTGGCGATTCTTCGATCGCCGCAACATCACGTTCAAAAAAAACATCGCACGCCAGCGAGCAGGATCGGCCGGACGTGGCCGCTGAACGCGCGGCGTGGAAGGCATCTCAGCCTGAGATCGGCATCCATCGGTTGGTGTTTATCGACGAGACGGGAGCCTCGACCAAGATGGCGCGGCGCTATGGCCGCTCGCCGTACGGCCAGCGCTGTGTCGCAGCGCTCCCGCATGGTCATTGGAAGACGACGACCTTCGTCGGCGCGCTCAGAGCGACCGGCATGACTGCGCCGATGGTCCTTGACGGTCCCATGGATGGTCTGGCGTTCGAGGCTTACGTGACGCAAGTCCTCGTGCCGACACTCAGGCCCGGCGACATCGTGGTGATGGACAATCTCGCAGCACACAAGCGCGCCGAGGTCGGCATCGCAATCGATGCCGTGGGCGCCCAGCTCCTCTATTTGCCGCCTTATTCGCCCGACCTCAATCCGATCGAAATGGCCTTCGCCAAGCTCAAAGCCGCACTTCGAAAGGCCGCCGCCAGATCAATCGAGGCTTTGGACAACGCTATTGCCACCGCCCTGACCGCCTTCACCGCCCAAGAGTGCCTGAACTTCTTCGCCGCAGCCGGTTATGACCGTGTCTGATCAGAATCTGCTCTAGCTCATGCGTGGGAACAACAAACCTACCAGAGTCAGCAGTTGCCACCGTCGGCGGGTGCAGATCGTATGCCCGACCATCGCCAATCGCCCGGTTGGCGGTTCGACCCCTGATCAGCTCAACGCGCTCGGCCTTCACGGCATGGCCAACGCCCTTCGTCGACATCGCCAAGCTGCGGCAGCAGGCCGCCGTCGAGGACATCGACTATCGCACTCCGCGCGGTCTGGACCGCAGCCTTCAGGCAATGCTGGTCGAAGGCGGCTGGACCGCCCACCACGCCAACCTGCCGATCTGCGGCCCCCCGGCGTCGAGAGCCTGCGGCGAACCCGCAAGCCCGGCCGAAAGGCCTGAGCGAGTGGCTCCGTGGACATGCCGCCGCGCGTGGACAACGCGAAGGGCGTTGCCCACCTGCCCACAGCAGGAGCAGCAAAAAAACCAAATCCTTCGAGCCGCGATTCTAGATTGACCTCGCGGCTTCGCCGATACCACAAACCAAACAGCCAGAACGCCTCGCGCCCCGGGCGATGGGCGAGATCATCTCGGAATCCTGGGCGAGATCAAATCGGTACAGCCAGGCGAAATCATCGGAATCGCAATCGAGAAGCTCGCTGTCGCATGCTCCATGAAAAGGTAGGAGCAAAACGAGGCTTGCGATGATCTAGAAGAATATCAACGTAGACACCAATAGGTCGAGGGCGTGCTCCGTTTGGGGCGTGTGTGTGATGCTCGTCGGGTTATGGATGTATGACAGGCCGATGCTCGCATATATTCCGGGCGCGAGATACGCAGTGTATGTTCCCGTGATTGCTGTTGTATCGCGATGCACGAGCTCGCCCTTGGCGAAAGCAGCATCCACCGCAAACTTGCTCCAGACGGTGTTGGTGGCAACGAGAGCCATCAGATCACTGGGCCGACTATCAAAAGGTCCCTTCGCATAAAGGCGAAGCTCGTAGTACTGGCTGATTCTGTTGAGGTCGGGCGGTGCTCCCATGAGAGAGAATCCGCCATAGATACCACGAGATGGTGCCCCCTGGACGTCACTCTGCCAGAGCTGCCGGTCCGCGGCGATGTAGTGAAAACTATTGCCGCTATGCCTTTGCCGGTCCGGGTCCGCTACATTCTTGTAGCGGCTGTTGCTGAAACCAGCGCCTGCCCGCAACCACGTGTCAGGCACGCCGGGAGCGGCCTTACTCTTGTAGCCAATCTCGTCGATGAAAAGAATGCCCGCGTTTGCTGTGCTCCAGTTCACGCCGCTGGGATTCTCGGTTACATGCGCATAGGGTCCATCTGGACTGATTGAGCGCTGCACGGAGACTTTGTTGTACCAGCGATCATCGAAATTGTACTTCAGGTTGAGGGCGGGGGTCGGCGCCGCGTTGGTGCTCATCCCTGCTTGGAAAAGGGCGAACATGTTTGATCCTGAAATTCCTCCGAACAATGTGCCGGTGAATTCGTTCTGATTTCTAAGATAGCCAAACTTGAGTTCGAGTGTCCTGTCGAGGAAAGTTTGGTAGTAAGCGAGCGTGTTGAGTCCTACTCGATCAGGCCCCGGGCGCTTCCATGTCCAGTATTGCTGCTCGGCCCCCACGGCAATTTGACCATCAGCAATACCGAAGCGGCTGAGATCGTAGGTGACGATCATGAAGTTCGCCGTGGCAAATGTCGGATTCTGTCCCATATAGAGCTGGTTTGCGAAGCTGCTTCTGGCTGCATTCGGCAGCTGGTTGTCTGCAAAGCTGTTGTGCGTCCAGCCGATATACCCGATGCCGATGTCCGCCAGCGCCGATCTGGCGCCGCCCTTGTCCTGATCTATCGTATCGGAAGGCCCAGGTATGGCGAGCCACAACCCCTTTTCTCGTAGATTTTCGAAACGCGCGAAAGGGTCGATCGCCGCTTGTGTTCTCGTCTGGGTAGCCCGATCGGCACTGCCGCTCGTTTTGAGAGGCATGCTGGGACCATTTGCCGGCGCCGCGGCACGGGGTCCGGATGCCTTACTGATCAAGCGGATGGAGAGCCTTGTCTTCCGATCGGGAGCGGTGCTGCGGCTTCTTTTGGTGACCTGATCTGCAGTATCTCTGTTGAGATCAAGCTCGTTAGCGGCTTTTGCCAGAACTGAATTGCCGACCAGACAAGCCGCCAGCGGAAGTGCGACAACCCGGCCCCGTCGCTTCGAGCTGTATGCAAGTGCCGCCGTAGCCGAAGATGTTCGAGACGTTATCGCCGAAACAATGCGATCGCGCATAATGTACTTCGCGTCCCTATCTGCGAGCCGTGAATGGATCGAGCTTCGGCCTGATTGCCCGAGAAGCGGACTTCCCAGCCTTTGGAGTCTGAAGGCTATGGTGACCTCTAAAAGCAAAAGGTGTCGTATGTCCCCAGCGGGACCGGCTTTAACCGTCCCGAACCTCGTCACCCGGGGAGGGCTGATCTGGCCTGCACGTAGCTTGTGCATCATGCGTGGCGCGAGCGCGAGCGGCGTGCTGGCTCGATGAGGTGATGATGACGAACGAGCTTCAGCTGTCCTTGCCAGCAAGACATCGCGAGCGACCGTGCTCCGTGATGCCGCAGAGGAGTCTTATGGTGCCGAACATCGTGCTTGAAGACGTCATTCTCGACGAAATGGTAGTCACCGAAAAGCAACCCCGCCGGTGACGAGGGCAGGCATCATGAAGCTTTGTTGGCAGCTCGGTCACCGAAAGACGAGGCAATCGACGGGCGCGAGGTCTGGAAAATGTTGCCGTCTGTGCCCCCGGCGATCGTGGCAGAGTGTTCTGCGAGCTGGCGCAGGAGAACGGAGAAAATAGCATTCGAGCAGCTTTGATCGCTGCCGCAGGGCAGTTGGCGAATCCGTCAGCTCCATTAGCGCGGCCAGATCTATGGTGCATTCCGAGTTCCTTGAAAAATGACCCGTGGGGCGTTCGATGGCCACGCTTGCCAGCTGTCCATCGTCTCGATCAACCTGCCGAGATTGGTAGTTGCAATGGCTGCCGGTCCAATGGCATGGCGCCCAGTGCTGAGGTGGCTAGCTGGCAGGGCTGAGTTTCCGTCACAACGCACTCCGGCGAGTTGGCGCGGTTCGTATTCGGCCGCAGCAGGGTGAGAAAATCTGCAAGGATCTTGTGAATCGTGAGAAAATGGTGCCCCGTTGCTCGCAAAGACGCGAAGCAGTACGCCGCTGCCGACGGTAGGATGCAGGAGATCCCCGCTAGGGGGTCTTTTGCGCTGAAAAAGAGCCCACATTGGAGCCGAAGGGCAAACAATCAGAGGTTGCGAAGAATGATGGTGCCCGGGGGGCGCGGGCGGCTGCAGCCCGTCAGCATCGCAGGCTATTGCAGCAACGAGCGGCCTATTGGGTCGGGGAAGTCGCGCGTGGAACCATGGAGATGACAGATCAAGCTGCCGCCTCGGACTTGCGGCCGCTCTTGCACAGCTCGTTAGGGCGCATTCGCTGGGGTTTGATGTTTCTTGTTATCTTCGTCGGCCTGGGTGCGGCGGCAGCCCATTTTGCATCGAGCCTCGCAGAGTTCGTCGAAACGCCTGCCGCTGGGCAAGTCGGTTCAACGATGGTTCTGTCACCGGAGGACAGGGCATCCCTGACCGAGACACAGGGGACGCAGCAGAAGCTGAGCGATGACATCGCAGAGCTCACCCGCCACATCGAGGCCCAGCGGGGCGACCTCCAAGCGATCTTGGATCAGCTCACCACACTGACTTCGCGAATCGACACCTTGCAGATTCCGGCGCCTGGTCCATCTGCTCCTTCCGCTGCTACTTTGCCGCCAGACAAAGCGGTCTTGAGCTCCGTCAAGAAACGCATCGGACGCTCAAAACCACAGGGTCCTGTTTCGGTCGGAGGCGCGCCTTTGATCGCAGGACCGATCGGCGAGCGCTGACACCACAGACCGGTCGCCTCCGTATCGCGGTCTCACCGCCTCGCCACCGCCGGGGCGGGGCCCGCGCCGAGCGCCGCGTCAAGCTGGCTCGCGCCGCCTCGACCCAAACCGGATATGGATTGGCCCCGTCCATCACATGTCTCGTCAGTGCAGCCGGATCTTCGCGATCACAGCGAGAAGATCCGCTACGGACGGCCTCCGCCGTAAGTCCGAACCGAAACGCCTGTCGATCTGAATGATGGGCCCGAGCAACGCCGAACCTGGACTATCCTAGTGGCTCTGCACAGTGATTTTGACTGGTTAGCACCGTGGGGGTCCAACGGACTTTCAGCGGAAGCTAAGAGCGCTAAGGATGCCGGGGTCATCTCACGGGCCAGGCAACTCGCAGGGCAGCCCGTCGCCGGCCGGGGCGCGGACGCGTCTCCCGCGGGCTCGCGTGAATCTTCCGTATAGAGAGTCCGCGTTGCACGACGATCCTGGCCTTGCGCGCGACCCATCGCAGCACAGCCTGTCGGTGGAGATCACCGCTGCGTCTGGGTCCAAAGGTTGGCATCGACGCCGTGTAGCCGCATGGCTTTGCGCGCCGCGTATAAGCGTCGCGCTGAGCGTCGGAATGGAAGCGATCCAACGCGCCACGCTGAGACCATGGCGTTTAAGTTGAAGTCCTGCTCCCAGTTCATGGCTCATAGAAGGGATTGTTGCCGGGCAGTAGGTAGTTCGAGCGAGCAATCGTCGCGTTACGACCAACATTGCCTACGATGTCAAGCCGCTATCCCTGGACGGAGCGGCCGTTGCGAGTCCATCGGGAGCCATTGTCCGTTGCAAGAAGGTTCTACGATTAAATTCTTCAGACAATTGAAGCGTCTCCGCACTGAGCGAGTATGCCGCGCGGTTGGCACAATCGCCAAGATCGGGGATTTCGGGTCAGTTGGTCGCAAACTTGTCAGAGAGACGCGAGCTCACGACGAACATCAGTTGGCGATCGTGACAGCGGTGATCGCTCACCATCCCCCGCGTAGCGCTCATGGCTCATCAAGACGTCGAGGGGAGCCTCAGAGGGCTGGTAGGTCAAATTTGGCTTGAAGCTGACGTAAGGTCATATTGTAGCGTCGCCAGCGAAACATGACCAAAGCAGGCTCGATCCGATAATGCAATTTAGATTTACAGACTTCGACGACGTGCGCGCCGCAAACAGAGCATATAGCAAGGCTTCGGGAGTAGGTTATCATCGCAGTAGACTGCGCGGGACGCCACATCTCGAGCAGCAGGCAGCTTCAGCTCTTGACATATGGACTTGGTGTCTATCGCCTCAAGAGAGGATCAATTACATCCGAAAACATCGTTCCCAATTCCGGTTTGACAGCTACGGCCAGATGATCGGTGTCGTCCGCGGTCGTTGCTTCAATGGTTACGCATCCGAGCTCATCAAATGGCGAAATCGATTCAGGGCCAACACGTGGCGTGCTGCCGTGTTGTTTTGCGCTGGGACTTGGGCAATCCTCATTTATGCTGTCCTCCGAGTGCTAGATATTGTTCGCAATTGACTGGAGTTCCCATAGTAAGGCCGTTCACCGCCGCGTGAATTGAAAGTCTTTAGTATGCGTGTGAACGGTTGCAAGCTGACTCGTGTCTGCAGCCGTAGCTCGGACTCGTCCCATCTTCGGCGCGTTACGGATTTGGTTCACGTGCCATCGGATAGTCATGAGATTGCCGCCCACGAACAGGGCCCCGTCTCGGTTGGTCGTCGGATGATCCAATCTTGGTCCGAAACCCCTGCCGGGGCTAATCTGACCGCCGGACCCAACTTATCAAAATCACTGTGCAGAGCCACTAGGCGAGCGTGATATCCGGCTTCGCTGTCACCGCCTCCAGAATCAATTGCGAATGCGCTTCGATTTGCGGTCACCGCCCTGGCGTTTAGGAACGATGTCGCCAACTTCCTTGAGGCGACCGCGCCGGCGGATCGCGCTGACACCAAAGCGCTCGGCAGCCTGTCGACAGGACATGCCACCGTCAATCGCTGCTACCACCCTTTGGCGAAGATCAACCGAAAACGCCCTGGCCATACATGCTGGCCTCCCTCGCCAGCATGTGGCTTGAATCTGACTCGCGCCGTTTTGGGAATCTGGAGGGTTCTGTGAGGTCGCGCTCACGCGAGGGCGCGGCAGGCGCTTATGACGCGACCTCATTGAAGCCGGATTGAACGAAGGCGCGGGAGGCTATTCGCGGTTTTGCAGCTATGGGGATTGTTCGAGATCGCCATGCCCGATCTGCTGGCTCGGCGCGTGAGGCAGAGACACAGGAGTGCGCATCCTGGAAGAGTTGAGATCAGACGCGCTTCGCCTGAGATCGCGATAGGCCTTTTGCTGCATCGGACGGTTGTTGTCGCGCAGTGTGACAGCACGGATTCGACATCGTCCGCGATGATCGAGACGCTGGGAGCGAAATGACGAATGATGATCGTCGTGCACGACATGACTTGGCTCACGATGTGTCGCATCGGAACGGTGATGTTCGAGGGCTGGGGCGTCTGAAGCTATGTCGAAAGCGCTCAATGATGCGCATGACGCCACCACAATCGGGACAGGCAGGAACCTCGGCCCGGGTTTGAGCCTCCGAATCCACAGGCGACGGCTGGCCATCGTTTGGGGCTGTTCGCTCATGATCGAGAAGTTCGCGGCAAAGGGCGAGCTTGGCAGCGCGATGGCGGTTGGCCATGAAGCCGAAGTGGCGGATGCGGTGGAAGCCGTCAGGCAGCGTATGAAGCAGGAAACGGCGAATGAACTCATCGGGCTTGAGATTCATGATCTTTGTCGCGCTGTTTTGGCGATAGTCCTTCCATGAGAAGGCGACATGATCGTCGTCGAGTGCGACGAGCCGGCTGTTGGCGATCGCGACGCGATGGGTGTAGCGGCCGAGATAGGCCAGGACCTGTGCGGGTCCGCCGAAGGGCCGCTTGGCGTAAACAACCCAGTTGATGCGTCGCATGGCGTCGAGGTGGGCCGCAAAGGCAGCCGGCTCGGCCAGAGCTCCGAGATCGCCGAAGAAACGCAAGGCACCGGAGTTGAAGGCTGCCGACAGACGTTTGAGAAAAAGTGTGCGAAATAGTCTGGACAACGGTTTGACGGCCAGGAAGAAGTTCGGTCGGCAAGCGGTCCAGCGCGCGCCATCGGGCGAGAGGCCGCCACCCGGAACGACGCAATGGACGTGGGGATGATGCATCAGCGTCTGTCCCCAGGTGTGGAGGACGGCGACGCCGCCGATCGCACCGCCGAGCCGGCGTGGATTGGCGGCGAGCGTCGTCATCGCCTCGGCGGCAGCCTTGAACAGGATGGCATAGACGACGGCCTTGTTCTGGAAAGCGATCGCGGCGATCGGTGCGGGAAGTGTAAAGACGACGTGGAAATAGGGAACCGGAAGCAGGTCGGCTTGACGCGCGGCGAGCCACGCGGCTCGGGCTCTCCCCTGACACTTCGGACAGTGCCGATTGCGGCAGGAATTATAGGCAACGCGTGTCGTGCCGCAGTCGTCGCAAGCCTGCATGTGGCCGCCGAGCGCCTCGGTCCGGCACGCAACGATCGCGCTCATCACGCGCCGCTCGACCCGCCCCAGATGACCGGCATGTACACGGCGATAGGCGTCGCCATGCCGGCACAGAATATCGGCAATCTCGATGGCGGGCCTGTTGGAGCGGATGTCGGAGCGGGTCATGACCCGCATCCCGCTGCGGGTCATCCAGGTGGCGTCACCTCCAGCGACAGGCGATCGAGCGGGCTCTGCGTCGCTCGGATCGTATCGGTGGCGACCTGCGTGTAGCGCGCTGTCGACGACAAATTATTGTGCCCGAGCAAGACCTGGATGATCCGGATATCGGTTCCGTTCTCGAGAAGATGTGTCGCGAAGCTGTGGCGCAGCGTGTGCAGCGTGACGCGCTTGGTCAGGCCCGCAGCCTTCACCGCCGACCGGCAGGCGGCATGCAGCACGGTCTGATCGATCGGATGATCTTCGTCACGACCAGGGAACAGATAAAGCCGCGGCCGGGCGAGCCGCCAGTAGGTGCGCAGGATGCCCAGCAGCTGGGGCGACAGCATCACGTTGCGATCCTTCGCGCCCTTGCCGTGGCGCACCTGGATGACGCCGCGGGCGCTGTCGATGTCTTCGATCCGCAGTCCCGCAACCTCCGAGGCCCTGAGCCCGGCCGCATAGGCGGTGGTGAGCGCGGCGCGGCTCTTCAGGCTCGATACCGCTTCAAGAAACTGAACCACTTCGTCGGCGCTGAGAACGACCGGCAGCTTGCGCGGTTCTCGCGCATAGGGAATGCGCTCTGGGATGAGCGCCTCGCCGAGCGTGACGCCGTAGAAAAACCGTAGCGCACAGACGATCTGGTTCAGCGCCGGCCATGAGATGCCGGTCGAGACCAAATGCACCTGGAAGGCGCGGACGTCTTCCAGCTCTAACCGGTCAGGCGATCGGCCAAAATAGCGGCTGAACTTCGAAACCGCGCTGATGTAGGATCTTTGCGTCGCCGGCGACAGATTGCGGACGGTCATGTCTTCGATCATGCGGCGGCGAAGAGGGCTCAAATCGGCCATCTCGATACTCCTGTCTGAGGGGGTGGGCTCCAACACCCACATCCTCTCAGCCAGGAGGCGATCTATGCCACCTTGCCCCCTACGCCGCGGCAGCGGCTTAGTTCAATCCCCACCCGATTCGTTCCGGTCGGAAAATGCTCTAGTATGACCGTACGGGCCGCGGCCCGCGACCTCATTTGATGCTTCAAGAACTGTGCGCATATGGGTGGTCTTCGTTAATATGGTGCGCGGTCGAGATAAGCGTCGAATGCCGCAGCAACGGCGCGGATGACAAAACGGTGCTCCTGCTTGACGCGGAGGATACCCTTTTCGATCTCCACTATCCCGTCCTCGGTGAGCATCTCCAAGCGATCAGCTGAATCAAGAAAAGCTACCGGATCAAATCCGTGGTTGGCGCAGATTGCTGGAACATCGGCCTGTAAGTCGCACATCACGCGTTCGATGATTTCGGCCCGAAGCCGGTCTTCCTCGGTGAGACGGTAGCCCTTTGAAGTCGGGAAGCAGCCAGCTTTGATATGCTGATGATAGGAAGCGGTTGCGAGCTCATTCTGGACGTAGCCGTCAGGAAGGCGGCCAATGGCGGACGGACCGAAGCCGATCACGGTTTGACAGGTATCAGCCGAATAACCCAGGGAGTTGCGGCAAAGGCGACCGGCCTTCTGCGCCAGCGCGAGCTCGTCGGATGGCAAGGCGAAATGGTCGAGCCCAATTTGTCGGTAGCCCGCCGCGACCAGAGTTTCAGCCACCGCCGCGGCTTGCTCGGCGCGAGCGACATTGTCTGGCAGCGCCGCCTCATCGATCTGGCGCTGACGTTTCATATAGGAGGGAACATGGGCGTAGCCGAAAACCGCAAGCCGGTCCGGCCGCATAGCTACCGCGATTCTGGCGGAGTCAACGCAGGACTGCACCGACTGGTGTGGCAATCCGAACAGGAGGTCGAAGTTGATGCGGCTTATTCCATGCTGGCGCAGACTTTCGACGGCAAGAGCTATCTGTGTCTCGCTCTGGACGCGGTTCACTGCCCGCTGCACCAGGGGATCAAAACTTTGCGCGCCAATGCTGGCGCGGCTGACGCCGGCTGAGCCTAATGTTTCGGCCATCTCGGTCGTGAACGCTCTGGGATCGATCTCGACGGCAACGGTGGTCGACTTGCTGAATGTGAAGCGGTCGCGCAGGAGCTCCATCAGGCCCAAGAAGTCGGCAGGCGAGATGATGGTCGGCGTCCCGCCGCCGAAATGCACGTCGCTGACGGACAAGGCGCGGGGCGCCTGCGCTGCGACCAAATCAATCTCCTCGCGGAGCACCGCGAGATATTTGCGGATCGGTCGCTCGCTGTGAGTGAGGCTTGTCGGGAAGCCGCAATACCAGCAAATCGAGCGACAGAACGGAACGTGGAGATAGATGGATACCGGTTCATCGCGCGGCAGCCGCCTCAACCATCTCCCATAAGTGTTGGCGCCCACCATCGCGGAGAAATCAGGTACGGTCGGATAAATAGTGTACCAAGGCAGGCGGGAATCGCAATATTTGTTCAGCAACGAGGTCTGCACGTCTTATCTATCCATGCTCACACAACATGAAGTTGACCCATCTCCTCTTCGGTGTCTTTGCTTCATGTCAATGTGCCCGCTTTGGTCTCGATCTTTGTCTGGACGTAGTGGCAATCCGTCCTCCGAAGGTGTGTCGCTTCTGGCTCTCACACGTTTATGAAGAAGCAATGATCTCAAACCATCAGCTCGCGGCGGATGTGGTAAAGCGCGCCGACGGCTGGCGGGATCAAATTCGCTCTGGCAGTCTGGCAGCATAGGATCAATAGGGCAGGAGGGTTCATGAACTGATGGTCATACGTTCAAATCCGGTTCCGCAACGACCGATGTTTGCGATAGCAAGCCATCCAGAGCCCAGGCCTCCGAGAGGAAGTCGGGGTTCTTCTTGTCCGCCGCAAATCGCAGGATCGCGGCCAAGTCACCGCGCAGCACGATGGCGAGCTGTTCCCCGTCGAGCACGAGCGTGACCTGATCGATCAACGTACGGAACCGCCGCCTCGGCTTTCTCCTCTTCGCACTGCAGGCTTTCATACAGTGCAGAGATGCGCTGCCGATAGACTCCGCATGTTCGGGTGCAAGAGCGGCGGGGGCCTCAGCGCTCGCGAGCAGATCGGTCAACTTCGACTTGCAAGCTTCGAGCGCATCCATCTCAGCCTTCATCGACGGTTCATACATGCCATCTTGATCGCAGTGATAATGCCTCGAATCTGCTTTTTGACTCTTTCCAGCTCGCTTTGCCAAGCATCCTGATCGGTTCGACGTTCGATCCGCATTCGGTTCACTTCTTGGGTGAATTCCTCGCAAAACTGCTTGAACAATTCGGGCTTTATTAAGTGCGTCCGGAGGCCGTTCAATACGGATGGCGCCAGCGCATCGTGCCGGATGTTCACGCGATTATTGCACGTCCCCTTGTTCCCGCGCCGCCGCGCAGCCGAGCAGGTCCTTCGAGATCATCGTGTACCCACCGCCGACGCCGGCGGCCCAGGCATCTCTTCGCCGGCCTAGTGAGATGCGGTTGTTGCGTGGCGGTCGAGCTTGTCGCGGGCGTAGATGGCCTCCTGGCGGTAAAGCGGCTCGCCATCGGCATATTTGGCAACGGCAATCTGGGCCAGAAGCGCTTCCGTCGTCAAAGCAAGTGCCGGTAACGAGAGACGCGGAAGCCAACTCCAGCGTCGCCGACCGCCTCGCAGTGTTCCAGTTCAACGTCCTCTCGGCCTAATCCTCCGTAGAAATCACCCGGCCTCGGCGAGCCGAGGGGCATCAGCAGCTATCGGATTGCACGTCTCTCCACCATACTGTGTATGTGAAGGACAGGACTTGGCGGCAATCAAATACCTGAACGTGACCGCTGACGATTTTCACTGAGAAGAAGGACGATGTGTCGTCCTCGTAGCCGATGCATATCTCCGAGGTCCCAGGGCTCAATATCCAACGCGATTTCGCCCCGTGGTGACATAGGTTCGGTAACAAACCGCTGACGTGGCATTCACTGTCGTAGTCGTATCCGTCCACTTGTTTTCCGCATACGGCGACACTAATCTCGTTGCGCGTTTTGGTTTCGCGTTCGTACACGCTGAGGACTTCGCAGCGGCGATGGTAAGCGAACGCGACCGCAGCTGACGCCACTCGGACATGCTGTTTCATATCACCTACCTAATGCCGGACGGACGAAGGGCGGGATGCGCCGAGTGCGCCCCCGTGTCGTCAATGGCCGGCAACGATCGCCGAGGGTAAGGGAGTCCAAATAAAAGACGCCGCTCCTCTTCGTCCTAACTCCCCACCGCGGGTTCTTTCTTTAGGCCCGCAAGGGTGACGACCCGGATTCTGATCGCCGAATCACTGCGCTTTAGCTCACTCGCGATCTCTTGCGCAGCTCGCGCGGCTTCCCGCAGTTCGAATACCCGCTGGTCGTCCAGCTTAGTCCATCGGGTAAATCGCTTACCTAGCAACCCCACCTAAAAGCAGTCATTTATCTGGGTTCTCCCCGACTAAATTCGTGTCCTACCGCTGTGCGACGTCAGTGCTTTGCCTGACAAGCTCGCGAACTCTTACGCGATAAGGTCTCGTCTGAGAATGCTAACCCGTTTGTTCAGTGCTCGGCGCAACGCATTGCCCTCATCTGTCGTCATCCTGCCAGCGGACCGCTCGGACACACAATCCATCATGACCCGTTGAATCTGGACCAGTTTCATACTTTCGATCTGGGCAATGCGCTTCTTAACTTCGGCGTGCAAGCAGGCAGTCTTTCTAGACATCGTCAGATCCTGATGCTCCACGGAGTCCAGCCCGAAAGGCTAACCACGTTTGACGGTACAGCATCAACATTGGATCGGGCTCCTACCTTTTCTGGGGGGCCCGTCGCTCCCTGGCCACTCATCCTCTATTCATCCTCGGGGCGGCCCGGGCTTAAAGAAGGGCACTGCCCGTCGTCACCCAGCGCTCAATCTAGCGGATTGCGGTCGAGGCGCCGAGACCGAGCACCCGCGCCGTTTCCGTCTGCTCTCGCCGTCTTCGACTAGCGCGACCGCCCGCGCCCTGAGATCCTTCGAATATCCCCGAGCCATCGCGACCTCGCCATTGCTTGTCAAAGCAACCCGAATCTGATTAGCGCGCCTCAGGGACCGCCCTTATTTGTTCCGATTCACATCAACCGAAAACCGCTCTAGCCTGAAGGAGCTTGAGTTTCCTGAGCTTCCACTTGGCCATTGGACCATGGTTGCGTGTGAACCTCCTCCGAATGAGTGGACACCTGTAGTAGGCTCAATGAGCCCGGAGGTCTCGAATGTAACGTCAACGTCGGTCGTTTACCGAGGATTACAAGCGCCAGGCGGTCGAACTGGTGGTGTCGAGCGGTCGCTCGATCGGGTCGGTTTCCAAAGAGCTGGGTCTGCGCGACTCGGTGCTGCGGCGCTGGGTAGATAAGCTCCGGCAGGAGCCGGCATCGGCGGCGTGGCGCCCCACCACGCAGGCGACGCCGATGTCGGCGGACCAGGCTTCAGAGATCGCCCGGTTGCGTCAGGAGAACGAACGGCTGCGCATGGAGCGCGACATTTTAAAAAAGTCGATCGCGATCTTTGCCGGAACCCGGACATGAGCTTTCGCTTCATCGAGGACCACCGCGAGACCTATCCGATACGCTTGATGTGTGCCGTGCTCGAGGTCTCGCCGGCGGGCTATTACGCATGGCGCGAGCGCCCGGTGAGCGCGCGTGCGGGCTCCAATTCCACGCTCCTGGCCGAGATCCGGCAGGTCCATCACGACAGCGGTCAGCGCTATGGCAGCCCGCGGGTCTATGCCGCTCTGCGGACCCAGGGACGGGGCGCCAGCCGCGGCCGGATCGAACGGCTGATGCGTCGATATGGCATTTGAGCGCTCATGGCGCGACCCCGTCGGGTTCGCACCACCGACAGTCGTCACGATCTGCCGATCGCGCCGAACCTGATCGCGCGTGACTTTACCGCCGCAGCGCCAAACCGGGTCTGGCTCGCCGATATCAGCTACATCCCGACCGCGGAGGGCTGGTTATACCTGGCGGCCGTCATGGACATGTTCAGCCGAAAGATCGTCGGGTGGGCGATGCGGGATCACATGCAGGTCGAACTGCCATCCGCGGCTCTGGCAATGGCCATCAAGCAGCAACGCCCGCAGCACGGGTTGATCCACCACTCCGATCGCGGAGTGCAGTATGCCTCACGCGCCCATCGCGACGCTTTCACGGGCGCCGGCATCACCGCATCGATGAGCCGCAAGGCCGATTGCTACGACAACGCCCCGATGGAGAGCTTCTTTCATACGTTGAAAACCGAGCTCGTCCATCATCGCGACTACAACACCCGCGCCGAAGCCCAGCGCGATATCTTCGCCTTCATCGAGGGCTTTTACAACCGCGCATCAGAACACCCATCTGTCTATGTTGTTGAAGAGAAGAGAGTTTGCTGATCGGGATGCGATCCTGTGGGGTATCTTGGGTTCTGTCGCGCTCCTTCGGCGATAGATTGAGCGGCAGCTGTTATCAGCGAGGCGCGAGCAAAGATCCACGGGCCGTCCGATAGCGGATGGATGGCTGCGATCTCGCCGGCTTCAGCGGCGAGCCGGAGCGTCTTGGGCGCGACCTTCAGGAGCTTTGCGGCGTTGCTAAGGTTGAGCCAGGGTTCGATCCCGTCATCGGCGGGCTTGAACACCGGGAGGTGGTAGCTCGAGCGCATTGATGTGACGCGCTCGCGGGTCCAGCGATTGCCGTTGCCCGTCTTGAGGCCGTTTCGGTTGAGGAGGCCGGCAATCAGATCGTCGCTGGCGATCAGCACCAGTTGACGCACGGCTTGGATAATATCGGCGGAAGTGCTGTTGCGCTGTCCGCGCCGGCGCTTGGGCAAGCGCAACTCGCTGTGAGCGCCACCCACCCAGTGGACGATGAGAACGATCTCGGACGCCGCGTCGTCTATATCGGCCACGACCTCATGGACGAGGGTGCGTACAATGCGCTTCTTGAGACGAGCATCCGTCGTCGGCGCATCCCAGACCGTTTTGAGGTTCGAGGCCAGTACGCCGAGCGAAGCTGGATCAGCAATGGGTGCGGGCGTGGCCGCATCATGCATGGCGATCTTGCCCTCGACCTCCGCCGCGTGAGCGAGTGCCCTGTTCCAGCGCGCTTCCAGCTCACTCGCCACCAACCGGTTCGCGGGGTCAGCGGCATCGTATTGCCGGAAAGCCCGGTCGGCGGCATAGCGCGCCGCTTCCAGATCGCGACTGAGCGCATCGCGCACCTGATCCCGCCGTTCCCTGGCTCCTTCGGCGGCAGCGGTTGCAGCGGCGATAGCGCCCGGACCGACGACGCCAAGCAGTGCTTCCTCGATTGCATCATCGACACGCAATCCGCCGAAGGCGATGCAGTGAGGACCGCCATTGTCCATCCAGGCGCGGCTGCAGCTGTAGCGTGGGATATGGTGCTTCATGCCGGAGTACCGGAGTGTGAGCTTGCGGCCGCAGCGCTTGCACCGGATCAGACCGGCCAGCAGCGCGTCACCATGCTTGGGTGCGCCGTGATGCCGACCGGTGGGAACGTTGCTGCTGACCATGGTGCGGATCGCCTCGAACCTCTCCCAGCTCACATACCCGTCGTGGGTGTTGGGCTTCAGCGCCAGCCATTCGTTCCGTGTCTTGCGGCGGATCTTCAAGCTCACGCCCCCGGCGCTGTATCCCGCCGCCACAGCCGTCTTACCATAGGCATAGGCGCCGCCGTAGACCGGGTTCTCAATGATCCGGTGGATGGCGGAGTAACTCGGTCGCCGCCAGGCTGTGTCGCCGTTGGACTGCTTCACTGGTAGATCGAGATTGTACTCGTGGAGCCAGCAGAGCGCCTGTCGCGCGCTGCCCAGTTCCTCGACCTTGTCGAACACCAGCTTGATCGCTTCCTGGACACGCCGATCCGGATCTTTCTCATAATGGTCGCCGGCCTTCACGAAGCCGACGGGCGCCGCCACAACCAACTCGCCCCGGCGCGCCTTCTCGTAGCGGGCCGAGAGCGAGCGTTGGCGCAACAAATCCAGTTCGTACTCGTTGAGGCTGCCCTTGAGCCCGAGCAGCAGGCGGTCGTTGCCGTGCCTTGGCGCATAGATAGTCTCCTGATCGACCAGAACGGTATCGACCACGCGGCACATCTCGATGAGTTGCTGCCAATCCCGGCTGTTGCGGGCGAAGCGCGAGACCTCGCGGGCGCAAACCGCACCAACCTTACCGAGGCAAACCTCCGCTACCATTCGCTCGAAACCGGCGCGTTGCACGCCGCCGGCGGCTGAACGACCGAGATCATCATCGATCACTTCGATCTCTGACCACCCGAGTGCCGTCAGCCGGTCCCGCATGGCGTATTGCAATGCGCTGCTCTCGCGATTGTGCAACACCTGATGTGCTGAGGATTGGCGCACGTAAAGAATCGCCTTACGCTCCAGATGATGAGGCCTGACCTTGTCAGAGATCATGATCGACCCCCTTCGCGGGCGGCGTCGCTGTCATCGCAGCATGGTCGAGGATCAACTGCGTCATCAGGCTTGTGAGGGCCGCCCGCGCTTCCGCCGGCAGCTCCGACCATGCCGGCGCGCCGAGGGCGCCGTTCGACAGGCCGCTCCCGAACAGATCCATCTGCTGCTGCAACCGCGGTTGTCGATTGTGTCGGTATCCGCTCCCTGGCATTGCCGTCTCGCGTGACATGAGTCGCTCCCCGATTCTGGTCGTGAGAGCCTCTGGATGCGCCAGAAAGCGGGGCAGCTGATGGCGTTCGATCCTTCAACGCCAGATCGAGAAGCGCAGCGAGCGCCGCAAGTGCATCGATGCTAACAAACGGCCGAACTGTCAGAAGCTCGGCGTCAGGGCAGGCCGTCCGGTCGAACATCCATGCTGGAACTTCCAGCCAACGGTCTGCTTGCGATCCGTCCAGGGTGCAGCGAAAAACGACATCGTCAGCCTTGTCGACCGCCCCATGAACGCAAACTCGGCGACCAAACCAGGGATGATGCCGATAAAGAACCTCGCGAAGAACGGTCCTGTGGGCGTTCTCAAACGTCGTTGTACAACCGCACCAGGCTCCATTCCGCCATCGGATATATCGCCCCGATCAAAACGGAGCTAAAAGCCGCTTAAACCCGTCCACTTTTTCGGGGGAAGATCAGTGTTAGCCGTGCACCGCGCCCTTATCTTTGGCGATGCCATTCGCGAACGAGCCAATGAGGCTCCGCTTGGATTCATCTATCCAAGGTTCGAACTCGATCTCGCCCCTCTTTCTGATCATCGCGTGGAAGCGGCCAACGAGAGCGTGGGCATCGGCCAGCATAGGAACGCTTTGTTCAATACCGGCATCCGTTACGGTCTCGGCCTTGCTTAGGTGGTCGCGCTTCGTCGTCAACAACTGCGCGATTGTCCTGGCGGCGGGGACCTTCTGCAATTGTTGACGGCTGATAGTCTCGGCGCGTCGCCGTCGCGTGGCCCATTCCGCCACCGCGCGCAGTGATCCCTTAAAGCCTTGCCCTCTCAAACGGCGCTAGAGTTCGGCACCGTTGCGACAGCCGCCTGGTTCCTAGAGAGGCTACGAGAGACCGTTAACTATGGCAATCACGAGTTTCGGCAGAGAGTGGCTGATGATCTGCGGCAGGCGGCGGCCAATCCGAGATTGCGCGAGCAGTTTTTTGCACAGGCTTCCGAGGCCAACGCGAGCTGCGAGGATCGAGTTACCTTGCACTGGAACGGTATGCAGACCGCGCGCCTCAACGCTGATGTCGAGGGCGGCGTCTATGACGATCGTCTTGGCGAACTGATCCAGCGCGGCCGTGTTGCGTTCCGCTTGGAGGCGCTTGACGAGATCGCGCGCGACAGGGTCAACTCGCTCCTCAGCCTCGACCCAGACATAGACGACGTGGAAGTCTACTTGGCCTATCAACATCGGCTGCGCGAGCCGCTGGAGCTCAGTCACGTCGCCCCTGACATGCGCTTCCTGGCGGTCTCTCGCGTAAGCGAGGATGATGCGACGGAGGCGCTGGACCTGGTCCGGGAGCGGGAAGCGAACCAATTCACCGACTATATGGCCACCCGCTGGCAACCTTGGGAGACGGTGCTGAGGCGCATCGCACCGGACGAACATGCAGCGATGCAGGACCGGCTTGTCGAAGCCATGGGCGAAGAGTTTCAAAGCCGTCTGGATCAGCGACTGGCCGAACATGGTCTGGTAGGCGACGTCGATGCCGAGCGGGTGCTCGGAGCCCAAGTCCGAAACCAAATCGCAGCCGAGATAAAAGGCGAGGTCATGCACCGGCTGCTCGCAGAGCGTGGCCTAGAACAATGAGACTTCCCCTCTTGGAAGCCGACATGAAGCTTTGCCACGCCGAGCTGGCCGAAGAGAATCAGCTCCTTTTTCTGGTCCTGGCATCGACAGGCGTGAGCCTGTCAGAGGCATTAGAAATCAACAAAGAATTCGAAGAACGAACTTGTAGGTACACCTTTGTTGGAATGAAGTCCTTGACCTCCAAAAGGCGCACTCCTTTCCGAAAGTCCTGCGTCTCCGCCAGCCGAAACAAATACGACGGAACCTATTGACAGGTCGCATCCCGGAGGCGTTGAAGAGGCTGAACAGGTTTCTGGACAATTGCTGAATCGATGATTCGATAAGGTCATCCAAGTGGATCGACCGGATGGGCTATGGGCGAAAGTTGGTGACAGCATGAAGAGGTAAGGCGGCGTATCGTGGTGGTGTTCGAAGCCTCCAGTTTCCATCGAAGGAAGATACGCCGTGACCGACACTAACGGTTTTCAATTTTCCCAGCCAGGAAGTTTCGCGGACCCGCTTACCGAGGTTTTTCGCAACGGCGCGCGAGCGCTGCTGATGGAGGCCGTGGAGGCCGAAGTGGCGGCTTTGCTCGGCAGGCACGCCGCAGGTTACCGATGATGGCCGCCAACGGCTGGTGCGCCACGGCCATCTGCCCGAGCGAGAGATCATAACTGGCATCGGCTCGGTAGCGGTGCGCTGCTCGCGGATATCTGTCGTACTCACAGTTACGCAGGAGAGTGACCGTCGACGCGTGGTCGATGAAGGCTCCGCACGTCCAGCTCAAATTGTCTTCAGGTCTTTCACTCCGTGGTTGACGCTTGCTCTTCAGGAGCGATTCGATGCGCCTCATGCGGCGGCACCGGCCGAAATCAAGTCGAAGTGTCCTGCAAACCTACAACTCAATAGGGTCCGAGTTCAGGACGGTGATGCGTCTGGGCAACTGTTGTCGACTAACTCAGAAATGTCACGCCAAGTCGGCGCGCATCACGCCAAACTACCTGGCATATCGTATCGACGTCCGCGCTTAGAACGCGCAGCCCAAAGGTTGCGGGCATGAAACGCGCGTCAGGCGTCTGAACGATTGCGGAGGATGCCGTGAGGTGGCGGACCTTGCAGCGCATTGGACTGCCATCAACCAAGATCTGTCCTGCGCAGACAATGCTTTTCCGCTCATTCGACATATTCCGCCTTTCCCAATATAGCACCTGCACTTTTGACCGGCGACTTCCGCCTCAAATAAGGCCAGACCATGGTGTCACGCTACTCTCGGCGTCTCTTTTTCAATCCCAGCCAACTTTGCCAACCTCCCATCGTGTGTCCACAATTCTCCACCCGGCGTGCTTCGTGTCGCCGCTGCTGTTCCAAGCTGCAACCTACTCGACCATGACGCGCTCCACATTCCGTAAACCGCGCAGCGCGCCCTCATCATGCCGCTCTTCGCCCCGCCAGTAGCAGATTTGCAGCGTCTTGGACAACGGCCCGCCTCCCTTCTTCTCGCAGGCCCTCCAAGCTCCAAACAGCGCGCTTCCGCCTTGCGCGGTACACCCATAGAAGCTTCGACGCTCGGCGCGGCTTGGACTCTTGACAACCGTTTCTGCCGCGGCCCGGCGTGGCGAGCGCAAGCTCCGGCAAAGCCGGCCGGGCCAATCGGCCGTGAAACCGTTGGAGCACAGTATCTTGGCACACCCGGGGACGTTGATCTGCTTACAAGGATGCCGCGGAACTGGATCGACGAGGCGTTGAAGTCGCCGTGACGGCGTCACGACTGCCGCTTTCACATGTCGATTGGACCGCTTATCAACTGAGGTGTATTCCCCTTCGATGACTCTGCGCGATCTCGATTGAACAGGCTTTCTTGTGCTGCTCGAACGAAAGGCTCTCCACACCCGCCTCGATCAACCCCTGCTCACCCTAGCACCCACTTTTCGTGGAACGAGAGTCGTGATTCAAGCGAGATAATACCCGAAGCAAGAGAAGTGCGCTTTTCGAGGAAAGATCGCAAGTGCCTGAAACCTGTTGCCCCTCACCGGTGACATTGCAGCGTGATTTGAAGCGAGCGCGGATACTGCTGTTGGCGGCGGCCGGACGCGGCCCCCGGTCGATCGCCAAGGAAGTTGGGGTCTAGCCGCGGATTGTCAGCCTTTGGCGGCATCGCTATGCTGAGCAACGTCTTGAAGGGCTGCAAGACAAGCCGCGGCCCGGCAAGCTGCGATCTATACGAAGACGACCGACAAGCGGATTCTCAAGCTGCTGGATAAGGCGCCCCGCGCAAGGGTTTGCGCGCTGGACCACCCGCCCTCTGCTGGCCGAGGCGCTGGGCGATGTTGATGTCCAATATGTCTGGCGGCCCCTGCACAACCACAAGATTGACCTCGCGGCTCGCCAGTCTGGTGGGAGAGCAATGACCCGAACGTTGCGGCCAAAGCCGCCGATGTAGTCGGCCTTTACGTCGCCCCGCCAGCGAAGGCGCTATGCGTGGACGAGAAGCGCTCAGATCCACGCCTTGGAGCATCCGAAGTTGCTCAACGGCCGCGCCTTGCCCGGCTAGAGCCACGATTAGAAGCGGCATAGTTGCGCCTGAGCTCAGTCCCTGGCCGGCTCGCGCCAAATATTCCAATCCTTTAGTGTCCGTGTCGTACATGGCCGCCTGGGGCGCGGTCCCTTCGCCTGGCACAATGCTTGCTGTGGATCATTCACTGGCTGGGACGAGGAAGCGACGACCAGACGTGGGAGATATGTCACGATGAGTGCAACACCTTTGATCGATGATGTCATTCCGCGCGGCAACGTTGTGAAACGGGCAGCGCGCATCGGCGCCGAAATCAAAGATCTGAGGCTCACGGGCGATTTGCCGACCCAGATCATCGCTGCGATCAGTGGTCTGTTACTCGAGCACAAGGTGATCTTCTTCCGTAACCAGAGCCATCTTGATGATGCTGGGCAGGAGCGCTTTGCAGCTCGGTTCGGAAAGCTGGTACCGCACCCGATGCTGGGTGCTGCCAACGGAACTGCGTCGCTCCTTGAGCTCGACTCCACCCGCGGCGGAGGTCGCGCTGACATATGGCACGCAGATGGGACCTTTGCCGACGCATATCCGAAGATTCTGGTTCTACGAGCCGTTGTAATCCCATCGTTCGGCGGCGATACGCTGTGGTCGAATACAGCAGCCGCGTATCTCGATCTGCCGCCTCCGCTACAACGGCTTGCCGACGGCCTCTGGGCCGTTCACAGCAACCTCTTCGATTACGCCGGAATGGCCCGTGTCCGCGAAGTCGACAAGAAGCATTTTGACGATGTCTTCACCAGAACCATCTTTGAGACCGAGCATCCTCTCGTCCGCGTCCACCCCGAGACCAGTGAACGCACGCTATTGCTCGGCGCGTTGGTACAGCGTTTTGTCGACATTCCCAAATATGACGGTCAGAAACTGTTCGACTTATTCCAATATCATATCACTGCAGCCGAGAACACCGTGCGTTGGAACTGGACGGAGGGCGACGTCGCGATATGGGACAACTGCGCAACGTTGCACTACGCGGTCAACGATTATGGCGATCAGCATCGCGTCATGCGCCGGGCCACGATCGATGGCGACGTGCCCGTAAGCGTCGACGGCAGGCGCAGCATAACGCGGCTCAAGATCACCAAGCAGCCGCCCTCGATACCGCCCATCGTGCTCCAAGCTGGACAATCGAGCGAGCCTGGCTGAACGGAGCTGTTCCCGCTGAGTCCCACTGGTTGACTGCTCCCGCTGAAATCGTCTGAGGTCCAGCGCACGCGCCCCATACGTCGTTGTTCCCAGAGTAGTCACCGTGAAAAGTTGCCGTATGGATCGCTCGAGCTCCAAATCGGAGCCTTTGCCGGTACAGTTGGAGCAGATGATGACCCGACTTACACCATTGCGTCGATGACGCACGTGTTGTGCCGGCGGCCTTTGCAGCTGGCCCGCTTGCGCGCGTCAGCTCAATCTTCGCTTTCATCTCCGCATGGTTTGTTCTGGTGGCGCTCACGGCCTGCTTGAATAGAGTTTTGTCCCCCTCTCTGCCGGCGTACTCCGTTGGAATTCCTGGCGAGCCAGCACCGCTTATCCAACTGAAGACCATAAAGCTCTCGCCGGTAGCCTATTTGCGGAGCGGACATCCCAGATTCGCGACGTTCGGTTATAGGCAGCATCGACCTCTTGAGCCGAGGTTCGAATGGTAAGAAGGTTCGCTTTCGAGGAGCTGACGAACTGGAACAGAATGGCCGATCGAACAGCCGGAAACGTGCGGTTGGTGATGCCGATCGCCGATACGCTCGGGCCCGCGGGCTTGCAAGGCGCTGTGCATCCTGACAAGGATCCGAGGTCAAGCCGACATCACGAACCATTGGAGCAGCATGGAGCTTACGCTAGGTGCTTTGCGGAAGTCTAGCGGAAGTATGGCAGGTTTTCTCGCTTGCATCACCGACGATCGAAGCCCGCAATGCAGCATCTTCTTCGATTCCCGGAATGCCTGAACCGATCGCGCACGAGAGCGCGAGATATGGGTTCATGTCCGCGCCTATTGGACAGGCTGGAACCCAGCAGCCGGGCACCAACCGCTTGTAGCTATTGAAGTTCGGCGCGGCGAGCACACAGAAATCACTCATGTATTTCAGCTGTCTGCCAATGAATTGACTCATCTGTTTTGAGATACTGCGGAACCTGTCGCGGTCGTGGAACGCATTGTCACCGTCGGACGCAACTGAGATGTGAATATGTCCGGACCGGCCGGGCCATTTCTCAGAAACCTTGGCCATGAAAGTGGCCATCATGCCCCGCGTTTGCGCCCACGCCTTTATCATCGATTTGAATGCGACTGCTCGATCCGCGGCCTCCAGCATCACAATAATGAAGTGACGCTTCAATGACGCCAGGCCCCGTTTCAAAGTGCAGCGCGATAAGAGGTATTCTGGCCTTGTCACAAAGCACCAAGATCTCACCGAACAGCTCCTGGTGTGCGACAGAGCGCGCAATCGAGTAACCGAATGGACCACGCGTTAACGGAACCCATTTGTCAAAGGGCTTCTCTTCTATCGTGTCTGCGTTCTCCTTGAACAGCATAAATTCAAACTCGAACCCGGCAGCGCAGCTGTATACACGACCTGCCTGATCGATCGCACGCCTGCAGCGCCCAGCGCGTCAGCCAAACGCGCTTTGTCACGTCGGGCGGCTGACAGCGCCGTCCCATTTGAAGGTAACCCTAGCCGCTCCGACAGCAAGTTGGCGAGCTCAACACCGGTTTCGCACCCCGCGATAACAAACTCCAGCTTCCTGCCGCGGAGGACCTGAGCATGAAATTCAACGATCTCCTCATTAGACATTTGCTCGGGCGGACGAGTGACTTCATCATACAGATCTGCATTGAAATGCGGTTGAAAGATCGCAGGAATTTGCGCAGCAGACATCACGCGCACCGTTCCAATTTCATAACATTCAAACTCCTCCGGTAGGTCATCGACCGGTCGAGTATGCGTCCACGATTACGCAACTGCGTTCCTTCATGCGGATCTCCGATACTGCAAGTAGATGTTGCCCGAGGCGACAGCCGTAATGAGCACGTTTCCAACGAACGTATGTGAGGAAGGCACGATGCGAGAATCGAAGTACTGGAACAGAAAGGTGATGATAGGAGGCGTGGACAGGACCATGTTGACTGTGAACGGCTCTACGCGGCGAATGCCCGCTTGGATCAAGAGCAAAGGAACGATGATCGTCGACAGCCCAATCGTTGCGATTGCAAGCCAATGCTGCGAGATCTCAAGCACGAGAGAGGAATAGTCAGCCAGTCCCAGCAGCAGCAGAATGGTTGCGTAAAACCGATGGGCCAGCACTTGCCGTACAAAAAACCCACGGTCGAAGAGCAACTTGACGAGAATATTTGTGAGGGCCAGCGAGAGACCGGCCACGATTGCCAAGACGATGCCAAAGGACGATCGAGTCCCCCACTCCATGCCCGCGTTGCCGCTAGCCGAGATCCAAATCATGTAGCATCCAATCGCCGCGATCGTAACGCTCACGACAACATCGGATGCTGGAGGGACGCCCTGTCGCCTGATCAGTGCATTTAACCACACTGTTGCTGTGGGCCCTAACGCCACCATGAACGCGACGACGATCGCCGGTTCTGCATATTTGAGACCGATGAACAAGCCGATCCAGCTTATCGCGGTCACGACATTGAGCGAGACAAGCACCGGGAGCGAGCGCTTCGTCAGCCGCGCCTCGCCTCCCTCGTGGCGAGCTAGGAGATTGAACATTAGACAAACCGCAGCAAAGGACAGCAGCAGAGCGACGAACACGTCTGCTTGCTGAAAATACGACGCGGCACAAACCTCCCCTGCGGCGCTCACGACGACATAAAGCGCCACAAAGAGAACTCCTAGGTGGTGTGGACTCTAAGGATTCCCTTTTAGGCGCAAATCAGATTCAAGACTGCTTTTGGGGAGGCAGTCTTGGGTGTGATGGACCGTTTGGTATTGAGCGACGCGGCTTGGGAGCGGATGGCGCCGCTGATCATAGGTCGCCCCGACCAGAAGGGCTCCACTGGGCGCGACAATCGGATGTTCGTGGAAGGTGTACTTTGGATTGTTCGCACGGGCTCTCCCTGGCGTGATCTCCCGGAGGCGTTCGGGGATTGGAACAGCGTGTTCCGGCGCTTCAGTCGGTGGAGCATCAAGGGCGTCTGGTGGCGGATCTTCGAGGCGATGTCCGATGATCCGGACTTCGAATATTTGATCGTCGATTCCACCATCGTCCGGGCGCATCAGCACGCCGCCGGCGCCAAAAAAGGGGGTCTGAAGATCAGGCGATCGGCCGCTCGCGCGGGGGGCTGAGCACCAAGATACATATGGCCGTTCGTGGCTTGGGATGTCCCGTACGGTTCGCGCTGACCGCAGGCCAGCAGGGCGATGCACCGCAAGCTGCCGCATTGATCGAGGGACTACCTGCCGAGGTCGTCATGGCCGATACGGCCTATGACGCCGATCATTTGCGCCAAGCCATCGCCGCCAAGGGCGCGCTCGCCGTCATCCCCAACAACCCGTCACGCACACTCAAATACCCGCTGGACAAGCACCTCTATGCCCAGCGTCACCTCGTCGAATGCTGCTTCTCAAAGCTCAAGCAGTTCCGCCGCGTCGCAACCCGCTTCGAAAAGACCGCCCGAAATTATCGCGCCGTCGTCACTCTCGCAGCCATCGTCCTTTGGATGCGGTAAGTGTCCACACGACCTAGAGCGAAGCGACTTGCCGATCGCCCGCCTGCCATGCATCTTCCACGGCCCGTTTCGGCCAGGCGAATCGGGATTTGCTGGGACGGCAGCCGTCGCGCGGCCCGCGCGTTGCACGACGCGATGCCGCTGCTGCGCGAAGCTGACGTCCTCACCATTGTCGCGATCGCCGCTCCAAACAGGCTTCCGGCGGAAAATTCTACGGAGCATTTGGGGCAATACAAAGTCGGCCTTGCTGCAAAAGGTCGTTTCACTCCCGGCATCCCGGTCAGCGGGGTGCACCCTCCTGTCGCTCGCGGCGCACCAAAGCTTCGACCTGCTGGTGATGGGCGGATCCGGCACCTTCGTCCACGGCCGATTTCGGCTCTCCGCCTTAGGATGACCTGGCCAATAATCCTTCTCCAGCCACCGGCCGGCCGCCGCTGTGACAACGCGCATATTGGCGGCTCCCCTCATCGGTTACGCCAGGTCCACCTGGACGACGAGCTTGGTATGATCGGATACGCGCGCACGCGTGAGCCCGAGAACTTGGCTCGGGTGACATATTGATCCGGCTCAACGGCTGGCCTTGCCGCTCTCCGGTGATTTTGGTGGCAAGACTGTCCGTGAGCAGCTCCTCCAGCAGCTCGATCGATATCGACCTGCCACATTCTAAGGCATTGCGCTTCCGCCTGGCCGCACCTTCTCGCGAGATCAGCCGACATCCGACTAGCGTCTTGCGCAGGCAGCCGCATGGTTGTGGTCCGTTTGGTATGATTGCGGCACCGATGCGGTTCACTCGCAACAGCGAGATCTACGGCGAGGATGAGGCAGCTGAATACCTGTATCAGGTGGTGTCAGGTGCTGTGCGAACCTACAAGATTCTGGAGGACGGACGCCGTCAGATCGGTGCATTTTATCTGCCCGGTGACATCTTCGGCTTCGAGGCCAGAGAAAGCCATATCTCTTCGGCCGAGGCGATCTGTGAGACGCATCTGCTGATGGTGAAGCGCTCCGCCGTCATTGTTCGCGCCAGTCACGAGAGGGAGCTCACGCGACAGCTGTGGGACGGTATGGCGCTGGAGCTCCGCCTCTTTCAAGCAACATTCAATGCTCCTGATCGGCAGCGCAGAAGATCGGGTGATGGCCTTTCTGCTCGATATGTCTCGCCGCGCTACCAAGAACGCTGCGATCGAACTTCCCATGTCACGGCAGGATGTTGCCGATTACCTTGGTTTGACCATCGAGACGGTGTCGTACGCCTTTACCCAACTTGAGCAGAATGGCGTTATTGCCCTACCAACCTCACGCCGAGTCGAGTTGCGTGACGGCAGATTATCCAGCCGCTATGCGCAGAACTTGGGTTAAGTCGCAAGCCGCGGCGAAAATGCGAATTCTGGAAGAACAGCGCGAACAATTGCGGCGCCGTGAAGGACACTGACCCTTAGCTCGAGCGACCTGCTACCTTGTTCCTCCATGGAGCCTACAATGACCATCGATCTGTTGCTTCGAGAGCATCGCAATATTGATCTTCTTCTGACTTTCCTCCAACGCGAATTGGAGGTTTTCGAGCATGGGACCCGTCCGGACTATGAGGTCATTCGCGCGATCCTCAGTTACTTCGAGGTTTACCCGGCGATGTACCATCATCCTCAAGAAGACTTGATTTTCTCAAAGCTCGAGACTCGCGATCCGGATGCGATCGTCGGCAATCTCGCACATGAACACCAGGAAGTCGTCGACCGTCTGCACCACGCCGTTCAAGCTATTGATGGGTCCTCGCGGATCGTGAACTCGTTCGGCAAGACGTCGGCAATACCGTACGCGACTTTATCGTACGCGAGCGGCACCACATGATGTTGGAAGAACGAGATTTATTTCCCGCCGCCGTTCTGGCTCTATCCCCTCAGGATTGGTCCGACATCGCTTCTGCACTCACCGATCATGGTGATCCCCTATTCAGCGAAGCAGCAAGGGCGACCTCCGATGCGCTAAGAGCGCATATCCTAGAATTGGAGCAAGAAGCTGAAGCCGAACGGAGTTCGGTCGCTCTTTCCTCCGGAATGGCCGGCAGCCCGCTACATGGCCTCACGAGGGACGGCTAGTATCCTTCGGGAGAGGAATACTTTCTCCCTTCGCTCATGCAATTGGATCAAAACGAGAACTGGCTTGCATGCCGCCCATTGCTGCGGCATCACCGCTCATCGCGATCCAGGGACGACATACGCCGTGGGCATGCCCTACCAATTTGGCTTCAGACTCGCCACTGCCATCAGCCACCATTAAACTGACGCAGCGCAAAAACCTATCCGGCGTAAAAAACCTATCCGGCGTATCTGCGATTTGGACCCAGAGAAGAAGAATGCGACCCGACTTGGCAAAATCCTACGGGCAGCACTCCCTGCCACGCTACACCAGCTATCCGACGGCTCCCTATTTCTCGGCGTCAGTTAGCGAATCCGACTATCAAGCGTGGCTCAAGTCGTTAGGCGGCCAGCAGTCCGCCTCGATTTACGTGCACGTGCCATTTTGCCAAAGCATGTGCTGGTACTGCGGCTGCCACACATCTGTCATGAAACGCCAGGAGCCGCTCGCGACCTATGCAACCGCACTGCGAACTGAAGCCTACCTCATTGGAGAAACCATCGGTCGACGACAACCGGTCTCCCATGTCCACCTCGGCGGCGGCACGCCGACGATCATGACACCTGAAACGTTTGCTGATCTGGTCGCCTCGTTGCGCTATTCGTTCGCAATTTTGCCTGATGCCGAGATCGCCGTAGAGATCGATCCACGCATATTGACCGAGCCGATGGCCGAGGCGCTAGGCTATTGCGGGGTCAACAGGGCGAGCCTAGGTGTCCAAAGCCTCGATCCGGTTGTTCAACGGGCCATTGGCCGTCTGCAGAGCTTCGAACAGACCGCAGTATCGGTCGATCTTCTACACCGCGCCGGCATCGGCCGGATTAATTTCGACCTGCTCTATGGGCTGCCCCAGCAGACCGTCGTTTCCTGCCTCGACACTCTCTCCAAATGCCTCGCACTGCATCCGGATCGGTTCTCGGTGTTTGGCTACGCGCACGTTCCTTTCTTTAAGAAGCATCAACGCAAGATCGATGGATCCACTCTGCCCGACAGCGTCGAGCGACACCTCCAATCGGAAACGATCGCGCAAGCTTTGGTCGACGCTGGATATGTACGCATCGGCATCGATCACTTCGCCCTGCCGGACGACAATCTCGCCCTGGCACGGCAGGAAGGCAGGTTGAGGCGCAACTTTCAAGGTTATACGGATGATTCGGCGGACACCCTCCTTGGACTCGGCGCCAGCGCCATTGGCCAGATGCAACAAGGGTTCGTCGCGAACGCTGTGTCGATAAAGGACTACCTTGCTCGCATCGCCGAGGAACGGCTGGCCACGATGAAGGGCTATTTGCTGGCCGACGACGATCGCTTCCGCGCCGAAATCATCGAGCGACTCATGTGCGGCATGGCAGTCGATCTTTGCGAGACATGCCGTCGTTACGGCAAGGATCCGAGCCTGGCCGTCGTCGATCGTTCTCGACTCGCCAACCTGATCGCAGATGGAGTTGCCGTACTGGACGACGGTCGACTTTCCGTGGTCGATGGCGCAGAGTTTCTCGTCCGGAGCGTCGCATCTTCGTTCGACGCGCACCTCCCTGGGTCGAGGGCTACGCACGGTCGGGCGGTTTGAACCGAAGCCAACCCGATCCGGTTCCGATCGGAGATCAACATCACCAAATCGGCTTCTGGTTAGGAGTATCGCGGGGCTGATAGCACGCCGATTTGGCATCCGGTCCCGAGCTATCTACAAGCGTCGTCACACCCACTACGTCGAGCCGTACGTAGATTTCAAACACTCGTTGGAACCGAGGATTCCAATCGGGCGACAACGGTTTGACCAACGACCCACCGAATCTGGCCTAACTCAAGCTGCTCATTTCATTGGTGATGATGAGGTCCTTGCGAGCGCGATTTTGATATGTCTCGGTGATTGAGCGTATTGTTTGCGGGCAGGAGAGCGCACCACGTTTTGCGGCTCGTTGCCTTCCATGGCGATCGCTCCACATCATCGCCCACCCATGCTCGACTCAGCGAGTCGTTGAGACAGTCCTCATCAGCAACAACCTTGGTGTAGTCTTCTAATCCTTGGCTATATTGGGCGCATACCAGGGCATAATTGAGTTACGATCACCTGTGCCTTAACTGGGACTTAGATTTTCGGCGAATGTCCTCGCCGAGATCGAGCCGTCGGCCGTGCTCCCTCTGCCGATGGAAGTGGCCGCGATGCCTAGCAGCGTCGCTCCTCCCAGACTCGACTTCCGCCCGGCCGCTAAACGCGGCCGGGCCTTTTGTATTCACCAAGGCTCTCCCGGGACTATCGAGATCTCCTTAAGCCGATCAGCTCGACGAAAGACCTGACCAAGGATCAATGGCCTATTGGAGCGGATGCAGCGCGCAGTTCGCGGGCCGCAGCGACCATGTTGACAAGTGCCGGGCGAACCTCCTCCCATTTGCGTGTCTTCAAGCCACAATCCGGATTGACCCAGAGCTGCGACCGCTGCAGCCGCTTCAGAGCCAAGGCCATGAGCTCCTTCATCTCGCCGGTCTCGGGAACGCGTGGGGAATGAATGTCGTACACGCCTGGCCCAATTTGGTTCGGATAGTTGTAGTTCCTGAACGCGTCGAGCAGTTCCATCTTCGAGCGCGAAGTCTCAATCGAGATGACATCTGCGTCCATTGCAGCAATCGCATGGATGATGTCGTTGAATTCTGAGTAACACACGTGGGTATGAATCTGAGTTTGTTCGGCGACGCCCGATGAGCAGATGCGGAAGCAATCTCCAGCCCACTCGAGGTAAACGGTCCACTGCGCACTACGCAATGGCAAGCCTTCGCGTAGTGCACCCTCATCGATCTGGATCATGGAAGCACCCGCATTCTCGCGATCGCCGACTTCATCTCGAATTGCGAGCGCAATCTGACGGCAGACTTCGCTTCGGGGAATATCCTCGCGAACAAACGACCAGTTCAAGATCGTTACTGGTCCGGTCAACAGTAAGCGTCGTTCTCAGGCCACAGCTTTGAGGTCTTGACGACAATAGGCCCACGGAAGCAGCTGATCGATGTCGCTGTTTGGATGGCCGTTGACGATCCTGGTGAGGGCGTCGGTCAGGTAAGCGAGCGGATCGACGTCGTTCAGCTTACAGGTTTCGACCAGGGAGGCGATGGTGGCCCAGTGCTCGGCGCCGCCGTCGGAGCCTGCGAACAGCGCATTTTTCCGGTTCAGCGTGATCGGACGGATCGAGCGCTCGACGACGTTGTTGTCGAGCTCGATGCGGCCGTCATTGATGAAGCGCGTCAGGCCCTCCCAGCGTGAGAGCGCATAGCGAATGGCGTCGGCCAACTTGCCCTTTTGGCTGATCAACGCGAGCTTTGCGCGGAGCCATCGCTCGAAGGCTTCCGCCAGCGGCCGGATTTTCTGCTGCCGAACGAGACGGCGCTCCTCGGCGCCGCGACCACGGATGTCCCTTTCGATGGCGTAGAACTCGGCGATATGCTTGAGCGCCTCGCTGGCAATGGGCGCGGGACCGGGTGTGGCAAGTTCGTAGAAGTTACGTCGCATGTGCGACCAGCAGAATGCAAGTTGGACATCGCCACGCTCGGCGAGCTTGCCATAGCCGGCATAGCCATCGACCTGCAGGATCCCTTCGAAGCCTGCGAGATGGGCGATCGGCCGATCGGCTTTGCGATCGGGGGCATAGACATAGGCAACGCCCGGCGGATCGGCACCGCCCCACGGCCGGTCGTCCGCTGCATAGGCCCAGAGCTGACCGGTCTTGGTGCGTCCGCGGCCGGGATCGAGCACCGGCATCGTCGTCTCGTCGGCGAACAGCTTTGGCCGTTGCCTGAGCTTGCCGAGCAGACGGTCATGCAGCGGACGCAGGTGGAAGGCAGCTTGTCCTACCCAGTCCGCCAGCGTCGAACGATCGAGCTCAATGCCCTGGCGGGCGTAAATCTGCGCCTGCCGGTAGAGCGGCAGGTGATCGGCATATTTGGAGACCAGGACGTGGGCGACGGTGGCCTCGGTCGGCAATCCGCCCTCGATCAGCCTAATCGGGGCCGGCGCCTGCATGACCCCGTCCTCGCAAGCCCGGCAGGCGTATTTGGGACGCCGGGTCACGAGGATCCGGAACTGCGCCGGGACCAGGTCCAGCCGCTCGCTTCTATCCTCGCCGATCCGGTGCAACTCGCCCTGGCAACAGGGACAGGTCTTGCCCTCGATGTCGACGACGACCTCGATCCGCGGCAGGTGCATCGGCAAGGCGCCACGGTTGCCGCGGCGCGTGCGAGCCCGCGCCTCACGGCCTTCAGGTGCGCTCACGTCCTGTGCCGTCTCGTTGTATGCGGCAACCTGCTCGACGTCTTCCAAGCCCAGCAGCATCTGATCTTCAGGCAGCGTCTCTGCCCGCCGGCCAAACCGATGCCGCTGCAATTCCTTGATGATCTGACGCAGCCGTTCGCTCTCGCATCGTTCGGCAAGCAGCATCGCTTTCAGCGTCTCGGGATCGTCAGGCAGGGCGTCGCTCACACCCAATTCAGAGCATATTCGCCGCCATCTGGCGACGCGTCCGACGCTCCTGATTCATTTCGCCGCAGCGCTGCCAACAGCTATCCGGCCTGCGTTGGCGTCGACGTCTCCCGCGCCTCATGCACAAGCCGCCAGTCGAGCCCTTCCAGCAGCGCCGACAATTGCGCCGCCGACAGGCGCATCACGCCGTCCTCGATCTTCGGCCAGCGGAAGATCCCATCCTCGAGCCTCTTGGCGAACAGGCACAGACCCGTTCCGTCCCAGAACACCAGCTTGATCCGATCCGCCCGCTTGGCCCGGAACACATAGACAGCTCCCGAGAATGGATCTGCCCGCATGCTCTCGCGCACCAGGGTCGCGAGCCCTTCCATCCCCTTACGGAAGTCCACCGGCTTGGTCGCCACCATCACCCGGACCGCACCCGACGGACCGATCACCGGCTCGCCTTCAGCGCCTGGACAATCGACGCAACCATCGTCGTATCCGCACCACGACCGGCCCGGATCATGATGCCGTCGACTTCGATCTCGATAATCCCGGCATCGCAACGGCGAGCCCGGGTATCCGCTTTGGCCTTGCAGCGCACCGCTTTGCGCTCCCGGTCAACAGCGGGCGCCGGCACCGCGGCATCCACCACCGCCGGCACAAACTGTACTTCTTCTATTGCGGAATGACCGCCTGCTGCTTCTCGCAACTGACGTCGCCAGCCAAACAACTGCTGCGGTGACAATCCATGCCGTCGGGCTACCGAACAGACCGAGTCGCCGCTCGCCACGATCTCCGCAACGATCCGCGCCTTGTCCCCATCGCTCCACTTCCGCCGACGGCCGGCTCCGGTGAAGACTTCAAGCCGCCGCACCGGCTCCGTGATAGCACTATGCTCTGTGTCCATTCTAAGCCTAACGGTCCAAACCGAACCGCAGACTCGCAGATCACCCCGTCATCCGGAAGGTGGCCGCTGAACAGCGCTTACGGTCAACATCGCCTTCATCGGCCTTTTGGTTAGCGACTGCGCATAGCGCCACCAGTCCACCGTGATCGGCTTCGGCCGCGAGACATCTCCAAACAGGATCGGCGGCCGGACACAGCGCGAGCCATAGGATTGCACCCAACCGTTTTTGGTAAATGCGAAGCCGGAGAGTTGCTCGCCGAAGCATCAAGATCATGGTTGCAGGCAAGGTTCGTCGAATTGACCCCAATTTGCCCCGCGTTTGGCCAATTCCTTCAAAAGCTCAATATAGACCGGTATCAGGTCATCTAGCAGTGACAGTGGCTGGAACGCAGGATCGGCACTCTTGCCAAGCTTCAAGAATGTAACCGGCCCGATCAGGACAGGGCGCGTCTGAAAGCCAAGGGCCTTGGCTTCCTCGTACTCCTCGATTGGTTTGCGAGAGGATAGTCTGAAAGTCTGCCCCGGGTGAAATTCCGGGACCATGTAATGGTAGTTGGTGTCGAACCATTTGGTATCTCCTGCGCGGGTGCGCCATATCCACGCGACGGGTGACCGCAACTCCCATCCTGACCGTCGCATTGTGCCCCGCGTGCCATGGCGAAGTATGTCTTGAGCGAAATGGATCCGGCATTCGGCTCGTAGACTGCTGGGATGGCACCAACCATGACACTGGTGTCGAGCACCTGGTCGTACAGTGAGAAATCGTTCGATGGGATCACGGTGACACCGAGAGACCTCTGGCGAGCCCAATTTGCGGCACGTAGGCCAGCTGCATCCTCGAGCAACTGCTGTTCGGCGATTTTTCCGGCCCAGTAACTTTCGAGCGCAACCTTGAGCTCTCGCCTTGGACCGATGCGTGGCGTTCCGAGTGTGGCAACCGGAAGAGAGAGAAGAGACATAGCGTTAACCCCATATTGGTGGCAAAGGCCATGGCGGACGCAGGCAGAAGAAGCCGCGCGAGCGACCGTTGCTTGGCGCACCACCGGGACACCCGCCGGTGGACGAAGATAGTGGCGGGGCAGGTCTCCTGGCTCGCGGCTCAGCGCTGCTGTCCGGTCTTCCCGAAACCGTCAGGCTTCAGTGCCTTCGTTGGACAGCTCGCTACTCACAGTTGCGGGGACAGCGCCGGAATTGACACCGGCTTCCCTCTTAGCTCCGGCCTAATGAGACCGGAGAACCTCGACACCTTCAATTATCGGCAAAAGGGATATTCCGTCAACCTCGCGTCATGTTGCGATCTGCTAATGTGCCTAGCGGCATGCCCGCCGTTCATACTCGATGCAGAAGTCGCTCTACAATCACGGACATCGGATGACACCCCGAATGTCCCTCCGCGTGGGCAGCGACAAATCCGAATACGCCGCCTTTGCACCGAGGACCACTTGGTCGAACAGACGGCTTTCATGCAAGCTGGCCCCGGTTCATCAAGCACGGCGCGCTGCGCTGCCTTCTCCAAGCAATCAACGATCCACCGAATAAGATAGCATACGCGGCGCGAGGTGGTTCTGTGATGCCAGCCATTTCTGGTAGGCGTCACTCGGACACTTTTTGGCGATACTGCCCAGGCAAGCATATCAACCAAACCAAGGAGACCGGCTCGCAATGAAAATGGCTGTTTGGAGTGCCCTCGGTGTCTTTGCTGTTGCCGTTTCGGCGGTCGGCCTGTTCGGGTTGATGGTAAGACCGCTCTTGAGTAACACCGCTCGACAGTTTCTCTCGAAACTATTGATCGGCTCAAGCCGAGGCTAGCACGGCTCGGCGCCTCTACCTGCTTGCGGAGGACAGGACTTGCGTCGAGGCCGCATCTTCCGGTCGATTGAAGAGCACGATATGCGCCGGCCGACACGAGCGATCGCGCATGCCAGCGAGTGAATGCTACCATCTTGCCCGCCTGCTTAAAGCGTGCACTTCGGCGGCGTCTGTTCCAAACGCCCGGCGCTGATGGGCGGTTTCGTATCGTTGTGGGCCCTTGAGTGCCAAGCACATCTGCCTGGCGCTGCAACTAGAGCATTTCATTGCTTAACTGAATCGGAGGGGATTCCGGTTTTTGGCGGTTTATGATTCAAGATGCTGACTGGATTGGAGGCCAGCATCGCATGACCCGACCTCTTTCCCTGGATCTTCGCGAGCGTGTGGTGGCGTCGGTTTTAGCGGGCGAGAGCTGCCGATCTGTGGCGGAACGGTTTGGTGTTGCGCTCTCGTCGGTTGTGAAGTGGTCACAGCGGCAGCGGGCGACCGGCTCGGTTGCGCTTGGCAACATCGGCGGTCACCGCAAGCCCGTGCTTGATCTGGATGGCGGGGACACATCCCGACCTCCCTTGGTGTCGGTATGCCGACGACGGACTGGTGCACTGCCGGACCGAGCAAGAAGCAGAGGCCATTAGGGCGGAGCTTCAAGCGAGGTTGGAGGTGTGCGGACTTCAGATGCACCCGACAAAGACGCAGATCGTCTATTGCATGGACAACAGGCGTCGGCGAACGTATCAGAGGGTCAAGTTTGACTTTCTCGGATATCAGTTCAGGCCGCGGCAGGTGGCAACGTCACAGCGGAAGGAATTCTTTTGTGGATACACCCCGGCGGTCAGTCCGACAGCTTTGAAGACCATGCGAGCAACGATCCGAAGCTTGCACATTCCCCGGCAAACGCCGGGGACGCTGGCTGAGATTGCCCAACAGATCAATCCGCTCCTCCGGGGGTGGATAGGTTATTATGGTCGGTTCAGCCGTTCAGCGCTGTTCTCTCTGGTCGACTACGTCAATCAGAAGCTGAAGGCGTGGACCATGCGAAAGTACAAGCGCTTCCGGCTCCACAAAACCGGTGCTTCGCTGTTCTTGCGAAAGCTGGCTCGGAATAACGCGGAGCTGTTCGTACACTGGCAGTTCTTCGGAACGACCACGTTCACCTGACGGGAGCGGTGTGAACCGAGAGGTTCACGCACCGTTCTGCGAGAGGCCGGGGGTGAAAATCCCCCGGCCTACTCACCCTTGGATCAAGACCAACATGGCCCCTTTGCGGGGCTGGGGCCCCATGGGCGCACGCCTGCGCGGCTTCGCCCCGCACGGTCACTGGCGATACCCTCACATTCCTCGGCGCGCTCCGCCATGACCAACTCACGGCACCCTGCGTCTTCGGCGGCCCGGTCAACGGCGAATGCTTCTGCGCTTATGTGAAGCACCTTCTCCTGCCAACCCTGCGCGAAGGCGACATCGTCATTCTCGACAACCTCGGAAGCCACAAGTCGAAAGCTGTCAGGCAGATGATCCAGGCTGCTGGCGCCAGGCTCTGGTACCTGCCGCCATACTCGCCCGACCTCAACCCGATCGAACAGGCCTTCTCCAAGATCAAACACTGGATGCGGCAGGCTCAGAGGCGCACCGTCGAAGACACTTGGCGCCAAATCGGTCACCTCGTTCAGGACATCCAGCCTCGCGAATGCCAAACTACTTCGCAAACGCCGGTTATGCTTCAGTCAAAATGTGAAACGCTCTAGGTGGTGTGGACTCTAAGGATTCCCTTTTAGGCGCAAATCAGATTCAAGACTGCTTTTGGGGAGGCAGTCTTGGGTGTGATGGACCGTTTGGTATTGAGCGACGCGGCTTGGGAGCGGATGGCGCCGCTGATCATAGGTCGCCCCGACCAGAAGGGCTCCACTGGGCGCGACAATCGGATGTTCGTGGAAGGTGTACTTTGGATTGTTCGCACGGGCTCTCCCTGGCGTGATCTCCCGGAGGCGTTCGGGGATTGGAACAGCGTGTTCCGGCGCTTCAGTCGGTGGAGCATCAAGGGCGTCTGGTGGCGGATCTTCGAGGCGATGTCCGATGATCCGGACTTCGAATATTTGATCGTCGATTCCACCATCGTCCGGGCGCATCAGCACGCCGCCGGCGCCAAAAAAGGGGGTCTGAAGATCAGGCGATCGGCCGCTCGCGCGGGGGGCTGAGCACCAAGATACATATGGCCGTTCGTGGCTTGGGATGTCCCGTACGGTTCGCGCTGACCGCAGGCCAGCAGGGCGATGCACCGCAAGCTGCCGCATTGATCGAGGGACTACCTGCCGAGGTCGTCATGGCCGATACGGCCTATGACGCCGATCATTTGCGCCAAGCCATCGCCGCCAAGGGCGCGCTCGCCGTCATCCCCAACAATCCGTCACGCACACTCAAATACCCGCTGGACAAGCACCTCTATGCCCAGCGTCACCTCGTCGAATGCTGCTTCTCAAAGCTCAAGCAGTTCCGCCGCGTCGCAACCCGCTTCGAAAAGACCGCCCGAAATTATCGCGCCGTCGTCACTCTCGCAGCCATCGTCCTTTGGATGCGGTAAGTGTCCACACGACCTAGGGTGTTGTGGCGATGGGACAATGTTATGGCCAGCTCAGCCTTGAAGAGCGCGTTGAGATTTACCGCCTGCCTGCAGGCGGTAAATCTCAAAACGATATTGCGTCTGCGCTTGACCGCGCGACGTCGACGATAAGTCGGGAGCTGGAGCGCAACTCGCGGCCTACCAAGGTCTGGAGGGGCGGTTACGAACCTGTCCGGGCTCAACAATTGGCCGAACGTCGGCGACGGCAGGATGGCCGCTTCAAGCTGGCGCGCCAGCCGGCCCTGCGGGACTGCGTCGGCAAAAGCCTTGCGATGGGACATTCGCCGGAGCAGATCGCTGGTCGACTGGCGCGAGAGCATGGTCGCGTCATGATCAGCCACGAGTCAATCTATCGTTTCATCTATCATCGTACGGCCCAGAAGGATTACTGGCACCGCCTGCTGCCGTGCCATAAACTCAGACGAGGGCGCCGGCGACGCCCAGGCGGCAGCCCTGCCAGCTTCATTAAACAACGGCGCTCGATCGATGAACGACCCTCCGAGGTCGAAGGCCGCGGGACGCCGGGTCATTGGGAAGCCGACTTCATGCTGTTCGCGCGATATGGCCAAGGATTGCTGGTTCTCCACGGGCGACAAGCCCGCTTCAGCATCGTGCTGCATCCACGCGATCGGAAAGCTGTCCTCACCCCTCGGACCATCGCCCGTCAACTTGGCAAGCTTCCACAGGCGATCCGTAAAACCATCAGCTTCGACAACGGAACCGAGTTCGCCGAGCATCACAGGCTTCACAACGCCCTCGGCGTCCAAACCTTCTTCTGCGATCCCCATAGTCCCTGGCAAAAAGGCGGCGTGGAAAACTCCATCGGGCGCTTACGACGCTCTCTACCACGCAAAACCGACCTCAGGTACATTACGGCAGCCGCCCTCAGGCGGCTCGATACCCCACGCAAATGCCTGGACTTCAAGACCCCCGCCGAGGCATTCTCCAAACTCAAATCAATCGTTGCACTTCAAACGTGACTCCATCCCCGCGCCCATTGCCAGCGAGGCGCTCAAGCATATCGCCGAGTTCTACGCCATCGAAAGGGACATCCGTGGCCGCGGCGCCGAGGAGCGCCGTCTCGTTCGGCAGCAGACAATCCGGGCGCTGGCGGAAGCCTTCGAGCGATGGCTCCGCGCAAAGCTCGCGTTGATCAGCCAAAAGGGCAAGTTGGCCGACGCCATCCGCTATGCGCTCACACGCTGGGATGGCCTGACGCGCTTCATCGATGATGGCCGTATCGAGCTTGACAACAACGTCGTCGAGCGCTCGATCCGTCCGATCACGCTGAATCGGAAAAATGCGCTGTTCGCAGGCTCCGACGGCGGCGCCGAGCACTGGGCCGCCATCGCCTCCCTGGTCGAAACCTGTAAGCTGAACGACGTCGATCCGCTCGCTTACCTGACCGACGCCCTCACCAGGATCGTCAACGGCCATCCAAACAGCGACATCGATCAACTGCTTCCGTGGGCCTTTGCCGTCAAGACCTCAAAGCTGTGGCCTGAGAACGACGCTTACGCATGAAGAGGATCTGCGCCGTCGTGCAGGAGGCCTACGTGCAGGGCATCTCGACCCGTTCGGTAGACGACCTAGTGCAGGCAATGGGGATGAGCGGCATCTCCAAGAGCCAAGTGAGCCGGCTGTGCGGCGAGATCGACGACAAAGTGAAGGCGTTCCTCGCCCGCCCGATCGAGGGCGACTGGCCGTATCTGTGGATCGACGCCACCTACGTGAAGGTGCGCCAGAATGGCCGCATGTGTCGGTCGCGGTGATTGTCGCGGTCGGCGTCAACAGTGACGGCCACCGCGAGGTTCTCGGCATGGACATTGGCCCTTCCGAAGCCGAGACATTCTGGACGGAGTTCTTGCGCAAGCTCGCCCGCCGCGGCTTGCGCTGCGTCAAGCCGGTTGTGTCCGACGCGCACGAGGGCATCAAGGCCGCCATCAGCAAGGTGCTCAACGCCACTTGGCAGCGCTGCCGCGTGCACTTCATGCGCAACGCGTTGGTCGCATGCCGGCAAGAGCGGACCGCGCGTCGTCTCCGCCTTCATCGCCACCGCCTTTGCCCAGGACGATGCCGAGACCGCCCAAGCGCAGTGGGCGGAAGGTCGCCGACCCCAAGCTGCTCAAGCTTGCTGGCTTCCTCGACGAGGCCGAGACCGATGTGCTCGCCTACATGACGTTCCTGCCCCAGCATCGAACCAACCTGCACTCGACCAACCCGATCGAGCGCCTCAACGCGCCACACCACGCCCGTGGACCCGATCCGGCGCACTCTGGATCAATTCCGGCCCGATCGGCGCTGGCGTTTTTCATCCTCTTCTAACATGTTCGGCTTGTACGGGGCTTAGATCCATAATGCGAGCAAGATAATGCCCCGAGACATGTCACAACACCAACAACACTTGTCCGGAATATACCGGGCTTGATCGGAAGCCGACATCTCAGAAAACGACCAGGCTGTTCGCTTGAGATCTGCAAATGGTGGACGACCCCGACCGCCATGGTCGTGTTGAAGCTGCGACTGGCGCGAGCGAAGTTTGATCGCCTGAAGCAACGCCTTGCACCGTTAGCGGACCTCAAGCGGTACCGCTAGAGACGCTTGTACTGCGTTGTTAGCTTCACTCGCTCCGAGATCAATTCCAATTGATCGACATTACGACGCTCGGTCATCCGAACTTCAACAAGCATCTATATGATGTCCATTATGGCGCCGAGCGTAGCTCGATGCGCGAGCAAGATCGCAAACCGATTTGAGCGCTAGCCACATGCTCTCGGTTTCGTTTGGGGCAAACTGATTTGTCTTTGAAGGGCGTTGCAGTGGAGTTTGAGATGGATCACGACTTATCCCAGCAGGTCCGGGCGCCAGAGGCTCTCGTGAGTGTGGCGTTTGATAAGGCGTGGCGCTTTGTCGAGAGTGATCCGATCCTAGCGCACAATCTGAAGTCCGTCCTTCATCGCCGATTGCGCGATTTACTGGCGAGCTCGGTAAGGAACGGCGAACGCAATGCACTCCATCTTGCAAACGAGGCGATACGCAATTTGCGCGCCGAGCTTGCGCATGCGACCACGCAATAGGCTTCCTCGCACATCCACTGGCAAGAGAGATCCGGTTCGCCGGGTTTGCCCCGTCATTCAGCCAAGAACGAACGCCGACGCCGATGGTGACCGATCTGACCTTCCTCCACTCATATCGTTCGCCGCGCTGAAGGCGCCGCAACGCCGCGCGCGTTGTGATCGCACGTGCCCTGCGATCGGGTGATCCTCAACGGCTTGATAAAGCGCGGCCCGCCTGAGAGCACTCGCCAAGCAGCTCATCACGCACCGGCAGGACTTACGCAGCTCGGCTCTCGCGCTGGTTCTTGACGGGGAGCTTACACCCCATATCACGGCGCACCGCGATGCGAAACCGCAGTCCCAAGGAGCACGCTGCACCATAATGCCTCACGTCTTCCAACGTTGACTGATCCGATTTTCCATTGGCGTATTTTGCGTGTGAGCTCCAGCGAGATTCGGCCATTTCGCTGACGGGTGCGCGTGACGTCCTTGCACGCTCCACAATCTGACGCTGCGTGCGGTTCGACGCATTTCTCCCGAAGGATTGTTGTCCTGCAGTTACAGCAATCGGCGTCGATGTTGTTAAGACGCACAGCGCCGGGGGGCACCGAAAGGAACGACACTCGAAATGAAGAGTTTTCTGATTCTGACTGCAAGCATTGTCGCGCTCAGTGCAGCGGCACCGGCGCTTGGCGCGGACTTCGCCGTGCAGCCCGTCAATATAAAGGCGCCGCCGATGCCCATCGCGGCCCCGATCACTGACTGGACCGGCTACTATATCGGTATCAATGGCGGCTGGGGGGCTGGCCATAATTGCTGGAACTTCAATGGCGCCACTCCCGAGGGCTGTCATAATTCGACAGGTGGTTCGATCGGCGGCCAGATTGGCTATCGTTGGCAGATCTTCAATATGGTTTACGGCATCGAGGGCCAGGGCAATTGGGCCGACTTCAGCGGCTCCAATGTCAGCACCGCCTTCCCGGCCGACACCCTCCGCACCAAGACGGATGCGTTCGGGTTGCTTGCTGGCCAGATTGGCTACGCATTCAATGCCGTGCTGCTTTACGCCAAGGGCGGTGCCGCCGTGACCAGCAACACCTACCACATCGACTCAGTGGCGACTGGTACGGAGATTGCCAAAAGCAGCAATGTGCGTTGGGGTGGCGCGCTGGGCGCCGGTGTCGAAGTCAGTCTTACGCCGAGCTGGTCCGCCGGCGTCGAGTATGACCGTTTGTTCATGCAGGGCACCAATGTAGCCTTCCCAGGTGCCGGCGTGGATCGCGTCCACCAGGACGTCGATCTGATCACAGCGCGGCTCAATTACAAGCTCAGCCCAGTGCTTGGCAAATAATGATCTCTACGCACTAGCGCGGTGAATCGAGAGCCTCGACTTGGGTCGGGGCTCTTTCTTCAGGAGGCGCTCTCTGCAGCGGCCCGGCCGCGGCCGAATTTTCCTGAATCCCGAGCTCGGTCTCTCGACGGACTGCGCGACGTCACTCAAATGGCAGCTAACATCAAATGGTGTACGTGGCGCCACCAAATTTATGAGCCAGATGCCGGGATGATCACCGGTTTTCGCCGACTGAGCGCAAGCAGCTCCAGACGACGTAGGCCACTGGCGCGGCCACCTTGCCCTAGGTGTTTAGTCCCGGGCTTTGATGGTGCATTCTTGTCGCACGATTCGAAGGATGCGCTATGGGACAAGTTTTACACGGCTGCGCCACCACGACGGAGGCAGTCCGTCGAGCAATACAAAATAGTCAAGAGAGCCTGAGAGCACTCGCCAAGCGCTACGGGATCAACCAGAAGACTGTCGCGAAGTGGAAGCAGCGCGAGACGTCGCCGATCGTTCGACAGGCCCCAAGGAAGCCAACTCGACAGTCCTTTCCATCGAGGAGGAGGCGGTCATCGTCGCTTTCCGGCGGCATACACTGCTGCCGCTCGACGGTTGCCTCTATGCCCTGCAGCCGACCATCCCGCATCTGACGCGGTCGTCCCTGCATCGCTGCCTCCAACGCCACGGCATCAGCCGATTGCCGTAGGTTGAAGGCGGCAAGCCTTCGAAGAAAAAGTTCAAGGCTTATCCGATCGGCTATTTCCACATCGACATCGCTGAGCTCCAGACCGCCGAAGGCAAGCTCTACCTCTACGTCGCAATCGGTCGCACCAGCAAGTTCGCCTTCGTACAACTGGCTAGGAAGACGGGAAGGACCTCCGCCTCGGCCTTCCTCGAAGCTCTGATCGCGGCTGTCCCCTACAAGATCCATACGGTTCTCACCGACAATGGGATCCAGTTCACCTTCTTGCCGCGCTACGCGGACGGCCCGACGGCAAGATACGTGACACATATGTTCGATATGCGCTGCCAAGAGAATGGCATCGAACATCGGCTGACCAAGATCAAGCATCCCTGGACCAATGGGCAGGTCGAGCGCATGAACCGCACGATCAAGGAAGCGACCGTCCAACGCTATCATTACGATCGACACGATCAGCTCGAAGCTCACCTTACCGACTTCATCACCGCCTACAACTAGGCTCGGCGGCTGAAGACCCTGAAGGGCCTCACGCCCTACGAATATATCTGCAAAGCCTGGACAAAAGAGCCCGAACGATTCACCCTCAATCCGCTCCAGCAAATGCCGGGACTAAAAACCTAGGCGATCTCATTGGAGTGATGCATCGAGCGACACGTTGTTGTTGGGGGCGTCGGCATCACGACCAATACGATGCGGCGATGTCTCAAAGGCGGAGCGTTGGACGAGCCGCTTCTGTACTCGCCCCGCGGGTCTGGGGATCTCATCAGTTCCGCACGCATTACCTTTTCAAGGGCCTTTTCATCCGACATATTGGCAACGTAGCGGATCCGAAGTTGACGCAGCGTCAGATTTCAATGCGCTTTTTCCCGATCGATCGTTGCGCGGCAGTTTCGGTGGCAAGCGCCATATTGAAAGTTGTGAAACAGCCGGCGTTTGCTCTCAGCCGGTATCAAAGGACATTGAGTCGAACGGCCATGATGGCGGCCTGGATCCGACTCGTCGCGCCCAGCTTTCGCATCACATTCTTAATATGAAAGTTCACAGTATTCTCGCTGATTTGCAAGATCATTCCGATTTCCCACGACGATTTACCCTCGGCCACCCATCGTATGCAGCTGGTTTCCCGCTGTGACAGCGCAACTTTCTTGTCGCAGTCAGCATCCGCGCGGCGCGCGATTTCACCATAGGCAGTGTGAAATTGCCAAGCCAGAGCGTTGAGGTGACTGATGCAATGCTGAGGATCAATATTCTCTGATGGAGACGCAAACGAGGCGACAGATACCCGGCCCAGCGGACCAAACAATGGCACGCTCATACCATGCTTCAGACCTGCCTCTCTAGCCTCGTCAAGCACCCGTCTTTCGTCCGGCTGAAGTTGATATTGTTGGCCGAGCTGATCCCATAGATAAGGCCGCGAAAGCAGCGGAGTGCGCCGGACCACCGGATCGATGGTATGGTACTTGCGTTTAAAATAGCGGTCGCACCAGTCTATTGGCCATTTCACGGCTACGGTCGGGGGTGGGTAGTCCGCCAGCCGAAGTGGCTCGACGAAGTTGAGAGATCCATAGGAAACTTCAGTAAAACCCTCCTGGCTCGCACAGCTTACAAGAAGGTCGAACAGGGCTCTGAGAGAATGTGTCCGGTTTGCGCATTCAGTGAAGCTAAAAAGATCCATAGGCGCCTCAGGACGCCCATCACCATCGGTGTTGGTGTGTTCGATTGCGCTTGTTTCAGGCGGAGCCAAGTTTCATTCCATGACCTGAACTCTTGGGTTGCTCTTCGTCAAGGCCGGAGCGCTCGGATGCTGCGCCAGATCTGCCATTGCCGAACTTGTCACCCTCCCGTCCGCTGTGGTCGCGTGACGCATCCTTCAAACATTGCGAGGTGCCGCCGCTATTCTTGATCAAAGGTTGAACCGCATGCGGCAACCGCCGCGCCGATGCCCCCTCAATATGTTCTGTCCGGCTCATCTGGTGAAGCATGGGCACACTGACGATTGCCCAGCTCGCCCTGGGTTGAGGGGGCAGGCCCGCGGCTAAAACGTCGGCTCTGCTCAGACTGGGCCGTATGAAAGCGATGTCCTGCCGAATGAAGCTTCGCCGCGCGATCCAGGCGAGATAGAGCACACCGATCGGTTTGGCGGCGCCAGGATCGAACGTCGCGGTGTTGCCATCGATCTTCTGCGTGCCAGTGACAACGACAGCAACCTTATTCTTTCTCCCAATCCAGCGAACTGGCGCCCTTAGCCCGTGACTGGTCCTCTCCTTTCGACGGCCTCGAAGAGGTGATCGATGAGCTTTACGGGGTACTACCCGAGGCAGAAGGTAGCCGCCTAGTATCAGTGCCCCGTGCCGGACGGGGAAGGTCGGGCAGGTCCTGCGCGAAGGGGTTGTGCCCGCAAATGTTGGCCGCGACGGCGGTGCAACTTTGCATGCGCGGAGGCGCGAGGCTCGCTTGATGCAGACGACACTTTGCATACAGATCTCCAGAAAGGAGAGGACGTGGCATCTGAACAGCAAGCGTCGGACCAATTGCCGGCCACGCGAAACCATCCGTCTAATCAATGGCTTGAAAGACGGACGACGCGTTCGCGCGCCTTAGGCACATTGAAGCGATCGCGACATCGGGAGGAAACGCGACAATGGCGCAGCACGAATCAATCGAGATCAGTCAGCCCAATTGCAGCTCTCTGCGCTGGAGCGAGCTGCTCGCGCTGCTGCTCACGCATTATACGCTTGAACGGCCTCCATCGCATCCAGCATCCGCGAGGAACACCACCCGCTTGTCTTGAAGGGCGCGAAACTCATGCGCGATTGGCTCGAAGGTCCTCATTGTACCTATGCAGAGCCATCGATCTGCTCGAGTTTGGCGAAATCGATCCTGTCGATAGTTCAAAGTGATCGGGGGCACGGCGACAGCTCGCAATTCGCGCCGCAACATAGAGGGACTCGACAGATCATTCTGCCCGAATTCGGCGAGGGCGAGACGCCGTCGAACCAAGGCGCCCCGACGCACTTTGCCGGGGTTGGAAGTGCGCCGGGTCCGCCCCAACATCATCAGTACATCCGTGATGATGCTTGTGGCAATGAGACAAGCAGCGTGGCGGAATTGAGGCTCGTCGATTGCTTTGACCTCCAGTCCGAATTGTTTTCATGCGCGCTCGCAGAAACTTGTATCAGACGTAGCGTCGGGTTGTACAATTCTCTATTGGGGTCTTCGTCGCACAAGCAGCTTCTTGTTCATGGCTCGCCAGACGTCGAACGAAACGCATGCTGGGCATCTTGAGGTGAGATGCCGAGCATGGTGAGCATAAGCGGCGAGAGGCAACTCGCCTCGCCAAGTTGCACTTCCAGATTCCCGCCGCTGGCTACCGCGTGGACATTGTGGTTAAAAAGATATACGTTCAGCCCTTCTCTCTAGGAGGAGCTCCTATTCGGCACTCCCAAAAGCCCAGATTGGCTTGCCGGCCGGCAGCTCGCTCATCGACACATTCAGACTAGATGGCGTGGACACTTGTCGCATCCATAGAACGATGGCTGCGAGAGTGACGACGGCAAGCTAATTTCGGGCGGTCTTTTCGAAGCGGGTTGCGACGCGACGGAACTGCTTGAGTTTGCTGAAGCAGCATTCCACGAGGTGGCGCTGGGCATAGAGATGCTTGTCGAGCGGATGTTAGAGTGCCCGCGACGGGTTGTTGGGGATGACGGCGAGTGCCCCTTTGGCTGCGATGGCTTGGCGCAAATGATCGGCGGCCGTATCAGCTATAACGACCTCGGCAGGCAATCCTTCGATCAGTTCGGCAGCTTGCGGCGCGTCGCCCTTCTGGCCTGCGGTCAGCGTGAATCGCACCGGGCATCCCAGGCCTCGGACGGCCAGAGTATCTTGGTGCTCAGGCCGCCGCGCGAGCGTCCGAGCGCTTGATCTTCAGACCCCTTTTTTCGCTCCGGCGGCGTGCTGATGCGCTCGGACGACGGTGGAGTCGACGATCAGATATTCGAAGTCCGGATCGTCCGACATCGCCTCGAAAATCCGTGCCCAAACTCGCTTGATGCTCCACCGGCTAAAGCGCCGGAACACGCTGTTCCAGTCGCCGAACGCCTCCGGAAGGTCACGCCAGGGAGGGCCTGTGCGCACGATCCAAAGTACGCCCTCCACAAACATCCGGTTGTCGCGTCCCGTTGAGCCCTTCTGGTCAAGCCGACCGATGATTAGCGGCGCCATCCGCTCCCACGCCGCATCGCTCAAAACCAACCACTGCATCACACCCAAGACTGCCTCCCAAAAGCAGCTTTGAATCTGATTTGCTCCTTAAAAGGAATCCCTAGAGTCCACACCGCCTAGGGTTGCACGTTCAAAAACAAGACGCGATGAAAACATCGTGCGGCACCTTTCCGCGCGATGAAGTCTTAGCGGTTCCGACGCTTGTCATCGAATTCCATCACCGCTCAGGAAGAGTATCCCTTGCAGATATCGGGAATGAACTCTTCCGCGCGGAAGCCCGGAGTGGCGCTGAACTGACGCTTGGGGCCGGCTTTCCGGATCGACATCACCGGATCGGGTGACTTCGCTTGACCCGCCGCAAACACCACCAGCATTTGCATGCTGAAGCCGCGGCAGCGGAGCCGCATTCGCACCGGCATCTCCACGCGCCGCTTCGCCACAAGCATTCGCACTATCCAGATTTGCATTATCGACATCAACACTGTTGCGACTACGCTCTCCGCAGACAACGGCTGCTTCGCGACGGCTCGGGTCCGAATCGGACGAAGGCGATACATCGCATCACCTTCGCAGATAGCGGCTGAACCGAAAACGCTGCGTGTTGCCGCTGGGGGTAACATGATCGTGCCGCTTGGAATCGACCAGGTCGAACTCGGGTCCGAGCGCGGAGGGCGGCAGCGCAATGGGACGCAGAAAATTAGGTCCACGCCTTCCGGGATCGCAGACCTCGTCAGCTTCTCGAAAGTTTGCCCGATTAGGCTGTTTAGCCGGTCCTATTCGTGAGAGTGCGTTTTTAGTCCGATTGATGTGGCCGCACATCTGCTCTGACGAGGCGCGCGGGATTGTCTTCGGCTTTTCACCGCCTGACGACCGGTACTTTGCAACGCGCTTGAGGTGTAGGTTGGGCGAACGGGGGCGGACGCCTCGCCGGTCAAGGACCGAGCGGCAGCAGCGCGCCTGGCAAGCCGCGGATCAGGTCGGCTTCGGGACATGCCGCGGCAAACGCAAGGCGAATGCGGCTCGTGGTCTCGACGACACGGGCAGCGAGTTTCAAGAGACGAAGACGCAGCGTCGCGAACTCGGCTGTGGCCAATTCCCGGGCTTTGGGAATCGCGTCGCGCACGGTCAGCATCAGCCAATAAGCGGCGGTGTCGAGAACGAGGCGGACTTGATTGGCGAGCGCCGAACGGCAGCTGGTGCGATCGGAGGCGAGCTGCGTCTTATGCAGCTTGTTCAGATTCTCGGCTTGGCCGCGCGCGCAATACAGGCTGTCGTAGATCCACTCGGCCGAGCCGACATCGAGGCTGGTGACGACGAAACGGATGTCGAGGCCGAGCATCGTCGCCTCAATACGGGCGACGGTACGTCGTTCGCGATCCCAGGACTTTGCCTTGTGGCGCGTCTCGGTATAGCCACGCAGAACCGGCAGGTTCTCGATGGCGCGTCGCGTGCGGATGTCGTCGGCGGCCTCGTCGACTTTTCTGGCGAGCGGCTTGGTGCCGGACAGACCGAAGATGTAGTCGATGCCGTTGGTCTCGCACCACGCCATTGCCTCCGGTGCCTCCGGCCGGGCATAGTGCCCGTCGCTACGGAACGTAATTCGCGTGTTGTGCCACCGCGTCCGGATATGCCGTATCAGGCGGCGCAGATGGGCACGCACCTCGACGCCGCCCGGCGTCTTGCCGGGCCGCAGCACGACCGCCACGGGCCGGCTCTTCTCCGTGTCGTAGACGTGGATCGGCAGGAAGCAGCGTTCGTCATAATGAGCGTTGAACAGCGAGAGCTGCTGATGGCCGTGGACGACATCGCAGGTATCATCGATGTCGAGCGTGACGGATGCCGGCTCGCGCGGGTAGCTATCCATCCATGCGTCGACCAAAGTGTAGGTCAGTCGGATCACGTCGCGCAGGCGCGGAGCATTCTCCAGCCGCGACAGCGTCGGTTGGGAACACAGATCGCGACCCGTGTCCGGCAGCCGTCCGCAGGCCAGCTTGAATGCGGGATCGGACCGCAGATGATCGAGGTCGTCGGCGTCCTCGTAGCCGCAGCAGATCGCGAACATGCGCGCGCGGAACATATCGACAAGGCTGTGCACGACCCGCGTCGGATCGCGCCGATCCGGGAACACGCGGGCCAAATTGTCGGCCAAGCCGAGACGCCGCTCGGCCATCGCCAGAAGCATCACGCCCCCGTTCGAGGTCAGCCGACCGCCATCGAAGGCAGCTGTGACTTTCTTGGCGTGAACGGCTGGAAACGAGAAGGGCAGAATCGTATCATCGGTCATGGCGGGCGTGGTGTTCGCGGCTGAAGGTGATGGGGTTGGCTTTGCAACCGAATCCTACGCCGCATCAGCGCTTTACACCACGCTCGCCAGCCTCTCAGGCGCCCTCTGACGAATAAGACGGGCTTTAGAGGCCTTGACCGCGAGGGCCGGCCGTCAAGCAGTCGACGCGAGTGATCCTTCCAGCGAAGCCATCACCGAACGCGTACAGAACGTCCGCGACATTTCATCAGAGGCTGGTGCGGCGGGAATGTGTCCATTACGGCCGCGAGCGAGACGGTAAGCGCAAGCTAGGCCGTCAGCCAGCGTGGCTCATTGGCATAAGCGCAGCTCACCTTGCCGCCCGCACACGGATCTTCACTTCGAGGTCACAGACCAGTTGTTGAAATTGAAGTTCTTTCCCCCCGGGGACGAGGTAATCTCGACGCCGTATTGGACGCTACCGACGTTTATGTCGCCAAAGTACCCCTTCGATTTGATCCACTGCAGGATACTCTTGATGTCCACTGTCCCGCTGTTGGTCTTCGAAGTGCGCAGCAATGAGATGACCTTGTGACCGTCGGGGCCTTCACCTTCAAACACGTTCCAAGTCGCTCCGCCTACATTGACATTGCTGTAGACCGGAATCGCCGCACCGGAAGGGGCATAATGATATGAAATGGGCTTAACGTTGCCGCTCCCGTCCGAGTTTCCGGTGTAGTTTGTCCAGAGCATTACCTCATGCTGGTTTGAGCTGTCCCAGATATCGTAGGCGACATCCCAGGCGCCGCCAGTAGGAACCTCCTGATTGAAGCTCGAGCTCAGAGTGTTGATTGAACTGAGCGGTTTCCCGATACTAAAAGCCTCGTGCGGATAGCTCTTGATGCCCGGCGTATTAGGCTGGTTCGACCATACGCTCCACCGGTTGACGCCACTCACCGAAATCGTCTGAGGCCCAGGGCGCGGACCCCATACGTCGTTGTTCCAAGAGTAGCCATCGCGTGAAAAGCTTCCGTATGGAGCGCTCGAACTCCAAATCGGAGCCTGCGCCGATACAAGCGCGGCAGATGATAATGACCCGGCTTCATTCGCGGCCTGCCTAAATAGATCATGATCCTCCTGTGTCCGGACGTACCCCGGTGGGGACCCTTGCGCGCCGCCACCGCTTATCCGATTGGAATCCATAAAGCTCTCCTTTCGATTATAATAACAAAGTCTCCTGCAGATCCGCCCAGCGGGGACCCTAGTTCAGCATAGGCGGCATTGGCATCTAGAGACCGGGTGCGAATGCTAGGAAGGTTGGCTTTCGAGAAGCTGACGAGCTCAAGGAGAAAGGCGGAGCCACGCCCGGGTTTGCCGTCTTTCGGATGACAACAGCCTGCTGAGACAGTGGCAACGATCCACTGGATGACGAGCCTAGTTCGAACATACTTAGAGCGAACGTCCAACAAAGAGTGTGGTGCTCTCGTTCGACTTACCGAAGTTCGCAAATTTATGGGTAATGCCGTGACTCCTTCTAAAGGTCGGATTCGTCTGGTTCGTTCATGGGGGGACTCTTATATCTCATAGCCAGACGGTCTAACCAGCGCTGGCGCGCAGTCAGTTGTTCGTCCGTGGCGGGCGACGGCTTTCGTCTACGCTGCCTCTACCCTGAATGCGAACTGACCGAAAGTACGCGGCAAGGTGAGGCCGTCAGGCGGCCGCGTTCCATGGCATAAGCGCATCGATTTCGCTGCTCGGCCAGCCGTTTGGCAAGCGCACGGTCGAACGGATCTGAGCCGGCATCGCGCACAAGCGCAACAAGGCCATTGATACCCTTGCGGAAGTCGACTGGATGGCTGGCGAGGAACACCTTCACACCAGAGGGGATCATGCCGAACGGGCCGCGCGGATCACCCGCTGCAAGTACGCTTCGTCGATATCCACGCCGGCACGCACGACTACCTCGCCTTTGGCAATCTCGATCACTGCGCCTTCCACAGACGCCACCACAACCTCGCAACTCGAGTGCCGCGAGCGATAATGCCGCTCGGCCCGAGCGTCAACGCGCCAGGTGTCCGCGACAATCTGCGCCTTCAAATCATCTGGCCACTGTTTCCGGCCGCCGCCGGCGTACACTTCTATGCGCGGTGACAACGGTCGTCTTATGTCGTCCGAATGGTCGTCCATTGTGAGCACCCTTGCAGAAGATGACTCTTCTAACGGCGCTCACAGGTCTACGCACAAACAATCTGATGGGCCTCGCAGCCCCGCTTACGATCAGGGCGCGCACCGCCTATGCCGATGCGCGTATCGAGCGGCTGACGCAGATCCTGAAGGTCCCTCGACCGCGCCCGGTTCGGCCGACGAACCAGAAAAGCTCGGCTCTGCGAACGGTGACGATGAACAGCAGACCTTTGTCTTCGAGGAAATCGAGACCGGCATCGGTGCGATCAAGGCCCAGGTCAACGAGGGCCGTGAGCAAGCGGATGACAAGCGTACCGCGTCGGCGCCAGGGCCTTGCGCCCTATCTGGAACGGATCGAAACGGTCATTGAGCCGGAAGAGCTGGCTGAGCATGCCGTCAAGCAGAAGGTGCTGATCGGCGAGAACGTGTCAGAGCGTCTGGATGTGGTGCCGGTGAAGTTCCGTGTGATCGCTACGTGCCTTCAAGAAGGAGGACGGCGTGATCCAGGCCCGGCCCGAGCTATCGCTGAAAGTTGGTGACGGCGGGAATCGGGAAGGCGGCATATCGTGGGGGTGCTTGACGCCTCCACTTCTCCACCGAAGGAGCGATATGCCGTGTCCAAAGATAACATCATCAAGTTGATTCAGCCAGGAAACGTCGACGATCAACTCACCGAAATCTTGCGCAATGGGGCGCGTGCTCTGTTGGCCCAGGCGGTCGAGGCCGAGGTCGCGGACTTTCTCGGCAAGCATGCCGATTTGAAGACTGCGGACGGCCACCAGCGCTCGTGCGCCACGGTCACCTGCCGGAACGCGAGGTGATGGATGGTATCGGTCCGGTCGGCGTCCGCCAGCCGCGTGTACGCGATCGCGAGGCGGAGGCTACCGATCCCGACCGCATCCGGTTCTCTCCGTCGATCCTGCCGCCCTACATGCGCCGCTCGAAATCGATCGAGACGCTGCTGCCGATCCTTTACCTGAAGGGTATCTCCACCGGCGACTTCTCCGAGGCTCTGGCGGCGCTGCTCGGCAAGGATGCTGCCGGGTTGTCGGCATCGGCCGTCTGAAGGACGGTTGGCTTGACGAACACACCGCGTGGCAGAGGCGCGATCTGTCGGCGAAGCGCTACGTCTACATCTGGGCCGATGGCATCCATCTCCAAGCACGCCTCGAAGACGAAAAGCAGTGCATCCTGGTGCTGATCGGCGCGACGCCGGAAGGCCGCAAGGAACTGGTCGGCTTCACCGATGGCGCCCGCGAGAGCGCGCAGGACTGGCGCGATCTGCTGCTCGACCTGAAGCGGCGCGGGCTCGGCGTGCCGCCGCGGCTCACCATCGCCGACCGCCGACGGCGCGCTCGGGTTCTGGAAGGCCGCCGGCGAGGTCTGGCCGAAAACGCGCGAGCAGCGCTGCTGGGTACACAAGACCGCCAACGTGATCGCCAAGTTGCCGAAGAGCCAGCAGCCTAAAGCCAAACGCGCGTTGCAGGAGAGCTGGATGGCCGAAACCAAGGCCGCCGCCGAGCTGGCGTTCGACGCCTTCATCGAGAGCTATACGCCCAAATACGAGAAGGCGGCCGACTGCCTGAGCAAGGATCGGGACACGCTACTGGCGTTCTACGACTTCCCGGCCGAACACTGGAAACACCTGCGGACCACCAATCCCATTGAAAGCACCTTCGCTACCGTGCGCCACCGCACGATCCGATCGAAGGGCTGCCTGTCCAACAGAACGGCGCTCGCGATGGTCTTCAAACTGCTTGAGGCCGCGCAGAAAAGCCGGCGTCGTCTCGATGGCCACAACCAGTTGCCAAAACTCGTTCTCGGTGTGACATTCAACGACGGGATCGAGGTCATCGCCAAACCGACTGACCGTCAGCCCATAACCGCCGCCGCCTGACCGGCCGCGCCGTCACCAAAATTTGGCGATAGCTCCCTAGGTAGTGGACTGCTCTCCTCGCCGGTCAAGATGACATTTCTAAACCCACCGGTTCCATTGTCCAACTTAACAATTACGCTGCCGGTCTCAGAGCTCAGGGAGGTGACCGCTCTGAATAGTTCGTCTGGGTTCGTCGTGACGCGTCCGTTGGGCAACAGAAGGCCAACACACGTCGCCAATTGTCGGAAGTGGCTCTTGCGATTCAATAGATCAGGACCGCGCTGCAGAGCGAAGTCGTCTCCCGGCTGCGCGACACATAGCACATCCGCCAAGCGTGCAAACCTTCACTGAAGTAGCAGGGATAGATTCTCCAAGAGGATTTCTGACGAATGCGGAGTTGCTAATTCGCTTTACGAGCGCTTCGGACAGCAGAGTGCAATCATCAAGGACCGGTGCTTTGCGAGCGCCTCCAGGCACAAGCTGCGACAGGCTCGAGGCGTCGATATTGAGCGTCGCGCCGATGAAGGATAGCAGATCGGCTGGGATAGCTACCGGGGAAACTAGAGGTCTCCCTCCTGAGCAAACCACGCTGAACGGCAAGCCGGGTTGGCGGCGAGCGAAAGTTGAGCTGCTGTCAGATCAGCGCCCGACATTTGAGCCGTACCAGCATTCATGATTAGGATCCGAGGCACCAACGTTCTTCCGGCCGGAGATGGGTCAGTTCTTCTTGCGGTCATGGACTTAAAAATCATCTAATCTGCCTCGCGGCGTCTAATGTCACCGGTGCGATCAAACAACTGGATAGAGCCACGCACGTCGCTTATTGATAGGCTCATTATTTTGCAGACGAGGTGCATCTCCGTGTGGTTCGGTCGGCGCATGCGCGTGTCCCGATGCAGTTCAGTGGGAGGTCGGAAACGTCTAACCCTCGATGACATGCTTCGCGTGGCCTTTGCGGGTATGATCATGCGGACTCAGCAGGACAACGCTATTCTCGATGGTTGTCATGGAGTGGGAACAATGGATATTGCCTGAGAGATCTCAGGCACGCGATCACCTGCTCGGTTCTGCTCGACAGCGCTTGCGTGCATCTGGCGGTGGTGATAGGCGCACCACGATGACGGTTTCCTGCCCGGTCTTTGGTATACGGGCTCGCCGCACATAAAGGCCGCTCTAGGTGTTTAGTCCCAAGCTTTGATGGTGCATTCTTGTCGCACGATTCGAAGGATGCGCTATGGGACAAGTTTTACACGGCTGCGCCACCACGACGGAGGCAGTCCGTCGAGCAATACAAAATAGTCAAGAGAGCCTGAGAGCACTCGCCAAGCGCTACGGGATCAACCAGAAGACTGTCGCGAAGTGGAAGCAGCGCGAGACGTCGCCGATCGTTCGACAGGCCCCAAGGAAGCCAACTCGACAGTCCTTTCCATCGAGGAGGAGGCGGTCATCGTCGCTTTCCGGCGGCATACACTGCTGCCGCTCGACGGTTGCCTCTATGCCCTGCAGCCGACCATCCCGCATCTGACGCGGTCGTCCCTGCATCGCTGCCTCCAACGCCACGGCATCAGCCGATTGCCGTAGGTTGAAGGCGGCAAGCCTTCGAAGAAAAAGTTCAAGGCTTATCCGATCGGCTATTTCCACATCGACATCGCTGAGCTCCAGACCGCCGAAGGCAAGCTCTACCTCTACGTCGCAATCGGTCGCACCAGCAAGTTCGCCTTCGTACAACTGGCTAGGAAGACGGGAAGGACCTCCGCCTCGGCCTTCCTCGAAGCTCTGATCGCGGCTGTCCCCTACAAGATCCATACGGTTCTCACCGACAATGGGATCCAGTTCACCTTCTTGCCGCGCTACGCGGACGGCCCGACGGCAAGATACGTGACACATATGTTCGATATGCGCTGCCAAGAGAATGGCATCGAACATCGGCTGACCAAGATCAAGCATCCCTGGACCAATGGGCAGGTCGAGCGCATGAACCGCACGATCAAGGAAGCGACCGTCCAACGCTATCATTACGATCGACACGATCAGCTCGAAGCTCACCTTACCGACTTCATCACCGCCTACAACTAGGCTCGGCGGCTGAAGACCCTGAAGGGCCTCACGCCCTACGAATATATCTGCAAAGCCTGGACAAAAGAGCCCGAACGATTCACCCTCAATCCGCTCCAGCAAATGCCGGGACTAAACACCTAGGGTCTTCATCTTTGAAGCCGATAAAGGCCCGGCATTGGCCTTCAATGTGGTCGACTAGCTTTGGTGTCTCAGGAGGTTGTCCATCTGGTCTGAACCGAGGAAGCTGAGGTTGCGAAGCTTCAGCGTTTCAAGGAGAGACCGGATGAACGTCCACAAGAATGCGCCTTTGACGCCCAAAGGTCGAGAGGCGATGGTGCGGGGCGTGGTCGAGGGCGGGTTGAGCCAGGCCGCCGCGGCGGATCAGTTTAACACGACACCGAAAACGGTGGCCAAGTGGGTCAAGCGGTTCCGCGCAGAAGGTGTCGATGGTTTGCGCGACCGCTCGTCGCGACCTCATTCATCGCCAAGCCAAACCCCGCCTGCCACGCGCGCCGCCGTCGAGACGTTGCGCCGGCGGCGCCACACCGGCAAGCAGATCGCAGCCGAGGTCGCGGTGTCGCCGGCCACTGTCAGCCGCATCCTTCGTCGCTTGGGATTAAGCCGGCTACGCGATCTGGAGCCTGCGGAGCCGGTGCGCCGGTATGAGCGCGAGCAGCCCGGCGAGCTCATCCATATCGACATTAAGAAGCTCGGCAGGTTCGTAAGACCAGGCCACCGCATCACCCACGATCGCCAGAAGGGCGAAAGCCGCGGCGCCGGCCACGAGTTCGTCCACGTAGCGATCGACGATACATCGCGCTTGGCCTTCTCCCAGATCCGGCGGGATCAGAAAAAGGAGAGTGCCATCGCCTTCCTCAAGGAGGCTGTCACCTACTACCGCAGCCTCGGCATGAAGGTCACCGGCATCATGACCGACAACGGCTCCTGCTACCGCGCCAAGGCCTTCGCCAGAGCGTGCAGGAAGCTCGGCCTCAAGCACATCTTCACCAGACCCTACAGACCGCAAACCAACGGCAAGGCTGAACGCTTCATCCAGACCGCGCTCCGCGAGTGGGCCTACGTTCGCGCCTACGACACCTCAGACCTGCGGGCCAAAAACCTGCCAATCTGGCTTCATCACTACAACTGGCATCGCCCCCACGGTAGTCTGCAAGCCAAACCGCCCATCAGCCGCCTCGGCCTTCCGATGGACGACCTGTTGAGATTCCACAACTAACAGAACCTTTTGACGTCATCGGGCTCGTTCAACTTGCTGCTCCTGAATGCCAGGCTATCTCTTCTGATGTCGCGCCGGTTACACCGAGCGAGGCGTTGCAACGCAAGAGCTTTGCAGGTCGCCGTAGTCGCGCGCACTGTCGCACGCTTGCGCGCTGGGACCGCCCAAAAGCGCTGTAGGCGGTGCGAGAAGCTGGCTCGCCGCTTTGATTGTCTTTGAAGTGAGGTCTAAGTTGATCTTCTCTGATCTCGGCCACTCTGCGGTGATGCGGCTTAGGACAGCTGAACGGTATCGCTGTGGGATGGCAGCCCCTTCACAACCGCCTGCTAGCCGCGGCGCCGCGATCAACACGCAACGCATAGACATCTCGAGCGGTCGGCTGTCGCGGACCAGGATCTCGCCCAAGCATTGCGGCGTGGCTATGCCCATGTGAGACATTCGAAATCCTTCACAGTCCGGACGGCAGATGAAGACCCGTGCCTTCCTAAGATTGTACAATTTAACGCTACGTCCGGTTCAAGTTCTCTTGGCAGCCTGTATGCACGTGCCTAAGCGCCAAGGTCTGCTCGCAAAACGCCGCGTACAGTGTTGTTGCTGAATCATTCTGTGTCTCGATGTGCGTCACAATGCCACCCCAGTTGACAACAAGGTTCGGGCGGACGAGCTCCGGCCGGAAAGGTTCGTGCCTGCGCGGCAGCTACCCGCTCTAGTCGCAGTCAATTTCGCGGCCGGACATCCGGCCGTGCGGTAGTCATGAAATCAGTCGGATGGGCACCGAAGCCTCAGTGCCCAATGCGAGATCCGGATGGTGTTCGATCAGGTCGGCCTGACAGGAAGGGATTTATGTGACCCATTGCGCCATTCGAGGCGTGCCGCGCGAATATCGGAGCGTGTCCCCGATCCGGCGTACGCCGCGGTCGCGGCCGGCGGCTGGTCGAAATTATTGCAGTGGCTGATAAGGCGATAGAGGAGTCGGGCGCGCGGCTCAATCGAGGAGATGTAGAGTTGGTAATGGGTATGCGCGCCCTTGCCGTCGACGCCGTCGAGGGTCGCGGTATGCGGCGCTGTGAAATTGCCGTCGGAGCCGCCGCCGGTGAATACATCGAGCAGCTCGAAGCCGAGTTCGGCGGCAAGCTCCCCGGCGTGTTCGTAAAGTGCTGCGCCGGCGTTGCTCTTCTCGTAGGGCGGACGGTTCAGTTCGCCGGTCACCTTCACGGTGACGCCCTCGGTGCGCGCGGTGATTCCGAGCATCTTCGGCACCAGCTCGTCGGCGTCGGCGATGGTCGGCACGCGCAGATCGACTTCCGCATAGGCCTCCTCGGCGATCACGTTCGGCTTGGTGCCGCCGCGGACGACGCCGACATTGACGGTGATGCCGCGCTTGAGATCGTTCATCGCCTCCAGCGCCAGGATCACATGGCCGAGTTCCCGGATCGCGCCGCGGCCGTGCTCGGGGCGCGTGCTGGCATGCGCCGGTGCGCCCTTGATATGCAAGTCGAAGCGCGCGACGCCCTTGCGTCCGGTGACGATCTTGCCGCCGTCGCGCGCCGGCTCGTTCACCAGCACACCTTGCGGCCCTCGGCCTCGATCAGCGCCCGCGAGGTCGGGCTGCCGATCTCCTCGTCCGATGAGTAGAGAGGGGTGATGCCGAGCGGCGAGCGCGCATCATCGGCGCAGATCCGCCGGAAGGCATCATACGCAAGATACGCGCCGCCCTTCATGTCGTAGATGCCGGGACCGAACGCGCTGTCGCCGTCGATCCGGAACGGCAGGCGCTCGATGAAGCCCATCGGGTGTACGGTATCGAGATGGCTCAGCGCCAGGACGCCCGGTGCCTCCTGGCCCCAGGACGAGCGTGCGATCAGGTGATCCCCTCGGCCGTCGCGTCCCGCGACACGTTCCACAGTTGCCGGCAAGTCGCCATAGCCTGCGGCGACGAGGTCGACGAGCTTGTTGACTTGATCCGGCCGCTCCGTTGGAGACTCGATCTCAACCCAACGTCAGATACCCTCGAGGATTGCCGTTGCTCGAAACGGATCGCTGGACGTCGCCTGACGCCTGTGAACTCGCCTCTCATCGCTCATACAAGATCAGGATAAGACCCACGGTAATTCTATCATGATCTCGCGCGAAGGTCTTAAGATGCGCAATTGTTGTGGGGCACCTGTGCCTTCTGAAGCCTGGTCTTGTGAAGCCGGTCTTGCCGCGGCAATGATGCTACGCGGCTATCGATAGTAACTGAGCTACCAGGGCTGGTAGGTGTCGGCGCAATTGTAGAAGCTCAGGAGCGCGCCCTGGTATGGGCCGTCCTCGCATTGCTGACCTGCCTTCTGTTGCGCAAAACCACGACATCAATCCAAGAACGTGCCGTGCCGCTCCCTGGCACGGCTTGGCTTCGGCGGGAGCGCAGAATGCACCTGTGGAGCCGGCCGCCCGCCTTCCTCGTTCAAGTGCACGTATTCGATGCGCTGCTCGTGGTCTTATTCCGGGAGGATGTGCTTGCCGGTGATCGGAGAAGCCGTGAGTGCCGGCTCGCACGCGCGCGTGCCGTGATAGCGCAGCGCTCTACAACACCCTGAGAGACAATCTTGTCGATCTTTGCTCGTTCCACGAGGTAGCTGCACGCGCTTTGGTGTCTGGCCGCACGCATTCCTGCGTATGGCCGCGCGCATCGAAGAGGCGGAGGCACCCTCCTGCTCGGCCGGGAGGGTTTGCCGGAGGCCTCGCTGTTCCCCGGCTGCTCGGTTCGGCACATCGGGCTTTGTGAAGGCACATGTCCCGAAAATGCGCGGGTTCGCTTTTTGTCTGTTGACAGCTCTTGTTTGCAGCAGCGTTCAGTCGACGGCCGTGTTGGTGATGTCGGGCGTGCCGGCTTCGTCAATTCGCAGCGATATAGCAAAGACCAAGCGGTGTAGGAGATGTCCGGCAATGCGTGACGGCAACTCACTTCCGAACGAGGGAGCCGGTGCGTCATGGAACGCATGATCCACAATGCGCAGGTGACAAGGCATCGGCGGCATCCCCTAGTCGGCCGGCGGCAGCAACCGTGGTTGTCCGGTATTGCACTCTCAATGAACCCAGGCGCTGCATGACGGGCAGCTTTTACCGACGTATGAATCGATCCGAGAAATCCCGTGTGCAGCTTGCTTTCGATCTTGTCGAGAGCAGCTTTGGCGGTAGTTGCCATAGCTTCAATAGAATCTCGAACGAGCCTTTTCGCTACGCCCGCTGTTTCGCGGGTCTGCACGAAATGCCGCCCCTGTACGCCGGCAATCCTGTAGGAGTTGTATGTCCCTACCGACGTCACAAGCTTCATCTGCATGCGTTGCGCCGATCGGCCAAAAGAGAATCTGCGCCCTCAGCAGAATCGCCTGGTCCTCGGAAGGGACATCGCTGTCTTTCTGGCAGATCAAGAAGCTCCACCCTGCCGGCCGCCGCGCCCGGATACTTGCGTAGCGGCAAGCAGACAGCGCCTGACAGCAGTCCTCCTGCGGCAGCCGGAACAAGCGGCCATCCTCGGTCCACCGCAAGGCGCTCGATCACCAGCGCCGTGGTTCTGCCGAAAGTGGCAATCTCGGCATGGCTCACCGGCAGGCCGAACGCGGCAGTCAGCCTAAGGCAATCGCCGACGGTTTGGCCGACGGCCGTGCGCGAGAACGGGCCTGAAGCTGGACCATCTCGATGGATATAATGTGCTTGGCTTTCTCTGTAGACCAATGAGCAATAGCTCGATCTCGTCGAGCTCAATCCTATCCCCGCTAGGCAGAAAGGGGCGGCCATGCTGCTGGATTCCGTCGGCGCGATCGGTGCATGGCTGGAACGTCGCCGACTGGCCGTGCGGACAGGATCATGCCGATTGCAGTATTGGCGGGCGCTGGCCAGGGCAAATTGTTTCTCCTTATGCAGGGCATTGGCGCGCTTAATGTCCCCGTGAGAGAACACGCTTTTTTGCATCGATAAGATGCTCATCGAGTATTGCGTGCAGCGCGCCCCGCAGCTCCGGGGGGATCGAGCTGTCCGTATCAATCAATTCCCTAAACTTGCGAATGATGTGTTCTATCGTTGCGATGGATCCGAGTGCTTCCGTTTTTTGTGCGAACGTCATCGATCATCTCCTTTGGCCGGCAGCGTTAGCACCACGTAGCGGGCTCTGAAACCTCGGCAACGGTGCGCCGCAACAGGCTCTCGCCGACGACGAAGGCCGGCTCTTGCCACCTATTCGATGCCAACTGCGTTGATGCCTGGGCAAGCGGCGCAAGCTCGCAAGCCTCGCAGGAGCAGCGAGCATTCGTGAATGTTGGCCTTGGCGGTCACAACTGAACAGGGCCCGACTCAGTTGTCATTCGTTGGAAGCCGCGATCAGGCGCTCCAGTCGGGTGGCTGCGGCGCCGCGATCAAGCGCTTCCTGGCCAAGTGCGACGCCTTCCTGGAGCGTGGAGGCCCGGCCGGCCACGATCAATGCCGCCGCCGCGTTCAAAAGGGCGGCATCGCGATATCGACTTGCTGCGCCACCGAGCACGCTTTGCAGCGCGACGGCATTGCCGTCCACATCGCCGCTCTCCAGCGCCTCGGTGTGGCGGGGGAGCCCAGCATCTTCTGGCGTCACCTCGAAGGTGCGGACTGCACCCGCCTCGAGCGCGGCAACAAAAGTCGGGCCGGCAAGGGTTATCTTATCGAGCCCGTCTGAGCCGTGCACCACCCACACCGATTCGGCGCCAAGGTTCTTCAACACTAGGGCCAGTGGCTGCACCCATTCACGAGAGAACACTCCGACCATCTGCCGCTTAACTCCCACGGGGTTGGACAGAAGTGTGATTAGATTAAAAATCGTGCGAGTCCCAAGTGCAGTTCGGATCTGGCGAATACGCTGCATGGCCGGATACTGGGCCGACGCAAACAGAAAGCCGATGCCGGCTTCCTGTAGACAACGAGCAACGGCTTCAGGCGTGAGATCGGTCTTCACGCCTAGGCGCGCCAAAATGTTCGCGGTGCTCGAGCTTGATGACGCTGCGCGGTCGGTGTGCTTGGCGACAGGAACGCCGGCCCCGGCGACGATAAAGGAGGCGCACGTCTCCACGTTGACTGAGCAAAACGGGGTATCATTCGTGCTAGCAATACCGATGGGATCGCATGGCGCATCGACCCGTGGCATTCTATTGCGGATCGCGGAGGCAGCGCCGGTGACCTCTTCGACGGTCTCGCCGCGGACCCGCATTCCCAGCAACAAGCCACCGATCTGTGAAGGGCTCGCTTGCCCCGACATCATGCTGTCGAAGGCGAACTCACTTTCCTCACTTGTCAGAGTGGTGCCGCTGGCAACTTTGCCAATGATCGATCTAAGCGCTTCCATCGAACTTCACACGTTACCTGTCTATCCTCGGGCTCCTCGTTCAATAGGGGACTTTTCGTCGACGAGGCGTGGCGTCAATTGCATTGATATTGTTGTGCGAGCACCCGCTCGCGGCAGACCGTCCTCGATGCTTGCGTATCTGCCGCTTAAATGCGATTCCTTCGTCAGGCTACAACCTGACGCTACGTGAGGGTCAAGCGCTCCAGGCTGAGCTGCCCGATAGAAGTAATCGGCGACCGTGTCCGTCAGTTCTAAGTTATCGACGTCGCTCTCGATTGCCCGTGCCTGTTGTCCCGCCATCGCGTGACGGCCTGCTGGTCACGGTCGGCAATCTCTGAGCCTGAGGCGAAGGAGCAGCCACCTGGCTCGCCATCCCCTCATTTCGGTTCGTTACTCTTCTTGCCAGCGTCACCAGCGGAAATCATGTAGCGACATTTCAGACGACTGAGCCTCGATTGCTTGGATATGAGACAAGCGATGATGGCGACGCGATCCGGAATATGGCTGCTGCACAGGCGGAACACGTCCTCCATGCAGGCTTCTTTCTCCTCTACGGTCGGCGCGTGATCGCGCGCGTCTACTCGCTCTGGGATGAGGGCGGTCATTGCAAAAGCAAGGGGATGGCAGCCTTCAGGGGCGAAGCCAAACGAAGCCGCTGGTTTTGAATCATGGTGTTCCTTCGCGTCGGTTGGTTTGCGGCATGTTCTTCAGGCCTTCCGACCGAAGACATGCCGGATTGTTAGGTGGGCGGTAAGCGCTGTTCCGAACACACGGGTTCGAGACGTGAGCTGACCTCTATGTTTTTCGTTTGTGGAGGGCTGCCAGCCGGTCCGCCTCAGCTAGTGCTGCAGTCTTGATTTTAGATGGACCAACGTCGTGTTCTTGCGTGTCCGGTAGCCAAGCAGGCAAGAACCACCAACCGCCCGGGCGGTAACTCGTGCTGCTCCTGATCGATCCGATGTGTTCGGCTGTAAACCAACCGGGATCGACCCCGTCCTGTTGCCACAAGATGTTCTTGTCGCTCACCGGCGCGCCTCAAGAATGTTGGTTCGTCGATTTTCTTCGCCCAGGCCGGATTCTAGCCGTTTCCGTAGTTCCATGGCAACAAACTGTCGAGCTGGCGGTTCGGGTGACCGTTGACGATTCTGGTGAGGACATCGGTGATATAGGCCAGCGGGTCAATGCGATTCAGCTTACAGGTTTCGATCAAGGAGGCGATGACGGCCCAGTGCTGGGCACCGCCGTCGGAGCCTGCGAACAGCGCATTTTTCCGGTTCAGCGTGATCGGACGGATCAATCGCTCGACGGCGTTGTTGTCCAGCTCGATACGGCCATCATTGATGAAGCGCGTCAGGCCCTCCCAGCGTGAGAGCGCATAGCGGATGGCGTCGGCTAACTTGCCCTTTTGACTGATCAACGCGAGCTTTGCGCGGAGCCACCGCTCGAAGGCTTCCGCCAGCGGCTGGCCTTTCTGTTGCCGAACGAGACGGCGCTCCTCGGCGCTGCAGCCACGGATGTCCTTCTCGATGGCATAGAACTCGGCGATATGCTTGAGCGCCTCGCTCGCAATGGGCGCAGGACCGGGTGTGGCAAGTTCGTAGAAGTTACGTCGCATGTGCGACCAGCTTGCGTCAGGATAAGTCCTGGAAAGGAGGAAGAATGTGACCTGAAACCTTTCAACGCGACCCAGAGGGTTCGACGCCCTCGCGGCAAAGGCGGAGCCCGCCAGCCGGAAGCGAGTCTTGCATGGGTGACGGCAACGTCATTCGTGAAGCGTAGACAGCGGGTACTGAAGCCCTGTGGCAGCCTCGAAATCATGGTCGTGCTGAAGCCTTCGCCGTTTTGGATCCGGGGGCAGCACTGGGAAAGTCGCTATGGTCAGGCTTACCGGTTCGGCCGGGGTCTCAGAGCAGGGCAAAGGTACGGGATGGGCCACCAGGAAACCTGAGATGTCCCGTTTGTGTCCACATGAATCGGCCGGACAGGAGCACCGGCCTGAACAATGCTCCGGGCCCGATGACCGACTTGGCGAACATCGGGAGCGCAGACGCGAACACGAAACACCAAGGCATGTGGAATCCCGAGGCGAAGACATAAGCTGACGGACATGCGCGGCGGGAAGTCGTAGCGGCTTCGTAGTACCGAGGAAGGCGGGGAACTGGGCTCACCGGGACCCGCTGGAGGGAAGGGAGCCGTCACGCGTTAAGACCCATTGACGAGAAACACGGGAGGGAACCCTGAGTCCCGCAAACCTGTCCACGAAACGACAATGGATAGCCGATCTGGCGAGGCAACATCCCGAGCGGGTGCTGACCGCGCTGCATCACCTGATCGACCGTGAATGGATGCTCGAGGCTTATCGTCTGACGCGCAAGGATGGCGCGCCCGGCGTCGACGGCATGATGGCGACGGACTATGAGGCGAACTTGGAGGTCAATCTTGATGATCTCCTGGCGCGCATCAAATCCGGCCGTTACATCGCGCCGCCGGTGCGACGGCACTACATCCCCAAGGCGGATGGCACGGGACGGCCGCTGGGCATCCCGACACTGGAAGACAAGGTGGTGCAGCGGGCGATTCTCCTGCTGCTGGAGCCGATCTACGAGACGGACTTCTTGCCGTGCTCGTACGGGTTCCGATCGGGACGATCGGCCCATGACGCCCTGCACGCTCTACGTACCGGGTTCATGGAACAAGGGCTGCGCTGGGTGGTGGACGTCGATATCTCGAAATACTTCGACACCATCGACCACGCACACTTGCGCCGATTCCTCGACCAGCGAGTCACGGACGGTGTCGTCCGGAGGATGATTGATAAATGGCTGAAGGCGGGGGTGCTCGAAAAGGGCATCCTGCGCCGCACGACTGGTGGAACGCCCCAAGGCGGCGTGATCTCGCCACTGCTTGCAAACATCTACCTGCATTATGTGCTGGACGAATGGTTCGAGCAGGTGGCGCGACCGCGGCTCAAGGGGCGGTGCCAACTGGTTCGATACGCTGATGATGCGGTGATTGCCTTTGAGGACCACCTGTCCGGCAAGCGATTGCTGAACGTATTGGCCAAGCGGCTTGATCGGTATGGGCTTCAACTCCATCCGACCAAGACTCGCTTCGTAGACTTCCGGTTCAAACGCCCAGGCGGGCGTCATCCTGCGACGGCGGGGACCACGTTCAACTTCCTTGGCTTCACCCACGTGTGGGGTCTGTCGAGGCGAGGCAAGAATGTCGTCCGTCAGATAACGGCAAAAGACCGTTACGCACGCGCGCTGGCTTCTGTGATGGAATGGTGTCGGCAAAACCTGCACTGTTCGTTCAGGGAGCAGCACACCCATCTGTCACGGGTAATCCGGGGGCACTGCGCCTACTACGGCATCTCCGGAAACGGCCGACGCATCAGGTGGTACCACCACCAAGTCACGCGGATATGGAGGAAATGGCTCGCACGGCGTGGCCGCCACAGCAATCTGCCGTGGACGCGCTTCCGGGCCATGCTCGCGCGATACCCACTGCCAACAGCCAAGATCGTCCACCAATATGCCGTCTCGTGAGCGAAGCTTGCGCGTGAAGAACCGGATGCGGGTAATCCGCTCGTCCGGGTCTGTGAGGGGCGGGGATGGCAACACCCCCGCCTACTCGGCAGAATGCAAGTTGGACATCGCCACGCTCGGCGAGCTTGCCATAGCCGGCATAGCCATCGACCTGCAGGATCCCTTCGAAGCCTGCGAGATAGGCGATTAGCCGATCGGCTTTGCGATCGGGGGCACAGCCATGGCAACGCCCGGCGGATCGGCGCCGCCCCATGGCTGGTCGTCCGCTGCATAGGCCCAGAGCTGACCGGTCTTGGTGCGCCCGCGGCCGGGATCGAGCACCGGCATCGTCGTCTCGTCGGCGAACAGCTTTGGCCGTCGCCTGAGCTTGCCGAGGAGGCGCTCATGCAACGGACGCAGGTGGAAGGCTGCTTGTCCCACCCAGTCCGCCAGCGTCGAACGATCGAGCTCAATGCCCTGGCGGGCGTAAATCTGAGCCTGCCGATAGAGCGGCAGGTGATCGGCATATTTGGACACCAGAACCTGGGCGACGGTTGCTTCGGTCGGCAGTCCGCCCTCGATCAACCGGGCCGGGGCCGGCGCCTGCATGACACCGTCCTCGCAAGCGCGGCAGGCGTATTTGGGACGCCGGGTCACGAGGATCCGGAACTGCGCCGGGACCAGGTCCAGCCGCTCGCTTCTATCCTCGCCGATCCGATGTAACTCGCCCTGGCAGCAGGGACAGGTCTTGTCCTCGATGTCGACGACGACTTCGATCCGCGGCAGGTGCGCCGGCAAGGCGCCACGGTTGACGCGGCGCCTACCGGCTTGCACCTCACGGCCTTCAGGTGCGCTCACGTCCTGCGCCGTCTCGTTGTATGCGGCGACCTGCTCGACGTCTTCCAGGCCCAGCAGCATCTGATCTTCAGGCAGCGTCTCTGCCCGCCGGCCAAACCGATGTCGCTGCAATTCCTTGATGATCTGACGCAGCCGTTCGCTCTCGCATCGCTCGGCAAGCAGCATCGCTTTCAGCGTCTCGGGATCGTCAGGCAGGGCGTCGCTCACACCCAATTCAGAGCATATTCGCCGCTGTCTGACGACGCGTTCGACGCTCCTGATTCACTTCGCCGCAGCGCTGCCAACAATATCCGGCTTGCGTTGGCGCCGGCGTCTCTCGCGCCTCATGCACAAGCCGCCAGCCGAGCCCCTCCAGCAGCGCCGACAATTGCGCCGCCGACAGGCGCATCACGCCGTCCTCGATCGTCGGCCAGCGGAAGATCCCATCCTCGAGCCTCTTGGCGAACAGGCACAGACCCGTTCCGTCCCAGAACACCAGCTTGATCCGATCCGCCCGCTTGGCCCGAAACACATAGACAGCTCCCGAGAATGGGTCTGCCCGCATGCTCTCGCGCACCAGGATCGCGAGCCCTTCCATCCCCTTGCGGAAGTCCACCGGTTTGGTCGCCACCATCACCCGGACCGCACCCGACGGGCCGATCACCGGCTCGCCTTCAGTGCCTGGACAATCGACGCAATCATCGTCGTATCCGCACCACGACCGGCCCGGATTGTGATGCCGTCGACTTCGATCTCGATGATCCCGGCATCGCAACGGCGAGCCCGGGTATCCGCCTTGGCCTTGCAGCGCACCGCTTTGCGCTCCCGATCAACAGCGGACGCCGGCACCGCGGCATCCACCACCGCCGGCACAAACTGTACTTCTTCCACTTCGGAATGACCGCCCGCAGCTTCTCGCAACTGACGGCGCCAGCCAAACAACTGCTGCGGCGACAATCCATGCCGTCGCGCTACCGAACAGACCGAGCCGCCGCTCGCCACGATCTCCGCAACGATCCGCACCTTGTCCTCATCGCTCCACTTCCGCCGGCGGCCGGCTCCGGTGAAGACTTCAAGCCGCCGCACCGGCTCCGTGATAGCACTATGCTCTGTGTCCATTCTAAGCCTAACGGTGAGCTATCGCTGAAAGTTGGTGACGGCGGGAATCGGGAAGGCGGCATATCGTGGGGGTGCTTGACGCCTCCACTTCTCCACCGAAGGAGCGATATGCCGTGTCCAAAGATAACATCATCAAGTTGATTCAGCCAGGAAACGTCGACGATCAACTCACCGAAATCTTGCGCAATGGGGCGCGTGCTCTGTTGGCCCAGGCGGTCGAGGCCGAGGTCGCGGACTTTCTCGGCAAGCATGCCGATTTGAAGACTGCGGACGGCCACCAGCGCTCGTGCGCCACGGTCACCTGCCGGAACGCGAGGTGATGGATGGTATCGGTCCGGTCGGCGTCCGCCAGCCGCGTGTACGCGATCGCGAGGCGGAGGCTACCGATCCCGACCGCATCCGGTTCTCTCCGTCGATCCTGCCGCCCTACATGCGCCGCTCGAAATCGATCGAGACGCTGCTGCCGATCCTTTACCTGAAGGGTATCTCCACCGGCGACTTCTCCGAGGCTCTGGCGGCGCTGCTCGGCAAGGATGCTGCCGGGTTGTCGGCATCCGCCATCGGCCGTCTGAAGGACGGTTGGCTTGACGAGCACACCGCGTGGCAGAGGCGCGATCTGTCGGCGAAGCGCTACGTCTACATCTGGGCCGATGGCATCCATCTCCAAGCACGCCTCGAAGACGAAAAGCAGTGCATCCTGGTGCTGATCGGCGCGACGCCGGAAGGCCGCAAGGAACTGGTCGGCTTCACCGATGGCGCCCGCGAGAGCGCGCAGGACTGGCGCGATCTGCTGCTCGACCTGAAGCGGCGCGGGCTCGGCGTGCCGCCGCGGCTCACCATCGCCGACGGCGCGCTCGGGTTCTGGAAGGCCGCCGGCGAGGTCTGGCCGAAAACGCGCGAGCAGCGCTGCTGGGTACACAAGACCGCCAACGTGATCGCCAAGTTGCCGAAGAGCCAGCAGCCTAAAGCCAAACGCGCGTTGCAGGAGAGCTGGATGGCCGAAACCAAGGCCGCCGCCGAGCTGGCGTTCGACGCCTTCATCGAGAGCTATACGCCCAAATACGAGAAGGCGGCCGACTGCCTGAGCAAGGATCGGGACACGCTACTGGCGTTCTACGACTTCCCGGCCGAACACTGGAAACACCTGCGGACCACCAATCCCATTGAAAGCACCTTCGCTACCGTGCGCCACCGCACGATCCGATCGAAGGGCTGCCTGTCCAACAGAACGGCGCCCGCGATGGTCTTCAAACTGCTTGAGGCCGCGCAGAAAAGCCGGCGTCGTCTCGATGGCCACAACCAGTTGCCAAAACTCGTTCTCGGTGTGACATTCAACGACGGGATCGAGCTCATCGCCAAACCGACTGACCGTCAGCCCATAACCGCCGCCGCCTGACCGGCCGCGCCGTCACCAAAATTTGGCGATAGCTCCTAACGGTTCAAACAAACCGCAGACTCGCAGATCGCCCGTGGTCCGGAAGGTGGCCGCTGAACGGCGCTTACGGTGGGCGCCTGCGAGACCGTTTTTTTCTCTTGCGAAACCATCCGGGCCGGGAGTCGGTATTTTCGCGGCGACTTGTCAGCATCTGTCGTTGCCGGCGCCGAGCTGCACTGACCGAACAATTTGATCACGGTTAAGCTTTCGGTGATCGTGCGGTGGCCGCGGTCATGCCCCGATCTCGTGAGGCATTGGGAGGCTTTTGCATGAGTCTAAAGTGCGGCCGCAGCCTAATGACGAGTCAACCGACGGAGGAGGCCATCGTAGTCCCGACGCAGGGATCGAACAGGACTTGTGACCGCGGGCCAGGAAAGGCGGCGAGGAGCGCCCAAGGCAGGGCTGCTCAATCCATTGACAAATGATGCACTCGACTGCGCAGGCAAAGCTGTCATCGCGCGTGTCCCTGTCACGCGCGGCGCGGTCCCGCAACGTGCGTGCCACTTCATTTGACGCAAGAGCGGGGGCAATCGAGTTGGCGTCAGTACCGGGCGTCCGTTCCCCTGCGCATGCCATGATCGAAAGGGGCCGTCCATGTCTCGAAGAGCGCAATTGTTTCTACCTCTCATTGGACCAGCCACCAATAAGGTGCAGACAAGTGTGCTTTGAATCTCGCGGGTTGAGCTTGGGGTGTTTGAAACATTCGCAGTTCTGGGGATTTGGCGGGAAACGCCCGGATTGTTCGAAACAGTCTTCACTCGTCTAGGATCGTGCAATCTGACGCCACGTGCGATTCAAGCCCTGTCGTCTGAATACGTCTTGGGATCTACAGGGTCCGTCAGAAGGACGAGTGTGCTCCGGCGAAACCTCGCGCTGAGTGTTTGTAAACCGCGGCGTCTCTATGACCACGCTCAGGGCAAGTGTGAGTTTGCGCGCACCGTTGGTGTCTACTCGCTGATAACCCAGGGCCACAAGCGTCACTGCTACGTAATTGTACGGAGCGCCACTGTCACATTTGTTTGATCTGCAAATTGCATGTTCATCGCTATGAATCCGAAGAGTAAACTCTACGATCCCGACCTTTGGCGCGGCCGTGCGGAAGCAACGCGAGAGAAAGCGGAAGCGCTGGCGTACGGCAAAGCCAGAGATAGGCTTCTCAAGATAGCCAAGTGTGTTTCGGCATGGAATAAGGACCCCCGTTTCGGGGTGATCGGCATCCAATCGGGACCCCGGGATAAGGGTCCACAGTGGCTTCCATCGAGTCATGGAAGCCGAGGTTGGGATGCTGGTGGTGGAGACGATTGGTAAGATCCGTCGCGCCTACTTTGTTGATGGTCGTCCGATCAAGGCGATCTGCCGAGAACTTGGCGTATCGCGGAAGGTGGTTCGCAAGGTCATTCGTTCTCAAGCGACGGAGTTCCGGTACGAGCGCGAGACGCAGCCGCTCCCGAAGATGGGTGCCTGGAGTGCCGAGCTTGATCGGTTGCTGGCAGGGAATGAGAGCAAGGCGGCGCGGGAACGGCTGACGCTGATCCGGCTATTCGAGGAACTCCGCGGCCTGGGTTATGCCGGCGGCTATGATGCGGTTCGTCGATACGCCCGACGGTGGACCAAGGAACGCGGCACCTCGACAGCGTCGGCTTATGTGCCGCTGAGCTTTGCACCAGGCGAAGCCTACCAGTTCGACTGGAGCCACGAGGTGGTCCTGCTGAGCGGCACCACGGTGATGGTGAAGGCTGCTCATGTTCGGCTCTGTCACAGTCGCATGCTGTTCGTGCGGGCCTATCCGCGGGAGACGCAGGAGATGGTGTTCGACGCCCACGACCGGGCATTCGCCCTGTTCAAAGGCACCTGCACCCGCGGCATCTACGACAACATGAAGACCGCGGTGGAGACGATCTTTGTCGGTAAAGGCCGTCTCTACAATCGCCGCTTCCTGCAGATGTGCAGCCACTATCTGGTCGATCCGGTCGCCTGTACGCCAGCGTCGGGCTGGGAGAAGGGGCAGGTCGAGAACCAGGTCGGGCTGGTCCGGGAGCGCTTCTTCACGCCGCGGCTGCGGTTCAAAAACCTCGACGAGTTAAACGCCTGGCTGCTCGACAAGTGCATCGCCTACGCCAAGGCTCATCGCCATCCGGAGCTGGTCGATCAGACGATCTGGGACGTGTTCGAAGCCGAACGCCCCAAACTCGTTCCCTATGCCGGCCGCTTCGACGGCTTCCATGCGGTGACAGCATCGGTCTCGAAGACCTGCCTGGTGCGCTTCGACAACAACAAGTACTCGGTCGCAGCCAGTGCAGTCGGACGACCGGTCGAGGTTCAAGCCTATGCCGATCGCATCGTGATCCGTCAGGATGGACGTATCGTTGCCGAGCACCCGCGATCCTTTGGCCGCGGCGATACCGTCTACGACCCCTGGCATTATGTGCCGGTGCTCGCCCGCAAACCCGGCGCCTTGCGCAACGGTGCTCCCTTCAAAGACTGGGTGCTGCCGGCCGCGATCGAGCGGATCCGGCGCAAGCTGGCCAGCACCGACGATGGCAATCGGCAGATGGTCGACATCCTCACCGCGGTGCTGACTGACGGTCTGTCCGCGGTGGAAGCGGCTTGTGCCGAAGCGCTCAGTCACAGCGTCCATTCCGCCGATGTCGTTCTCAATATCCTGGCCCGTCAACGTGAACCCGCCCCACCGGCCAACATCATGACGCCGGCCGCACTGACGCTCCGTCATGCACCGATCGCCGATTGTGCCCGCTACGACAACCTCCGGAGGACCATCTGATGGAACGAACCCAAATCTTCGACCTCATGGGCGAACTTAAGCTCTACGGCATGAAGGCTGCCTTCGACGAGATCATGGCAACTGCCGTCAAGCGCCAGCACGAGCCTCAACGCATTGTCGGCGACCTGCTCAACGCCGAGATCAACGAGAAGCAAGCCAGGTCGATCAAATACCAGCTCACCATTGCCAAGCTGCCGCTCGCCAAGGACATCGCCGACTTCCAGTTCGACGGCACGCCGATCAATCAGACTCTCGTCAATGATCTCGCTGGCGGCGGCTTCATCGCCCAACAACGCAACGTCGTGCTGGTTGGCGGCACCGGTACAGGCAAAACCCACCTGGCCATTGCCATCGCCAGAAGTTGCATCCGCGATGGCGCCAGAGGACGCTTCTACAACGTCGTCGACCTCGTCAACCGGCTCGAGACCGAGACCCGCAACGGTCGGCAGGGACGGCTCGCCGAGCATCTGACCCGCATGGACTTCATCGTTCTCGACGAGCTGGGCTATCTGCCGTTCGCGCAATCCGGCGGTCAGCTCCTGTTCCATCTCATCAGCCGGCTCTACGAGCGCACCTCCATCATTGTCACCACCAATCTTGCGTTCGGCGAATGGCCCAGTGTGTTCGGTGATGCCAAAATGACCACCGCGCTACTCGACCGATTGACCCATCACTGCGACATCGTCGAGACCGGCAACGACAGCTGGCGATTCAAAAGCCGCGACGATGTTCAAACAACCCGCGCTCGCGCCGTCTCCGCAACCCCGACCAGCTCCGACGACCCGAGCGCTACCAGCAGAGCACGCCGATCAAAGGGGTCCCTTTTGGATGCCGATAGGGGGCGCATTGCCTCATCGAAAATGTTACCGAACAATTCCGCTGATGACTGGGGCGGCGTTACCGAATCAGGTCGGTGGCGCCAATGGCGAGCGGGATCAGCATGGGCGCAAGGCGCGAGGTGTTGGCCGCGGTGGCGAGGCGCTACCGTGCGGCTGGACGAGTGGAGAAGGGACGGATCCTTGACGAGTTGACAGCAACGACGGGTTGGCACCGCAAGCACGCGGTGCGAGCACTGTCGGTTGCCGGAAGGGACAGGCCCAGACCACCACTGGACGAAGGGGCAACGAGCCCAACCGAACCAGCGACAAGTCGGCGACGCAAATATGCCAGCGTGCGCGACGCGCTGATCGCGCTGTGGGAAGCCTCCGATCGCGTCTGCGGTAAGCGCCTCGTATCGATGATCCCAGTGCTGTTGCCCGCACTCGAGCGGCATGGCCGGCTGAAGCCAACGAGCGCAGAGCGTGCGCTGCTGACAACTCTGAGCGCGGCGACGATCGATCGGATGTTGATCGACGTTAAAATTGCGGCTGCTGGGGGGCGCCGGCGGCGAGTCGGATTCTACTCGGCGATTCGACGCGAGGTGCCGATCCGCACTTTCAATGACTGGGCAAACCCGCCGCCAGGCTTTTGCGAGATCGACATGGTCGCGCACGGTGGGACCAGCGTCGCCGGCTCGTTTATCCAGACTTTGACCATGGTGGACATCGCAACAGGATGGACGGAATGCCTGCCCCTGGTGACACGCGATGGCAGCCTCGTCGTGGAAGCGATGACGCGAGCACAGGGCCTGTTCCCGTGGGTGATCTGTGGCGCCGACTTCGATAACGACAGCGCGTTCATGAACGACGTCGTCGTTCCATGGTGCCGAGCACAGAAGATCGAGGTAACGCGGTCACGTGCCTACAAAAAGAACGATCAGGCTTTCGTGGAGCAGAAGAACGGTGCGGTGGTCCGGCGGCTCGTCGGATACGGTCGCTTCGACGGGGTCGAGACGGCCCGCGTGATGGCACGTCTCTACGCGGCGGCGCGCCTGCTGGTGAACTTCTTCCAGCCGTCATTCAAGCTCAAAGAGAAGCGCCGCGAGGGTGCCAAGATCATCAAACGCTATCATCCGCCTGCCACACCATACGAACGCGCACTGGGGCACCCGAAACTCCCATCAGCGGTCAAGCGCCGTCTGCGCCAGACGTATCGGACTCTCGATCCCATACAATTGCTTGCCACGATCCGCACGGCGCAGGAAGAGCTCGGCGAACGGATCGGCAAGCGCGGTCTTGCGAAGGTTCCCACCGTATCGCCGGCTGATCCGCTCTCGTTTGCCCGATCGCTCGGCACGGCGGCAAAAACCGCCGAAGTGCGGGGCACGCACCGCCGGCCGAAACGGCGATACAAAAAGCGTATTCGCATGCCCTCGAAGCTCGACCCCCATCTCGCGATCATCGAGAACTGGCTCGCCGTCGAGCCACAGCTCACTGCACTGGCCATCGTGGGCAGGCTCGCCACGATCGATCCTTCGATGTTCAGCTACAAGCAGCATTCGATCGTTCAGCGCCTGCTTCGGTCCCTCCGGCGGAAGGTGGCGGAGACAGCCATCGTATCCATGCCCGTGGATGAAATACGGCCCGAGGCTGTGGACGGCGCTGCGTGTGATGAGCACTCCGCCCCGCCCACAGCCTCTCCACCGAGCTGGCCGCGGCTCGAGACCGGTCTGGGGCAGCTCGTAGACCTTCATCCCGGGTAACATTACTTCCTGAGGCAATACGGGGGTCCCAGTCGAACGCCGATTGACACCCGCCAACGCGCCGGTGAAGGCCGCGCTGGTGAACTGGCTGCCTTGGTCGGTATTGAAAATCTCCGGCCTGCCGTACTTCGCCAGCGCCTCTTCCAGAGCCGCCACGCAGAACGAGACGTCGATCGTGTTCGATAACCGCCACGCCAGAACCGCACGGCTCGCCCAGTCGACGATGGCGACGAGATAAAGAAAAGCCACGGCCGATGGGCAGATACGTGATGTCGGCGGCCCACACCTGGTTCGGCCGGTCGATCGTCATGTTGCGCAGCAGATAAGGATAGATCTTGTGGCCCGGCGCCGGCTTCGTCGTGTTCGGCTTCGGTCCCAGCGCCGCGATGCCCATCTTGCGCATCAACCGCTGCACGCGCTTGCGAACGGCCAGGCGATGAACAGCTCGTCGATCCGCCGCATCAGGGCAAGGTCGTTGTCGTTGGCCGGCCGGGGCGGCCGGTAGACCCCGGAGCGCGCGATGCCAAGCAACAGGCATTGCCGACGGGATCGACAGCGCCTTGTCGGCGCGATCGAGCATTCCTCGACGGTCCGGCGTGCTCATCTTCCCGCGCTAAAAAATCGCGCTCGACCGTCAGTTGTCCAATCTTGGCGTGCAGCTTCTCGATCTCGCGTTCACGCGTTTCCTCGCTCTCGCGCCCGACACCCGCATCAAAGGCCCGCGCCGCCTGGTCCAGCAGTTGCTTCTTCCAGGCATAGATCTGGTTCGGGTGAACCTCATAGCGCTGGGCCAGATCGGCCACCGTCGCCTGCTCCCGCACGGCTTCCAGCGCAATCTTTGCCTTCAGTGCCGCGTCGATCTTGCGTCTCGTCTTCGTCGTCATCATGCCCTCCGTCTATCAAACGGAGCGGCCCTTTTCCAACTTAACCTCTGGTCCCAAAATCGGGGTCCATTTTCACAAGAACGAGCGGGGCACTTGGTCCGGCCAAGAGTCGTAGCGTCTCGCGTGTCGATGGAACCTCCATCGGCAGATCGCCACGAATGCCAACGGCGAGCAACAATCTGGCTCGGTACTCGGGTGGGCGATTCATTGCAGAGGCTGCCGTGCCGAGAATCTCCAGACGGTCCTCTCTCGCACAAATCGTTCCAATCGAATCCCAGTCAGCATGCCGCCTCAGCGCAGCGAGCCGCTTTAACGACCTACAAGGGATTGTATAGGCGCAAGCGTACTCTTTTCGTCAGCTTCTCGAAAGCTAATCCGCCTACTATCGAGCCGGCGCGCCGATCTTAGTCCCGTTCTTGCGCGAGAAACGTAAAGCACTTGTCGGGCGTAGTGCCGAATACCGGATGGGAAAATAGCTGCCGTCAGGTCAAGTCAAGCTTGCAGGCATATAAGTCCGATAATCCGCGATATCCAACACTTCTTCACCTGCCTGTCTGACCTCGGAGGTTTCCATATCTAGCCACTCAACAATTGCAAGACCGCGGCCGCGGTATACGACGGCATCGAAAAGCCCTCCTATACCAGCACCCATCCACTGAGATCTCCTCTGGCTCATCGTTTCGCTCATAAGGACGCTGCGATGATCCAACATATACTGGCCCAAAGCAGCGCATGAAAGAGAAGCCCGGCCAGCGGCGACAGGTTCCATCTCCTCTGCGTCTGCCAAGAGCGGCGGTCAGCAGCGTAATGCTTCACCATGGACTGCTTTGGTGCGCGCCAGTGCGTCATTCCTCGCATGCTCCACTGGTCCAGGGAAAAAGGTTAGCGTCCGGACGCCTCGTGTTATCCATCAGTTGGTCTTCCAAAGCTCGGAGTGTCAGAATTCGGCTTGTTGCACGTGAGGTATGCGGCCTGTCGACTTGGTCGCGTATTATCGATCAGGGAGATGCCGTGCAAGTCCGAAACGTGCTTTGGCAATGCATAAGTCAAAACCAAACACCAAACAACGAGTCCAATGCAAATTGATGTCGGGATAGCGTGTCCTTCCTGTTTCGACACTACAGCAATCAGTATGCCAGTAATCGAGAAGTGCCCGCACCGCTCGACAAGGGTTAGATGCGTGCCTCTAGAGTGCGGCGCTGTGGACCAATCGACGATTGTTGGAGCCGCGACCATCGATGTCCGAAAGCCGACGCCAGCAATGTGAGGCAAGCGTGAATGTTTGCTGACGTCATACCTGCAACGATGTGCCAGCTGTTGCATTGTATCGACGCGCCTGAAGATCCGCGGATGGTCGCAGTGATGGTCTGTCCAAAGGACTAACTCGTCATGTCGGATCATCCTCGCGAGGAGCCGTAGGATGCTATCAACTCGATCCGAAACACATTGTGCCAAACATTCACGAGCTAGACGCGCCCGTTCGAATTTTTGGTCCGACAAGTTCTTCATGGTCACATAGATGACGTATTGGCATTGTTTCAGGCTCCGCTAGCGGCGAGAGCTGCGAATGATTCAAGTGCTGCCACGTCACAAGGCCGCATCGGGCCAAAGCCGATATTGCTTTTGCGTCGCGTCAGTCCGTGCGGCGTGACGTCGTTTCGGCGAGCCATAATCGAGTGCACAAACGGATATCGGATGCGACATCAGAACAGGAGGGATGAAGTGATACGCGTCGATTGACAAATTTCATATTGCCGAGATGCATCCTCGAGACTTGAACGGAAAGGCTAATGAACACTCGTTTTGCAAGTGCGGGAAATCGAGCGCGGATCTTACCTTGCTGAAGCGCACTCTGTCCGGCGCCGGGTGATCAGCGCCCGCGGGCATGGGTAAGTAAGATGTGTCGCCAAAAGCGCGCTTCGTGACCGAGTTGTCTGGCGGGGCTGGTTACCCCATCGGGTGTTCGTGAGTGTGGAGGTCAATTCCGCGGATGAATCGGATCGAGCACTTCGTGCATCGCCGGCCTTTCATGCAATCGGGGAGTGCAGTGAAGGCGTTCGTCGGGTGCTTGAAGAGGATGTGAGCTGCCGAGAACTAAGTAATGGGAGAACAAGTGATGATGGACATCTGCGGCTTTCTCAGCAGATGGTTCGCTGGAGAGTGGTGCTCGACCGCTACGCTGCTGACGGAGCTTGCGCCGGCTCATGAGTTGCCAAACAACGTCATCTACGTCGACTTCAAAGCGATCCGTAAAGCAAAGGAGGGTGCGTGCGAGCGCAGATCATAGAGAAGCTGGAAGCCGGCCGCGTACGATCCGGCAAGTTCGCCAGCGTACCAGGATCAGGCCCCGGTGGGCTGTTCTTGGTGCAGGGCCCTTGCGGGAGTGAACTGAAAATCAGTGGCTTTGTCCGTCCGGGCTGGGAGCAGGTCGCCGTTTCGACGCCGCGGCGTTGTCCGAACTGGCAAGAGATGTGCTTTGTCAAAGACTTGTTCTGGGATGAGGAGGAATGCGTCATGCAATTGCATCCGCCGCATTCGCAGTATGTCAATAACAGCCGGTACTGCCTTCACCTCTGGAGACCCACTGATCGGCACATCCCAAGGCCGCCGCCGAGCTTTGTAGGTATTGTTGGGCTAGGACCATCCGAAGCGGCAATGTTGTCTGCTAAGATTCGCGCGACGGTATGATGGTTTAGAGGACGAGGCAGAGCGGGTGCAGAAAGATCGGTTCGGCGTCGCCGGAAGGCCGTGCAACCAGCTCACGTCGCAAGTGTTCTTCTGTGTGCGACGGACGGGAGGTCAACCCGGGATCACTGCCGCCAAGCGAGAGGCGGCAGTGGAGAGGATGTCTCACGCGGCTGGCCTCAGGGGGAGCTTCGACGACTTCTTGGCGATAATTCGCGCCGTCGGAGTGATTATCAGGTCCGCAAGTCGGTCATTGCGCATCTCTCGTAGTCAGCCTGACCACCCGCCTTCGCGGGGCAAGCGCATCATGATCTATTCGCAAACGATATCGCGCGGCGAGCGGCCGCATTAGTGCTTCAGCCCTTGGTTCAGCACTTTGAGACCGATTCTGTGCCCGCGGCAGCCGACTTCAGCTTCCCAAGCGGAAGCTGAGAGCGGAGCTTTGGCTAACCCGTCCTATTCGTGAGAGTGCTTTTTTAGTCCGCTTGATGTGGCCACACATCTGCTCTGACGAGGCGCGCGGGATTGCCTTCGGCTTTTCACCGCCTGACGACCGGTACTTTGCAACGCGCTTGAGGTGTAGGTTGGGCGAACGGGGGCGGACGCCTCGCCGGTCAAGGACCGAGCGGCAGCAGCGCGCCTGGCAAGCCGCGGATCAGGTCGGCTTCGGGACAGGCCGCGGCAAACGCAAGGCGAATGCGGCTCGTGGTCTCGACGACACGGGCAGCGAGTTTCAAGAGACGAAGACGCAGCGTCGCGAACTCGGCTGTGGCCAATTCCCGGGCTTTGGGAATCGCGTCGCGCACGGTCAGCATCAGCCAATAAGCGGCGGTGTGGAGAACGAGGCGGACTTGATTGGCGAGCGCCGAACGGCAGCTGGTGCGATCGGAGGCGAGCTGCGTCTTATGCAGCTTGATCAGATTCTCGGCTTGGCCGCGCGCGCAATACAGGCTGTCGTAGATCCACTCGGCCGAGCCGACATCGAGGCTGGTGACGACGAAACGGATGTCGAGGCCGAGCATCGTCGCCTCAATACGGGCGACGGTACGTCGTTCGCGATCCCAGGACTTTGCCTTGTGGCGCGTCTCGGTATAGCCACGCAGAACCGGCAGGTTCTCGATGGCGCGTCGCGTGCGGATGTCGTCGGCGGCCTCGTCGACTTTTCTGGCGAGCGGCTTGGTGCCGGACAGACCGAAGATGTAGTCGATGCCGTTGGTCTCGCACCACGCCATTGCCTCCGGTGCCTCCGGCCGGGCATAGTGCCCGTCGCTACGGAACGTAATTCGCGTGTTGTGCCACCGCGTCCGGATATGCCGTATCAGGCGGCGCAGATGGGCACGCACCTCGACGCCGCCCGGCGTCTTGCCGGGCCGCAGCACGACCGCCACGGGCCGGCTCTTCTCCGTGTCGTAGACGTGGATCGGCAGGAAGCAGCGTTCGTCATAATGAGCGTTGAACAGCGAGAGCTGCTGATGGCCGTGGACGACATCGCAGGTATCATCGATGTCGAGCGTGACGGATGCCGGCTCGCGCGGGTAGCTATCCATCCATGCGTCGACCAAAGTGTAGGTCAGTCGGATCACGTCGCGCAGGCGCGGAGCATTCTCCAGCCGCGACAGCGTCGGTTGGGAACACAGATCGCGACCCGTGTCCGGCAGCCGTCCGCAGGCCAGCTTGAATGCGGGATCGGACCGCAGATGATCGAGGTCGTCGGCGTCCTCGTAGCCGCAGCAGATCGCGAACATGCGCGCGCGGAACATATCGACAAGGCTGTGCACGACCCGCGTCGGATCGCGCCGATCCGGGAACACGCGGGCCAAATTGTCGGCCAAGCCGAGACGCCGCTCGGCCATCGCCAGAAGCATCACGCCCCCGTTCGAGGTCAGCCGACCGCCATCGAAGGCAGCTGTGACTTTCTTGGCGTGAACGGCTGGAAACGAGAAGGGCAGAATCGTATCATCGGTCATGGCGGGCGTGGTGTTCGCGGCTGAAGGTGATGGGGTTGGCTTTGCAACCGAATCCTACGCCGCATCAGCGCTTTACACCACGCTCGCCAGCCTCTCAGGCGCCCTCTGACGGATAAGACGGGCTAAGCGCGTTTGTTTCTTTGCCCCACTTCGTTCATTTGCTTGCACGTGATGACGGGCATGTCCGAAAGCTGATACTGATTGACCGCGAGAAGCCTCCGGGCGCTGTGAAAGCACATCGTTTTCCCGCGAACATCCAATGACCGTCTGGCACGCAAGTTGCTGAGATATCGACGGCTTGGGTGCTTCTACGTTAGTGACGCTTACGAGACAATCAAGCCCCTTTCGTAGCGCCAACTCGCACGGGCGGCGATCCACCCCACCGTCCGTGCGTCTTTACTGTTGATCGGTCTCAGCCATCCATCACAGGGGATCATGCCGTGACCCGCGAAGAGGCTCTGACAAAGGCGATAGCGGCGCTTAAAGAATGGTCGGAGGGGAATATCTCGATTAGCGACGTGCTCGACGCGATTGTAGAGCTTCACAAGACTGTTCCGCCACCCGAGCCCCCAAAGCCACCAAAACAGAAAGGCCTTTCATAGCATTCCGCTCTCTATTGCCTGCGTGCGTACAAGGGCGAGATGCAGCCGTGATGGCGCGCTCGTGCGTGCGGTTGTCGAAGAGCTATTCCATTGAACCTGAACTCGCGACGTCCATCTTTATTTTGAGGATAGCCAAAGTACGTGGTCTTGAATGCCGTGATCGAGAACAGCGCAAGCGTTGCTCGAGTAGCCTCTTCCCAGAGCACAACGCAGCCGTGGCATGTCATTTGCTTAGATCACAACGAAGGCTCAAACGCCCAGCCCCCTCTGCGTGCTGGATAGGACTCGCCTTCGCAAGCTTAGCAAACCAACAGGAGGAAAATATGGGTCTTTACCTTATCGAGTACAAACAAGACCGAAACTTCGTGCTCGGCGTGAAGGATCAGCAAGACGGTGCGGCGGTCGTGCTGCGGAAGAAAGATACGCCTCTCCGTTACGTTCTCTGGGACCTCAACTTCGATACTGGAGCGATTACACTGAACTCGAGCGGGGGCAATCTCGCGGTCGGCACCGATCGCGTCGCGCCGGAGGCTCTCCTCTCGCTCAAAGTGTATAACCCAGCCATCCAAAGTCAGCGGTGGGAATTTCTCAAGAGCCCCGGCTTCATCCTTAGCCTCCCGGATAACAGTCTGTGTATCGATAATAAGACTCGTGGCACGAGTGACGGCAACCCGGTTTGGCTGTTCAAGTTCAACGGCTCGCCCGCGCAGCAATGGAACTTCGTTCCCTTGATGAACCTGCGGGCCTTGGAAGTTGCGGAGAATGCGGCCTGACGCCGTTCGGCCGCTCGGCTCCTCAATGGCGACGGGTAGCGGTACGCGACAATGCGGCGGCGAGCATTCCGGTTGTGAATATTCGCCGCCACAGAACCGGACGTTGCGCAGCCGTGCAACTCAACCGTAAGGTCGGCCGTTCGCTTGGTCACCAATTGTGTCGGTCTGCGCTCACCAACTCATTGACCTATTCTCCGCCCGGGCTCAGGTCGGAGTCCCTTGACTGACGAGGCTTCTGGATAAAGTTGGCTTCTTGTGCTGCCATCGGCGGCGCGTTCAGTGGTTTGGTGGCACACCACACCTCTCGATTGGACTAATGTCCCCGAGCTCTTTCCATCTGCGAGGCGCTCCAAACCCTCAAAGCCCGGGGTGTGAGGCTTGCACTGACCAGTTCCCCGAGCCGACATCGAGGCTGGTGACGACGAAACGGATGTCGAGGCCGAGCATCGTCGCCTCAATATGGGCGACGGTACGTTGCCAGATCCACAAGGCACGCAACATCATGGAACGCCTGCCGAAAGAGCATCATGCGGCCACCCGTCGGGTGCTGCGCCAGGCCTGGGAGCTCAATGACGCCGACAAGGCTGAAAAATTGATCCGCAATCTCGCCCGTCGACTCGACGAGCAATGGCCCGGTGTAGCGGCGAGCATCCTCGAAGGCCTCGACGAAATCCTGACTGTCGTCCGGCTGAAGCTGCCGAAGGAGCTTCGTCGATCGCTCGCCTGTACCAACATCGCCGAGAACATGATGGGCACCATTCGCGGCGTCACGCGCAACATCAAACGCTGGCGCGATGCCGGTATGGCCTTGCGATGGGTCGCGGCCGGCATGATCGAGGCCAACAAGGGCTTCCGACGATTGAAGGCGCATAAGCAATTGTCGGTTCTGCGTGCGGCCCTTCAAGCTCGCCACGATCGCATGACGATCAAGCCCGTTGCCCACGTCTCGAGGGCCGCGTAACATTCATTCCGGCAACGTCGGCCCGACGTAGTTCAACACTGATCGGGACATCCCGGACGTGACCCAAGACCTTTTCGACGGGCCAAGGCGGCCAATGAGAAACCGTTCGAGCATCACTTATTTTGAATGAGCAAGCGCTTCGGGGGCGTGAGGTATCGATATTTGCCGGTAAGCGTTCCATTGACGAACTGGAGGCCGTGATCGCCATAGATCATATCCTCACGCACGTAGCCGTCCGCTATGGCCACTTGATTGTTGCCGCCAACTGTCTTCCGGGTAGTCTTCAACCCATGGCTGGCTGGCGGCGAGCCGAGCATTTCAACTATGGCATCGCGTGGTGTGCCCAATTTCAAGGTATCAAATTGTTTGACAGGAATCATCCCGGCTACCTTGATGGGCTCGGCTCTCATTCGCGGGAGATCTTCAGATCCAATTGGCTTACGAACCACAACTTTCTCGAGGCAGTGTGAATGGATTGGAATGCCAGGGTGCGAGTCCCATTTGATGTAATGATCGGAGCGCAAGATCGCCCAGCCCGCTTCTGTATAGATGGCCTCGAGCTCGCCGCGCTGGAACGAGTTTTTGTGACCAGATGCCAAAGCCTCCTTCGAAATAGGATGGTCTGGTTGATCGAGCGTGTTTGTGAAGCAATGAAATCCACCAGGCCGCGTTCGATTCATTAAGGCCGTGACGAGCGGCTTCCAGACTCCCCGTTCCGTGAAATGCAATACGCAATGCGCTATAAAGACGTCCAGGCAAGCAGGCGGCCGGAAGTCTTCAACGCGAGCGACCCCACTCGCTATGTTCACGCCAAGATCACCTGCGAGCCGGTTCAGCTTGGAGATAGCGGTTTCGGAGATGTCGGTCGCGATCACCTGATGATCAAAATGGGCCAAATAGAGGGCATTGCGGCCTTCCCCGCAACCCAGCTCCACAACCACGCTCTTCGTGCGGAGAGCTGGTGCTATCTCGAAGATTTCGGGACTGGGACCACCCATACACGATACGTTGGCTTCGGCGTAGCCAGAGTTCCACCAGAATGGTGAATGCTTCGCGACCTCTTGCATACTGCACCTCACGCTACCTTATATTGCTCTTCGAGAGCCACGATCGTGTCCGAGTAAAACGCTCTCGCCACGATGCTAGAATATTTGAATCCCGCGTGAGTCAGTTGATAAGTATCACCGTCGGCCAAGTCGACGAGTTGCAGACATTCGAGCGCTTTGAGCTCTTCGCTGAAATCGACCGTCAGTTCGCGACCGAATACTGAAGGTACGCATCCGGCGGGCCTTACGATTACCCACATCTTTTGAGGTGCGCTGAGCCGAAAAACTTGAGTCGCCAGAATCGCTTGTGATTCTTTGATGGGCACCTGATTCGAGAAGAGGTGCTCTATGGGACACACTTCACGCGCCCGGGATGAGAAGGCGCATCGGTTGGCGTCTGACGTTGTGACTTGGTTTGACCGTGAAGCTGCGCTTTGCGAATTCCAGGACGCTCGACTTGGCGAGAGATTTCGTATGCTGCTGAAGCAGATTGGTGGAGACATCGGACAGAGCATCCCGATGGTTTGCCAAGACTGGGCGAATACCAAGGCGGCCTATCGTTTCTTCTCCAATGAACGAGTAGGCGAGGCCGATATCCTGTCTGGTCATTTTAAAGCGACGCGGGAACGTATCGCGGCTGCGAAGGGGCCTGTTCTTGTCCTGCATGATACGACCGAATTCACCTATCAAAGGGAGCGCCCGGATCTGATCGGGATGATTAAGCGCATCCCCAAAAGCAACTCTCGAAGATTGGACGGGAAACCCCAAACGTACACGACATGCGGAATATTGATGCATTCGAGCCTTGCGGTGACCCTCGAGGGGCTTCCACTGGGGCTCAGCGCTGTGAAGTTCTGGACCAGAAAGAAATTCAGAGGGGTCGCTGCGCTCAGGCGCGAGGTCAACCTGACACGGATCCCCATTGGCCGCGCGTATTGGATTGATCGAGATCGACCTCGGTAACCGGCGACGGATCCGAGTGGATTCGCACGTCGATCCAGAAGCGCTGGCGCGGGTCCTCGAGGTACTTGAGCGCCGATGATTGCCATACCGGGTAATGTGCGGGTGTGGCTTGCGACCGGCCACACCGATATGCGCCGCGGCTTCCCGAGCCTCGCGCGTCTGGTCCAGGAGAGTTTGAAGCGTGATCCGCATGCCGGTGATCTCTATGTTTTTAGAGGCCGCCGCGGCGACCTGATCAAGATCATCTGGCATGATGGCCAAGGCGCGTGTCTGTTCACGAAGCGGCTGGAGCGAGGCCGCTTTTTGTGGCCATCAATGGCGGACGGCGTTGTGACGATCAGCGTTGCGCAGCTATCCTATCTCCTCTCCGGAATTGATTGGCGGATGCCGCAGGCAACCTGGCGTCCACAGGCTTCCGGTTAAATCGAGCGGGATTTTTTGCGACGAATATGGTTGATTCGTCCTCGTGACGACGCCCGCCGATCCGCTTCCCACCGACCTTGCCGCAGCACACGCGATGATCATTGCGCAGCGCGAGCAGCTGACGCTGGCGAAGAGCGAGGTGACCGTCGGCCGGCTGGAGATCGAGCGGCTGAAGCTGATGCTGGCCAAGGCACGGCGAGAACAGTTCGGGCAATCTTCTGAGCGCGGCAAGCTGCTGGTCGAGCAGCTCGAACTCGCCATCGAGGATCTTGAAGAGACCCAGGCTGAGCAGGAAACCAAGGCCGAGCTCGCAGCGCCGGAAGCCGCCAAACAGCAGCGCGTGCAAAATCCACGGCCGCCGCGACGTCCGTTGCCGGACAATCTGCCGATCGAACGCATCGTCGAACCCGCTCCTTGCGTATGTGGCAAGTGCGGCAGCGAGCGACTGCACAAGCTCGGCGAGGTGGTATCGAAGACCCTGGAATGTGAGCCGCGGCGCTGGAAGATTATCGAGCATGTCCGCGAAAAGTTCTCCTGCCGGGATTGTGAGGCAATCACCGAGGCGCCGGCGCCCTCCCATCCGATCCCGCGAGGCTTTGCCGGGCCGAGCCTGCTGGCGATGGTGCTGGTCAACAAGTTCCTGCTGCACCAGCCGTTGAACCGACAGAGCAAGACCTATGCCCGCGAAGGGATCGAGATCGACGTCTCGACCCTGGCGGATCGGATCGGCGCCTGCGTGGTCGCACTCGATCCCATCATTGAGGCGATCCGGATCCACGTCATGAGCGCGGAACGCATCCACGCCGACGATACGACGGTGCCGGTGCTGGCCAAGCTCAAGACGGTTACCGGCCGGATCTGGACCTATCTATGGACGGTCCCCGCCTTGCAAGGCCATTTGCTTTGTTTCGGCTAACGATCGTTTGCAGCTATCTATCCGGCTTTATGGCAATGCCACGAGCCTTGATGAGATCCGCGGATCGGCGCCCAACTACGTTGGCGAGCTCTGAAGCTCGATAGGTCCAACGGGCTTAGCCGACCCCGGTCCGACCGGTTGCCATCACTCTGCTTTTGCCCTCGCAAACGGAACCACGCCCGATTTATACTTGCGGGCGGTACTCTTCACCATTGGCCATGATGGCCCAAGCGATCCGTGCAGTTTTGTGAGCAAGCGCTACCGTCACGACATTGAAGGGACGCCTGTCGAGCAGCTCTCTTATCCAAGTATTGGGGACCTGATGGATACGGACGCGATGAACGGCCGCTCGGGCGCCATGTATCAGCAACTTACGAATGTAGCCGTCGCCGCGCTTGCTGATACCACCCAACCGCTCTTTTCCCCCGGTCGAATGCTGCTTTGGTACTAGTCCAAGCCAGGCAGCGAAATGCCTTGCCGACGCGAACTGTTGTGGATGGTCGACAGACGCCGCTAGGGCAGTGGCGGCAAATGGGCCGATGCCCGCCACCTTCATGAGACGCCGACAGACTTCATTGTCTTTGGCAGTTGCAAGGATCATCTTTTCGTAGCTTTCAATGTGTAGCTCAAGGTCTTCGATCTGATCGACAAGGATTGAAAGGGCGCTACGCGCGCTCTGTGGAATACGCTCGTCAACGTCCACGAGTGCCATGAGCTCTCTCGCGTTTGCTTTTCCCTTTCCGGTCACGATCCCTAACTCGCCCAAATGACCGCGCAGAGCATTTATCGCGCCTGTGCGTTGTCGAATAAGCAAATCGCGCGTGCGATGTAGCATTAAAATTCCCTGCTGCTCGACGGTTTTTACAGGGACAAAGCGCATGCCAGGTCGTTGGACGGCCTCCCAGCACGCCTCCGCATCAGCAGCATCATGCTTGTTTGTCTTCACGTAGGCTCGTACGTAGCGGGCCGGCATAAGACGTGCTTTGTGTCCAAGCTTCATCAGTTCACGAGCCCAATGATGTGCGCTGCCGCAAGCCTCAAGACCAACGAGACAACTTGGAAGCCGTGAAAAGAAATCGAGAACCTTCCCGCGGGCGAGCTTCTTGCGGACGATTTCTCCATCCGCCGTAATCCAATGGATTTGAAACCAGCTCTTCGAGATATCGAGCCCAATTGTCATCATAGCCATAGCTTGTCCTCCTTCTGGGTGCTCTTTCGAGCTTATCAGGGCGGGGACCGTCCATCTCATTACGTTCGCGATGACCGGCCGTTTGGCGGCACGGATCCGCCGGCGGCCCTGTTCTACTACTCACGCAACCGGGCTGGAGAACACCCGCAAAGCCATCTTGCCGGCTATGTCGGCCTCATGCAGGCCGATGCCTTCGATGGGTATAACCAGCTCTACAAGGCCCAAAGGAAGCCAGCTCCGATCCTTGAAGCGGCCTGTTGGAGCCACGGCCGCAGAAAGTTCTTCGACCTGGCGAAATCTGGAGAGGCGCCGATTGCCAGCGAGGCCGTGCGACGCATCGATATCCTGTTCGAGATCGAGCGCGCACCATCAACGGCAAAACGCCGGAACAGCGGCTTGCGGTACGTCGTGATAAGTCGAGGCCGATCGTCGCCGATCTCGAAATCTGGATGCGTCAGCAGCGAACCTTGCTCTCATCAGGCAACGATACTGCAAAGGCGATCAACTACCTGCTCAACCGTTGGGCGGCGTTCACCCGCTTCCTGGACGATGGTCGCGTCTGCCTCTCGAACAACGCTGCCGAACGAGCCTTACGCGGTGTGGCTGTCGGAAGACGAAATTGGACCTTCGCCGGTTCTGATGCCGGCGGCCATCGCGCCGCCGCCGTCTATACCCTGATCGAAACCTGCAAGATGAACGACGTTGATCCGCAAGCTTGGCTCGCGGATGTGTTGGCCAGGCTTCCAGATCACCCCGTCAACAAAGTCGCCGACCTGCTCCCGTGGAATTGGAAGGCGACCCAACAGTCCAGAGCGGCTGCCGCCTGACCGCCACGGCTGACTGGCGCGCCTGCCCGGGGTGCTGACCGGATGCGTACTACTGAAGCGTAGCTCCTTCTGCTCAGGGCTGACAACGTGAGGCCAAGCAGGACGTAGCGACGCGCAAGATCGTTCGGCGTCAGTGTGATCCCGTGCGATGCTATCGCCTCAGGAACGAAGGAGCGGGCCGAGAAAGCGTGGATGATTGACGAAGCCGCGCTCGAATCGACGGCATAGTCCGAGCCGTAGTGATATTGCCCGAAATAGCTTCTGGCGCCAGCTCCTAATCCTAGCAGGGGCGTTCCCTCGAAATCCGAGTTCTCCTGCCGGTAGGCACGATCGCCAGCGATCTTGGTGAAACGCGTAAAGGATTCCTAGCGGTAACCCTTGGACGCCATCAGAGCAACATTCTGGTCGTAGACCTCATACTTATCCGCATCAGAGAAGAATAATTCGGGGGCGTGCGCCTTTGAGGTCATGATGTTTGTCATCGGACGAACAACAACGGGGTAAAGGGAGAGGGTCTGCGACTCGTAGTCGAGCGCGCGGCCAAGCGAAAAGTTCCAGGAGTCGCGAGTTTGACCACGCAGGCCGTAGATCAGATCAAGATTGACGTGGGAAAACCGTTCCGTCAGCGCTTTGATTCCCGCTTCTGCAGTCTCGACCGAATATGGTCTACCTGAGTGCGCAAGCTCGCCGGGTACCATGGTCTGGATGCCCATGCTCATTCGGTTGACGCCAAAGGCCTTCAGGCAATCCAGAAGGTTGTTGTCGAAAGTGTCTGGCGCGCTCTCGACCGTAATCTCACGTTTCCGGCTTCGTTTTGGAAATGCAGCCTCAAGGGCGGCGAAAAGCTCGCGGAATTGATGCTGAGTCAGCAGAGTTGGCGTGCCGCTGCCGAAATAGATACTTACAACCTCTCGATCTCCGAAGTATTCTCCATATCGCGCGATGTGCTCCGCCAATCGAGCAACATAAGACTCCCCCGTCGCCGGGTTTTGACGCGTTGTCAGGAAGAGCGTGCAGTAGGTGCACCGGTAGCGGCAGAACGGTATATGGATATAGATGTTGATGTGCTTAGAACGGCTAGCCTGCTCAACGACATCAGTTATGCGAAGTGGCTGCGGAAAAACCCGATAAGCTCGCTTGGAAGGATAGCCATAGACGTAGGTCGGCAGCTCCTTTTTCGCTATGCTCGTCCGAAGAAAGTCCAGACAATTCATGACCTAACCTATTGATTGCCAAACCCGGTGAATGCCTGAACGCCGTCGTTCGCCGAAGCCCACAAGTTCATGGCTTGTGGTGATTAGCAGCTTCCATGGAAGCTGCTAATCTGTAGTCCGTACGGCGTTTTCGTCACTTGTGTTCATCGGGTCTAGCCGTGCGGCTTACGTGTAAGAGACCAGTCTAGCCGTACGGCTTATATTTAGGAAACCAGACGCCCGCAGATATAACTACACCGGCTGCACCCCGAGAATTCCGCCCACTGCTCCTATGAGGAGCCAAAACCGGCCTCCTGAAGTTGCAGATGCTTCTTCAGCAGTTAATTTTGGTCACACCTTAAGCTGACATATCGATCTTCATTGTTGCTTCCCTTCTCAATGAGAGGAAGAATCAGTGATGGCCGTCGGCAACTCGTGCCGCCGGGCAACGAGAGACACTCAAGAGTCGTGCCAACTGTGGGGGAAGAGACCCCGAAAAGCCGTCGTTCATTCTATTCAACAACTTGACTGCGAGCGCAGCACCCCGTCGGTCGAGCATCATGTGTCGCAGACGCGATAGCCGAGCAACTGAAAGCAGCGCAAGTCACGTCGGGAGAGCTGCAACCGGAAGCGGTGGGGGCGTTGGAAGACCAACGGCGTCGAACAGCAGGCCGCATGCTGTGACGCCGATGATCACGTAGTGGTCCTCATGTCCCGCGAAAAACCCCGGAACTTCTCGATGCCAGCTACCATGTGATCCTCTCCAAGAGATGTTCTTGCCGCCATGGAGACACGTTCGTCACGGTGAACCTATGCGTGCCGCTCATCCACATCATCGATGTGACCGGAGCAGCTCTCGTCACTGCGAGCATCAAGCGGGCGCTGTTGCTGGCCACGCTCTACACAATGGAGCAGCCGTTCCATTGTGACCGACTGCGTGAGCGGTTCGATCTTTCGCCGATCGTGCCCGACGAGAAGGATCGGAGCCGGATCCACAATGTTGTTTTCAATGAACTTTGCGGCGGTTGTCATTTCGGATCAGCAGGACTTTATTGAAATCATCGCGCGCGGTCGCGCAAGAGGCGCCGATGCGGTCATCCTCGGCTGCACCGAGATCGGCCTGCTGATCGGGCCGGAGCATACACAGCTGTCGCTGTTCGATTCGGCCAAGCTGCACGCCAAGGCGGCAGCTGACTTCGCCGACGGCAAGCCGCCTGCCGGCGCCGTTTTCAGTTGAGCCGCACAGAGGCTGTCCCACGATGACAGCTGATCGAGCGCCACGATATTCGCTCAGCTCTCATTTGCAAAGTTGCGCCGAGGTAGAATAGCATTGATCCGAGATCTGCGCACTCGATGGTGTGTGCTTGGTAAGTCCGCCCAGACCACTTGCAGTATGAGCCATTTCAGCCCAGTGATCGAAGACGTCGGTTGTCCGAAGCCCGACGTCGGTATCCAGACAGCGCGCCGAGAGGTGCCGCGATTCGTCAAAAACGGCGGTCGGCGTCACTGGCACGTCGGTTGCTCGATGTGCCGAGCATCCGCTGCGGCGACTATTGCGATCTCGCGGCACCTGATCTGTGAGTCAGATGAAACTTGCTCGTTCATTTCAAGCGGTCAGCGAGCTGCATCGGAGACGCAGCCTCGCCTGGCAAGCTCTCTATCTTCCGGTGCGGCTTCGGTCCTGCGCCGAGGATGAGATTGCTCTGTACGGTATCGACGAATGGTGATCCTAAACGTGCTACGCACAATTCGAGCAACTTGCTGTGAACAGTGCCTCAAGTCGTTCTGGCAAAGGTCCACCTGCGCCGGAGATCGACAGTCCGAGGCTTTGAGGATTGTAGTCATCTGCAGATCGGAGACCGTACGTAAATGACCATTGAGCCGATCGAGGATAATTGGCGGCTTGAAGAGGAATCGAGGCGACGAGACGAGATCAAAGTCAAGCTCCTTCGCGCGCGATCGGATGTGGCCAGGTACCAAGCAGAATTGACAGAGCTCGAGCAAACGCCGAAGCGTGAAGACGGCTCATCGATCTGCTCTGGGACACTTCAGCGCACGTGCGCAGGAGGTCGGAGAGCATAACGTGCGACCACGTCAATTGGAGCCTGTCTTGGATCCCGCTAACCTGCGAGCGGATGCTGGGGGCAGCGTCCGACCGAGCGACAGCTGGAAGTAGGCTGCCAACCGGGTCTTCGCAACAGGGGCTTGGCTTGGTGCAATGGCTGAGCGGCGTAGAGCGCAAGAATTCGCGCACAAGTGCAAGTGGCGAGAAGCCAAGCCACGAACGCTCACGCGCGTGACAAGTGTTGGGATCAGCCGTTTTGACCGGCTCATCTTTGTTCGCTCACAAGCAAGGTGCTGTCGCCGGGTTGCAAGGTTCACGTCTCGCGCCGCCGCGCTCAGACTGAGAGCGGCAATCAGAACGCCCCGCGTTTGATCCAGATCGATCAGGCGCAGAACATCACGTTCTATGGTGTCACGCTACGCAATGCGCCCAATTTCCACGTCGGGATGAACAGGGTCGGAGGTGCCACCTTTTGGGGGCTCACGATCGGTGCGCCGGCCGAGGCCCGCAACACCGACGGCATCGACCCTGGCGCAGGCCCATAGGCGCTAAAATAGGATTGCGTGTTGAATTTGTATGTGATTCCAAGAGGGGATGAGACACGAATCGCTTGTGAACGAAGACTTTGCGCGTGTTGTTGCTCGGCTTGGTGGGGCTGAGGCTCTAGGTGGTTTGGACTCTAGGGATTTCCTTTTAGGCGCAAATCAGATTCAAGACTGCTTTTGGGGAGGCAGTCTTGGGTGTGATGGACCGTTTGGTATTGAGCGACGCGGCTTGGGAGCGGATGGCACCGCTGATTATAGGTCGCCCCGACCAGAAGGGCTCCACTGGGCGCGACAATCGGATGTTCGTGGAAGGTGTACTTTGGATTGTTCGCACGGGCTCTCCCTGGCGTGATCTCCCGGAGGCGTTCGGGGGATTGGAACAGCGTGTTCCGGCGCTTCAGTCGATGGAGCATCAAGGGCGTCTGGTGGCGGATCTTCGAGGCGATGTCCGATGATCCGGACTTCGAATATCTGATCGTCGATTCGACCATCGTCCGGGCGCATCAGCACGCCGCCGGCGCCAAAAAAGGGGGGCTGAAGATCAGGCGATCGGCCGCTCGCGCGGGGGGCTGAGCACCAAGATACATATGGCCGTTCGTGGCTTGGGATGTCCCGTACGGTTCGCGCTGACCGCAGGCCAGAAGGGCGATGCACCGCAAGCTGCCGCATTGATCGAGGGACTACCTGCCGAGGTCGTCATGGCCGATACGGCCTATGACGCCGATCATTTGCGCCAAGCCATCGCCGCCAAGGGCGCGCTCGCCGTCATCCCCAACAACCCGTCACGCGCACTCAAATACCCGCTGGACAAGCACCTCTATGCCCAGCGTCACCTCGTCGAATGCTGCTTCTCAAAGCTCAAGCAGTTCCGCCGCGTCGCAACCCGCTTCGAAAAGACCGCCCGAAATTACCTAGCCGTCGTCACTCTCGCAGCCATCGTTCTTTGGATGCGGTAAGTGTCCACACGACCTAGAGGTTGGCGCGCGCGAGACGAAGGCGTTTGTTCGTCCGCGCGAGATCACCAATGGGGTTGATTTGCTGCGGCTGATACTTGCGTATTGTCTGGGCACGCGGGGTCTGCGGCTGACGGCGGCGTGGGCGACGTCGGTGGGCCTTGTCGGCATCTCCAACGTGGCTTTGTTGTATCGCTTGCGTCAGTCCGGAGATTGGCTGGCGCAACTGATAGGTCAGGCACTTGCGAGTGGTGCGCCGAAGGCAAGCCGCGGTCGGCTGATCCGCATCGTTGATGCCACGACGGTCCCCAAAGCGGGACCGAGGGCGGGCAAAACAACGCAGTGTGGCGTATCCACAGTGCGTCGATGCCGGCGCGGACTTCGTGATCCGCGCGGGCTGGAAGAGCGCGCGTTGGCTGGATCGCAACGGCAACCTTGTCGGTCTCATCGCAGAGCTGCGCAAGGCCTTGGCAGGCGGCATGATCGATCGACCGATCTGGATAGAGCGCAAGTCCGGCGCGCAACCGCTTGCTGTGCGCTTGGTCGCGGTCAAAAAGCCGGCGCATGCGGCCGCGGAGGCGCGACGCAAGGCACGCAAGACAGCCCAGAAGGGAGGCCATCAACTCTCCAGGCAAACGCTTGAGGCCGCTGATTGGGTAATCCTGGCGACCTCGCTCAAGGGCTAGGACTTCACGGCTGCTGACGTCATTGCCCTCTACCGGTTGCGATGGCGGATTGAGCGACATCAGCCCCCGAGTCGGTTCTGCAGCGCCTGCCGATTGGCAACGAGGCTGCTGAGGTTCAGCAGGTGTGGTGCTCGTCCTTGCTCCAATTGCCTAACCAGCGCCCGCGTGCCGTCGACCACGAAGACGCCGCAATCGTAAGTGTTCAGCTGCTGGGTCATGCCGCGTGACTCCAGGCGGGCGCCCAGCCTTGCTGCGAGCTCTGCTGCGGGCGTGTTGTTGTATTCCCCCATGGAGTCGTAGCGATAGGCAACCGGCCTTTCGCGGTCGCGGCGATCAACAAACAGCAACGACCAATGGGTGCCGGGGAGATTCGTAGCACGGGCATTGTTCACTGGCAGGAACAGGAAGTCGGCTGTGTCGTCACCATTCTGATCATGGACGATGCGCTGGAATGCGCGTAGCATTTCGCTCTCGGTGCCCAAGCGCAGGCTAACAAGGGTTATGAGAGGATCCACGAACCGCGTCCGGGCGGCGAGATTCGGATTGTCCCCCCCCCAACTCTTGCGCCAGGAGCTGGTAATCTCTCAGGACATGCTCGTCGCCCAGCCATTCCGTGTCCTCGAGCACCAGCCCGCGGCCGTGAGACGAGGCTGTCGGACCTAAAGCCCCGATCTGAGCATCGTGGGAGGTGCTCGGAAACGCCGGCACAGAATTAACATCGTCGCGTGATTCAGACGGCGTGGCCGCAGTCAGATCAACCAATGGAGGACCGCCGTAGGTGCTTGAGCGAGCCCTGGCAGTTGATGGTGACGCCGGTGCTTGCATCTTCCGCCGCGACAACTCCTCGCTCAACCACGCCAAAGCTTCATCGTCCGAGGAGGCTGGCATCGGAGAAAGCCGCTGCGGCGAGCCGAGCTGTCGAGCGCCATGGTGATGACCCGGTACCGGCCTGGCAAACGGCGGCGCAAAGTCGGGCGGCGGGCTCCAAGCGTTGTCACGCAACTCAAATGATGCGGGCGAATTCGGATTAACCGCTGCTTCAAGACCGCCATAGGTGTCTGAGTGAACCCTGGCAGAGTGCGCTGGCGATGCTTCCAGGACCGGCCACATACTCCAATCAAAGTTGAGCGGCATCTGCGGCGACCAGGTTGAGGCGGACCAGGCAGGTTCCTGCTGTCCAGCTTGGACTATGTCCTGCGCCTGCTCCGGGGGAACCCCGGGCCACGGTGGGCCGTCTTCCACCATCAAACGCAGATCCTGATTATAACCTTCCGGGAGGACCAATGGCCGACTGACAGCTCGCTGCAGCGCCGTGGCATCTTGGTACCCACTCCCCTGCATCGTCGGCTGCGCCTGCCATGGCGATGCACCCAGTTGATGGGTGGGGGCCGACGTCAGCAGGCGACCGCCTGAATTGGCGATCTCGCTCAGTTGCCGCTCAATGGCAACGCCGTGCAGATTGTCTAGGGTCCTCGGCCTCTTCGCTGGCCTCAATTCAGCTGTGTCATGCTCATCGTTGATGACGACCTCCTCGCTTGGCAGGAGGTTGCTCTTGGCAAGTGCACCGATCGGCTCGTCCGGGAACTGCTGGCGGTCGGACTCTCCGGGATCCGGTGCCTGGTCATGGCACGCGGCTGGCTCAAGAGACGACGACGGGCCGGGGGCGTCCATCAGCCCCAAAACCAAATCCTGATCGTAGCCTTCCGCAGGAAGCTCCTCTCGCCTGCTGAAAGCTTGCTGCGACGCGCTGTGCCGCGCAGCGGCGTCGCCGACCCGCCTCGACTCCATCAGAGCCGCGTCTTCGGGATCAGGAATGGGGGAAATATGGCGATCGAGCTCCATCGCCTTACCGGCCGGCGATTTTCGGAGATGGGCCAGTGCGGCACCGATCTTCCGATTACCACCAGCGTCCTTATAATCCTCGACATCTCCATCCAACGCCTTGCCGGAAAGCCGAGCAGCAATGCCCTTCTTGTTATTTTCACGCAGGTAGTCACTGAAACTGTTAAGAACAACTGCATAGGTACGTACGGTACCTGTCGCAGCTTTGTTTTTGTACTCTTTGATGAGAGCCACGTCCTGGGGATAAGGATTCAGCTTAGCGCGGCCTGCGATCGGCACGATCCCGCCCGTCGACTGCGAGGTCCGGAGATGACCAATTGCCGTAAGGAGTTTCGCGGGATCACCCTTTCCGATGAACTCGCGCGCATCAATGGTCAACGACTCGTCGTCGAGCCGAGCAGCAATGCCCTTTTTGTCATTTGCGAAGAGCCAGCGGCCAAACCTGCGAAGAGAACCTGCATAATCCTTAGCGGTGGCTTCAGCGGCCCCGCCCTTGATGAGGGCCTCCTCAAGCCCCGAAATAAGGGGAGCGTCCTCGGAATAAAGAGGCTGCTTGCTGCGAACCCCAGTTGATCGAGCCGGCTGCAGCGCCGAGGACGACGGGCCGGGTTCGTCCATCAGCCCCAAAACCAAATCCTGATCGTGGGCTTCCGCAGGAAGCTTCTCTGGCCAACTGAAAGCTCGCTGCGACGCGTTGTGCCGCGCAGCGGCGTCGCCGACCCGCCTCGTCTCCATCAGGGCCGCGTCTTCGGGATCAGGAAAGGGGGAAATATGGCGCTCGAGCTCCATCGCCTTAGCGCCGGCCGACGATTTTCGGAGATGGGTCAGTGCGGCACCGATATTCCGATTACCCCCGGCGGCGTCTTTCCTATAGCTCTCGACATCTCCATCCAACGCCTTGCCGGAAAGCCGAGCAGCAATGCCCTTCTTGTTGTTTTCACGCAGGTAGTCACTGAAACTGTTAAGAACAACTGCATAGGTACTGGCGGTACCTGTCGTTGCTTCGTTTTTGTACTCTTTGATGAGAGCCGCGTCCTTGGGATACGGATTCAGCTTAGCGCGGTCTGCGATCGGCACGATTCCGCCCGTCGACTGCGAGGTCCGGAGATGATCTATTGCCGTAAGGAGTCTCGTGGGATTACCCTTTCCGAAGAACTCGCGCGCATCAATGGTCAACGACTCGTCGTCGAGCCGAGCAGCAATGGACTCTTTGTTATTTGCGACAAGCCAGCGGCCAAAGCTGCGAAGAGAATATACATTGGCCTTGGCGCTGATTTCGGTGGCCCCGCCCTTGATGAGGGCCTTCTCAAGCCCCGAAATAAGGGGACCATCCTCGGAATAAAGTGGCTGCTTCCTCTGCCTTCTCAAAACTCCAGTTGACTGAGCCGGCTGCAGCGCCGAGTGCGACGGACCGGGTTCGTCCATCAGCCCCAAAACCAAATCCTGATCGTAGCCTTCTGCAGGAAGCTTCTCTGGCCAACTGCCAGCTTCCTGCGACGCGCGGTGCTCCGCAGCGGCGTCGCTGACCCGCCTCGGCTCCATCAGGGCCGCGCGTTCGGGATCAGGACCGGGAGAAATATGGCGCTCGAGCTCCATCGCTTTAGCGCCGGCCCGCGATTTTCGGAGATGAGCCAGTGCGGCACCGATCCGCCTATTACCACCGGCGTCCTTCTTATAGTCTCCGACATCTCCATCCAACGCCTTGCCGGAAAGCCGAGCAGCAATGCCCTTCTTGTTGTTTTCACGCAGGTAGTCACTGAAACTGCTAAGGGCAAATGCATAGGTACTGGCGGTACCTGTCGTTGCTTCGTTTTTGTACTCTTCGATGAGAGCCGCGTCCTGGGGATAAGGATTCAGCTTAGCGCGGTCTGCGATCGGCACGATTCCGCCCGTCGACTGCGAGGTCCGGAGATGACCTATTGCCGTAAGGAGTCTCGTGGGATTACCCTTTCCGAAGAACTCGCACGCATCAACGGTCAACGACTCGTCGTCGAGCCGAGCAGCAATGGCCTGCTTTTTGTTTTCAAAGAGCCAGCGGCCCAATCTAAGAAGATGACCTACATTCTCCTTGGCAGTGCGTTTGACAGCCCCCCTTTGATGAGGGCCTCCTCAAGCCCCAAAATAAGGTCAGCATCTTGGGAATAAAGAGGACGCCTGCGGGTACCGTAAACCTCTGCTGACTGGCCAGGCTGCAGCGCCGAGGCGCCTGGCATCGGCCCGCCGCCTCCATCCTGCGACGCTGGAGGGCATTCGCGCCCGCTCGCTTGCATGATGGGCTGCGCCTCCGATGGCGATGCGGCGACTTGATGGGGGGGGCTGCATCAGCACACGATCACCTGGACGGGTGATCTCGCTTAGCTGCCGCTCAAAGGCCGCCGCGTCTGTCGACGGGGACACCGGTGCAGTCTCTTGCTGGCCGGCGCTGTTCGATTGTTGCTGCAGTCGGCTAGTTGAGGTGAAATCCATCCGTTCTCACTTTCGAAGATACAGGCGCATCAGAGCTCGGTTTGGATCTCATGCGCGGGGCAATCGAGACGGCAGCGCGGCGACCAAATCCGCGGCACAGAATGAGCTCTCAACGTTGGATCCAGCAACAAACCACCGTGGGTCCGAACCGTCCGCGCCGCAGGCAGTCGGACACTCGGATGTTCTTCCCCACAATTTTTGCTATGAGAGGAAGCTGTCGAGTACCTGACGAGCGCTGTGGGACGACGTAAAAAATTGGCTCTGACTCACTTTTGTTGCAGTCTGAACCGCCCCGGGTTTGCCGGAGGCTCCAACTCCCGAGAGGATGGAGCCATGACGAGCAAGACGACGAACAAGTTTTCACCCGAGGTTCGGGCCCGTGCGGTTCGGATGGTTCCGGATCACGCCAGCGAGCACCCTTCGCGGTGGGCGGCGGTGAGATCGATTGCCGCCAAGATTGGCTGCACACCGCAGACGCTACATGACTGGGTCAAGAAGGTCGAGATCGACAGCGGGCAGCGGACCGGCGTTCCGACGGAGATGGCCGAGAAGCTGAAGGCCCTGGAACGGGAGAACCGTGAGCTTCGACAGGCCAACGAGATCCTGCGCAAGGCGAGCGCTTATTTTGCGATGGCGGAGCTCGACCGCCGGTCCAAGCCATGATCGCCTTCATTGACGATCATCGTGGGGCGCATGGGGTCGAGCCGATCTGTCAGGTGTTGCCTGATCGCCCCCTCGACCTACCACGCCCATGGGGCCAAACGGCGCGATCCCGCCAGGCTGTCGACGTGCGCCAAGCCGGACGCCGCACTGAAGATCGAGGTTCGGCGCGCCTTCGATCAAAACTTTTCCCTCTACGGCGTGCGCAAGGTCTGGTGCCAGCTCAAGCGCGAAGGCTTCGATGTTGCCCGTTGCACGGTGTCGCGACTTATGCGGAACATGGGTTTGCAAGGGTGATCCACGGCAAACCCATCAAGACCACGATCAGCGACAAGGCTGCGCCATGCCTGCTGGATCACGTCAATCGCCCGTTCAAGGCGCCAAGGCCGAACGTTCTCTGGCTCTCCGACTTCACGTATGTCGCGACCTGGACGGGTTTTGTCTACGTCGCCTTTGTCATCGACGCCTATGCCCGCAGGATTGTGGTTGCGGAGACGGCGCGGGCGCGGCTGATACATGCTCTACTGGCACGAGATCTCCACGACAAGCGCTATCGCCGAATCTCGAACCTTAGCCACGAGCCGGGATCTCGCGACAGTATCGCGCGGATCCTCTGACTTTCCTCGCTCTTGACTTTGACCTCTCGATACCAGCCAACCCGCACCAGCTCGGCCAGACCTCGAGCATCATTCTGATCGCTCTTGTTCATGCGTACCGACAAAGCCGCGTGGGCATGCCGAGCGTCGATGCAAACCACCGGAAGATCGACCCTGCGAAGTTCATGCCACAGCCAACTCGCCATTGCGCCGGTCTCAAAGCCGATGCGCTCCGCCTGTGGCGCCCGCTTGCGAAGCAGTGCCGTGAGCGCCCCCGGGTCGGGCTTGGCTTTCCCCTCGAACAAGACCTCGCCCGCTTCATTGACCACGCATACTGAAGTTTCTTTTTGCGAGACATCGAGTCCGACATATTGCTTCATGACAGCTTCTCCGAATCGGTTGATTGCGAGAGCTCGATTCTAATGGAGCTTTCGTGTCACGAGCGCTGACCGCAATTACGTCATCGTCTGCAATATTGACCCCCGTATTGCCGCATCTGCGAATGTTACCCTGATGGCGCCATTGCCGATGACGATCCGATGTCGATTAATCGGTCGCGCCAGATGGCTTTCCCGGTTTGCTCGACGAGAGGGGCTGTGGGCGGGTCGGGCCCTACATAGCCCGAGCCGTCCAGAACCCCGGGCAATGGGGCAGCGGTTGTGGCGTCGTCGAGCGGGCCCTGGGCGACCAACCGTTCGGCAGCCCTCCGTCTGAGCGCCCTCAGCAGACGTTGCACAATCGAATGCTGTCTCTTTCCGAACTCCTCAGGGTATTTCTCGCGCAGCTGGCCGACAATTGCGAGCGCCGTCGGCTGCGGCTGCTCTGCGAGCCACGCTTCGATCGCGGCAATATGCGGGTCTAGCTTGGACGGCATTCGAACTCTGGTCTTATAGGGCCGACGAGTTCGCCGGTGCCTGGCACGCGGCTCGCCGACCGTCGCGGTCTTGCCGAGCGTCTTCGCGAACGTCGCCGCGGTCGCCGGCAGGATGCTAGTGTGAGCGGGTTGCAAGCCGCGCGCCTGTCCGGCACGACGATCGACACGAATGCCTAATTCCTCTTGGGTTGCGCGAATCTCCGCCAACAGCGCGACCGGATCGAGCGAGCGATACTGATCGCGTAGCCGTTTCTTCACGGCCGCGGTCACCTTGGGATGCGCCAAGGCACGCTCATAGGGCGTCGATGGGAGATGATAGCGCTTAATCACTTTAGCCCCTTCGCGACGCTTCTTCTTCAGCTTGAACGACGGCTGGAAGAAGTTGACGTAGAGCCGTGCCGCCGCATAGAGGCGGCCCATCATACGCGCCGTCTCGACGCCATCGAAGCGGCCATAGCCCATGAGGCGGCGGACGACGGCACCATTCGTCTGCTCGACAAACGCCTGATCGTTCATCTTATAGGCGCGCGAGCGAGTGACTTCGAGCTTCGCGACACCATGGCACGACGACATCGTTCATGAAGGCGCTGTCGTTGTCGAAGTCCACGCCGCGCAACAGCCAGGGGAACAGGCTCTGTGCGCGGTTGATCGCCTCGACGACGAGCGAACCTTCCCGCGTCAGCAACGGCAGGCACTCTGTCCAGCCGGTGGCGACATCGACCATCGTGAGAGTTTGGATGAACGAACCTGCCACCGACGTGCCGCCATGGGCGACCATGTCAACCTCGCAGAAGCCGGGCACCGGGCTGTTCCAGTCATTGAACGTGCGGATCAGGACTTCGCGCCGGATTGCCGAATAGAATCCGGCACGGCGCCGCCTGCCGCGGCTCGCCGCGATCTTCACATCGACGACCAGGCGATCGATGGTTGCGGGGCTGATCGAGAGAACACAGTCACGATCCGCCTGGCCAAGCTGCAATCGACCATGTTGCTCGAGGGCCGGCAGCAAGGTCGGGATCATCACTTTGAGCCGCTTGCCGCACACCCGATCCGACGCCTCCCACAGCGCCGTCAGCGCGTCCTTGATCGTCGCGCCATATCTGCGTCTTCGCTTTCTTGTTGCCTCGACCTGGCCCGGTCCAACCGTCTCGCGTCGCCGGAGCGCCCGCACCTCATACTTGCGATGCCAGCCCGTCGTCGCGCACAATGTGTTTTCAACGAGAAGCCTTAAGTACCATGAGTGAGGCTACCGTGGCGCCGTCCTCTCCCCGCCGGGACGCAAGCTGAGGCGCTCAGCGTTTTCTTCGAGCGGGCTTTCGGACGCCAAGCGTTCGCTGAGGAGAGCGAGCGTGAATCGGGACGTTCACAATGCCAGCAGTTATAAGACGGGCCTCCTCGCTCCCCTTGTTAGCTACGGGATCAGACATACTGCTCCAGCTTGAGGTAATCGCTCGTGAGGACAGGTGAGCGGATAGAAGAAGCTGCGTCTTGAAGGAAGGTATCCAGTGTCCGACTAGCGCGAACGCGGCCTTCGAAAGATAGCCGTGCCGGTGCGCGAGTACGGAGAGTTGCTAGTTCGGAACCAACAAGGTCAGCCGCGGCAGCGGCGCAATCTGAGGCGGAGAAGCAACCAGCAGACATGACTGCTTGTGCAAGTCCTAATGTGGTGAGCCAACCGGCATAGATGAGCACGGTACCATCTGTCTCATTGAGCCCAGAGAGTTCCTCAATTGCAGCAGCATGGACCGGCGCCGCACCAAGAGACAGAAAAAGATCGGCTATCTCATCACGCGTGGCCCTAGAGAGAAGGCAGCGGCCGAGATGTGATAGGAGCGTCTCTGTCGGACCTTCGAAGATGCGGAGAATGCGAGCGTCTCGATAGATTTTAGCTACAGGCGTTCCCTCATCGTAACCACGGCCCCCCAACAGCTGGAGGCATTGATCAGCGACGAGGCCGCACCACTCCGACGACAAAACCTTCGTTGCCGACGCAAGGTGGACATTGGGCGCGCCCTTCGCTGAGATAAGTCGGCAGGATGCAGCTAGCATTGCCTTCACTACTTCCCGCCGGAGCACCATTTGCCCGAATAGCTGCTCGATATAGCTGTTCTCAATCATGCGCAGCTTACCTAGTCGACGATGTCTTGCATATGAGGCTGCGACCTGGATAGCGCGCTCAAGGGCTCCAAGGCCCATCGCAGCCACACCGATGCGCCCGCGGTTCATACTGGATGCTGCTGTTCCCCAGCCGTCTTGATCGCGAGAAAGAACGTAAGCGCTCGGCACCTCGACATCCTTGAACTCCAAAGTATTCTGGATAATGCCACGTAGACCGAGTGTGCGATGCTCGTGTGTGACCATTAAGCCCGGAGCCTGCCTATCAACTAGTACACCAACGAGCCGACCTTTCACGTCGGGACCAGAGGCTCGTGCAAAGCAAACGATCCAGCGAGCCCAGTCAGCGAGGCCAATCCAAATTTTGCGGCCAGAGATGCGAACTCTATCCTCGTGCATGAAAGCCGAAGTCTCTATGTGCCGCGGGGCAGAGCCAGCCCCAGGCTCTGTCAAAGCGAAAGCGCAAAGGTCTCCGCGTGTTGCACCCCACATGACATGCCTTTGTTCAGGGATGCGCGGTGCTGCTTCGATGCAGGGCAAGGCCAGAAAGTTATGGATAACGAGGGTAGAGGCGGCCGAGATATCGAAGGATGCAGTGGCAGAGATGAGGTCGATGGCCTCTTGCAAGGGAAGAGCTAGTCCGCCGTGCTCTGTTCGTGTAGTGAGCCCGAACAGTCCGTGCCTTGCTAATATGCTGTGTAGGGTCGGAGGAAATGCCCGACGGTCATCCGCATCAGCGAAATTCAGCTGACTCAGGTCATCGATCAAACTGGTATATAGGGTAGGTACAGCACCTTCAGCTGTGCGTTCCTGCGCCTCCCCGAATGGAGAGTAAACTTGAGAGTACATAGCCATTAGTGCATAATGGATGAGCCCGCGCTTCGTGACAATCATCCCCGGGGCTAGCTCGATCACACAATGGTATATGTGGGTGGGAGCGTAGCATGAGCAGGCTGCTCTAGCAGGCTGTTGAAAAAGGTGCTCGCCGCCGACCAGCGACCGTGATTCATTGGCTCCGACGAGATTCGGAGATGGTGCGTGCGCGGCGGCGACAATCGAACGGGCGAGCTGTTCAGCTACGTTGATCTGGAGGCGGGTGCGGCGTGACCATCCGCTGCGAGCGATCCGGACGATCGCGAACGAGGCGCTGTCGACGCTGGAGCGCGAGTTTGCCGCGCTCTATTCGCCGATTTGGCGGCCGTCGATCCCGCCGGAGAAGTTGCTGCGGGCGATGCTGTTGCAAGCGTTTATTCGATCCGTTCGGAGCGGCTTTTGATCGAACGGCTGGAATACGACCTGCTGTTCCGCTGGTTCGTCGGAATTGGCGTCGACGACGGAGCCTGGGACCATTCGGTGTTCTCGAAAAACCGCGACCGGTTGCCGGAAGGCGACATCGCGGCCAAGTTCCTCGCGGCGGTGCTGGCGCAGCCCAAGGTGAAGAAGCTGCTGTCGAGCGATCACTTCTCGGTCGATGGCACGCTGATCGAGGCCTGGGCCTCGATGAAGAGCGTGAAGCCGAAGGATGGCTCTGGCGCGCCGCCGGCGCAAGGCGGCGGGCGCAACGCCGAAGCGGACTTCCATGGCCAGAAGCGCTCGAACGGCACCCATGCTTCGACCACCGATCGGGATGCCTGGCTTTACCGCAAGGGAAAGGGCAACGAAACGAAGCTGTGCTTCATCGGGCATGGGCTGATGGAGAACCGCCACGGCCTGCTGGTCGACGCCTGCCTGACGCGGGCCGACGGGCATGCCGAACGGGTGGCCGCGCTGCACCTGATCGAGCCGCGTCCCGGGGCGGAATGCAAACTCACGGCAAGGAAGAAGCCTTGCTGGTGGCGACAGCCTGCGCCAGTCCCCCAAAGGGCCGTGCCCGCTGGACGCTAAAGCTGCTGGCGGCTGCGATGGTCAAGCTCACCGAACACAAGAGCCTGTCGCACGAGACGGTTCGGCGGCGCCTGGCCGAGAATGGCCTCAAGCCCTGGCGCAAAGACATGTGGTGCATTCCGCAGGTCGGCGGCGAATACGTCGCCCGCATGGAAGATGTGCTCGACCTCTATGCCGAGGTGCCCGACTCCAGACGGCCAGTGGTGTGCTTCGACGAAAGCCCGGTGCAACTCATCGGCGAGGTGCGTCAGCCCATTCCGGCCAAGCCCGGCCACCTCGAACGTTACGATTATGAGTATCGTCGCAATGGCACGGTCAATCTCTTCGTTCTCTTCGACGTGCATCGCCCCTGGCGCAAGGTCAAGGTCACCGAGCGGCACGAGATTACGCCCAATGCATGCGTGATCTCGTCGACATCCATTATCCCGACGCCGAGATCATCCGGGTCGTCCAGGACAATTTATCGACCCACTCCGCCGGCGCCCTCTATCAGGCGTTCCCGCCCGCCGAAGCCAGGCGGATTTTGCGACGGCTCGAGTTCCACTACACCCCAAAGCACGCAAGTTGGCTCAACATGGTCGAGATCGAAATCGGCGTCCTGCGAGGCCAGTGCCTGGATCGCAGGATTGACGACCCCAAGCGACTGCGCCGCGAAATCACCGCCTGGGAACGACAACGAAATGCCGCCCGCTCCCGCATCAAATGGGTGTTCACAACAGACAAGGCTCGCGCCAAAATGGCAGGCGCCTATCCCGCCACTTCCAAAGAGTCATAATCACTGTGACGAGGTACTAGACGCAGATCTCACGCGGGCCCACGCCAAGCGCAGCGCGTGCCGCAACACGCAGTGCCCATCGAGACGACACGGAGTCGTCGTCAATATTCCGGCGGCACCACCGGCGGACGATCCTGATGGTCTAGGAGCCCAACCTGTTCCAGCACCGAGTGAATAAAATGCGGGGCGCCCGCCTCATGGGGAGACAGCCCATAGAATTCCTGCGCCGCCATCGAGACAAACTGCTCCTGCTGTTCCCGCGGAATCTGCTCTAGGGCTTCCCTCGCTTTTGCGGCGAACTCGGCCGACACTACCTGAGTTTCCAAAAAGCGATCATGTTGGGTGGGATTTCGGCGCAAATGCTCCAGCCAATTCGCTGTGTGTTCGTCTTCGTCCGGGTGGACGAGAGGTATCAGTTGTTCGACGCGATCTTTCAACCACAGGGCGCCGTCCTTGTCGGTACTCAGGTCCTCTCTCTCCACCTGGACGTGCGCCCACGCGCTGTCTTTCAGCCGCACCGCCGGGCCGTTCGACCAGCCGTCCTGCACGATGGTCGTCTCTCCATCGCGTTCGTTGCCGCGGCGTAGCTCGTTCCATGCGTGTCCAGTTCGCGTGGCCGAGATGGTGTGATCGGCGTTCAGTTCCATAATTTCCACCTCGCCGCCTGCATTCACGACCGATTCACCATCGCGCAAATGCGGCGCGTGCGAGACTGCAGCGAGGCGCGCGAATTGATCGCAAAAGCCTGCGCCCAGCGCGCCCGCCAATGCCATCTGGTTGTTGCGATCGAGTCCGCGGTAGGCCAGACGTGAGGCTACGACGTTGTGCCCGTGGGACGGCTCGCCATCCGCATGAACGTTGCCGCGTCCGTGCCTGAGCAGCAGGCGAACGTCGTGCACTGTCTGACCGGCCGCGGTGATCCGAGCGGGGCTTCTGACCGGATCGCCAGTCATCATGGCCGCAATGAGGTAGGCGAGTTGCTGCATCTCATGTCGCTGTAGTGCCACACCGCGTCGTTGTTGCAACGTGTTCGGCGACGTTCCCAGAGCGACTCGGGGAGCCATCGGGGCCGGTCCCGATGCCGTCGAAATTAGCGCGGACCATTGGCGATCGCTGGCGCTGCGGGCCGTTGAGTGCGATGCGCCGTCGGCGCTCGAACTATCATAAGGCGAGGCCACTACTGAAGGCTTTGAACAACAAATTCCCACAAGCAATCTCCTTTATGCTGATGAAATTTCACTGCACCAATGCTCCTACAGAGGAGCTCAGGCGGCACCGTTAAGCCAACGGATTGGAGCGGCTGGGATATCCCCTTCGCGCCCGGCACGCGGAAAACGGAACATGATAGCCTTCATGCACATTCCCGTTAGTCTATCTAGACTCTCATTCCGCCGGTCCTCCGCGGAAATTGAGCGCCCGCGCCACGTACCAAGAAAGATCATCGTCGGACGACTCTGACTCGACACATCCTTCGTCTTCGTCGCTACTTCGTTCAGCGGGATCCTCGCTCTCGGCTTGAAGATACAGCCGGGGCTTGTCTGCCCGCTGCCATTCACCCTGGTTGTTCATCGTCCACTTATCGGACCGTCGAGGGTCAAGCACGAACTGGTTCTACCCCACGTCAACAAAGCCCATCTGCTCCAGACGGGGCTTCGCCGCATCGTTGTGGGTTGGCTGGATGAACATGTGATTCTGCTATCCACGCGATTCGCTCTTATCGACTGATCTGCGCTGTAGTCAATATCGGTCTTCTTAGGACTTGCTAGCAGGGTAAGCGAGCAATCTGACAACAAGCTGACGCACAGAAGAGTGCAGAGCCGGCCCCGGAATTCTGCACAGGGCGATAAGTGGAGTTTCTGCCTGACAGCGGGCACGCTGTGCCTGCGAATCAGGAGCGACAATGAGCAGAAGAACACGCCGGAACCACACACCGGCCTTCAAGGCGAAGGTGGCGCTCGCCGCCGTGAAGGGCGATCGAACGCTGGCTCAGCTTGCCGAGCAGTTCGACGTCCACCCCAATCAGATCACGGCGTGGAAGGCTCAGCTTGAAAGCAAGGCCGCCGATGCGTTCGGTCCCGGCGGCGGCTCCGGAGCGGAACAAGCAGCCATCGATGTGAAGTCGCTGCACGCCAAGATCGGCGAACTGACGCTGGAGAACGATTCCTAAGAAACGGCAGCATCTACTTTTCGGCTCCAAGGGATGGAGAACAAAGCCGAATGGCTTGGACGCCGATGCAAATTGTTGACCACTCGCGTCCGGTAACGCGTCTCGTAGGACGAGGCTTTGGGATCGACATAGTCCATTCCTTATCGCACAGCATTGTAGAACAGAACTGCGATCTTCCGGGCCGTGGCGGTCACGGCCTTGGCCTTGCCGATGCGCACTGAGAGCCGTCTATAAAAGGCGCCGAGCGCAGTGTCTGTACGCCCCACGGTCACGGCAGCAAGGCGCAGAAGTGCCGCCGCTCGGCCGCCGGATCGGCGCGTTCGGGACGAGAGCATTTTGCCGCCGGAGACCTTGTTGCTCGGCGCCAGTCCCAGCCAGGAGGTAAAAGGGATGTTCGCTGTTATCCATCACATCATCCCGGTACGTCGATGTGGGCAACTGAGCCATTCGTACACGAAAGCTGCCGGCAACGGAAAAGCATCCCAATTGCCAGTTAGCGCCAGGGAAAGGTCGGGGCTTCCACAACATAGCCCGCCTTGGTCGTCACCCGCATGAGTTCGGCATAGCCCATTTCGGCCATTCTGAGCGGCGGATTCTTCCTCGGATCCTGCTCGGCCTCAACAACGAACCAGCCCTCATAGCCATAGCCAGCGAGCTTCTGCACGATTGCGCCGAAATCCAGCGAGCCGTCGCCGGGAACAGTGAAGGCGCCCAGCGCGACGGCGTCGAGGAAAGATTGCGTCCTCCAATCGAGCGCTTTGATGACGGGGCCGCGGATATCCTTCACATGCACGTGGTTGATGCGCTTGTGGTGGTTGTCGATGACGCGCAGCACGTCGCCGCCCGCGAAGGCCAAGTGGCCAGCGTCGAACAGCAACGGGATGCCTTCTCCCGAACACTTCATAAAGGTATCAAGTTCGTGCTCGAACTGCACAACCGCGGCCATGTGATGATGGTAGGAGAGCGGCATGCCCTGCCCAGCGCACCATTCACCAAACTCGGTCATCCTCCTGGCATAGGCCTTCATGTCGGCGTCGCTCAGCACTGGCTTGGTCGCTAGAGGCCTTGAGCGATCGCTCTGGATCGAATGGCCAACTTCACCATAGACGATGCAGGGTGCGTTCACGGCCTTGAACAGATCAATCATTGGCTGGATGCGATGCTTGTTGGTCGCGATGTCTTCGTTGACGAGCGTGCCAGAGAACCAGCCGCCGCACAGCGCAACGTTAACCATCTTTAGAATCGACGACATGACCGTCGGATCGTCGGGGAAGCGGCGGCCCTTCTCGATGCCGGTGAAGCCGGCCGAGCGAGATTGGCGTAAACATTCTTCAAGCGAAACATCGTCGCTCAATTCGGGAAGATCGTCATTCCACCACGCGATGGGGGATATGCCCAGTTTGGCCTTCACGTGATACTCCTATCAGCCTAGGAGAGCCCTGAGCCAATTCTCATCTCTGCGTCGCAGTTCGCTGGTTCTCGGCTTGCCGAAGGGCGGGACTGTCCGGCGGACCAGCGGCGATGCTTCTGCAACCCGCGACATCGTCGAGCGATGGATGGATGGGAATTCGCGCAAAGGTGCATTGCCACTTCTAATTCCCGACGCGTTGTTGCTTCACTGCTTGCTCATAGGCCTTGCGCGCTTCCTGCACCTGCTCGCGCGAGCTGACTTCCGGAACCACGACATCCCACCAGTGTCCGCCAGCCTCGGTCGTGACGAGAGGATCCGTATCGATCACGATGACGGTGGTGCGGTCGTTCACTTTCGATTTCTCCAGAGCTGCTTCCAGCTCGGCGATCGATGCTACATGTTCCGAGAATGCGCCCATGCTCGCGGCATGTGCAGCAAAGTCAATCTTCGGCAGCGTATCGTGCTGGCTGTCCTTCAACAGATTATTAAAGTTAGCGCCGCCGGTTGCCATCTGGAGCCGGTTGATGCAGCTGAACCCGCCGTTGTCGAGTACGACGATGGTGAGCTTCAGGCCCAGCATGACGGAGGTGGCGATCTCAGAATTCAGCATCAGATACGAACCGTCGCCGACCGGGATTACGATCTGCTCGTTGGGCCGCGCCAGCTTGACGCCAAGGCCCGCCGCGATCTCATAACCCATAGTCGAGAAGCCATAATCGACGTGATAGGAGCCGGGACGGCTCGCCTTCCACAATTTGTGCAACTCGCCGGGGAGACTGCCTGCAGCCTGCACCAGCACGACGTACGATCCAAAAACGCGATCGAGTGCGCCAATGACCTGTGCGTCAGACGGAAACTGTGCATTCGTGCTGGCTCGCGCGGTGTCTGCTTCCACCTGCCAAGTGGTCTTGCCCTTCTCCGCCTTGCCGGTCCAGCGCACGGGTGCTTTGTAGCCCTTCAACGCGGCCAGAAGCTCGTCCAGTCCTCCGCGCGCATCCGTCACGAGTGGCAGCGCGCGATGCTTGTGGGCGTCGAACGGTTGTACGTTGAGGCCGACGATGGTTTTCCCGTCGTTCTTGAACAATGCCCACGACCCCGTGGTGAAATCCTGCAGGCGCGTACCGACCGCCAGGATCAGGTCGGCCTCCTCGGCAAGGCGGTTGGACGCCGATGTACCGGTGACGCCGATGGCGCCCATGTTCAAGGGATGGTCATCCGGCAACGACGACTTGCCGGCTTGGGTTTCGCAGACAGGAATTCCCGTTGCCTCGGCGAAGTTTGTCAGCGCGGCGGACGCCTCGGAATAGAGCACGCCCCCGCCGGCGATGATCAACGGCTTCTCCGCAGCCATCAGCGCCTCGGCTGCTACTGTGAGCTCGCCCAAATCGGCGCGCGGACGTCTTGGCATCCACATCCGCTCCTCGAAAAAGCTCTCGGGGTAGTCGTAGGCTTCCGCCTGCACGTCCTGGCACAATGCCAGCGTCACCGGCCCGCATTCGGCCGGGTCGGTCAACACCTGCATAGCCCGGTTCAACGCCGGAATGATCTGTTCAGGTCGAACGATACGGTCAAAATAGCGAGACACCGGCCTGAAGCAGTCGTTCACGGTCGCCGTGCCGTCGGTGAAATTCTCGGCTTGCTGCAAAACCGGGTCCGGGATGCGGTTAGCGAAGGCGTCGCCGGGCAACAGCAGGACAGGCAAGCGGTTGACGTATGCCATGCCTGCGGCGGTCAACAGATTGAGTGCGCCTGGTCCGATCGAGGTCGTCACTGCCATGAAACGGCGGCGGAAATTCGCCTTGCCGTAGGCGATCGCCGCATGCGCCATCGCTTGTTCATTGTGAGCACGGAAAGTCGGCTGTTTGTAACGCACGGCATAAAGTGCTTCGCCCAGACCGGCGACGTTGCCGTGACCGAAGATCGCCCAGACGCCGCCGAAGATCGGTACCACCCTGCCATCAATTTTGGTCCGCTGGCACGTCATGAAACGTATGAGGGCTTGTGCCATCGTCAAGCGGGTCGTCTTGGGCATGAAATTGCTCCAGCAGAAGTTTATGCCGCCTTGCGCTCGCGGGAGGCTAGCCATGCTTGGCTCAGTCGCTCGAAACGAGCGGCCATGTTGGCGATCGCCTCCTCATCTGACATCTTGCCCGCCAACCACTCTTCGGCGGCATGGGCGATGATCGTGCGCCCGACGGCGAAGCCCTTGATGATCGGAACGTGCGCCGTCGCCACAAACGCTGCCTCGAGCTGGTCCTGCGGTGCTTCCAGTCCGAGCAGCATAACGCCCCTGCACCAAGAGGCGTGCTTGACGATGGTCGCTTCGATCCGTACCCAGGCGGTGGCGGAAACCTGCGGTTCAAGCTTCCACGACTCCGGCTTGATGCCCAGCGCGTAGAGTTCGTCGAGTGCGCGCGGGATCGTGTCGTCCTGCAGCGTGCCGTGCTTGCCGGCGATAATCTCGATGAGGAACTCGCGGCCGACCTTGTGCGATGCGTCGAAGAGCGCGCGAAGCTTTTCCTGCTGTTCCTTCTTCAGTGGCGCGGGATCGTCGGCATGACAGAAGCACAAGCACTTGATGCAGTGATCGAGCGGCCAGCCGATCAACTGAGATCCGATGTCCTGTGAGAACTCGAAACGCAGCGGCCGCGAACCTGGCAGCTCGACCGGCCGGCCGAGCCAGGAGAACGGATGGCGCGCGAATTCGAACAACGCTTCGCGGCCGAAGCGCTCGTCGATCAGCATACCGTAGTCGTCGCGTCCGGCAGCCACTCGGACTGCTGCCTTTACCGCCAACACCTTGAAGGCATTGATGCGCGAGGGCTCTGCGTCCACCCTCACGGCGACCTCCTCGAGCTGGCTGCGGTGATCGCACGCCAGCGCCATGACCGAGGGGATCTCGCGCCGTCGCGTCGTGGCCCAATGGATGTGGTTGATCGTCTCGTCCTTGCGCAGCGCGGTGAACGGGCTGCCGTGCTCGAGGAAATATCGTAGCTCCTCGAACGTTGGATACTCGGGCGCGCATAGCAGCCGCGACACGGCAAATGCGCCGCAGGCATTCGCCCAGGTCGCTGCCGTGGCGAGGCTTTCACCGCCCAGCCAGCCGCGCAGGAAGCCCGACATGAAGGCGTCGCCGGAGCCGAGCACGCTGAAGACTTCGATAGGGAAGCCCTCGCCGAAAATGCCATCCTCGAGATTGTCGCTGATGTTGCCATCATAGACGACACAGCCCATGGCGCCCCGCTTCAGCACGATGGTCGCATCGGAAAGCGCCCGTATCGCCTTCAAAGAGCCAACAACGTCATCCTCTCCGGTGGCTATTCGAATTTCCTCCTCGGTCCCAACGATTAGGTCGCAGTCGGCGAGCACGGCACGAAGCTTGTTGGAAACGGCATCCGATTTCACATAGCGTTCGGCCGCATACCCGGCAAGGCCCCACAGGTTCGGCCGGCAATCGATGTCAAACACCACCTTGCCACCCGACGCCTTGATCGCCTTGAGCTGGGCGGCTTCCGGAGCGGAGAAGTGCGTACCGGTCACCACGATTGATCGCGCGGAGGCAATGAAGCTCCGATCGACGTCCTCAGGCGAGAGCGCCATGTCGGCGCGATCCGGGCGGACGAAAATCATCGGCGAAACGCCTTCGTCCTCGACGGCGAGCAGGACCAGCGCACTCAGTCGGTCCGGATCGCTCTTCAGCGCCTCGACATTCACACCCTGACGTATCAGTTGCTCGCGGATGAAGGATCCCATTTGCTCGCCGCCGACGCGGCTCAGCAGCGCCGAAGGCAGGCCGAGCTGCGCCGTGCCGACCGCTATGTTAGCCGGACACCCGCCAACCGATTTGGCAAAGGAGGCGACGTCTTCGAGCCGCGAGCCAATCTGCAGGCCGTAAAGGTCCACAGAAGCCCGACCGATGGTGACAACATCGAGCTGCCTAGCTCTGGCGATCTCAACCAAAGCGACCTCCTAGCTATGAAATGGCCCTTTCGTATTTGAAACACTGGTCTTTTTTGGTCAAGATGAAATGTTTATAGCATAAATGTCGGGCCCTACTTTTGATGACGGATCTCCGCGACGCGAATAGCCAGCGCGGCCACCAGGGACGTGCTGGCAGCCAGGGAGGGCAATCCTCCAAAATCTGACTCCGCCACCTCGAACCGCACATTCGAAAGGTCCGAAAGCGGTGAGAATGCACTGTCGCTGATCCCGACTGTGGGGACTCCCCGAACTGCAAGAGTGGCGGCGTAGGATGGTCTCCTGGGGGTGAAAAACTTATGGCTATGGCGGCGGCGTGCGGCGTTGCGAAAGAAATGGTCTCGGGATCAAGTCCCGACGATGAATCGATCAGAACATTCCTGGCCTTTAGTAGCTTCCCCAATATGTAGGCAAGATAGCTTGCGACGGGGAACGATCATCGTTTGGCAAGTACATATATTACATTAGCACCAGATAGAATTTTTGTTGCCTGGTCAAAGCGGTCTCTCTCAATCGAATCGGCAAGCGTATCTATCGATTGTATCGATGCATGCATCAGGCCTTTCAGGACGTGGACGCCTTCACCTTCTGCTCCAATCATTTTCAGCGAGGTAAGGCGCTAATCACAGGAGATGTTACGGTCGCGAAGCCGTTCGCGGTATACCGATTGAAGCTTGGTGACTCCCTCAAATCCAAAGTGTTTCGCGAAACGAACCAAGGTCGATGCCTGAACGCCGGCTGAAGCGGCAATGCTGGCGGCGGTACCGAGGGCGACGTCGTTTGGATTGTCCAACGAATATGCGGCGACCTGCCTGATCCATTTGGCATTCTTGTGCGTTGGTCGAGGATACGCTGCCGCAGCTCTTCAAAACCCGCTGGCGGCCCACGGCGGGTTTCGTCTGTCAAATTCACGTTCACCTACACACCAGATATTCCATTTCGGCTGTAACACGGCACCAGTGCCATGGGCATGTGGTCAACGCGTCAGCGTTGTCCACCATGTTAGCGTCGATTGGTCGTCCGGCTCGGTCGTCGGCTTCTCGGCGATGGTGGCCGCGAGCTTAGCTCAGCCTCGACGTGGGGCAAAGTCGTTTATCCCGACCTCACGCACCTGCCGGCGGTCGTCCCGGTCCTGATCGGTATGGGCTGTTTGCCGGTGCCATCAACGGCGCGCTCATTGTCTACACCAAGATCCCGCCGTTCATTGCCACGCTTGGTATTATGGTGTCTGCCCGCGGATTGGCGAAGTGGTATACTAAGGGGCAGCCGATTTCGGGTCTGATGGCTTCACCTTCTTTGGTAGTGGCATAGCACCAGTTATCGTCTTCCTGGTGATCGCGGTGATCTTCCAGGTTGTCTTCGCTATTGGGCTGGCAAGTTCACCTACGCCATAGACGCGAATGCGCAGGCGGCCCGTGTGTCCGGCATCAACATCGAGCGTCATTTGATCAAGGTGTACGCCATCGCCGGCACGTTGGCCGGTCTGGCGGGTATCGTGACCGCAGCCCGCGCCCAGACGGCACAGGCAGGCATGGGCACGATGAACGAACTGGACGCGATCCCGGCAGCAGTTATCGGCGGCACCCTAGCTCACAGGCGGCTCCGGAAGGATCGCCGGAACGATCATCCTCGGCACGATGATGTCTGGCTCCACGTTCCTGTATGTCAACATATTGCCAGGCGATCATCAAAGGCGTTATTATCGTCGCCGCATGTCGTGACCGACACGTACCATCAGCGCAACAGGAAGCGCCGACACTTTAGCGACCATTTCCGGCACAAGTAAGGGTGGACGTGTCGGGGACGCGTCCACCCTTCAGCTTGAAAGAGGAAGGAATGACAGTTCGCTTCGGGTTGCTTGGTGCAGGGCGCATTGGGAGAGTTCATGCCCAAGGGGTCGCTGCAACCCGCAAAGCTAAACTAGTGGCTGTGGCTGACTCGTACCAAAATGCCGCGCAAGATATTTCGTCTGCCTATGGCGCCGAGGTCCGGAGCGTTGAGGAGATCGAAATCTCGCACGACATCGACGCTGTCATCATCTGTACACCGACCGACACGCATGCCGTTTTGATCGAACGGTTCGCGATGGCCGGTAAGGCGATCTTCTGCGAGAAGCCGATTGATCTCAGTATCGAGCGCGTCGAACGATGTCTCGCCTTAGTCGAGAAAACCGGCCAGGCACTGATGCTGGGTTTCAATCGCCGCTTCGACCCGCACTTCGTTGCGGTACGGAAGGCGATCGACGAAGGGGCCATTGGTGATGTCGAGATGGTCACGATCGTGTCGCGCGATCCCGGCCCGCCGCCGCTTAGCTATATCAAGCGTTCGGGCGGAATCTTCCGCGATATGACTATCCATGATTTCGACATGGCGCGCTTCCTGCTCGGCGAAGAGCCGGTCAGCGTTAGCGCCGAAGCGTCCGTGCTCGTCGACAAAATGATCGGAGAAGCCGGTGATTACGATTCAGTGAGCGTTATCCTGAAAACCGCCTCCGGCAAGCACTGTACTATCTCAAATTCGCGTCGTGCCACCTATGGCTACGACCAGCGTATCGAGGTGTTGGGATCAAGAGGGATGGTGGCGGCCGAAAACCAGAGGCCGGTATCGATCGAACTTGCGAGCGGCTCCGGCTACACCCGCCCGCCGCTGCACGACTTCTTCATGAATCGCTATGTCGACGCCTATGCCAACGAGATCTCCGCCTTCATCGCCGCCATAGTCGAAAATCGCGCTATGTCGCCGAGTGGCGCCGATGGTCTCGCGGCGCTTCGGCTGGCCGGCGCTGCGCTCAAATCGGCAGAGACCGGCCGGGTCGTACGGCTCGAGACGTAATTGTTTGGCGCATGAACAACAGCATGGCGGCGCGCCGCTGCCCCATGACGTCGGAGAACGCGATGATTGAGCCATCTTTTGCCATCAATCATATTCTGGCGCCATCGCTGCGGCAGGATGCCTTTTTTGAGCTGTGCCGCAGAGTTGGCGCGTCCGGAGCTGAAATCCGCAACGACCTCGACGGGAACGCGATTCTGGACGGAACGCCGGCTGAGGAGGTGAAAGCTGCGGCCGAAGCAGCGGGTATCCGCATCCTCACCATCAATAGCTTGCAGCGCTTCAACCAGTGGAATGCGGCCCGGGAAGCCGAAGCGATAGAGCTTGCCGACTATGCGCAGGCGGTCGGTGCAGGAGCCATCGCGCTGGTGCCGCTCAACGACGGCAGCGGTCGGGAAGGCGGGGTACGCCAGCGCAATCTTGTCGCCGCGCTCAGGGCTCTCAGGCCGATCCTCGCCGATCGGGGCCTTCGCGGCTATCTCGAACCGCTCGGCTTCGAGATATGCTCTCTGCGCCTGAAGAGCGAGGCGGTTGATGCGGTCCGCGAAATCGATGGGGTTGACACATTCCGTTTAGTTCACGACACCTTCCATCACCATCTCGCCGGCGAAACGAAGCTCTTTCCCGAAGTGACCGGGATCGTCCATGTTTCTGGGGTTACGGATCCGAAACTCGCGATCTCCGGCATGCGCGATGAGCATCGCGTGTTGGTGGATGCGGACGATCGGCTCGGGAACATGGCGCAATTGCGCACATTGCTGGCCGTTGGGCTTGACATGCCGCTTTCGTTCGAGCCGTTTTCTCCGGAGGTTCAGACGCTCGCCGATCCGGCAGGGCCGCTGTCTACCAGCATTGCATTTGTTCGATCCAGCCTTTAAATGAGAGCCATATGTCTGCCTTTCGCGGTGAGATGGTTCGCCTCCCGGAAAATCCCATCAGTAGCGTTCCTAAGACCAGTGATGTAGTCGTCGGTTAAGAAGCCGATTTGAGTGGTGTGCGGTGGCTGGTGACTGAGAAGAAGGCAGCCAGGAAGAGGTACCAAAGAGCCCTTAGCCAAGCGAGGATGCGGCGGAAGTTGTAACCGACGGCGGAGAGGATGACGTTGGCGGCATCGTCGGCGCGGCCTTTGAGGTAGCAGCGGCCGAGGTGTCCTTCAGCCTTCAAATGGCCGATCACGGGCTCGATAGCGGAGCGGCGCCGCAGCTGGCGCTTGATAGTGCCGAAGACGCCGCGCTTCTGGCCGGAGATGAAGACGCGGCGCGGGTTCTGTGCGTCATGGCCGCGGTATCCCTTGTCGACAAAGGCGCGCTCGATCGCGCAGCCGGTGAGTGTCTCGGTTCGGTCGATGACGTCCCGCAGGGTGTGACCGTCGTATCCGCTTGATGGGCGCGGACCTGCATGAGCACGGGAGAGGACGGGACAGCGACCTCGCTCAGCTGCCTGTGAAAGGCCGCCGCCTCTGCCGACGAGTCGGCCGGAGAGGCATCTTGCGCGTCCACGCTATCCGTTTGTTGACGCACGCGATTCATTGAGACGAAGTTCATCTGTACTCACTTTCGAAGATGAAGGGCCAGGAGCGCTGATCGTATGCGTCTGGACTTGAGCGCCGGCATTTGACGGTTCAGCCGCCAAGCGAAAGGAAGTCGTGGTCACGACGCTCCCGATCGAATTTCAATCGGACCCCGCTGTCGATCTGTTCGAGGAGTTCGTGCCGGCTTCGAGCTCATCGAGGATTTCCTCTCGGTGATAACGGCCACTTGATCGTGTCACCACAGCGGCGCTCCGGCGCGAGACAAACCACCTGTCTACATCCCCAGGCGCGCCATCTGGGTCGACATGTGCTCCGTCTCGGGAAGGGGATACCACGGATGGCCACCAACTGCGGTGCTCATCAAGGACCTACAGAACGCCGGCGTGAGCTTCCCGCGGTGGATCACGACGTTCTCGCGCCCCGTCGCAGCTCGAGCGCTCTGCCAGTCCTGATTGTAGCCGCGTTGGTCATTGGACTTCACGTGGCAAGCGGCGAACTCGGCATCGCTCAGCGTTGCCAACTGCCTGGCATGTACCGGCCGATTGGTATGGATGTGCACCCACATCGGGCTCGGCATCGCGCCATTGCGCAGGGCCTTGGGCTGCAGCTTGATCTCGAACAGTGTCCCCGGATCATCCTTCAAGGCGCGCGGTGGATTCACAGACGCCAGCTCCCCGGCCGCCCGCAACTGTTCAAGATACTTCTGGGACGGAAACGCGTAGGTCTTCATGCAATCGATCGTGATCGCCGCCTTTCGCGCCTTCAAAGAGTTCGCCTGTCCCTGCACCTCGGACAACATCGCCTTGAGCCGGGTTATTTTGTCATGCACTTCCGGCACTTGCGCAGGCGTGAGTAGGACACGTCGGCGAGGCTCCTCCAGCGCGACTACACTGGCCTCAATCTCGGAGGCCTGCGTCTGCAGTCGCTTAACGACGAGATCCACGACGTGATCGGCGTCCTCGGGCTTCATCTGGCGCGCTTGCGAGACGGTGCTTTGCTGAGCGGGCAGATCGAACTGCAAAAGTTCGTCCAATCGCTCGATTAATCCGGTCAGTGCTTTCCTGGAGGGCGGAGCCTGCAATATCTCCAGGTGCCCAGTCGCCGACGATGACACCCTCGCGTCTGCCTCCTCCGCGCTCGCGAGTTTCTTTGTACCCAAATCCGAGAGTACGATCACCTTGCCTGTTGGGGCCGTGGCAGCGTCGGGCGTGGCGAGCTGCGGCTCGCGCAGCCCGGCCGCCGAACTTCGCTCGCCTGCGGCCGGGGCGCGCTTGCCTTTCCCCTTCCTCCGCGCCGCGCCCCCTTCAACCACTACGGCAGTCCGGGCCAGCGGCTCAATCATGGCGGGCGTCTTTGGCTGCACGACCAAAAGACGCGTGACGTCGTCCGCGGTGACCCATGCACCTTCCGCGATCTGCCCCAACAGTTCCAACGGAAGGTCGGCATCCGTTCCGGCGCCCCTTAGTCGGGTAACGATGCCGTGCACCCCTGAGGCAAATTCCGAAAGCCGTTCCATGACTCCTTCCAGAACGGTGCAGTGGTCTGCGTCGAGCGCCGCTCCCTCCAGAACGGCGTGGGAAGTCGAGTTGAATGCCGGAAAAAAATCCGCGATAAAGGTCCCAAGCAGTCGCACCCGCCCATCCTCACCCATGAGGGCGTCGTTCACGGCTGGGCCGAACGTGGCCGCCTTCGACTCGATCAAGAGTCGCGCGAGAGCGATGCGCGATTCCAGGTACATGCACTTCGTATACAGTGCCCAGCCGGTATGCTGGCGTAGCGCGGCCTCTTCCTCCTCCCGCATCTTGGACGTGGTGCTGGGCAAGCTGGCGGTGTCCGTATAGACGGACCGCATCCGCTCCGAGCGCAACACCTTCTTTCCCCACCAATCCAAGCAGGCTTCGTAATGCTTCGCCACGCTGGATACCGCCCGGCCCAGCTGGTCGGACGGAGCGCCGGCATCTCGCATCCGCTCGAACACGGCTGCTGCTTTGCTCCTGTTCTTATCCAGCTTGTCGCCAATCTGGATGGCCACAGCGTTGCCGTTGTTCCCCGAGGCGAGAGTCTCGTCGCGGAGTTGACGAACCTGACTGTCGGAAAGAAGCCTGCGCGCCATGTCCGAGGGGAGGCTCGCGTAATACTCCAGAACTTCCGAGCCTGCCTTGACGCCTTGATCAATCAGGTCTTGCGTCTCCGATAGGCTCCGAGCTTGCATAACCGCAGCTTGGGCAGCAATAAAGTTCCCAAGCAGACTGCGCATTTTTTTCTGCGCTGATTTTCCGTCGCCACTTGAGGAACTCGGGATTGGCGCACCCGAAGCTGGTGGTAGGCCTGCGAGCGGCGCCGTTCCATCCTGAGGCCCGAGGCGCATCCCCACCACGACGGAGTCGAAAGCTTGCCTGCCTTCGCCGAGGGCGGCCCCGGGCTCCGGGCTCGAACTGCTCGATCCCCATGTGCTGCGGGCTTCCGCAGGCCCAATGTGCGAATTGCCAGTTCGGCCAATGCCCGTCATATCTCCCCCATCAAGTCGAGAATGCGCAGCCTGTCCGGTAGACCAGCTGGCTGACGAGTAGCTGACGCAGGGCGTTTTTCCGAGGTGCACGGTAACGCCCGGATCGCCGCGGGCATCAATTCCCGGAAGCTGGCGTGCTGCTGGAGGCAGCGGGTAACCTCCGCGACCTCTGCGCACGAGTCCACACTGGTCGTTATCGGCCACAGCCGGTGCGACGAGTCTACATCCCCAAAGCCGACGGCGGTAAGCGGCCTCTCGGTGTGCCGGCGCTAGAGGACAAGATTGTCCAAAGCGCGGTAGCCGAGGTGCTGAGCGCCGTCTACGAGGCCGACTTCCTCGGGTTCTCTACGGCTGTCGGCCGGGGCGGAATCCTCATATGGCGCTTGACGCCTTGCACACGGCGATCATGAGCCAGCGCGTCAACTGGGTGCTCGATGCCGACATACGCAGCTTCTTCGACTCGGTCGACCACGAGTGGCTGTTGCGGATGGTGGCGCACAGGATCACCGATCCTCGCATCTTACGGCTCATCGAGCTGTGGCTGCGAACTGGCGTTCTTGAGAGCGGCGAGAAGCAAGATACAGACAGGGGTACGCCGCAAGGCGGCGGGCATTAGCCCGCTCCTTGCCAACATCTTCCTGCACTACATCCTCGATCTCTGGTCCACCAATGGCGTCGTCGCCATGCACGCGGTCGCGTCGTGACTGTGCGTTATGCGGACGACTCATGGGCTTCGAGAACAAGGCAGATGCGCAGGAAATGCTCTTTGCCCTCAAGACGCGGCTGACCGGCTTCGGCCTAACGCTCCATGAGGACAAGACGCGGCTGATCGAGTTTGGCCGGTTCGCGGCCCTCTCGCGTCAGCGGCGCGGCGAGCGGCGGCCAGAAACCTTCGCCTTCCTCGGCTTCACCCACTACTGCGGGCGGACCAGGGACGGCGGGTTTATCGTGAAGCACAAGACGGAAGGGAGTAAGCGCGAATTTCTCCGCACCTTTTGCTTTTGAGAGTCCTGATGCATGAGGTGTCCACCAAAATAGGTGGACACCTTGTGATGAGCGACGATGATCAGAAACTGCGGGTCAGGCTTGTCGGCCGGAACGGTCGCCGGCGCTACGAGGCGGCATCGAAAGAGCGTCTTGTCGCGGCCTGCCTTGAGCCTGGGGTTTCGGTATCGAGGCTTGCACTCGAACATGGGGTCAACGCGAACCTCCTTCGGAAGTGGATCAAGAAGCACAGCGCGACCAGGTCGCTGCCGCCGTCCTCACGCCCGGCGTTCATCCCGGTTCAGCTTGAGGGGAAGTCCGAGCGGGACCTGTCGCGAAAAGACAGCGTGGCGACGGTTGATTTGCCGGCTTACGATGAAGTGCGTGGTTCGGAACCCAAAGGGACTCCAGCTTTTTGTTCTCCGGCCAAAGTGAGCGTGTCGCTGCCGAATGGCGTGAAGCTCGCGCTGGAATGCGGCGATGTGGATGCATTGACGGCGATCATCGGAGCGCTGGGCGATGTTTAGACTGGGCGATGACCTGCAGGTCTATCTGCACCGTGAGCCGATCGACTTCCGGGCTGGCATCAACAGCCTTGCGGTCCTGGTCCAGGAGACGATGGCGCTCGATCCATTCACTCCGGCGGTTTTTGCGTTCTGCAATCGCCGTTGCGACCGGATGAAGCTTCTGTTCTTCGATCGGTCCGGCTTTGTACTGGTCCTGAAGCGGCTGACCGAAGACAGGTTCCGATGGCCGCGCCGCCAGGAGGCGATCGTCACGCTGACGACGGAGCAATTGCACTGGATCCTTGACGGCATCGATATCGATGCGATGGTCCGCCATCCGGTGCGGCAATATCAGGTTGCCGGCTGAGCTCTCGAGTTGAGCGGTTGACGCGTCGGTACGGTTCAGATTCAAGAATTCGATGAATCGAACCGGCGATCCGAGTGTTGAAGTGCTGTTGGCACGCATTGCTGCGCTGCAGGCGGAGAACCATCAACTCGCCGACCGCGTCGCCAAGCTCGAGGAAGAACTGGCGCTGGCACGCCTGCATCGTTTTGCGCCGCGCAGCGAAAAGCATGTTGATCGTCTCTTCAATGAAGCCGAGCAGGCCTCCGATGAGGAGGACGCCGGCAGTGAAACGAACAATATCGCCGAACTTCCGGACACGGGCTTGCCACCCGTCGAAAACACAATGGGAAAGAAGCGCGGCCGCAAGCCGCTGCCGGGGAACCTACCTCGTGAGCGCGTCGAGTATGACCTGTCCGACGATCAGAAGGCGTGTCCTTGCTGCCGTGGCCAGATGCATCGCATGGGCGAGGCTGTCACCGAGCAACTTCATATCGAGGTGAAGGCGAAGGTTTTACAGAATGTGCGCTTCAAATATGCGTGCCGCCATTGCGATCGCACCGGGATCCACGCCCCTGTCGTGACCGCGCCGATGCCGCCGCAACCATTGCCGGGCAGCGTTGCCACGCCCTCGACGCTGGCGTTCGCGCTGGTTCACAAATATGTCGATGGCACGCCGCTCTACCGCCTGGCGCAGGCCTTCGAACGTGCAGGTGTTCCTGTCAGCCGCGGCGCTTTGGGCCACTGGGTGATTGGCTCGAGCGAGAAGCATCTGCATCGCATCTACGACGCCCTGAAGCTGCGGCTCAGATCACAACCTCTCATCCATGGCGACGAGACAACGGTTCAGGTCCTCAAGGAGAAGGACAAACGGGCCACCAGCACATCGTACATGTGGGCTTATCGCAGCGGCAAGGGCAGCCACGAGCCGATCGTTCTTCTGGATTATCAGCCGGGCCGCGGCCAAATCCACCCGCAAGCCTTCCTCGGCGATTACCGTGGCATTGTAATGAGTGACGGCTATACCGCATGGCGCACGCTGGAAGGGGCCACCCACATTGGATGCATGGCCCACTCCCGGCGGCGCTTTGTCGATGCCCTCAAAGCCAGGAAGAAGGGCGGCGGTCCGCCCGAGCAAGCGCTGCGGTTCTTTGAACAGCTCTACCGGGTTGAAAGGCGGGCGTGGGACGGAATACCGGAGAAGGGTGAAACACAGGCCTACTGCATTCGCCGCTTCCGCCAGCAACATAGTGTCCCCATCCTCAATGCTCTCAAAGTATGGCTCGATGACATGGCCCCGAAGGTCTTGCCTGACAGCAAGCTCGGCGACGCCGTATCCTACACCCGAAACCAATGGGAATATCTGACGCGCTACACCGGGGACGGCAGCATGCCGATTGACAACAATCTTCTGGAGCGCGACATCAGGGTTTTTGCAACTGGCAGGAAGAGTTGGTTGTTCAGCGATACCGTGGACGGAGCCAAGGCCAGTGCCGTCGTCTATAGCCTGATGCTGACCTGCCGCGCCTCACGTGTCGAGCCGTTAGCGTGGTTGCGCCACGTCCTCACCGAATTGCCTCAGCGCGCCGGCGACGCCGATATTACAGACCTGCTGCCCTTCAACTTCCACAAAGCCGCCACTGCCTGAACGGCTCGGTATCGCCCGATACCAGGGCAATCCATCAAAACCGCCGGCGTGCGAAGAAAATCGCGCTTACGGAAGGGAAACGCCTGACGCGCAAGCTGACGGCGTTGCGCCACGAGGCCTGGCGGCTCATGCACGCGCCACTGCCTCGCAGCACGAGTGGTTCGCCGCTGTGCTGCGTGGACACTACGGCTACTACGGCAGGCCGCACAATTATCCAGCGCTCAACGGCTTCTACCGCGAAGTGCGTCGGACCTGGATGCGCTGTCTGAGACGGCGCAGCCAGAAAAGTCGGCGCATGGGTTGGTCCGAGTTCGAGACCCTGACGGCACGCTTCCGTCTGCCCGTTCCACGCATCACTCGCACTTGGGCACAGGCGCGGATATGACGCGGGTTACCCTCGAGAAGAGCCGGGTGCGGGAAAGCCGCCTGCCCGGATCTGCGAGGGCAAAGCCAAATGGCCGAGCTACTCGACCACGACCGTGCGCCGCCGCCCCCAGAAGGGTTCGAGTGAAGTTCGTCGTCAGCAAATAAGGGGATATTGCCGCAACAACGGCCTAACCACTATACACGAAACGAAGGTTAGGCCGAGTTGGCAGTCATTGTGAGTGTCTCGCACCCGGGCGGCCTGTGCTTTCTCGTTATCCGGCTTCCGCACGGCGGTAGCAGAGCCATGAGGTCCCGAAGCAAGAGCAAAAGTTGAACTAAGGGGCGAAATCAAACTGGGTTGTTGCAGTGCAAATGCGTGATTGTCCGACGTACCCGACCCGACCGCGATAGCTAATGAATCAGTCGCAGACGGCGTAATGGAGGCGGCGCCCGCATGCCAGGTTAGCTCGTTGGATGCTGCGCTTCGCTATGATACTCTGTTCGTACCATCGCAGCCGGCGTTGTTCGGCCAGGAAAAGCGCTCTCCACATCAAACCGTCAACGAAATCTCACTCCGTGGCACGCGAGAAAATGAGTTTCGCGATCTTCATCCGGTTGGCCGGAGTTCGCAGGTTTGCCGGCAAGGCATCGACGGCTTGATCGAACAGGCGTCCCAAAACGAGAAGGTCTTCCGGGTAATAAGCGCCGCGGTCCCCGGACATGTGCGTGGTGCGAGCGCCGCCGTCATGATTGCTTGTTCTTGTCTCGCCGAGCTGGCCGAGCTCCAGCTCCGCCGTGATCATTTCATTTGTGAGTGCGTTGAGCAGTCGGATCGCGTCAAGCGCGTCACCATCCTCGCCTACGAGAGTGGCGAGGATGGTCAGTTGCAGGTCGATCCGATCCTTAAGATTCTGTACGCGGGAATTGGAGGGGGCAAGTTCCACGATGTGCTCCTGGTGGTGAAGTGAATGTAAAGTACCTGATGGTTTGTGTTGCGTTTCGCGGTCCGCGAGAGCCGGCAGGTGCGGCGCGACAAGGAATGTCTCCGTCCCAGCTGCGTGTCCATTGAGGCGATCGTCGCGCTCGCTCGACGCCGTACAATGGCAGGGCCTGCGGGCCATGACTGCGACTGACGACTGAAGCCGAGCAGCCCGCGGATGTGCGTGAGACGCCGCCCGGCATAGCCGCCGAGAGCCAATTGGGGCTCATCGGGGATTGCAGAGCGATCTTCCGCCACAATCGTCTGGGCTGCCACGCTCAGATCGTTAAATGCTCGGCACAGTGAGCGTGCGGCCAGGCGGGGAAAAGGAGCCCGCGAACAGATGGGAGCTCGGCAGCTCGCCCAGCTGCGCCAATTGCTTAGATGATGGTGTGATGCTTGCCGGAAACTCAAAGAGCGCTCGCCCCCGTCGAAAGTTGATCGACAACAGCGGATAAAGCCGGATGAGCATCGTGCAGGTTTGTAGAGCGTAGATCTGGCCTTCGCCGACCGAGCTGGGCTCAGCAAGCGAGCGCAGTGAGGATTTACGGTCACACGACGTTGCAGAGTGGACGGCAAGTTGGCGAAGTTGATCTGTCCATGTCGTCGCAGATCGGGTCCTCGTCCGGGCCGTCGGACACGTATCTTGCAATCGGGGCAGGTACAGACCTGCCAGCACGGCCTCGCTTGCAGCCGCCAGATTGACGGCGCTGCCGACCTGGTCAGGGCGAAAAGTCCAAGCTCCGGCGAGGAGGACGGTTCACCTGGCCGAATCCTAAACGACGTACGCATTTACCGAGGCCACTGGAAGTGCGCTAACGCCGATCGTCTGAAACGCCTTTGGGGGAATGGCCATGGTATAAGCGAGGACGCGGTTGATGACTACGCGCCGGACGCGGCGATCAGGGGACAGACTAAAAATGGTCCGCACGTGCGTCGATTTGGACGAATCGAACGTATCTTTGTGGATCCAGGTCGGGGTGGCTTGAACTGACCTGCGACTGTGCTGAAGGCAAAAGGGGTCCATGGCCACACGACATTCGTGAAAGGTGCTTTCCGGAAATCGCGATCGACTTATGGGGTATTTGGCTAAATCCGGTAAAATCGAAAGTTTTGATGGGATCCATCCAGTTCGCGGATAGCCCGGGCGAGGAGTCATTGACCTTTCTGGATGGCGCTGGATTCTCGCGCGGTCCACGAGCCGATGAGACGGGCCGCGGGGCTGACCCGGTGCTGCTCCAGGTGCTCGAGCATGCTCTATTGGTCCGGGGCAAGGCAGCGAGCGTGATGGCAGGCGGATATCGGCGTTGTCGGCAGGGCGGCCGATCATGGCACACAGCGTTGCGGCGCTGAACGCAGGTAGCAAAATCGGATCGAACGTTTCAGCCAAAGCCAGGCATGATCTCGGATTGGATTGTGGTTGCTGTGTACAGCGAAACCTCCAACGGAAGGTTCCCGAATGCAAGCTGGCATAGTAGATATTAGTTGGCGCCCGCCTCCTCGCTCTGGTTAAGGAGGAGCTGTCGGATGGAAGCTGGCGTTCCGACAACGCACAGTTCGCTTCAAGCGCTGCATCGAAGGTCAGCTGCAAGTTAGGCGGCGTCGGAGTGGCACTCAATTCGTGAGGGAATCTAAAGCTCCTTAGCCATCGTTGATAAGCGGCTTCCGCGGCCGCGCGGGCATCTTTGTCAGACTGCGCAACTACGACCATGCGCAGCAAGCCGAGAAATGGCATCCGATCGTCCGCGGCGGTCTTATGCGCCAGATGAGAGCGGAACGCATCTGTCATGTTTCGGACAGCAGAGGAGTGGCCTGCGCACGCCAGATCGGCGCCGTTTGCAGCAGCCCACGCCGCTGGCTCCGGGCGATTGCTCGCGATCCAGGTCGGCTGATGTGGGCGCTGATGAGGCCTCTGTTCACAGTGTCTCTTTTGAATTTGCCTCTCTGGCGCGCGAGGCGCCTGACACCAAGCGGCCGGGAGATGGTCGCTTCGCTACTTTGAAAGCAGTTCGCGAAGCTCCGCGACATCGAGCATGTGCTTGACCAGAAGCATCTTTAGCATCGCGTTCTCCTGCTCCAAGACCTTCAATCGCTTGGCCGCAGGAACGTCCATGCCGCCAAACCTGGCGTTCCAATTCTGGATGGCCGCTTCTGAGGTCCCGTGTTTGCGAGCCAGGTCAGTTGCCTTCGCCCCAGCCTGATGCTCCCTCAAGATCGCGACGATCTGCTCTTCCGTGAATCGTGGCCGCTTCATTTGACAGCCCCTGTTAGGGGGGAGCTTGCATTCCAGCCGGAGGAAGCGCGGAATGATTGGTCATCTGCCGAGCGCGGGTTGGAGGGGGCCGCAGACGATCCGACTGGGGCCAAATGGGCTTCATCGATCTGCCCTAGAGGCCCGTTAGGCGAACCCTTGTCGTCGATAGCTGAAGGATGCGTCAGGATCCCGTCGCCGACGTTGAAGGTATCCCGGATCTTGCCAAAGCACTCGATTGGCGCGTCAACATGCTCGGCTTGATGAGTGCGTGCCACATGGTGAAGTCTTGATCTGTATGTGTGCCTTGCGATTTGAGCGCAGCGCTGGGTGAGTTGTGCGTTGCGGCGCTCGGCAGCGAGAAGGGGTTTCCATTGACGTCGAAGTTGTAATTCGCGCAGAAAACTGTCTGGCGGAAGGGCATAACGAGAAACTTGCGCAGCTCGAATTAGCGCGAGAGGACGTAAACGACGCAGCGTCTGGCGCCCTGGAAGCTGTGCAGGGCAGGGGCACTTGTCAGCACGGGAACTCCATAGGCTGGAATGTTGCCGAAAATCGATTTTCGCGGCTTCGGCGATTGAAAGGATAACGGCCAGCACCTCCCGACAGCGCCAATCAAATGCTGCAGGGTGAATGGAGGGCTCATATGGCCAACAAGCCCATCGATCAGGGTAGCCAACCATTAAGCGATCAGGCCGTTGCTTAAAAGACTCGCAAACAATGAGGGTTGGCACGGTACTACTTGTCTATCATCGGACGTAGCTCGTTATCGAGCGTGTCGACATCGGGGAGCTCTGCGAGCGCTGCAGCAAACGCAAGAAGTGTTCCGAGAGCCGCCAGTACAAGGGCGGACGCAACTATTGCAGCTGCCAGGTCTTGAGAAGGTCTCATGTCATTCGCTGTTTAGGGAAACGATGCGTTCGCGCCGGTCAGTTCTGCTCGACGGCTTCAACACACCCGTCGCGTAGCGATAGACCAGAAGGGCGGGAGCCGCGTTGTTGCCATCGAACCGGAGCGGCCCGATCAGGTTATCGGTCGCCCCTGAACGAAGTGCCACGACAACTCGCGAGGCGTTGAAGGAACCGGCCCGCCCCACCGCCTGTCCGCTTCGGCGTGGACTTCGGAGCCTGGGATCGACGAGAGGGAACAAAAGTGGCCGACGACTGACTGGACTCGGTCCATTGTGAGCCTATTGGCAACTGCGGCCGCTTGCTTCGGATCGCTGGCGTCGTCTGCGACGCTCAACATCACTTTGGTATCTGGTATTGGGCCCGAGGCGTTCAATGCCTCGACGGAGGCCACCGCACCATCGCGCATTGGCGCGCAAAAACGCAGCGCTGTTCCCGCTCATCGGGCCAGCCACGGCAATATTGACGTCGGAAGCTTGCGCAGTCGAGGCGATGGCGCAGAAGACGAGCGCTGCTCTTGCAGCCGAAGCGTAGCGCCCATTTAGCATTGTAGAACTCCCAATCTCAAATGAAGTGAACGGCCAGCGCCGCGGTCAGCCAGCTGCAGCTCGATGCGGTTGCTTCCGGCAAGCGAATCCATGCGCGGCAGTTCGCCAGACCTCAATCTCGCTAGAGCCTACAATTTGACGTTACGTGCGGTTCAAGCCCCATTCGGGGTTCATGCCGCCAGTTGCAGCAAGTGGCCGTGCGTTAGGCGGGCGGATCGCCAAAGACGCGCTACGCAGACAGGCCCAGTGAGGCCGCAGAACGGCAGGCACGAATCAGAACCAGCAGATCAACCGGCGCTTTAACGCGCTTTGATGTTGACCGGGCCGTCCGACAATCCGCCCGTTGGCGCCGCAATCAGTACGGCTGATCTTCCAATCCAGCAAGGGCGAGATCGAGATACTGCATGAGGTGGGGATCCCAACCGGCCAGAGTGCGAGGTGCGCTTAACCGTGCAAGCACCTTCAGGATCGTCGAAACGCGCGAATCGGCGCCGGCTATTTCGCCGATCAGCGAGCGTGCTGCGATCGCGACGGCCTTTGCCCGCTCGCCGCAGGGATGCTCAGCCCTATCCATGCATTCGCGCAGCTCATCGCGGATCCGCCGCCACCGCTCCTCGTGATCTGCAGCCAACTTGCAAGTGCATCGGGAGGGCTGCCTACGCGTCTCGACCCGCGACATGGCATCCAAGGTGGCGGGTAGCTCATCAACACTTACCTGGATTTCACTGTCCGTCGTCATGTTGCGTAAGCGATCTCGCAACAGGGTTGCACGAGCGACTTGAAGCTCTATCTGCTCCAAATGCTTGCGCATGAGGTCCGTAAGTGAAGTCGTACGCTCCATAGCCTTACCGATCTCGAAAAGGGAGAAACCAAGCTCACGCAGCGCTCGAATCTGATGAACCCGTTGAACGCTTTCGCGGTCGTACATCCTGTGGCCGCCGTCGGTGCGTTCGGAGGCAGCTAAGAGCCCCGTGTGTTCATAGTGATGCAGCGTGCGTACCGTCACTCCGGTCGCCTCTGCAAGTTCGCCAATGCGCCATCGACGCCTTCGTGGTGTAGCTTTGCTCATGTTGTTCAATTTCAAAGCCTACAACCTGACGTCACGTATGATTCAAGCTATTTCAAAGCTCTAGCTGGATCGTCTTCCATTCCAGCGCAAGAGATGGTGACTATCCTTAGAATGGCGGGCAATCAACCCTGAGGGGAAATGGTAACCAGTAAGTTCATCAGGTATGCCAGTCGAGCCTCGCTCGCTGCTGTCCGCTCCAAAATGAGTTTTGCGATCGCCGTTCGATTATCGGGAGTTCGCATCGATGGCGGCGACGCGGTGATTGCACTATCAAAAAGACTTCCCAAGCCGGAAAGTTCTTCCGGATCAAATACGCCGCTGTATTGCTCCAACGCTCAGCTCCTGTTTGTCATCGCGCTAGGGTCGCGCACGTCGTCGAGACGTTTGGCCGCGGTAGGGCCAAAAGAAGTCGGACCGGCGGCGCGGAGCGACGAAGATGCGATGCGCTTGAAGGTGATGCGATACGGCAACACGGCTGCGCGATGCTGCGTCGAAATTGCGGGGATGTACCTCATCTGCACAATCGATCAGCACAGCGCTCACTGTGGGTGATGATGTGACGCCGGCTAATCCGAATCGAGCTCTTGCCTGGGAGCTACTGATTCTGAGAGTGGACGGCGCGTGGTCCGAAGCTGATTCCAAGTTGTGCATCGAGCCTGGTGCGCCAAAGAGAGAGGCCGGGTGCAGCGTAAGACCCCAGCTGGAGCGGCGGCGGGCGCGTCGTGCTTCGTCTTTGAGGGTTAAGTTGCAAACAACGCAATCGACCGCATTGCGTCGCAGTTCGCGCGCCGGTCGGATGATTGAATGCGAGCGGCACAGCGGCTGATAGCCATCGGCCGAAACTGACCGAAGTTTATCTGCCAATAACCGGTGTCATTGGAACAAGCGTGAATTGGCCGCGTCGAGACATGCGTTCGGATAGAGGTTACGCACTGCGGACGTCCTTACGACAACGGCGAGCTAGACTCTGCGAAGTCTGCGCCAGTGTCCGCTTGGTCCGAAGCGTTGATGATGAAGCGCTCTTCACGTGTAGATGCCATGCGGGCCGCCTCCTGCAGCAGTATTTCTCGCATCCAGACGCTTTCCGGATCGCTGTTGTGACGGACAGTCCATTGGACCGCCTCGGTAAATGTGGGGAATGGCTGCGGGAGTTCGGCAATCCGAAGGGGTATCAATCTTTGGAAATGCTTAACGAGCCTTGATGGCATGGTCCCTATGCGAGTCGTGCCTGCCAGCAGGGGCGGAATCATGCTGAAGCTCTGCACGAGAATGTCGATGCGCCGGTTGAGGCCAAGGTCGAGTAAAAAGTATTCCTCGGTGGGGGTCTTGCGCGCACCTCCGAGTTTCACCGCAACGTGCCCCATGGACATATATCGATCAAATGTTAGCCGTCGGAGCAACTGGCTGTTCGCGCCGCAGCCTACGCAAACGAGTCTCTCCTCAAACAGGCTCATCTTAGGATGCGCTCACGACATGAATAGTTCCGGCAAGATGATGAAATCGGCCTCACCGCGCCGGAGAATCTCATCGTGATCATCAGCAAGCGCCGCCAGTTCGAAGCTGACGGCGGGAGCTTCTCGCGCAACGCGCTCTACGACGTTTCGGAAGAATGCGACTGTTATGAAATCGGAAAGGCCGATCCTGAATCGGCGCTTTGATTGAGCGGGATCGAACACGTTCCGAGCGATAATGGAGAGCTGAATGTGCGTCAGCGCCTCGCGAACGGGAGCTGCCAGCGCTTCGGCGCGTGAGGTCGGGACAAGTTCCCGGCCTCTCATTGCAAACAGATCATCGTGGAAATAGGAGCGCAGCCGGGCAATGGCCGCGCTCATGGCTGGCTGACTAAGGTTGATCCTGCGTGCTGCTGCAGTGAGGTTGCGCTCAGTCATCAGAGCGTCAAGCGCGACGAGAAGATTTAGATCCAAGCCCTTGAAGCGCATATCGTCTTATCCTGCGCGAGTGTCGTTGCGGTACATTAGAGTAGCGAAAGCGGCTCTGAAGCGCTCTCATCGGATCGCCTGAAACGAATCCGTTCCCATCCTGCGATCGCGAAAGAAGCTCGCGGAAGCCATCGTAAGAAGGGCGCGGAGGGCGGTCGGCGAACGACCGGCGACTGGAGTGTATCGGGAGCCGCGGAGCTGATCGATTTCGACACTCCGGCAACCCCGCAACACGACCTGGTCAATTTACGGCTGGCGCTGGCCCTGGTGCTATGGCCAGAGCCGTAAGTTCGCCGATGCCCCTGTCGATGGCCGCGCAACGCGTCCCAGCAGCGTGCCTACAACCTGACGCGGCGTGGGGTTCAAGACATTGATTGGACGAATCAAACATTATTGAGAAGTTGCCGCGATGGTGAGCGCTGTGCTTTCACGCAAGCTCACCGAGTCACATTTTGCGGCATCTACGGTCAGCGCCTGCCAGGCGTTTGCGACTGACCGACGGCTGAGTGGCCTCTTAAGGAGGGCGCCGCCCGACACGGCGAAATGAGAAAGCGGCCGAATACGACCAAAGGCCGAACACGGTATTTGCAGCGTGCGGAGAGCGGCTCGTGGCCCCGACCTAGCAGCGCCTGCGAGCTGGGCTCTTCTGATTCGCAGACGTCATGTGGGATCCCTCCTCCAACAGTATCCGCCGCATCCAAATGCTTGCCGGGTCCGTGTTGTGGAAGGCTGGCCACTGAACGGCCTCGGTGAACTGGGGCAGCGGCAGCGGTGGCTCGACGATCCGCAGAGGCGTCCGCTTTTCGAAGTGTCTGGCGAGCCGTAAGGGCATTGTCCCTATGCGGCTCGTGTCGAACAGTATAGGCGGAATGAGGCTGAAGCCCTGCACAACGACCTCAATGCGTCTCTTAAGGCCGTGCTCAAGCAAAAACCATTCCTCGAGGTTGGGCCTTAGCGCCCGCCCGAACTTGGCCGCAACATGTCCCATCGAATTGTATTTATCAAACGTAAGCTGCCCTGACAGCTGCCTGTTCGAGCGGCATCCCACGCATACGAGAGTCTCTTCAAATAACGTCGCCTTCGGATGCGCGCTCGACATGAACAATTCCGGCAGAATGAGAAAATCGACCTCGCCGCGGCGGAGTAGCTCATCGGGCTCATCGGAATATGGTAGCAATTCGAAGCGTACTGCCGGAGCTTCCTGTGCGATACGATCCACAATCCGCCGAAAAAAGACGATTGTCATGAAGTCGGAGAGAATGATCCTGAACCGTCGGTTCGACTGACTTGGGTCAAACGCGTCCCTTGAGATGATCGAGAGTTGAATATGCAGCAGGGCCTCGCGGACAGGGCTCGCAAGCGCCTCCGCGCCGGGCGTTGGGACGAGCTCGCGACCTCTCATCGTGAACAATTCATCGCGAAAATAGATGCGCAGCCGCGCGATCGCAGCACTCATCGCGGGCTGGCTCAGATTGATTTTCCGTGCCGCCGCAGTGAGGTTTCGCTCGGTCATCAGAGCATCGAGCGCAACCAGAAGGTTTAGATCAAGTCCCTTGAACCGCATGTTGTGAGTCTATCCATCGTGTTGATGAGTTCTATCGAAACAACGGAATGTTGGATAGCAAACATCAGTTTGGAAACTGATTAGGCGTACCACGATGGCTGCTTGCCATTACGCGAGTTCCGAAACGGACTGCTAGGGTGTGCGGGCACCTGCCGAATCCGTTTAGGGGCGGGTGTCGGCGCGCTATCCGAGCAACGTCTGTTCTTCTCGGTGCGACGAGCGGCCTGACACGGCGCTCGCTCGTACTGCCGATAAACGTTCGTATGTGTCTTCCATCCCTTTCCATATTTGTGGTTTACCCGCGTACACTAGAGATGGCTTACGCCTCACCCTAGTGTCGGAACCGAGAGGCAGGCGCACATTGCGGATGCCAAACGTCACCCGCGACCAGCCAAATAGTTGCTTGTCCATCACATTCAGAGCGTGTCGAAGATGCATATGACCCAAGTTGATCTGGGGCCGATCGGGAGCGCTTGCGGTGAGATCTCGTTCATCGATGGGGCGCCATCAGACCGCACAGCATCGATAGCAATCCTGGACCGGACCGAACCTCTTGATAATGCGGGTAGGTGCCGGACAATCCACGCGCCACGTCGGCATGTCTGGCAGATCTCGGACATGACATTGACTGGGATGACCAGCGCCGACTGCACGATCGCCTCTTCTCTGGCCAAGGCGCCACTCCAAGGGGGCCGTTCTGCCGCGCCGCTGGCGAACTGAGCCGGGCGCCGGCGCCCCACGTCAGTGCATTCGAGTATTGATCAGCGATTCAGCCGATAGCGAGTTGTTCACGTGACCACCTCCGCTCTTAACGTCACTGGTGCAGGGAAGCCCGTCATGAATATTCCCGGATCTCGGTCGGCGGAAAGTCGTTCCGCGCGCCCTCAAGTGCAGTGGAGCCTGCATTGGGAAAGCGAGCTGCGGCTGGGCGACCATACCGAGCTCGCTGAGTTTTTCCGCGAAAGCTATGGGCCGACCGGTGCTTTTAATGCGCAGCCATTTGAGGGGAGTCGAAGTTGGGCCGGTGCAAGGCCGGAGGTCCGCGTAATTGGTTACGACGCGCACGGCGTAGCTGCTCACATCGGCGCCCTACGCCGCTTCATCAAGATTGACGGGGGCGATCTACTCGTGGCCGAACTGGGACTATATGCGGTGCGTCCGGATCTCGAGGGGCTTGGAATCAGCCACTCAATGCGCGTGATGTATCCTGCGCTGCAGGAGCTCGGGGTTCCGTTCGGCTTTGGTACGGTTCGGCCCGCGCTTGAGAAGCACCTTACCAGACTGATTGGAAGGCAGGGGCTGGCAACCCTCATGTCCGGCATTCGCGTCCGGTCCACCCACGCAGATGTGTATCCCAATTTGCCGCCGGTCCGGATCGAGGACGTTCTCGTGGTGGTGTTCCCGCTCGGACGCCCGATCAGCGAGTGGCCGGCCGGGACGATCATCGACCGGAACGGGCCTGAGCTGTGAAAGGGCTCGTCCCCCTGTCTGCGGTGCGTCGCGACTACGCCGACGTCAGCGCAAGTCGCTGTGTCTATTTGACCTTTGATGATGGGCCAAATCCATTTTGCACGCCCGACGTGCTCGATGTGCTGACGCAACATCGGGTGCCGGCGACGTTCTTCGTTATCGGCACGTACGTGACCGATCAGCCTGAACTCATTCGACGAATGATTGCGCAAGGACACGAGGTTGCAAACCACACGATGACGCATCCGGATCTCTCCAGATGTGAACCAGCGGTGGTTCACGATGAAGTGCTAACGACGAGCAAGGCGATCCGTTCGGCATGCCCGCAGGCTTCGCCCAGGCACATGCGAGCACCCTACGGCTTATGGACCCAAGCGGTGCTCGCTACGACAGCGAGCGCTGGCCTCACAGCTCTGCACTGGTCGGTCGATCCGAGAGATTGGTCGCGCCCAGGCGTCGATAGGATTGTGAATTCAGTGCTGGCGGCCGTTCGTCCAGGCGCAATTGTACTTCTGCACGACGGGTATCCTCCTGGTGAGGAAAGACTCTGCAGCGATGCCACTCTGCGTGATCAGACGGTGATGGCGCTGTCACATCTGATACCGGTTCTGCAACAGCGCGGGTTTGCAATCCGTCCGCTTCCTCAACTTCACTAAACAAAACTGGCCCCAAAATGGACCTGCTCGCTACAACCAGCGCTGTCGCCGTTTCGTCTTATGCGCTGCTCTCAACTGTCTACAAGAGCGCGCAAGCGCTCTATGCTCAGCCGGCGAATACCTCGTCGCTGCAGACCGATCTGGGCCAATCCGAGGTAGCTCTGCCCAGCGTGGACGTCATCGTGCCTTGCTTCAACGAGGACCCGAACACGCTCTCCAAATGTCTCGAGTCGATTGCAGGTCAAGACTACGGTGGAAGACTGCAAGTCTATGTGGTCGACGACGGATCTGCAAATCGCGATGTCGTGGGGCCTGTACACGACCTCTATGCGAACGATCCGAGATTCAGCATCATCCTGCTGGCCAAGAACGTTGGAAAGCGCAAGGCGCAGATCGCCGCTATACGTAGCTCGTCCGGGAACCTGGTGCTCAACGTCGACTCGGATACGATACTAGCCGCTGACGTGGTCAAGAAGCTTGCATTGAAGATGCAGGAGCCGGAAGTCGGCGCCGCCATGGGCCAGTTGATAGCGAGCAACCGCAGCCAAACCTGGCTAACCAAGCTAATCGATATGGAATACTGGCTAGCGTGCAACGAAGAGCGCGCGGCACAGGCTCGCTTCGGTGCAGTCATGTGCTGCTGCGGCCCCTGCGCGATGTATCGTCGCTCCGCCCTCGCTTTGCTGCTTGATCAATACGAAACGCAATTCTTTCGCGGAAAGCCGAGCGATTTTGGCGAGGATCGCCACCTAACTATCCTCATGCTCAAAGCGGGATTTCGAACCGAGTATGTCCCGGATGCCATCGCGGCAACAGTCGTACCCGACAGCCTTGGGCCGTATCTGCGTCAGCAACTCCGTTGGGCACGGAGTACCTTTCGGGACACGTTTCTTGCATTGCGCCTGCTGCCCGAACTCGATGGCTATCTCACGCTAGACGTTGTCGGACAAAATCTCGGCCCTTTACTCCTCGTATTGTCATCACTGGCTGCGCTTGCACAGCTCGCAATCGGCGGTTCGGTGCCCTGGTGGACGGGATTGACAATTGCTGCAATGACAATAATCCGGTGCAGTGTCGCGGCGTTTCGTGCCCGCGAATTGCGCTTTATCGGCTTCTCGCTCCATACGCCCATCAATATATTTATCCTGCTTCCTTTGAAGGCTTATGCGCTTTGTACATTGAGCAATAGCGATTGGTTGTCGCGTAAGCTCGTCAATGTGCCGAGCGCAGGGGACAAGAAGGCCACTATCCCGGCTACTAACACCGGATCGAGCGCTGCAGCTACTGCAGAAATTGTTGAAGCAATTCGCAAGCGGAGGTCGCGCGGTTCCTCGGGCGAGCCGGCGACTGACAATATGTGCGGTGGCGATTGATCGAGCCAATAACAACAGGTTAATCGACCCATGAGACTGGACAAGAACTATCATCTGTTCGAGCGTGATCTTGCTGTTGGTGATCAGTGGCGCCTCGACAGTAACCCGTTGGAACAGGAGCGTTACGCGCAAATGTTTCGGATGTCGCGTTCCAATGGGGATGTTACGCGTGCCCTTGAAGTCGGAGGTGCAGCCTTCGCATTCACGGAAATGCTGGGACCCCACTGCCAGCGAATTACCGTGCAGGATGTCATGCCGCAGGATTAAGCGCGCACGGCAAAGAACGGAGAGGCGGTCATGGTGAGCATGCTTGCGCCAAATGGCGCTCTGGTCTTCGGATTCGCGCGTGATGCTTGTCGACGCTGGGGCCATGCTGCTGAGACGGCGATTGCTCTCTTGAATGAGAGTTTATCCGAATCGAGCGTCAGCACTGCCAGACTGGTTCGGTCGACCAAGATTGCCTGCTCGTTCTGTTCCGGAAGTCGAATAGCTCGTCGAAACAATCAAATTGCGGTCGTTGGGCCGAGGGGCGTATGCGCATCTGCGGCATCAAGTTGACACATGACGGGGCAATTGCTGTCGTCGAGGATAGGCGGCTTGTCTTTTGCACCGAGCAAGAGAAGCGCGGCAATAATCCTCGCTATCAATCCATCGATAATCTCGATGCAGTTGTACTTGCATTGGCGGAGCATGGCCTGGATCCGCGTGATATTGATCAGTTCGTCATCGACGGCGGGGATGGCGAGCGCGAGTCGCAATTCCTGGTCCTCAGTGGGGCCGTGCCGATCGCGCTGAAAGGGGCGCCATATGTCGAGCGCCGTGCTGAGGGCCTTCTTGATTGTGTCGACGGTTTTGGCTTGATCCTTGCCAGCAAGGTGTTTCCCTACAAGAGTTACCCGCACGTCACCGGCCACGTTGCCTCAGCATATAGCACCAGCCCCTTTGCCGTCTCGGGTAGACCCGCGTTCTGTCTGGTATGGGACGGCTGGATCTCTCCACGTCTTTACTATGTTGAACCACAGGGGGGGCGGCTCGTTGGATGCCTGTTTCCGATGATTGGCCACGCCTATGCTGTCGCCGGCCTTCACTTCGGGCCTTACAGGCGGCCGAATCGCACCAATTCGGACTTGGGCATCGCCGGCAAATTGATGGCCTACGTCGCGCTTGGTTCTGCCAACGAAAGCATTGTGGCGGTGTTTCAGGAGCTCTACGACAGGCGCTTCGCGGCGGACACGCAGCAGGCTCGTCGCTATCGCGCGGACATCAACAATGCCGAAGCGTCACTCGCAGCTATGCACGACTTTTTCGAGGCGAGCAGACTGCGCCTCATGGCCGAGCGAGCGGAGGACGTCCTTGCGTCGTTTCATGTGTTCCTGGAACGTCTCCTTATCCGGGAAATCGCAATGGTGTTGCTGCGGCATTCGTCGCTTCCGGGAGCGCGGAATCTATGTATAGCCGGCGGCTGCGGTCTTAACATCAAGTGGAATAGTGCGCTTCGCGCGACGGGACTGTTCGATGACGTCTGGGTGCCGCCATTTCCGAATGACAGCGGCTCGGCAATCGGTGCAGCTTGCAGTGCGCTGGCGGCGCAAGATGGGTTCGTGCCACTGGAATGGTCAGTCTACAGTGGTCCTGCCCTGCAAGCCAGCGAGGTTCCGCCAGAATGGGAGGCCGCGCCGTGCAGTCTGCGCGATCTTGCGGCCATTCTCGCCGACAACGAGCCGGTGATCTTCCTTTCCGGGTGCGCGGAGCTTGGGCCGCGGGCGTTGGGCGGCAGAAGCATTCTTGCGGCCGCGACCTCGCCGGCAATGAAGGATCGTCTCAACGACATCAAGCGCCGCGAATACTTCCGACCGGTGGCGCCGATTTGCCTAGAGGATCGGGCGCCAGAGATATTCAACCCTGGTACGCCGGATCCGTACATGCTGTTCGATCACCAGACTAGGGCGGAATGGCGCGACAAGGTCGCCGCCGTCGTCCATTTGGACGGCTCTGCGCGACTGCAGACAATCTCCCGCAACTCTTCACACAAGATTGCCGAGCTCCTCGTCGAATTTGAGAAACTCACCGGCATTCCGCTGCTCTGCAATACGAGCGCCAATGTTCACGGCCGTGGCGTCTTCCCGGATGTTGCCGCGGCTTGCCAATGGGGACGCGTTGAACATGTGTGGTGTGACGGCCTGCTCTGGACCAAGACGGTCGTAGAGACGCCATCGTCGGCTCAACGACTTCTGCCAACCTAAGGTGAACATGTCCACCGTAGCCATCGACATTGCCGGCGTAAAAAAGTCCTTTGGCGGCAAGATCATCGTCAATGAACTGTCGTTCTCGGTTGCACGCGGAGAGTGCTTTGGCCTGCTCGGGCCTAATGGAGCTGGCAAGAGCACCATTGCGCGTATGCTTCTCGGCATGATTGCGCCGGATGAAGGCAAGGTTACCGTCCTTGATGAGCCCGTGCCTGCACGCGCTCGAGTGGCACGTGTGCGCATCGGCGTGGTGCCGCAGTTCGACAACCTTGAACTCGGGTTTACCGTACGAGAAAACCTGGTGGTATTTGGCAGATACTTCGGCATGAGCGCTCGAAAGATCGAGGCGCTCCTGCCGTCGTTGCTAGAGTTTGCGCGGCTCGAAAGCAAGGTGGATGTGCGCGTCGCCGAGCTGTCAGGTGGCATGAAGCGGCGGCTGACGCTGGCGCGTGCATTGATCAATGACCCGCATCTGCTGGTAATGGACGAGCCGACGACGGGTCTGGATCCGCACGCGCGCCACCTGATCTGGGAACGTCTGCGAGTTTTGTTGGCCCGTGGCAAGACGATCCTACTGACCACTCACTTCATGGAAGAGGCCGAACGTCTATGCGATCGGCTGTGTGTGCTGGAGGATGGACGCAAGATCGCCGAAGGCAAACCGCAAGCGTTGATCGACGAAAAGGTCGGATGCAACGTGATTGAGATCTATGGCGGTCATCCGCAAGAGCTGCGCGAGATACTGAAGCCCTATGTACGTCACCTGGAAGTGAGCGGAGAGACGCTGTTTTGCTATGCGCAATATCCCGAGCAGGTGCGCATCCAGCTGCGCGGGCGAGCGGGTCTGCGCATTCTGCAGCGTCCGGCAAATCTCGAGGACGTGTTCATGCGCCTGACCGGACGCGAGATGGAGAAATGAGTGATGAGTGAAGGTTATGCGGGGGTCCTGCCCGCTAACGCCTACAACTGGGTCGCGGTATGGCGTCGAAATTGCCTGGCATGGAGGAAAGTTGCGCTTGCGTCGGTTCTCGGCAACCTCGCAGATCCTATAACCCATCTTTTTGGCCTTGGCTTCGGCCTCGGTCTCATCGTCGGGCCCGTTGAGGGAACTTCCTACATCGCATTTTTGGCTGCGGGCATGGTTGCGACCAGCGCCATGACTGCCGCAACGTTTGAAACCATGTATGCAACCTTTGCTCGCATGGATGCCAATCGTACCTGGGAAGCAATCCTGTCCACACAGCTTACGCTTGGCGATATCGTTTTAGGCGAATTGGTTTGGGCGGCCAGCAAATCCGTTCTTGCCGGGACGGCAATCGGGCTTGTCGCTGCCACGCTTGGCTATGCGTCTTGGCTTTCCATTTTCTATGCGATGCCGACCGTCGCGCTTACTGGGCTTGTATTCGCCAGCCTGGCAATGGTCGTCATATCTCTTGCGCCAAGTTACGACTACTTCGTGTTTTACCAGACGCTTGTCCTTACCCCTATGGTGTTTCTGTGTGGCGCGGTGTTTCCGATGAGCCAACTGCCTGGCTCATTTCAGCACTTCGCCGACTTGTTGCCGCTAGCGCATTCGGTCGACCTCATTCGCCCCGCGATGCTAGAGCGCGAGGCTGGCGGCGCTTTGTTTCATGTAGGTGCGCTTTGCATATACGCGGTGTTGCCCTTCTTCGTATCGACCGCACTGTTGCGGCGCCGGCTGCTGCGTTGAGGGAAAGAACTAAGATAACCGGGAGAATCCAGCTGATGCAGTCGCACCGTGCTCTCTGATGAGTCGGACAAGGCCCGACCTGCGATGGCAGCAGTTGCAATGCCTGTAAGAGGACGCGATCAAGCCAGGTCCACATCAGCCTGTTCAGTTGATCGATGCGGGGCTCCGGCACTTCAACGGGCTGAGCGCCGTGTCTGGGCGGCGCTGGGAGAACCTTGGGTTGTGCTACGGCCCCGCGCGGCCGACGGAGCGCGATAATACGAAGCAGCTGGAACGGCCATTGGTCGTCCCGTCATGATCAAATGGAGAACGAGATGTTGTGTCTGGGAATATGTGGCGGTCTGGACAGAATTCATGAAAGCTCGCCCGAGCTGCCGAATACCTTCTTGCACGATGGCGCTGCGGTTCTTGTACAGGATGGCCGCGTGATCGCTGCCGTCGAAGAGGAGCGCCTCAATCGAGTTAAGCACTCCAACAAGTTCCCAAGCAACGCGATGCGATACTGTCTTTCGGCTGCGGGAGTCGAGCTTCACCAGATCGATCGCATTGCGTTCTACGCGACTGAGGCGTACTGCAACACTATGCTCGAGCGCCTAGCTGTTTCTCAGCCGCTTCCGCTGGACGCCAAACTGTTGCTGCGACAGCTACTGGCACGGGAGTTCGGTACCGAGGTCGATGCGTCGCGGGTTTCATTCGTAAATCACCATGAAGCGCATGCGGTCAGCGCGTTTGCCATGTCTGGATTCGAGCAAAGCCTCATTTTTTCGGTTGACGGCGGTGGCGATTTTCTCTCGGGCCTATTGGCGGTAGGGTCGGGCACCGGAATGACACAACTTGCACGCTTCCCAGAAAGCAACTCTCTGGGATTGTTCTATCTCGAAACGATCCGTTACCTCGGCTACGGGTTGTTCGACGAGTACAAGGTGATGGGGCTTGCTCCCTACGGGGACCCCACTCCTTATCGCGAGCTGTTCGGACAGCTCTACGAGTTATTGGACAATGGAGACTATCGCGTCCACCTTGACCGCATCGGTCCGGCGCTGCTCCGAAACATCCAGGTCCGACGAAAGGGAATGCCGTTTACCCAGCAGCATCGGGATGTCAGCGCATCGCTGCAGGAAGCTCTGGAGCGGATCGTGTTTCACGTCCTGCTACACTATCGCGAAACGACAGGCATCACGCGTTTGTGCCTAGCTGGAGGGGTAGCCCATAACTGCACCGTCAACGGTAAGCTACTCTATTCCGGCCTTTTCGAAGACATCTTCGTCCAACCCGCGGCCCACGACGCCGGATGCGCGCTTGGCGCCGCATTGATGATGTCGAGCGAGCTGGGCAGGCCAACGCCGCGCGAGCGGCTGTCAGACGTATATTGGGGGCCCGGCCTCGGAAACGAGCAAGCCGTGGAACAGGAGCTCAATGCATGGTCCGGTCATCTCGACATTCAACGATGTGACGACATAGCAGCAAGTGCGGCCGACTGGATGGCAGATGGCGCCGTGATCGGCTGGGTTCAGGGCCGCTCTGAGTTCGGGCCGCGTGCGCTCGGCAACCGGAGCATTCTTGCGGACCCGCGGCCGCCGGAAAACAAGGACCGGATCAACGCAATGGTCAAAAAACGCGAGGGCTATCGTCCGTTTGCGCCATCTGTGCTGGAGGAGAATGCGAACGAGTTCTTCGAGCTCCCTGACGGCAAGCAGGACTTTCCCTTCATGAATTTCGTGGTCCGGGTGCGCGAAGCCCAGCGTAAGGTGCTCGGCGCAATCACGCACGTCGATGGTACCGCTCGGCTGCAAACAGTATCGCGCAAGACAAACCCCGCCTATTGGGATGTTATCAATGCGTTTAAAAAGCGTACTGGCATCCCAGTGCTTCTGAATACGTCATTCAACAACAATGCCGAGCCGATCGTGGATTCGGTTGCAGACGCTATCACGACATTTTTGACGACCGACCTAGACGGACTTGTTGCGGGGCCGTTCCTCGTCAAGAAGCGAGCGGCAAGGCTGCAGGATTGGGGTGCGCTAAGCGTTTCATTGCCGCCTTATGCGTCCCTTCATCGCGTTCGCTCCTACACCGCGGCAGATCGCCAGGAAACGGTCTGCGAGATCCGTACGGGACCTTCGGGCCGCGACAGCATACGCATTTCACATGAGTTATTCGAGCTGCTGATGCGGATCGAGGGCGAGGCGCCGCTTGGCTGGCTTCTAGACACGACCATGGCCGATCACGACAAGCGTGAAGATATCGTGAAGGAACTGCGGCTCGCGTGGGAGCAGCGCTGTGTTCGGCTGCGTCCACCGCGTGCGGCCTGCGACTGCAATAAAAGGAAAAGTGAAGCGCAGGCTGAGCTCACGAATGACCCTGGCAATGCATGCGTGGCGGGACCGGGATAGGGCGAAACGGTATCGGACCGAAATCGGGTACGTCGGCGCAGCGTCTCTGAATGGAAGTGCAATCGGAAAGCATTCAGAGAACATCTTCCATCAGAGGCACGCCGCCATGAAATTCTACCGACGCAGCTCGCCGGCATCACGAGTGCCTCCGATGACAACGGATGCGATCACACGAGATGCATCTATAATGACGTCTTATGTCCACCCAGGAGCCCGGAACGAGGCAATGCGTATGGTTAGCGGTTTAAAGAGCGGTCGGTTCGTTGTTTCCAGGCGAAGGACCGGGTTCGGCGACTGCCTGTGGTCGCTGGCGGCAGCTTGGCGCTTTGCACAGCGGACCGATCGGACGCTGGCAATCGATTGGCGCGGATCCTGTTATCTCGATCAGCCATTCACCAATGCCTTCCCAGTCTTTTTCGAACCAGTTCACGATATTGCTGGGGTACCGATCATCTGCGACGACCAGATCAACCACCGCTCATTCCCGGGCCGTTCTTCCCGGGATGGTGGAACAAGCCATCCATCGACTGCGTCTATCGGCCGGATCAGCAAATTTTCCGCGAGCGCGACGAGCTCGATCAACTGTTCCAAAATGAGGAAGATAGTGACGCTAACACGGTTGTGTGTGACGCCTGTCTGATGTGGCGCTGCGATCAGGAGGCCGAACGAGAGATCTTTCGCAACATTAAACCGCGATCTGAAATTCTGGCACGGATTGAGGCCATTTACCGCAAGCAGTTTGAGCCGTACAGCATCATCGGCGTTCATGTTCGACACGGCAACGGCGAGGATATTATGGGGCATGCTCCCTATTGGGCCGATCCGGAGCGCGCCCTGCGGCAGGTCTGTCGTGCCATCGAAAGGGCCAGGGGGTTGCCGTACGCCAAGCCTGCGAGGGTGTTCCTGTGTACGGACAGTGCGCTCGTTCTTGAGAAGGTTTCGGCCTTATTTCCTGATGTTTTCACGATTCCAAAACGTTTCCAGGCCCTTCAGGCTGGGCCTCTGCACAGCGCCGCGCTCGGAGCCGAGGGCGGGTTTTCAGCCCTTATCGAGATGTATCTCCTTGCGCGCTGCGACACTGTAATTCGCTTTCCCCCGACGAGCGCCTTCACGCGCTATGCGCGTCTCTTTGTGCCACGTGTGATAGAGTTCGACCTGAACGATCCGGGCCGATTGATCTTAACCGATGAAACCTCGCAAGAGCTCGTGGGTTTGTGAAAATCATAGCCCGTCTCATCGACCAGATGGCCGCGTTTTGCATCCGGCAGTACTGGCACTATTTCTCCAGACGGCAATTCATAGCCCAACCTGAGGATCCGACGCGACTTTTCATTGAAGAGGAGAAGAAAAGCGCTGGCTCGCCACCATCCGGTGAAGCGCAACTTGGATGAGAGAGCGCTTGTAGTGCTGCCACCGTGCCTACAGGTGGAACACGCCGGTGTCTTCGTCTCGCACCCGTAGAGTGGAAGCTGTCGCTGCTGCCCGATCGCAGGTCAAGCTGTCTGTCGAGCGGCGCGTTCGCCGCGGCGGTCGTCCTCTCGCTCGAGCGCGCTGGTGCACTCAGAGTCGATTATGTGGAACGTCTCGCTAGGCGTTCAGTCCCCGGCTCGCGGTCCCGACATCAATTGACGCGCTGCTGCTGTACAGGATGGTGATCAAATCAGCGCTAGAGCATTTCATTGCTTAACTGAATCGGAGGGGATTCCGGTTTTTGGCGGTTTATGATTCAAGATGCTGACTGGATTGGAGGCCAGCATCGCATGACCCGACCTCTTTCCCTGGATCTTCGCGAGCGTGTGGTGGCGTCGGTTTTAGCGGACGAGAGCTGCCGATCTGTGGCGGAACGGTTTGGTGTTGCGGTCTCGTCGGTTGTGAAGTGGTCACAGCGGCAGCGGGCGACCGGCTCGGTTGCACCTGGCAAGATGGGCGGTCACCGCAAGCCCGTGCTTGATCCGCATCGTGCCTTCATTGTCGAGCGGATCACTCAGACGCCGCACCTGACGCTGCATGGTCTGAAGGCGGAACTGGCAGCTCGGGGGGGCAAGGTCTCACACAACGCGGTCTGGCTGTTCCTGCGCCGGGAAGGACTGCGGTTCAAAAAAACACTGTTCGCCCTCGAACAAGCGCGCGCCGACGTCTCTCGTAGGCGCCAGCGTTGGCAATCCTGGCAGGCCGGACTTGATCCGGGCCGGCTGGTGTTTATCGATGAGAGTGTGCTGCAGACAGCGGAAGGAGTTCAACATGAACTAAAACCGATTGTGAAGCTGCGGGAAAGATGGGGGCTGGCCCTCCGAGATCGGCTTTCAGGAGCGGGTCTCAAACCAGTCCGAGCTGCTGCGGTAAATAGCCGTGGTGGCGAGCGTCGGATCAAAAGTTCGGATCAAACCGAGCAGGTGAGTGTCCGAAAGACGAATGAAAGTGAACCCTTCGAGGACGCGTCGTTATGAATCCAAGCGTCGTCAAAACCAGGATCGTTTCGTCATCCTGGGACAAGTCCGCCAGATGCCTGATGACCGGGCGGACGGCGACCGGCGTAGAGGGGGCGTGAGTCGGACACAGGCTTTCGCGCGGAACTGCAGGAACCAGGCTCTTGATGCCAAGGGAGAAGCGCAAGCGGCGCCAACCGTGAGGCGAGAGTACCGATGCAAGAGACTGGGGCGGACCGATCCGTAGGAGCGTTGAGGGCCCTGTAATGGGGCCGGAGCAAAGGGATCGGGTCAGGTAGTCGTACTCTTGAACCAACTGGAAACAGGATGACTTCGAACGGTGCGATAAACAAGCCGTTCTCGATCGAGAAGCGGCGAGTGTACGAAGCGTACAAGGCGGTCAAATCCAAGGCGGTGCGGCCGGAGTGGACGGACAGACCTTGGAGATGTTCGAGACAGATCTGGCAGGGAATCTCTACAAGATCTGGAATCGGATGTCGTCAGGGACCTACTTTCCACCTCCAGTGCGCGCCGTCTCCATTCCAAAGAAGACGGGCGGCGAAAGGATTTTAGGTGTGCCCACTATCAGCGATCGGATCGCGCAGATGGTGGTCAAACAGATGATTGAGCCGGAACTGGAATCCATCTTCCTGCAGGACTCTTACGGATACAGGCCGGGAAAATCGGCTCTGGACGCCGTGGGCGTCACGCGTCAGCGGTGCTGGAAGTATGATTGGGGTCCTGGAGTTCGACATCAAAGGATTGTTTGACAATCTTCCGCATGATCTTCTGCTGAAGGCGGTCCGGAGACACGTGCAATGCAAATGGGCGCTGCTCTACATCGAAAGATGGCTGACGGCGTCAATGGAAAAGGACGGGAAGCTTGTTGAGCGGAGCCGCGGAACCCCGCAAGGGGGCGTGATCAGCCCAATACTGGCCAATCTGTTCCTGCATTATACGTTCGATCTATGGATGGCGCGGACACATCCCGACCTCCCTTGGTGTCGGTATGCCGACGACGGACTGGTGCACTGCCGGACCGAGCAAGAAGCAGAGGCCATTAGGGCGGAGCTTCAAGCGAGGTTGGAGGTGTGCGGACTTCAGATGCACCCGACAAAGACGCAGATCGTCTATTGCATGGACAACAGGCGTCGGCGAACGTATCAGAGGGTCAAGTTTGACTTTCTCGGATATCAGTTCAGGCCGCGGCAGGTGGCAACGTCACAGCGGAAGGAACTCTTTTGTGGAGAGCTATCGCTGAAAGTTGGTGACGGCGGGAATCGGGAAGGCGGCATATCGTGGGGGTGCTTGACGCCTCCACTTCTCCACCGAAGGAGCGATATGCCGTGTCCAAAGATAACATCATCAAGTTGATTCAGCCAGGAAACGTCGACGATCAACTCACCGAAATCTTGCGCAATGGGGCGCGTGCTCTGTTGGCCCAGGCGGTCGAGGCCGAGGTCGCGGACTTTCTCGGCAAGCATGCCGATTTGAAGACTGCGGACGGCCACCAGCGCTCGTGCGCCACGGTCACCTGCCGGAACGCGAGGTGATGGATGGTATCGGTCCGGTCGGCGTCCGCCAGCCGCGTGTACGCGATCGCGAGGCGGAGGCTACCGATCCCGACCGCATCCGGTTCTCTCCGTCGATCCTGCCGCCCTACATGCGCCGCTCGAAATCGATCGAGACGCTGCTGCCGATCCTTTACCTGAAGGGTATCTCCACCGGCGACTTCTCCGAGGCTCTGGCGGCGCTGCTCGGCAAGGATGCTGCCGGGTTGTCGGCATCGGCCGTCTGAAGGACGGTTGGCTTGACGAACACACCGCGTGGCAGAGGCGCGATCTGTCGGCGAAGCGCTACGTCTACATCTGGGCCGATGGCATCCATCTCCAAGCACGCCTCGAAGACGAAAAGCAGTGCATCCTGGTGCTGATCGGCGCGACGCCGGAAGGCCGCAAGGAACTGGTCGGCTTCACCGATGGCGCCCGCGAGAGCGCGCAGGACTGGCGCGATCTGCTGCTCGACCTGAAGCGGCGCGGGCTCGGCGTGCCGCCGCGGCTCACCATCGCCGACCGCCGACGGCGCGCTCGGGTTCTGGAAGGCCGCCGGCGAGGTCTGGCCGAAAACGCGCGAGCAGCGCTGCTGGGTACACAAGACCGCCAACGTGATCGCCAAGTTGCCGAAGAGCCAGCAGCCTAAAGCCAAACGCGCGTTGCAGGAGAGCTGGATGGCCGAAACCAAGGCCGCCGCCGAGCTGGCGTTCGACGCCTTCATCGAGAGCTATACGCCCAAATACGAGAAGGCGGCCGACTGCCTGAGCAAGGATCGGGACACGCTACTGGCGTTCTACGACTTCCCGGCCGAACACTGGAAACACCTGCGGACCACCAATCCCATTGAAAGCACCTTCGCTACCGTGCGCCACCGCACGATCCGATCGAAGGGCTGCCTGTCCAACAGAACGGCGCTCGCGATGGTCTTCAAACTGCTTGAGGCCGCGCAGAAAAGCCGGCGTCGTCTCGATGGCCACAACCAGTTGCCAAAACTCGTTCTCGGTGTGACATTCAACGACGGGATCGAGGTCATCGCCAAACCGACTGACCGTCAGCCCATAACCGCCGCCGCCTGACCGGCCGCGCCGTCACCAAAATTTGGCGATAGCTCTTTTGTGGATACACCCCGGCGGTCAGTCCGACAGCTTTGAAGGCCATGCGAACAACGATCCGAAGCTTGCACATTCCCCGGCAAACGCCGGGGACGCTGGCTGAGATTGCCCAACAGATCAATCCGCTCCTCCGGGGGTGGATAGGTTATTATGGTCGGTTCAGCCGTTCAGCGCTGTTCTCTCTGGTCGACTACGTCAATCAGAAGCTGAAGGCGTGGATCATGCGAAAGTACAAGCGCTTCCGGCTCCACAAAACCGGTGCTTCGCTGTTCTTGCGAAAGCTGGCTCGGAATAACGCGGAGCTGTTCGTACACTGGCAGTTCTTCGGAACGACCACGTTCACCTGACGGGAGCGGTGTGAACCGAGAGGTTCACGCACCGTTCTGCGAGAGGCCGGGGGTGAAAATCCCCCGGCCTACTCACCCTTGGATCAAGACCAACATGGCTCCTTTGCGGGGCTGGGGCCCCAAGGGCGCACGCCTGCGCGGCTTCGCCCCGCACGGTCACCGGCGTACCCTCACATTCCTCGACGCGCTCCGCCATGACCAACTCACGGCACCCTGCGTCTTCGGCGGCCCGGTCAACGGCGAATGCTTCTGCGCTTATGTGAAGCACCTTCTCCTGCCAACCCTGCGCGAAGGCGACATCGTCATTCTCGACAACCTCGGAAGCCACAAGTCGAAAGCTGTCAGGCAGATGATCCAGGCTGCTGGCGCCAGGCCCTGGTACCTGCCGCCATACTCGCCCGACCTCAACCCGATCGAACAGGCCTTCTCCAAGATCAAACACTGGATGCGGCAGGCTCAGAGGCGCACCGTCGAAGACACTTGGCGCCAAATCGGTCACCTCGTTCAGGACATCCAGCCTCGCGAATGCGCAAACTACTTCGCAAACGCCGGTTATGCTTCAGTCAAAATGTGAAACGCTCTAGACTGTCGTCATCTACCTCGCCGCAAGTCGATCACCTGCGCCATCGGAGATTAAGCGCGTGATCAAGCGCGTGCCATGAATTCTGCAGGTCGAGGCGGACTGAAGGGACGCATTGCAACGTACGCAGGTCGGAAAGTCGACAAAGGCGACACAATTATAGTGCAAACGGCCGCCTATTAGCTGGCACGAAGAATGCAGGCACTCGGTAGCCCAGGCTTCTCCTCCTGGGTAGGTTCAGCATTGCAAGTTGAGGCTGTGGCTAGCCACCGAAGTTAGCGGCGCGTGACACAAAGGGGACTACGCCTGCTCGCGCGGGACACCAGCGGGCGCCCCCGTCACGTCGCCGCTAACTTCATGCGATCGCACATAGCGCGTTGAAGTTACCCGCCTCGGAATTGATGTGTGTGGATGAAAGCGAGACGAGCCGACAACTATGAAGCGTAAAACGGTTGGAAGACATGTGCTTTGGTTCTGTCTCATTCGATCGCTGATCTGCCACGCCGAGCTGGCCACGACGAGCAACAGTGTTCGCGCCAACGACAACGCCCTTGTCGAACGGGTCAGGTCAACATGGCGAGCGCAGGACGGCGAGACCATAGAACAAATTACCTCCAAAGTCTCGAAGGTGGCGCAGTTCGTCACTCAAACGTGGGGGGTCGCTGAAGGAGTTGACCGAACTGAATACGTGTATCTGTCGTGGACAAGGCACCACGAGCGTGCATCAGACGAAGTGTACGTTATCACCTGGAAGGTCGCATCTGACGGAGGCATTGAAGTGGCGTCGACATATGCAAAGCCCATTGAACTGGGCTGGCACGCCTTTGCGCTCTCGCTGATCGCGGGTGAAATCGCAGATGGCGAAAGGACCGCTAATCTTCACTTTCTGCATGATCCGGCCAACTTCAACTTCGTGAAGACGGCGCAAGGCAAGCTCGGCAATCTTCTGCGGCGCGGCCGCTGCAGCATCATAGAACCCGTTGTAGTGGATTACGTGCCGAAGCCGAATGAGAATGCGACCGATAAGGGTGACATGTGGCGTGTCCTGCTTTTGGTGAACTGTAACATTCCAGGGCCGCGCTATTTTACCCGCAACGGGGTCATCACCTTCGAGAAGCGGGCGCGACGAGATTGGGAGCCGCAATCCTTCTTTGCCAAGCGCATCGCGGCATTCCCTCCGGGCTCTTGGTTCGATCGCATAGAGCCAGATGAACATGACGCATTGGAGAAGGCGCGAAAGGCCTCGGCAAATGGCCCCACAAATCATGATCCCAGCATAACTCCTTGATACTGAGCGCCACGGAGCAGCCATGCGGTCTGCACTTAGCGCATTCTGTTACTCACGCGGACGTAGATGGCCTCCTGCCGGTAGAGCGGTTGGCCATCGGCATATTTGGCGACGGCGATCTGGGCTAAAAGCGCTTCGGTCGGAATGCCTCCTTCAATGATATGGACCGGGGCCGGGAGCTATCGCCAAATTTTGGTGACGGCGCGGCCGGTCAGGCGGCGGCGGTTATGGGCTGACGGTCAGTCGGTTTGGCGATGACCTCGATCCCGTCGTTGAATGTCACACCGAGAACGAGTTTTGGCAACTGGTTGTGGCCATCGAGACGACGCCGGCTTTTCTGCGCGGCCTCAAGCAGTTTGAAGACCATCGCGAGCGCCGTTCTGTTGGACAGGCAGCCCTTCGATCGGATCGTGCGGTGGCGCACGGTAGCGAAGGTGCTTTCAATGGGATTGGTGGTCCGCAGGTGTTTCCAGTGTTCGGCCGGGAAGTCGTAGAACGCCAGTAGCGTGTCCCGATCCTTGCTCAGGCAGTCGGCCGCCTTCTCGTATTTGGGCGTATAGCTCTCGATGAAGGCGTCGAACGCCAGCTCGGCGGCGGCCTTGGTTTCGGCCATCCAGCTCTCCTGCAACGCGCGTTTGGCTTTAGGCTGCTGGCTCTTCGGCAACTTGGCGATCACGTTGGCGGTCTTGTGTACCCAGCAGCGCTGCTCGCGCGTTTTCGGCCAGACCTCGCCGGCGGCCTTCCAGAACCCGAGCGCGCCGTCGGCGGTCGGCGATGGTGAGCCGCGGCGGCACGCCGAGCCCGCGCCGCTTCAGGTCGAGCAGCAGATCGCGCCAGTCCTGCGCGCTCTCGCGGGCGCCATCGGTGAAGCCGACCAGTTCCTTGCGGCCTTCCGGCGTCGCGCCGATCAGCACCAGGATGCACTGCTTTTCGTCTTCGAGGCGTGCTTGGAGATGGATGCCATCGGCCCAGATGTAGACGTAGCGCTTCGCCGACAGATCGCGCCTCTGCCACGCGGTGTGTTCGTCAAGCCAACCGTCCTTCAGACGGCCGATGCCGACAACCCGGCAGCATCCTTGCCGAGCAGCGCCGCCAGAGCCTCGGAGAAGTCGCCGGTGGAGATACCCTTCAGGTAAAGGATCGGCAGCAGCGTCTCGATCGATTTCGAGCGGCGCATGTAGGGCGGCAGGATCGACGGAGAGAACCGGATGCGGTCGGGATCGGTAGCCTCCGCCTCGCGATCGCGTACACGCGGCTGGCGGACGCCGACCGGACCGATACCATCCATCACCTCGCGTTCCGGCAGGTGACCGTGGCGCACGAGCGCTGGTGGCCGTCCGCAGTCTTCAAATCGGCATGCTTGCCGAGAAAGTCCGCGACCTCGGCCTCGACCGCCTGGGCCAACAGAGCACGCGCCCCATTGCGCAAGATTTCGGTGAGTTGATCGTCGACGTTTCCTGGCTGAATCAACTTGATGATGTTATCTTTGGACACGGCATATCGCTCCTTCGGTGGAGAAGTGGAGGCGTCAAGCACCCCCACGATATGCCGCCTTCCCGATTCCCGCCGTCACCAACTTTCAGCGATAGCTCGGGCCGGGCCTGGATCACGCCGTCCTCCTTCTTGAAGGCACGTAGCGATCACACGGAACTTCACCGGCACCACATCCAGACGCTCTGACACGTTCTCGCCGATCAGCACCTTCTGCTTGACGGCATGCTCAGCCAGCTCTTCCGGCTCAATGACCGTTTCGATCCGTTCCAGATAGGGCGCAAGGCCCTGGCGCCGACGCGGTACGCTTGTCATCCGCTTGCTCACGGCCCTCGTTGACCTGGGCCTTGATCGCACCGATGCCGGTCTCGATTTCCTCGAAGACAAAGGTCTGCTGTTCATCGTCACCGTTCGCAGAGCCGAGCTTTTCTGGTTCGTCGGCCGAACCGGGCGCGGTCGAGGGACCTTCAGGATCTGCGTCAGCCGCTCGATACGCGCATCGGCATAGGCGGTGCGCGCCCTGATCGTAAGCGGGGCTGCGAGGCCCATCAGATTGTTTGTGCGTAGACCTGTGAGCGCCGTTAGAAGAGTCATCTTCTGCAAGGGTGCTCACAATGGACGACCATTCGGACGACATAAGACGACCGTTGTCACCGCGCATAGAAGTGTACGCCGGCGGCGGCCGGAAACAGTGGCCAGATGATTTGAAGGCGCAGATTGTCGCGGACAGTCTCGAGCCGGGCGCGATCGTAACAGATGTCGCACGTCGCCATGGCTGCCGGCCCCAGAAGGTGCATGACTGACGGCGCCGGGCGCGTTCAGGTCAATCTGGTGCTGCCAGTGGCGGGTGCACTGTCGTTTGTGCCGTTGGTGTCGGAATCGTCGCCATCGGCGGCTGCAGCTCCCTCCGGGTCGCCGGAAGCAGCCGTTGTGACGGTTGAGCTCCATGGGGCACGAGTTGAGGTGCGAGGGACGCCTGGCCTTGCCGTGTTGAGTGATGTGTTTGTTGCGTTGCGCCGGACACGTTCATGCTGACGGCTCCCGCTGGCCTCATGATTTACGTTGCGACCCGACCTGTAGACTTCAGGAAGGGCGCGGATGGCCTGGCGCTGTTGGCGAAGGAGACGCTGGGCCACGATCCGATGAAGGGCGTGGTGGTGGTCTTCCGTGCGAAGCGCGCTGATCGGGTGAAGATTGTCGTCTGGGATGGCAGCGGCCTTGTGATGTACTGGAAACGGCTCGATGGCGGCCGCTTCATGTCCTCCCATCGTGGCCGGCGTCATGCGGGTGAATGCCGCGCAGCTGTCCGCGCTTCTGGCCGGCATTGAGTGGACACGCATGCATGCGCCTCGATCCCGCAGCCGAAAGCGCTTTGCGTAGGACATAAAATCTTCGCTGCATCGTGGCGCGAAGCATGGCAGACTCGGGCCAATGAGTGATTTACCTGATGTGCTGCCGTGCGATCCAGGCGACTTGCGTGTCTTTGCCGCGGCTCTGCTGGATCGCTGCGCCAGGCTCGAGCGGCTCTCAAGCTTGCAAAAGATGCGCAGTTCGGTCGATCGTCGGAAAAGCTGGACGCTGATCAGCTACAGCTTGTTTTGGAGGACATCGAAGAGGCCGTCGCGGCTCTCGAAGCAGCCGAGAATCACGCCAATCCAAGAACCTGCGAGAAGAGAACTTCCAAGCGCGGGGCCAATCGTGGCAAGCTGCCGGAGCATTTGCCACGCATCGTCGAGACCCTGATGCCCGCTGCAACCTGCTGCCCGTGCTGCGCAGGCGACCTTTTTGAGATCGGTCACGATGAGAGCCAGATGCTGGACGTCGTACCGGCGCAGTATCGCGTCATCGTCACCCGCAGCCCCAAACTGGCCTGCCGCGTCTGTCACGGCGTCGTCCTCCAGCATGCTGCTCCCGAGCGATTGATCAGGGGAGGACTGCCGACCGAGCGGCTGGTCGCGCATGTGATCGACGCCAAGTATCATTGGCATTTGCCGCTCTACCGCCAGACGCAGATGCTGACGACGCACGGTATCGCCATCGACCGTTCTACGCTCGCCTTCTGGGTCGGCTATGCCGCCCAAGAATTGAAGCCCTTGTGGCATCGTCTGCGCCAGCTTCTGCTCGGCTCTTCGAAGCTCTGTGTCGACGAGACCCCCGCACCGGTGTTGGATCCGGGGCGCGGCAGGACCAAAACCGGCTACTTCTGGGCGCTGTCACGCGATGACAGGCCCTGGGCCGGACCTGACCCACCTGGCGTGGTTTACGCCTATGCACCGGGCCGTGGGGCCGTTCATGGCTTGCAGCTGCCTGAGGGCTTTCGCGGCATCATCCACTGCGACGGCTATCAGGCTTACAAGACTATGACCCGAGAGACGCGTGCGGACGCCTTGTCCGGGACGCTCGCCTTCCGCTGGTCGCATCTGAGGCGCCAGTTTGTGAAGATCGAGCGCGAGGCCGCTCCGGCGCCAGCTCCGGTTGCCCGCGAGGCTCTTGAGTGCATCGCCCAACTTTACGCAGTCGAAAAAGCGCTCCGCGGCCGATCAGATGTCGAGCGCCGTGCTGGCAGGCAGGCGCATGCCCGACCTCTGGCGACAGCCTTGAAGCAGTGGTTTGAGGCCAAGCTTGATCACCTTGCACAGAAGAGCGACACGGCGAAGGCCCTGCGTTACGCGCTGCGTCATTGGGACGGCTTGACGCTCCATCTTTATGACGGGTGCATCGAGATGGACACGAATGCTGTCGAGCGTGCGATGCGGCCGATCAAGCTCAACGCCAAGAACTCCCTTTTTGCCGGTTGCGACGAGGGCGCCGAGAATTGGGCAGTTCTCGCTTCGTTAATCGAGACCTGTAAGCTCAATGGCGTCAGTGCCGAGCACTGGCTCGCTGACGTTCTCGCGAAGCTCGTCAATGGCTGGCCAGCGACGCGACTGGACGAGCTGCTTCCCTGGGCGTCGACATATACGATGCATGCACACGATCCGAGGCTGGCGGCATGAGCCTGAACACGACCGCGGTCCGGATCAAGGTAACTCTCAAGGATGTGAAGCCGGAGGTGATGCGTCGCCTTGTCGTACCCGTTACCCTGCGCCTTGATCGGTTGCATCTGACGCTTCAGGAGGCATTCGGCTGGACGAACAGTCACCTCTTCGAGTTCTTCGCTGGTGAGGCACATTGGGGGATTCCCGACCCCGACAATGATTGCGGCCACCAGCCCATTGATGCCCGTAAAGCGCGGCTTTGCGATATCGTTCGAGAGACCGGCGCCAAGACGATCCACTATCTCTATGACTTCGGCGACAGCTGGGATCACGTGATCAAGCTCGAAAAGTGGTTCGACAACACCACGACGGAGGGCATGCCCCTTCCTGCTCGAGGCCGCCGGTCGTTGTCCTCCGGAAGACGTCGGCGGTGCGCCAGGCTATGCCGAATACCTCGATGCCATCGGTGACCCCACCCATCCGGAGCACGAACATATGCGCCGCTGGGGCCCCGGAGCGGTTCAATCCCAACGAGATCGACCGGAAGGCCCTCGAGGCCGCCGTCAACGCATTGTCCGACACATGGAAACCGCGGCGACGCGCCACGCGAACAAAATAGACGTCAAGCGCCATTCAAAAGGGCCGAAGAGCTAGGGTTACGATCCAATGCCTGGCCGGCAAAGTACGTATCAGCCGCGCTCGCGCCGTCTCCGCAACCCTGACCAGCTCCGACGGCGCGAGCACTACCACCGTGCCATGGGCGAATTCAGAAATGTAAAGCTTGACAACAAACCGCAATTAAAGGGCCGAATGACAGGCAGAGCTTCTGTGTGGGCGGCTCGCTGCCACTCAAAGTCAGCTTGGCCTCACCCGCAGCTTTCTTGGCGGCGGTGGTAAGCCCAGAAATCAAGTCATCTGCAGGAACCTCTTCGAGCACGCGTATGCGCCGGTCCGTGTCGTTAAGGTTGGTGAGATTCCAATCCGAGGTTGGTACGACCGTCATCGTTAGGCTGCCACGCCGGAAAAAGGCACTCGATGTCCGAACACTACCATTCGAGGCGCCCGCGAGATTGTTGAGGCGGCTCATGGCAAGTTTCAGATACTCTGGCTGTCCTCTCGCGAAGTCGGCCTTCGTCAGTTCATCGGCCGCTTACGGACGCGCCCATCCTTCCATGATGCGCCTGCGCGTCTGCCCGTCCCATGAGACCCGTCCCATCGGACACCAGGCAAAGCTTCTGCCTGTGGCGCCGCTGGTTGCTTGCTGCAGGTCCTCTTTGCTGGTCCCGATCGAGATATACGCCAGGGAGCAGAGCAGCTCGCAATCTTCGAAAAGAGTGGTGTAACCATTCGACGAAAACAGATAGTCGCCGGTCCAGGATTGGAAGACATCGTGCAGATGATCGCTGAGGGGCGTCTTGCGCTTTTCAAGCCCCGGCAAGAATTTCCAGGCGTTGTTTTCGCCACCCGCACATGACGTGAGAAATAAGTGACTCACCACGGTTGTAGTGAAATGGACCCGCGGAGCGGGGCCGCTTGAGCCGGTTTGTTATGGAAACTGACCGCTCCTGATTACTTCCTATCACGCTGCCAGAGACACTGTCTGCTGCTGTTGCTGCTGTGGGCATGTGGTCAACGCGTCAGCGTTGTCCACCATGTCCACAGCCTTCGCGGCCTGCATCCGTTCGCGCCAGATCGCCATCGGCGTGCGATAGCCGAGCGCCTGATGAAGGCGACGATCATTGTAGAAGGCGATCAGCTCGATCCCTGCCTTGGCCTCGCGGCCGTCGGCATAGCCCTTGAGATAGATGTCCTCATGCTTTTAGCGACCGCCACAGCCGCTCGATGAAGACGTTGTCCATCCAACGACCGCGGCCATCCATGGAGATCTTGATCCCTGCGCCCGCCAACGCGCCGGTGAAGGCCGCGCTGGTGAACTGGCTGCCTTGGTCGATACTGAAAATCTCCGGCCTGCCGTACTTCGCCAGCGCCTCTTCCAGAGCCGCCACGCAGAACGAGACGTCGATCGTGTTCGATAACCGCCACGCCAGAACCGCACGGCTCGCCCAGTCGATGATGGCGACGAGATAAAGAAAGTCACGGCCGATGGGCAGATACGTGATGTCGGCGGCCCACACCTGGTTCGGCCGGTCGATCGTCATGTTGCGCAACAGATAAGGATAGATCTTGTGGCCCGGCGCCGGCTTGGTCGTGTTCGGCTTCGGTCCCAGCGCCGCGATGCCCATCTTGCGCATCAACCGCTGCACGCGCTTGCGATTGACCTGAAGCCCCTCAGCCTTCAGCATTGCGGTCATTCGCCGCGAGCCCAGGAACGGCCAGGCGATGAACAGCTCGTCGATCCGCCGCATCAGGGCAAGGTCGTTGTCGTTGGCCGGCCGGGGCGGCCGGTAGACCCCGGAGCGCGCGATGCCAAGCAACAGGCATTGCCGACGGGATCGACAGCGCCTTGTCGGCGCGATCGAGCATTCCTCGACGGTCCGGCGTGCTCATCTTCCCGCGCTAAAAAATCGCGCTCGACCGTCAGTTGTCCAATCTTGGCGTGCAGCTTCTCGATCTCGCGTTCACGCGTTTCCTCGCTCTCGCGCCCGACACCCGCATCAAAGGCCCGCGCCGCCTGGTCCAGCAGTTGCTTCTTCCAGGCATAGATCTGGTTCGGGTGAACCTCATAGCGCTGGGCCAGATCGGCCACCGTCGCCTGCTCCCGCACGGCTTCCAGCGCAATCTTTGCCTTCAGTGCCGCGTCGATCTTGCGTCTCGTCTTCGTCGTCATCATGCCCTCCGTCTATCAAACGGAGCGGCCCTTTTCCAACTGACCTCTGGTCCCAAAATCGGGGTCCATTTCAGTAGTGTTGTCGCGCTCGGTCACGATGGTAACGCTGAGGAATTTGAGAAGATCAGTATATCGCCGGGCAGCAAGCAATGCGAGGCCATACGCGTAAAGGAGGAGAACGGCCGGGTAGGTGCGCGGATCAAGGTGCCCAACCAGCCGATACTTTCCCTGACGCCGAATTCGATCCGCAAGTCGAGCACTTAGCGAAACTCTGATCCGGTGCCCCAACGCCCGAGAACACCCACAATGCGCGCGACCGACTCCGTTGCACTCTCTGCTCGCGCCACCTTCTGCATGATCAGGTCATTGGAGAAAGGCGCCGATCAGTGCGAAATCCGGGCCGTTTAGCGTCCTTTCCAGCTTTCGCGCTTCTTCACTAATAAGATCACCCAGCTGAATGCGGAATTCGGGCTTTGCCAAAAAGCGCTTGTCGCTGGCCACCATCAATCCAACGCTCTGTGGGTTTTGCCTTTTGATGTCAGCCTGGCTGCTCACCAAGCGTTCCAAGCTTTCGTGTCCGCGCTATCAATGCGAATGGTCCTGCCGGCCCGCTGTCTAATCAGGTCCGTGGCGATCTTGGAAGGTTCACCTCGCGCCGCCCAGTACACTGGATATCCCCGCGTCGGGGCCCGCGTGAGTGCCGCTCTCAACGCGGGGTCCCAATCGGCGGACCAGCCGCTCACGATCAGCCCGTGCTCATCGATGATGCGGTCGAGAACCTTGTTCAGATGCGTCACGTCACCCCCCCCGACAGCGTGACGACACGCACACCGCCGAAAGCCATATGCTTGAACAGTCCAGCGATATCATCCTGATCGCGGCTCAGGCGATCCATCGCCTCTGCGAGCACGGCGACGAATTTGCCGCGCGTCGCATCGCCGATCAGTTCCTGATGCCGCGACGCAACAGCGACGCACCGGAGATTGCGCGATCGGTATAGCTGTCGACGACTGTCCAGCCTTGTTTCTCGGCGTGCAGAGCCGCAACTGATCCTCGATTGAAGCGTCTCGCTGATTGTCTGATGAGTAGCGGGCGTAGGCGCGACCTTCAGGAGGCGACTCCTTACATCGCAAGGCAGTCTCGTATCCCCCTATCTGTTTCGGCTCGAACGAAGTCCCGTGCGGCCTGTCGCGCCAGCAGTCGGACCAGATTGACGAGGCGTGGATTTGAAAATCCATGGCTTGCCTCGGGTGCCGACGTCGTGGCGAGGCAGGGTCGAGCGTCGTCGCAGCAATAATTTTGTTGTGATCGCTCCTCTTGGAAGACGGGCGTCTTGTCATCGGCACACGTCCGATCGACGACGAGCTGGACGAGCGCACCGTCATTCAATGCGTCAATCGTGGCAAGCGAAGACGGAGAAGGGATCTGGCCGCGGCGGGGAACGCGGTGATCGGCAAACCTGACGCCTTCAAGTTCGTATGCCGCGGCAGTGTCTCGGCCAAACGTCGCGACCAGGTTCGATCGGCCGCCGTGAAACGGGGCGTCCCTACCGTGGTGATCTGGTCCGGCGCGGGTTCGAGGAGCATCTCCGGCTTCGGGCCGAATTTCTGCTGCGGCGCCTCGTCGACAGAGTTCCGTTCCCCGACAGTGAAGTCGAGCTGCGCAATTTCGTCGATACGTTTCAGGACGTTGATGAGGGGCAGGCCCTTGCAATGTTCGCCCGGGCATTCGATGGCCCAGCGCTTCGGACGCCATTTCAGCAGGAGAGCAATCTCCACGCGTTCCAACAGGCCATCGACGACACTATCAGAGTGCTCAGCACAGGCATATCTTGCAACGCGAGAAGGTGTCGAAATCCACCGACTTCCCTCGTTACGCCACATCCGCGATGCGAGCATCCGCAGCGCTCTGGAGCTGACGGCCGTGAATTGGATCAGCTTCGCCGCCGATTGCGCTGCTGTCCTCCGGAGAAATTAGGCCCTGCGGCTGCGGCAATCCCACTTGCCCCACCTTCTTGCTTTCCGACGCGGCGGCTCGCGAGATGGACCTAGGGCCGATCGACATTCATGACATCCAGATCATTGCGGCTGCGAGATGGATGAAGCCGGTAAAGTTGGCGGCTCGCCTGTCATAACGGGTTGCCAGGCGTCGGAAGTGTTTGAGTCGGCAGAAGCAGCGCTCGATGCAGTTGCGCTGTTTGTAGGCGTCAACGTCGTGCGGGATGATGATCCTGCGAGTGCGGTTTGACGGGATCACCGCCGTTGCGCCGATTTCCGCGATAATCGCACGCAGGGCGTTGCTGTCATAGGCTTTGTCGGCGAGCACCGCGTCGCCGCTCTGGCCATCAAGCAGTGCGGGCGCCTGGGTAATGTCATTAACCTGCCCAGCTGTGACGATGAAGCGGAGTGGACGGCCGAGCGCATCGGCCAGCATGTGGATCTTAGTCGTCAGTCCGCCTCGGGAACGCCCCAGCGCCTGATCTTTGGCCCCCCTTTTCCGCTCGTCGCCTGCCGGTGGGCGCGAACGATGGTGCTGTCGATCATCAGATACTGGTTGTCGCGATCGGCGGTCAGAGTGGCGAACACGCGTTCCCAGACGCCAGCATGGCACCAGCGGCTGAAGCGCTGATGTACCGTTTTCCACTTACCGTACCGATCCGGCAGGTCGCACCAGTGTGCGCCCGACCGCAAGACCCACAAACATCCGTTGACGAACAGACGATTATCCGCAGCCGTACGTCCCGGGTCGCCAGCTTTCCCCGGCAGCAGTGGCGAGATCATCGACCATTGCGCCTCGGTCAGCTCATATCGCTTCGCCGCCATCATCTGCTCCGTGTCGAATCACGGAACTCTATGAATCAGCGATCAAACCACTTGGGAATCTGGAGGGTTCTGTGAGGTCGCGCTCACGCGAGGGCGCGGCAGGCGCTTATGACGCGACCTCATTGAAGCCGGATTGAACGAAGGCGCGGGAGGCTATTCGCGGTTTTGCAGCTATGGGGATTGTTCGAGATCGCCATGCCCGATCTGCTGGCTCGGCGCGTGAGGCAGAGACACAGGAGTGCGCATCCTGGAAGAGTTGAGATCAGACGCGCTTCGCCTGAGATCGCGATAGGCCTTTTGCTGCATCGGACGGTTGTTGTCGCGCAGTGTGACAGCACGGATTCGACATCGTCCGCGATGATCGAGACGCTGGGAGCGAAATGACGAATGATGATCGTCGTGCACGACATGACTTGGCTCACGATGTGTCGCATCGGAACGGTGATGTTCGAGGGCTGGGGCGTCTGAAGCTATGTCGAAAGCGCTCAATGATGCGCATGACGCCACCACAATCGGGACAGGCAGGAACCTCGGCCCGGGTTTGAGCCTCCGAATCCACAGGCGACGGCTGGCCATCGTTTGGGGCTGTTCGCTCATGATCGAGAAGTTCGCGGCAAAGGGCGAGCTTGGCAGCGCGATGGCGGTTGGCCATGAAGCCGAAGTGGCGGATGCGGTGGAAGCCGTCAGGCAGCGTATGAAGCAGGAAACGGCGAATGAACTCATCGGGCTTGAGATTCATGATCTTTGTCGCGCTGTTTTGGCGATAGTCCTTCCATGAGAAGGCGACATGATCGTCGTCGAGTGCGACGAGCCGGCTGTTGGCGATCGCGACGCGATGGGTGTAGCGGCCGAGATAGGCCAGGACCTGTGCGGGTCCGCCGAAGGGCCGCTTGGCGTAAACAACCCAGTTGATGCGTCGCATGGCGTCGAGGTGGGCCGCAAAGGCAGCCGGCTCGGCCAGAGCTCCGAGATCGCCGAAGAAACGCAAGGCACCGGAGTTGAAGGCTGCCGACAGACGTTTGAGAAAAAGTGTGCGAAATAGTCTGGACAACGGTTTGACGGCCAGGAAGAAGTTCGGTCGGCAAGCGGTCCAGCGCGCGCCATCGGGCGAGAGGCCGCCACCCGGAACGACGCAATGGACGTGGGGATGATGCATCAGCGTCTGTCCCCAGGTGTGGAGGACGGCGACGCCGCCGATCGCACCGCCGAGCCGGCGTGGATTGGCGGCGAGCGTCGTCATCGCCTCGGCGGCAGCCTTGAACAGGATGGCATAGACGACGGCCTTGTTCTGGAAAGCGATCGCGGCGATCGGTGCGGGAAGTGTAAAGACGACGTGGAAATAGGGAACCGGAAGCAGGTCGGCTTGACGCGCGGCGAGCCACGCGGCTCGGGCTCTCCCCTGACACTTCGGACAGTGCCGATTGCGGCAGGAATTATAGGCAACGCGTGTCGTGCCGCAGTCGTCGCAAGCCTGCATGTGGCCGCCGAGCGCCTCGGTCCGGCACGCAACGATCGCGCTCATCACGCGCCGCTCGACCCGCCCCAGATGACCGGCATGTACACGGCGATAGGCGTCGCCATGCCGGCACAGAATATCGGCAATCTCGATGGCGGGCCTGTTGGAGCGGATGTCGGAGCGGGTCATGACCCGCATCCCGCTGCGGGTCATCCAGGTGGCGTCACCTCCAGCGACAGGCGATCGAGCGGGCTCTGCGTCGCTCGGATCGTATCGGTGGCGACCTGCGTGTAGCGCGCTGTCGACGACAAATTATTGTGCCCGAGCAAGACCTGGATGATCCGGATATCGGTTCCGTTCTCGAGAAGATGTGTCGCGAAGCTGTGGCGCAGCGTGTGCAGCGTGACGCTGCTTGGTCAGGCCCGCAGCCTTCACCGCCGACCGGCAGGCGGCATGCAGCACGGTCTGATCGATCGGATGATCTTCGTCACGACCAGGGAACAGATAAAGCCGCGGCCGGGCGAGCCGCCAGTAGGTGCGCAGGATGCCCAGCAGCTGGGGCGACAGCATCACGTTGCGATCCTTCGCGCCCTTGCCGTGGCGCACCTGGATGACGCCGCGGGCGCTGTCGATGTCTTCGATCCGCAGTCCCGCAACCTCCGAGGCCCTGAGCCCGGCCGCATAGGCGGTGGTGAGCGCGGCGCGGCTCTTCAGGCTCGATACCGCTTCAAGAAACTGAACCACTTCGTCGGCGCTGAGAACGACCGGCAGCTTGCGCGGTTCTCGCGCATAGGGAATGCGCTCTGGGATGAGCGCCTCGCCGAGCGTGACGCCGTAGAAAAACCGTAGCGCACAGACGATCTGGTTCAGCGCCGGCCATGAGATGCCGGTCGAGACCAAATGCACCTGGAAGGCGCGGACGTCTTCCAGCTCTAACCGGTCAGGCGATCGGCCAAAATAGCGGCTGAACTTCGAAACCGCGCTGATGTAGGATCTTTGCGTCGCCGGCGACAGATTGCGGACGGTCATGTCTTCGATCATGCGGCGGCGAAGAGGGCTCAAATCGGCCATCTCGATACTCCTGTCTGAGGGGGTGGGCTCCAACACCCACATCCTCTCAGCCAGGAGGCGATCTATGCCACCTTGCCCCCTACGCCGCGGCAGCGGCTTAGTTCAATCCTGAATGTCGATCGGCCCTAGCGCGCGATCGAGATCTTGCTGCTTTCCGACGACCGTTCCTTCCTTCAATGTCGTCCTGGAATGACGCCGCCCAGCGCAAAGATAGCACGTCGTTTGGCGACCAGATAACAACCTCGCGGAGGCGATCGCGGAACAGATTGCCGAGCAGCGCCAGGCCGTCACGAAACAGGGAATACCGATGGTCGCCCGCTTCGCAGCTCACTGTGAGGCCCTCACTGACGGACAGCCGAACCCGATCGGTTAAAGGTCGGTAGTTGAAGCGTTGGCGGTATTGCCCGCTCACCGCCACGAATGATTCCGGTGAGCGCACTCAGGAATTCGGCGCCAGCCTCACCGCTAAAATCCTGGCAAACAGCGTTGCGGAGGAATTGTCCGTCCCCACGATAGCGCTGCTCAAGGCCACCTACCGGATATGCGCGGGAGGATCTAACACAGCGCTACGCCGCACCGTATCAGACATTGTCAGAACTTCGCCAAAGGAACGATTCTAAGCTGGACAACAGCTGCCCGTCAGCTTGGCTGGGTATCCTCGCAGCAGGGCCTAAGCATCCCGAATCGATCCGTGGAAACTAGCGCAGCACAGAAAGGTGAATCGTCATGTACGATCGAATCAGTAGCTCATCGACACGCACTAGCCAAGCTGACGAACTGAGTCAGTCGGTGGATAGCGGCAGCTTTACGGAAACACTAGCACATCTCTCGCCTCAGTGGAACTCACAACCGGGGGAGTTGCCCGACAAGAGGGGGGCCTGCTGCAGCAAGCCACATACCTCGGATGAAAACGACGTTCGAACTTCCAGTGCCTCCGACCCCAGTACATCCGCTCCAGAGAGTCCGGCCACCTCCTTGTTTGATTACAGAACGGCCGATCTGCGTGATGCGAATGTGGACGGCATCTGCGTTGGGCTGACTGCGGAGTGGTTCCGCAATCTTAACAACAGCCCACCAACCCGAATGCGTGCGCTCACACCTGGGTCGCAAACGCACGCCTCAGCGGCTGAACGGCAGCAGCAATATCAAAATCTCAAGGATCAGTTGCGAAGCAGGGGAGCAGACTCTTCTCACGCCGACCTTCGGGCACAGAATGCCATTTTGGAGGAAGCTGGCTTGGAACCGGCTGGAGAGGAGAAGAGATTCGCATTCGGCAAGTCTTCGAACGTCGAGCGCATGGTGAACGAAATCAACAAAGACCGATCGAACCATTTGCTCAGCTTGTATTTCGCCGAAGGCGGCGCACACACAGTGGCGACGTCGGCTTCCAATGGAACGACCACGCTTTTCGACCCTAACTTTGGAGAATTTACTGTTCGATCAGATCCGAACCAGATGGCTTCATTGTTGCAAAGCCTCGCCGATCGTTACAGGAATCCCAACGGGCAACATTTGTCGACAATCACGACGCAAAGGATGCAGTGAGTTGGGCCTGCAGGCCGGTGGTGATTGACGCCTTCTGTGAAGGCGCGGATGCGTCGGCCAGCGCTTGCGTCGGCCGCGGCGTCGGGAGCCAGCTCTGCGGCAGATGGAGGAATTTCCTTCCAAGAGCTTGGCAGCGGTGAATGAGGCCGCAATGGCAATGATCGTCGCGTATAAGAGCGCCACGACGAGAACAGTCACCCAGTTGGATTGTGAACCTTGAGCAACGTGTCGCTCCGGCGAACTCTGACTTGACGATGTCGCAGCAGAAGGCCAATGCATTGATTTCATCGGGGCGCTGGAGCATTAAGGCGTGAACGAAAGGCAGATTTATCTGTGCTCTTCCATAGCAAGCCTCAGACCTTGGGATGCGCTGCGCTTTTCCGCCTGAGATAAACGCGACCCGTCCCCGCGCCGAGACCAAGAGATCGTCCCCGCGCCTGCACTCCTGCGGCAAGCCAACCGAAGTGCCTCTCACCTCTTGCGGGACCGTGACAATGTCATGAAGGCCGTCCAAGAACGCCGGTTTTAGAGAATCGATTGTCGTCGAACGGACAACGAAGGCGAAGCCCGGCGCATCGTTCCGCGTTTCCTCGAGCCGCCCTTGCTGATTGGTGCCGAGCGGGCGCAAGTAATTCGTTCTGCCGCGCTCTATGAAACGGAGAAAATTCGTGTGATAAACAATCTGGCAGGGCGTCGATATCTTAAAGTAGACTCGCACCTGCATGTAGCGCCGTCCGTCTCGAATTTCGCCGTCAAGAGAGACTGTCACAGAGCGGTTCCCCTTATTGCGCGTATAGGGACCAATTGTCTTGCACCGAGGGGGCTGCGCGAGCGCTAGAATCCTTTGCTTGGCTCCTCCTGACGGCGGCGGCATCGACGCGGTCGTCGATTGGAAGAGCGACGTGGCTCCGGATGCCTCGAGCACCCGCCACTACGGGCAGCAGATCGCCGGCTATAGAAGCAGAGCAACGCCAATCCACCGGTCAGGTCGGCGAACTCGCTTAGCAAGCAACGCTGCTGATGGTGAGGCGCTTCGAAGCGACGACAGAGCTTAGTCGCGGCTGAGACTTAATCTCGAAGCCAGCCTTAGCGCGGCGAAGCGCTCAAGCACCGCCGGATGAAGGACTGCCTAGCTCTGCACTTGACGTAACCCTTCGGTCCACTTGACTTGCCCCCGCAAGTGACCCGGGTTCGCGCTCGTCGTGCTACGGACCAAGCGGATCCGGATTCAGCTTCAGGACTCTATCGTCTACCTTGATGCCGGAGCCGTCGGGCGTCTTGCCGTCGGGAAGGTCTCGGCCGCATGCGCCATTCAACCCAGCGAGGGAGAGGCGGGCTTCGTTTTCCGGATAGCTACCGCCGACATCGGAGTGGCTTCCGGCGAACCACACCTGCTGCAGCCAATTCAAATGCTTAAAATATCGCGCAAGGGCTGCCCCGCACATTCAGCGCGAGAGCAGGCCTTGTCGGGCACTTGCCGCGCCGGTTGTCGGCATTGAGACTCAATGCCGACAACCTGACACTACGCGCCGCTACGAAGTGCCTGTTGAGCCTGCGAATTCAGTTCGGCACGCGATTTGCTCTGTTCGCGGCATCATCACTAATCGCAGTGCGATGGTCTTCGGGGCGGACACGGCGCGCGTCGCTGTTCGCGTCTGGTTCGTTCCGACGGTTTGCTGTGGCAATGACTTGGCGTTCGATTGCGGACCGAGAAAATGCAGGAAAGGGGAATGTTGGATGCGATCTAGAGTTCTTCTTTTGGGAGCCACAACAATTGCGCTCGTCGCGAGAAGCGGCAGGCCTTGAGCCAGGAGTCAAGCTTGCCGCCGGCGGAGTCGGACTGGGCCGGAGGCTATGTTGGCGGACACGTCGGTGGCGGGTGCGGTCGAGCCTCCTTCACCAATCCCTGCGGTCAGTCGATCTTTGGCGATGCGGACAGGTTCGATGTCACCCGGCGGGACAACCCGCGCCTGTCGGCCCGGGGGGGCATTTCTGCCTGGGTGCTGCGCTGGTGCACCTGGAATTGCGATGCGCCTTCCCCGGGTTGTTCGTGCGGCTGGGGGATCTGCCGCTGACCGTCGCCGCGGAGGAGGTCGTCGACGTGCCATCTTACGTCATTCGCTGCCCGCAGCGCCTGCCGGTCACCTTCCGCCCTTCCATCGCTTAGAGAGTGAAGTGCCACCATGTCCGAACACCCCTTGCCGACGCTACCGATGTGGCGCGTCGATCACATCGAGCCCTCGCCCGAGATGTTGGCGCTACGCGCCAACGGTCCGATCCACCGCGTGCGCTTCCCGTCCGGGCACGAAGGCTGGTGGGTGACGGGCTACGACGAAGCCAAGGCGGTGTTGTCCGACACGGCGTTCCGGCCTGCGGGAATGCCGCCGGCGGCATTCACCCCGGATTCGGTGATTCTCGGTTCGCCGGGGTGGCTGGTCTCGCACGAGGGGGCCGAACATGCCCGGTTACGCACGATCGTGGCGCCGGCGTTCAGCGACCACAGGGTGAAGCTGCTCGCGCAGCGGGTAGAGGCGATCGCCGCGCAGTTGTTCGAGACGCTGGCGGCCCAGCCCCAGCCCGCTGACCTGCGGCGCCACCTCTCCTTTCCGCTTCCGGCTATGGTCATCAGCGCGCTGATGGGTGTGCTCTACGAGAATCACGCCTTTTTCGACGAGGTGATGACGCACCAGCATGAAAGCGGCCCGCGCACCGCGTCGCGCCTGGCCTGTGAAGAGCTGCGCGCCTACATTCGCGGCAAGATGCGGGACAAGCGCCAGGATCCGGGCGACAACCTGCTGACGGATCTGCTTGCGGCGGTCGACCTGGGCAACGCGACCGAGGAAGAGGCGATGGGCCTGACGGCGGGCATGCTGGTGGCCGGGCACGAGAGCACCGTCGCGCAGATCGAATTCGGCCTGCTGGCCATGCTCCGCCATCCGCAGCAGCGCGAACGCCTGGTCGGTGATCCATCCCTGGTGGACAAGGCGGTGGAGGAAATCCTGCGCATGTACCCGCCGGGCGCGGGGTGGGACGGCATCATGCGCTATCCGAGGACCGACGTGACCATCGCGGGCGTTCATAGTTCCCGCGGAGAGCAAGGTGTTGGTCGGCCTGCCGGCGACGTCGTTCGATCCGCGCCATTTCGACGAACCGGAAATCTTCGACGTCGGGCGCGACGGAAAGCCGCACCTGGCGTTCTCCTTCGGGCCGCACTACTGCATTGGCGTGGCGCTGGCCAGGCTGGAACTCAAGGTGGTGTTCGGTTCGATCTTCCAGCGCTTTCCCGCGCTGCGCCTGGCCGTGGCGCCGGAAGAACTGAAGTTGCGCAAGGAGATCATCACTGGCGGGTTCGAGGAGTTCCCGGTGCTCTGGTGATGCGCGGACGCCGCCGGGGATCGGGATCTTCTCCGCAATTTGCCGGCGCGCCTCGCGCGCCGGTCAGATCAGGTAGCCAACAGGTAGCCAAGATGGACATGCAAGAAACCACGGCAGCATGCCGGGACGCCTTCGCCGAACTAGCGTCGGCGGCGTGCACCCACGACCCGTATCCGTTCATGCGGTGGTTGCGCGAGCACGATCCGGTGCATCGCGCGGCGTCGGGGCTCTTTCTGTTGAGCCGCCACGCCGACATCTACTGGGCGTTCAAGGCCACGGGCGATGCGTTTCGGGCGCCGGCGCCGGGCGAACTGGCGCGCTATTTCCCGCGTGTGGCGACCAGCCTATCGCTCAATCTGCTGGCGTCCACGCTAGCGATGAAGGACCCACCGACGCATACGCGTCTGCGCCGGCTGATCTCGCGCGATTTCACCATGCGCCAGATCGATAACCTGCGGCCGAGCATCGCGCGCATCGTCGCTGCGCGCCTGGACGGCATGGCGCCCGCGCTGGAGCGCGGGGAGGCGGTGGACCTGCATCGGGAATTCGCGCTGGCCTTGCCCGTGTTGGTCTCCGCTGAACTGTTCGGCATGCCCCCGGACGACATGTTCGGGCTCGCCGCCGGTATCGGCGCCATTCTGGAAGGCCTGCGCCCGCACGCCAGCGATCCCCAGCTCGCCGCGGCGGACGCGGCCAGCGCCAGGGTGCTGGCCTACTTCGGCGACCTCATACCGCGCAAGCGCGCCGATCCCCGCCACGACATCGTGTCGATGCTGGTCGGCGCACAAGACGACGATGCCGACACGCTGTCGGATGCGGAGTTGATCAGCATGTTGTGGGGCATGCTGCTGGGCGGCTTCGCCACCACTGCTGCGGCCATCGACCATGCGGTCCTGGCGATGCTGGCGTATCCCAAACAGCGGCACTGGCTGCAGGGAGACGCCGTGGGGGTGAAGGCATTCGTCGAAGAAGTCCTGCGCTGCGACGCGCCCGTTATGTTCAGCTCCATTCCGCGTATCGCCCAGCGCGACATCGAACTGGGCGGCGCGGTGATCCCGAAGAACGCGGACGTGCGCGTGCTGGTCGCGGCCGGCAATCGCGACCCGGACGCCTTCGCCGATCCCGACCGCTTCGATCCCGCGCGATTCTACGGCACCAGTCCTGGCATGTCGACCGACGGGAAGATCATGCTGAGCTTCGGCCACGGCATCCACTTCTGCCTCGGTGCGCAACTGGCCCGGGTGCAGTTGGCCGAGAGCCTGCCGCGGATCCAGGCGCGCTTCCCCACACTGGCATTGGCCGAGCAGCCGACCCGGGAGCCGTCCGCGTTCCTTAGGACGTTCCGCGCGCTGTCGGTGCGGCTGCAAGCGCGGGGGGGCTGAGATGCGCGTCGTGGTCGACCAGGATCTGTGCGGAACCACCGGGCAGTGCGTGCTGACGCTGCCGGGCACCTTTCGCCAGCGCGACCCGGACGGCGTGGCCGAAGTGTGCGTAGCGACGGTCCCGCAGGCGCTGCACGCCGCCGTGCGGCGCGCGGCCAGCCAGTGCCCGGTCGCCGCCATTCGGGTCATCGAAAGCGACGCTGGCGATGACCAGCGACCCTGCGCCGACCCTGCGCCTTCTCCGGCGGAGGCCGAGCGGCATGCCGCGAAAGACCAACGCAATCCAGGAGGACACGATGGGGCGGTTTGAAGGCAAGGTGGCCGTGGGCGGCAGAGTGGTGGTACCTGCCGCCGAATCGGCGCCGCGCTGCTGATGGACATGCTGCTCAACCCGCTGGACCGTCGGCACCGGCTGCGGTACGATATCCCGGTCGTGCCCGGCGCTTTCCCCTTGGTCGGGCATCTTCCCGCCATCGTCTGCGACTTGCCGCGCCTGCTGCTGCGCGCGGAACGGACGCTGGGCAGCTGCTTCTGGCTGGATTTCGGCCCTGCCGGACACCAGATGACCTGCGTGGATCCGGATGCGTTCGCATTGCTCCGGCACAAGGACGTGTCCTCGGCGCTGATCGAAGAGATCGCGCCCGAATTGCTTGGCGGAACGTTGGTCGCCCAGGACGGCGGCGCGCACCGGCAGGCGCGCGATGCGATCAAAGCGGCGTTCCTGCCCAAGGGGCTGACCGAGGCCGGCATCGGCGACCTGTTCGCGCCCGTCATCCGGGCGCGGGTGCAGGCGTGGCGCGACCGCGGCGACGTAACCATCCTGCGCGAAACCAGCGACCTGTCACTCACGCTCATCTTCAGACTCATGGGAATCCCCGCGCAGGACCTGCCGGGATGGCATCGCAAGTACCGGCAACTGCTGCAGTTGATCGTCGCGCCCCGGGTCGACCTGCCCGGACTGCCCTTGCGGCGCGGCCGCGCCGCCCGCGACTGGATCGACGCGCAGCTGCGCCAGTTCGTCCGCGACGCGCGCGCGCATACCGCGCGCACCGGGTTGATCAACGACATGGTGAGCGCCTTCGATCGCAGCGACGATGCGCTCTCCGATGACGTGCTGGTCGCCAATATCCGCTTGCTGCTGCTTGGCGGTCACGACACCACCGCCTCGACGATGGCCTGGATGGTGATCGAGTTGGCGCGGCAGCCTGTGCTGTGGAACGCCCTGGTCGAGGAGGCGAAACGCGTGGGCGCGGTGCCGACCCGGCACGCGGACCTGGCGCAGTGTCCGGTCGCCGAGGCGCTGTTCCGCGAGACGCTGCGCGTGCATCCGGCGACCACGCTCCTGCCGCGTCGCGCGCTGCAGGAATTGCAACTCGGCCAACGGCGCATTCCCGCGGGCACCCATCTGTGCATCCCGCTGCTGCATTTCTCGACATCGGCGCTGCTGCACGAGGCGCCTGATCAGTTCCGCCTGGCGCGGTGGCTGCAACGCACGGAGCCGATCCGGCCGGTGGACATGCTGCAGTTCGGTACCGGCCCACACGTCTGCATCGGCTATCACTTGGTATGGCTGGAACTGGTGCAGTTCTGCATCGCCTTGGCGCTGACCATGCACAAGGCCGGGGTGCGGCCGCGGTTGCTGAGCGGCGTCGAAAAAGGCCGGCGCTATTACCCGACCGCACATCCGTCCATGACAATCCGCATCGGATTCTCATGAGCTGGGATCGCATGCCCCGTGTGGCGAGGCAGCGGCGCCGGCGACGCGCGGCATTGCTGCACTCGGTGCGACGCCGGCAACACCGCGGCGGCTTGGGGCTCGCCGTGGCCGTTTCAGGTACCAAGGAGATGAACAACATGCAGACTGGTTCCACGCTACACGACGACCGAACTGGCGTTTCCGCGCTCGGCGGATTGGGCGCGCATGCACCCGGCAGGCTGCTGCCGGAGATCTGGATGCAGGACGGCGCAAAGCGGGTCGAACAGGCGATGGCGCGTCTTCTCTGCGCCGAACACGACGGTGAGACCGAGCTGATGGCGGCGATGCGCTACGCCACCTTGCATGGCGGGAAGCGCACCCGCGCCTTGCTCTGTCTGGCTGCCGGCGCACTGGCCGACACGCCGGTGCACATGCTCGACGACGTCGGCGCCGCCATCGAAATGATGCACGCCTGTACCCTGGTCCACGACGACCTGCCCGCGATGGACGACGACGTGCTTCGCCGCGACCTTCCGACCGTGCACGTCAAGTTCGGCGAAGCCACTGCGATCCTGGTCGGCGATGCGCTGCAGGCGCACGCCTTCCTGACCCTGGCGAGCCTGGATGCGCCGGGCGACAACCGTATCGCGCTCGTGCGCGAACTGGCGCAGGCGGTGTCCGCCGAGGGTGCCGCAGGCGGGCAGGCCATGGATCTGTCGCTGGTCGGAAAGCACGTCGAGCTGGACAGGATCGTGGCGATGCACCGGATGAAGAGCGGAGCGCTAGTGCGCGCGTCCGTTCGCATGGGCGCGCTATGCGCCATCGCGGAGGATGCCGCGCACGCTGCGCTGTACTGTGCGCTCGATCGCTACACCGCCTGTTTCGGCCTGGCGTTGCAGGTGGTCGACGACATTCTCGACGCGACAGCGGATACCGCGACGCTGGGCAAGACCCCCGGCAAGGACGCGGCGGCGCAGAAGCCGACCTGCGCGTCGATCATGGGGCTGCAGGCAGCTCGCCACTTCGCGCTGGATTTGTTGCGCGACGCCGGGGAGGCCATCGCCCCGTTGGGGCCGCGTGCGGAACGGTTGGCGCAGATGCTGCAGCGGGCCAACGCGTATCTGTTCAAGCACGCGCCATGCGCGTGATCGCGCCCGTCCGCATGGAGTCGCGCCTGTGCCGCTGCGATCGGCCGGCGGCTGCATGCTGCACTGTGTCCGAGTCCGCGGCGCCGATCGCAGCGGTTGCCCAGCACGGCCGTGGCGCGCTGCGCGCAAGCCTATGCGGCGGACCGACATCGGGCGCGTCGCCGCGCCGGAGCAGGGCGGCCGTCCGGCGCTGCCCATGCGCCGGGCCTGCGGTGACGTGCGCGGCGTCTGCCCGATCCTGGTTCTCGTCAACCGTCTGCAGAAGGAACATCCCGCGTGAACTCGCTGTCCGAACAGATCCTTTCCGAATTGCGCCACCTGCTGAGCGAGATGAGCGACGGCGGCAGCGTCGGTCCGTCCGTTTACGACACGGCGCGAGCTCTGCAGTTCCACGGCAACGCCGCTGGTCGGCAGGACGCATACGCGTGGCTTATCGCACAGCAACAGGCCGATGGCGGATGGGGAAGCGCGGACTTCCCGCTGTTCCGCCATGCGCCCACGTGGGCGGCGTTGCTGGCATTGCAGTGTGCCGATCCTCTTCCCGGCGCTGCCGACGCAGTCCAGGCTGCAATCCGGTTCCTCGAGCGCCAGCCCGATCCCTACGCGCATGCGGTGCCGGAAGACGCGCCGATCGGCGCGGAGTTGATCCTGCCGCAGTTGTGCGGCGAGGCCGCATCCTTGCTGGGCGGCGTGGCGTTTCCGCGCCACCGGGCGCTCTTGCCGTTGCGGCAAGCGTGCCTGGTCAAGCTGAGGGCGGTGGCGACGTTCCCGAGCGGCCATCCGTTGCTGCACTCCTGGGAAGCCTGGGGGACGTCGCCGACCACCGCATGCCCGGATGATGACGGCAGCATCGGCATCAGTCCGGCGGCCACCGCCGCGTGGCGTGCGCACGCCGTGACACAGGGGAGCACGCCGCAGGTCGGGCGTGCCGACGCGTATCTGCAGGCGGCATCGCGGGCGACGCGCAGCGGCATCGAAGGTGTCGTTCCCAACGTCTGGCCGATCAATGTGTTCGAGCTATGCTGGTCGCTGTACACCCTGCATCTGGCTGGACTGTTCGCGCATCCCGTGCTCGCCGAGGCGGTGCGCGTGATCGTCGCGCAGCTCGACGCTCGCCTGGGCGTGCGCGGTCTAGGCCCGGCCTTGCACTTCGCGGCAGATGCGGACGACACCGCCGTTGCGTTGTGCGTCCTGCGCCTTGCAGGCCGCGACCCGGCGGTCGATGCGTTGCGCCATTTCGAAATCGGCGAGCTGTTCGTCACCTTCCCCGGCGAGCGCAATGCCTCGGTGTCGACCAACATCCACGCCCTGCATGCGTTGCGACTGTTGGGAAAGCCCGCCACCGGCACCAGCGCCTACGTCGAGGCCAATCGCAACGCGCACGGTTTATGGGACAACGAAAAATGGCACGTTTCGTGGCTGTATCCCACCGCGCATGCGGTCGCTGCGCTGGCGCAAGGCAAGCCCCAGTGGCGCGACGACCGCGCGCTGGCGGCGCTGCTGCAGGCGCAGCGCGACGACGGTGGCTGGGGCGCCGGTCGCGCGTCTACATTCGAGGAAACCGCCTATGCGCTGTTCGCGTTGTACGTGATGGACGGGAGCGAAGAGCCGACAGGGCGCAGGCGCATCGCGCAGGCGGTGGCGCATGCGCTGGAGTGGATGCTCGCCCGCCATGCGCATGCATTGCCGCAGACGCCGCTGTGGATCGGCAAGGAACTGTATTGCCCCACCCGGGTCGTGCGCGTGGCCGAACTCGCCGGGTTGTGGCTGGCGCTCCGTTGGGGGCGGCGCGTCCTGGCCGAGGGAGCAGGAGCGGCGCCATGATCCAGACCGAACGCGCGCTGCAGCAGGTGCTGGAGTGGGGGCATTCCCTGACCGGGTTCGCCGACGAGCACGCCGTGGAAGCGGTCAGGGGCGGCCAGTACATCCTGCAGCGCATCCACACGAGCCTGCGCGACACCAGCGCCCGCATCGGCCGCGATCCGCAGGACGAAACGCTGATCGTGGCGTTCTATCGCGAACTGGCGCTGCTGTTCTGGCTCGACGATTGCAACGACCTTGGCCTGATCGCGCCGGAACAGCTCGCCGCGGTGGAGCAGGCGCTGGGGCAGGGCGAGCCCTGCGCGCTCCCCGGATTCGAGGGCTGCGCTGTGCTGCGCGCTTCGCTGGCCGCGCTCGCCTACGATCGCCGCGACTATGCTCAGCTTCTCGACGATACCCGGTGCTACTGCGCGGCGCTGCGCGCCGGACACGCGCAGGCGGCAGGGGCGGAACGCTGGTCCTACGCCGAGTACCTGCACAACGGCATCAATTCAATCGCCTACACGAACGTATTCTGTTGCCTGTCGTTGCTGTGGGGGCTGGACATGGCGACCTTGCGTGCGCGTCCGGCGTTTCGCCAGGTCCTGCGGCTCATCTCCGCGATAGGGCGCCTGCAGAACGATCTGCATGGACGCGACAAGGACAGGTCGGCCGGCGAGGCCGACAACGCGGTAATCCTGCTGCTGCAGCGCTATCCGGCTATGCCTGTGGTGGAGTTCCTCAACGACGAGCTGACCGGCCATACGCGCATGCTGCATCGGGTGATGGCGGAAGAACGCTTTCCCGCGCCGTGGGGACCGTTGATCGAGACCATGGCGGCCATCCGCGCGCAGTACTACCAGACCTCGACCAGCCGCTACCGCAGCGACGCTGCGGGGGGAGGCCAGCGTGCGCCGGCCTGAACGCGCGGCAGGGCGGCGGCGTGCGCGCGCTGCCGTCGGTCCGCTCCGACGCAACGCCGTCGCCCGATGCGACGGATGGAGCGAGCATGAGCGACGCCGCCCTGAGCCAGCGCAAGGACGACCATCTGGACATCGTGCTGGATCGGCGAACGGCGCCGGCCACGGTCGCCGCCGGCTGGGAGTACATCCGTTTCGAACCTGCGCATTGCGCGGGTTGGACCTGACGCAGATCGACCTGCGCGCCTCGCTTCTGGGCAAGACCATGCGCGCGCCGCTGCTGATCAGCTCCATGACCGGCGGCATGCCACGCGTCGAGGCCATCAACCGGCATCTGGGCGAGACAGCGCAAGCCTTGGGGATCGCCATGTGCGTCGGTTCGCAGCGCGTGAGCCTGCAATCCCGCAACTCCCAGGGGCTAACGCGCGCGCTGCGCCGCCTGGCCCCAGACGTCCCCCTTGCTGGCCAATAACGGCGCCGCGCAACTGCGCGAGGCCGACAGCCTGGACCTGGCGCGCCGGGCGGTGGATGCCGATGGACTCATCGTCCATCTCAATCCGCTGCAGGAAGCCGTACAGCCGGAGGGCGACCGCGACTGGCGCGGCGTCCTGGCGCAGATCGCTCGCGCAGCGTGGGCGTGCCGATCGTGGCCAAGGAAGTGGGGTCGGGCCTCTCCGCCTCGGTGGCCTGAGCGCTCGTCGAGGCGGGCGTGGCGGTGATCGATGTCGCCGGCGCCGGCGGCACCAGTTGGGCCGTGGTGGAGGGCCCAGCGCGCCCGCGATGCCGCCGACGGTGGCGATGGCGTTCGCCGATTGGGGGATTCCGACCCCGGCCAGCGTGCAGGCGGTACGTCGGGCCAACGGTGAAGCTGATCGCGGGCGGGATCCGCGGCGGCGTCGACGTGGCCAAGGCCATCCGCCTGCGCGGACATCGCCGGGCAGGCGGCCGGCGTGCTGCGCGCGGCTACGGTTTCCACTGAGGCGGTTGTCGCGCATTTCGAGATCGTCATCCGCCAGTTGGCCGTCGCCTGCTTCTGCACCGGCTCGGCTGATCTGGCGGCGTTGCGTCAGGCGCGCTTGTTGCCAGCGGTGCATCTGCCCGCCGGTTGATGCCGGCGTCGCCCGCACGTGGCGGCGGGCGCCTAAAGCATTTCATTGCTTAACTGAATCGGAGGGGATTGAACTAAGCCGCTGCCGCGGCGTAGGGGGCAAGGTGGCATAGATCGCCTCCTGGCTGAGAGGATGTGGGTGTTGGAGCCCACCCCCTCAGACAGGAGTATCGAGATGGCCGATTTGAGCCCTCTTCGCCGCCGCATGATCGAAGACATGACCGTCCGCAATCTGTCGCCGGCGACGCAAAGATCCTACATCAGCGCGGTTTCGAAGTTCAGCCGCTATTTTGGCCGATCGCCTGACCGGTTAGAGCTGGAAGACGTCCGCGCCTTCCAGGTGCATTTGGTCTCGACCGGCATCTCATGGCCGGCGCTGAACCAGATCGTCTGTGCGCTACGGTTTTTCTACGGCGTCACGCTCGGCGAGGCGCTCATCCCAGAGCGCATTCCCTATGCGCGAGAACCGCGCAAGCTGCCGGTCGTTCTCAGCGCCGACGAAGTGGTTCAGTTTCTTGAAGCGGTATCGAGCCTGAAGAGCCGCGCCGCGCTCACCACCGCCTATGCGGCCGGGCTCAGGGCCTCGGAGGTTGCGGGACTGCGGATCGAAGACATCGACAGCGCCCGCGGCGTCATCCAGGTGCGCCACGGCAAGGGCGCGAAGGATCGCAACGTGATGCTGTCGCCCCAGCTGCTGGGCATCCTGCGCACCTACTGGCGGCTCGCCCGGCCGCGGCTTTATCTGTTCCCTGGTCGTGACGAAGATCATCCGATCGATCAGACCGTGCTGCATGCCGCCTGCCGGTCGGCGGTGAAGGCTGCGGGCCTGACCAAGCAGCGTCACGCTGCACACGCTGCGCCACAGCTTCGCGACACATCTTCTCGAGAACGGAACCGATATCCGGATCATCCAGGTCTTGCTCGGGCACAATAATTTGTCGTCGACAGCGCGCTACACGCAGGTCGCCACCGATACGATCCGAGCGACGCAGAGCCCGCTCGATCGCCTGTCGCTGGAGGTGACGCCACCTGGATGACCCGCAGCGGGATGCGGGTCATGACCCGCTCCGACATCCGCTCCAACAGGCCCGCCATCGAGATTGCCGATATTCTGTGCCGGCATGGCGACGCCTATCGCCGTGTACATGCCGGTCATCTGGGGCGGGTCGAGCGGCGCGTGATGAGCGCGATCGTTGCGTGCCGGACCGAGGCGCTCGGCGGCCACATGCAGGCTTGCGACGACTGCGGCACGACACGCGTTGCCTATAATTCCTGCCGCAATCGGCACTGTCCGAAGTGTCAGGGGAGAGCCCGAGCCGCGTGGCTCGCCGCGCGTCAAGCCGACCTGCTTCCGGTTCCCTATTTCCACGTCGTCTTTACACTTCCCGCACCGATCGCCGCGATCGCTTTCCAGAACAAGGCCGTCGTCTATGCCATCCTGTTCAAGGCTGCCGCCGAGGCGATGACGACGCTCGCCGCCAATCCACGCCGGCTCGGCGGTGCGATCGGCGGCGTCGCCGTCCTCCACACCTGGGGACAGACGCTGATGCATCATCCCCACGTCCATTGCGTCGTTCCGGGTGGCGGCCTCTCGCCCGATGGTGCGCGCTGGACCGCTTGCCGACCGAACTTCTTCCTGGCCGTCAAACCGTTGTCCAGACTATTTCGCACACTTTTTCTCAAACGTCTGTCGGCAGCCTTCAACTCCGGTGCCTTGCGTTTCTTCGGCGATCTCGGAGCTCTGGCCGAGCCGGCTGCCTTTGCGGCCCACCTCGACGCCATGCGACGCATCAACTGGGTTGTTTACGCCAAGCGGCCCTTCGGCGGACCCGCACAGGTCCTGGCCTATCTCGGCCGCTACACCCATCGCGTCGCGATCGCCAACAGCCGGCTCGTCGCACTCGACGACGATCATGTCGCCTTCTCATGGAAGGACTATCGCCAAAACAGCGCGACAAAGATCATGAATCTCAAGCCCGATGAGTTCATTCGCCGTTTCCTGCTTCATACGCTGCCTGACGGCTTCCACCGCATCCGCCACTTCGGCTTCATGGCCAACCGCCATCGCGCTGCCAAGCTCGCCCTTTGCCGCGAACTTCTCGATCATGAGCGAACAGCCCCAAACGATGGCCAGCCGTCGCCTGTGGATTCGGAGGCTCAAACCTGGGCCGAGGTTCCTGCCTGTCCCGATTGTGGTGGCGTCATGCGCATCATTGAGCGCTTTCGACATAGCTTCAGACGCCCCAGCCCTCGAACATCACCGTTCCGATGCGACACATCGTGAGCCAAGTCATGTCGTGCACGACGATCATCATTCGTCATTTCGCTCCCAGCGTCTCGATCATCGCGGACGATGTCGAATCCGTGCTGTCACACTGCGCGACAACAACCGTCCGATGCAGCAAAAGGCCTATCGCGATCTCAGGCGAAGCGCGTCTGATCTCAACTCTTCCAGGATGCGCACTCCTGTGTCTCTGCCTCACGCGCCGAGCCAGCAGATCGGGCATGGCGATCTCGAACAATCCCCATAGCTGCAAAACCGCGAATAGCCTCCCGCGCCTTCGTTCAATCCGGCTTCAATGAGGTCGCGTCATAAGCGCCTGCCGCGCCCTCGCGTGAGCGCGACCTCACAGAACCCTCCAGATTCCGGTTTTTGGCGGTTTATGATTCAAGATGCTGACTGGATTGGAGGCCAGCATCGCATGACCCGACCTCTTTCCCTGGATCTTCGCGAGCGTGTGGTGGCGTCGGTTTTAGCGGGCGAGAGCTGCCGATCTGTGGCGGAACGGTTTGGTGTTGCGGTCTCGTCGGTTGTGAAGTGGTCACAGCGGCAGCGGGCGACCGGCTCGGTTGCGCCTGGCAAGATGGGCGGTCACCGCAAGCCCGTGCTTGATCCGCATCGTGCCTTCATTGTCGAGCGGATCACTCAGACGCCGCACCTGATGCTGCATGGTCTGAAGGCGGAACTGGCAGCTCGGGGGGCAAGGTCTCACACAACGCGGTCTGGCTGTTCCTGCGCCGGGAAGGACTGCGGTTCAAAAAAACACTGTTCGCCCTCGAACAAGCGCGCGCCGACGTCTCTCGTAGGCGCCAGCGTTGGCAATCCTGGCAGGCCGGACTTGATCCGGGCCGGCTGGAAGGCCATGCGAGCAGCCATCCGAAGTTTGCACATTCCCCGGCAAACGCCGGGTACGCTGGCTGAGCTTGCCCAACAGATCAATCCGCTCCTCCGGGGGGATAGGTTATTATGGTCGGTTCAGCCGTTCAGCGCTGTTCTCTCTGGTCGACTACGTCAATCAGAAGCTGAAGGCGTGGATCATGCGAAAGTACAGTAAGCGCTGTTCAGCGGCCACCTACCGGTTGACGGGGCGATCTGCGAGTCTGCGGTTTGTTTGAACCGTTAGGCTTAGAATGGACACAGTGCATGGTGCTATCACGGAGCCGGTGAGGCGGCTTGAGGTCTTCACTGGAGCCGGCCGTCGGCGGAAGTGGAGCGACGAGGACAAGGCGCGGATTGTTGCGGAGATCGTTGCGAGCGGCGACTCGGTCTGTTCGGTAGCCCGACGGCATGGATTGTCGCCGCAGCAGTTGTTTGGTTGGCGCCGTCAGTTGCGAGATGCTGCGGTCGATTATTCCGAAGAGCAAGAAGTAGAGTTTGTGCCGGCGGTGGTGGATGCCGTAGTGCCGGCGCCCGCTCTTGGCCGTGAGCGCAAAGCGGTGCGCTGCAAGGCCAAGACGGATTCCGGGATCATCGAGATCGAAGTTGACGGCATCACGATCCGGGCCGGTCGTGGTGCGGATACGACGATGATTGCGTCGATCGTCCAGACACTGAAGGCGAGCCGGTGATTGGTCCGTCGGGTGCGGTCCGGGTGATGGTGGCGACCAAACCGGTAGACTTCCGCAAGGGGATGGAAGGGCTTGCGACCCTGGTGCGCGAGAGCATGCGGGCAGACCCATTCTCGGGCGCTGTCTATGTGTTCCGGGCCAAGCGGGCGGATCGGATCAAGCTGGTGTTCTGGGACGGAACGGGTCTGTGTCTGTTCACCAAGAGGCTCGAGGATGGGATCTTCCGCTGGCCGAAGGTCGAGGACGGCGTGATGCGTCTGTCGGCGGCGCAATTGTCGGCGCTGCTGGAAGGACTCGACTGGCGCCTTGTGCATGAGGCGCGGGAGACGCCGGCGCCAACGCGAGCGGGATAGTTGTTGGCGGCACTGCGGCGAAGTGAATCAAGAGCGTGGGATGTGTCGCCAGATGGCGGCGAATATGCTCTGAATTGGGTGTGAGCGACGCCCTGCCTGACGATCCCGAGACGCTGAAAGCGATGCTGCTTGCGGAGCGGTGCGAGAGCGAACGGCTGCGTCAGATCATCAAGGAATTGCAGCGACATCGGTTTGGCCGGCGGGCAGAGACGCTGCCTGAAGATCAGATGCTGCTGGGCCTGGAAGACGTCGAGCAGGTCGCCGCATACAACGAGACGGCGCAGGACGTGAGCGCACCTGAAGGCCGTGAGGTGCAAGCCGGTAGGCGCCGCGTCAACCGTGGCGCCTTGCCGGCGCACCTGCCGCGGATCGAAGTCGTCGTCGACATCGAGGACAAGACCTGTCCCTGCTGCCAGGGCGAGTTACATCGGATCGGCGAGGATAGAAGCGAGCGGCTGGACTTGGTCCCGGCGCAGTTCCGGATCCTCGTGACCCGGCGTCCCAAATACGCCTGCCGCGCTTGCGAGGACGGTGTCATGCAGGCGCCGGCCCCGGCCCGGTTGATCGAGGGCGGACTGCCGACCGAAGCAACCGTCGCCCAGGTTCTGGTGTCCAAATATGCCGATCACCTGCCGCTCTATCGGCAGGCTCAGATTTACGCCCGCCAGGGCATTGAGCTCGATCGTTCGACGCTGGCGGACTGGGTGGGACAAGCAGCCTTCCACCTGCGTCCGTTGCATGAGCGCCTCCTCGGCAAGCTCAGGCGACGGCCAAAGCTGTTCGCCGACGAGACAACGATGCCGGTGCTCGATCCTGGCCGTGGGCGCACCAAGACCGGTCAGCTCTGGGCCTATGCAGCGGACGACCGGCCGCGGGGCGGTGCCGATCCGCCGGGCGTTCGCCTATGTCTATGCCCCCGATCGCAAAGCCGATCGGCTAATCGCCTATCTCGCAGGCTTCGAAGGGATCCTGCAGGTCGATGGCTATGCCGGCTATGGCAAGCTCGCCGAGCGTGGCGATGTCCAACTTGCGTTCTGCTGGTCGCACATGCGACGTAACTTCTATCGGCGAGTTCTACGCATCGAAAGGGACATCCGTGGTCGCGGCGCCGAGGAGCGCCGTCTCGTTCGGCAGCAGACAATCCGGGCGCTGGCGGAAGCCTTCGAGCGATGGCTCCGTGCAAAGCTCGCGTTGATCAGCCAAAAGGGCAAGTTGGCCGACGCCATTCGCTATGCGCTCTCACGCTGGGAGGGCCTGACGCGCTTCATCGACGACGGTCATATCGAGCTCGACAACAACACTGTCGAACGATCGATCCGTCCGATCACGCTGAACCGGAACAATGTGCTGTTCGCGGGCTCTGACGGTGGTGCCGAGCACTGGGCCATCATCGCATCACTGGTCGAAACCTGTAAGCTGAACGACGTCGATCCGCTTGCCTACTTGACCGACGCGCTCACCAGGATCGTCAACGGTCATCCGAATAACGAGATCGATCACCTGCTGCCGTAGGCCTATTGCCGTCACGACCTCAAAGCTGTGGCCTGAAAACAGCGCTTACAAAGTACAAGGGCTTCCGTACCCACAAAACCGGTGCTTCGCTGTTCTTGCGAAAGCTGGCTCGGAATAACGCGGAGCTGCTCGTACACTGGCAGTTCTTCGGAACGACCACGTTCACCTGACGGGAGCGGTGTGAACCGAGAGGTTCACGCACCGTTCTGCGAGAGGCCGGGGGTGAAAATCCCCCGGCCTACTCACCCCAGCGCCAACACCAAAATGGCGCGGCGTTACGGGCGCTCGCCACGCGGCGAGCTATGTCGTGCAGCTATCCCACACGGACATTGGAAGACGACGACATTCACCGCTGGATTGCGCTCCGACGGTCTGATCGCGCCGCTTGTTCTGGACGGTCCTTCTCCAAACTGAAAGCGCTGTTGCGGGCCGCCGCAGCGCGCACCATGCCCGATCTCTGGCAAGCAATCGCCAACGCTCTCAAACGCTTCTCACCCGAGGAATGTCAAAATTATCTCGTCGCAGCTGGCTACGACGCAACGTGATCGGAAAAAGCTCCAAGTGTTTTCAAAGTATTCCGGCCGCGCTTAAGGAACCCTTGATCGACCTATCCGGCAAACTTCGTGCTTACGCAGAATCGCCTCAAACCGCTCAAATCGCAGAGAGCGTGCCCGCACCATCGCGATTTGCAATCTTGATCCCCGCAACGGCAAGCGCACGCGCAAACGTTTCGTGGGGATAGTGATAATGTTTGAACTGCTCAATTCCATCAAGACGCTTCAGAAGCGCGTTTGCGCTAATGCGTTCTTCGCCAAACTCTCGATAAAGCTTTTCTATTATAGTTTGGCGTACTCTGGGGTCTGCATTCCGCAACGCGTCAACCAAATAGCCCCCTGGGCCTGTTTTTACTTCCGTGGACGTATAAGCGCCTGCAACTCTTACCGCCTCAATATGAGCCGTCATCGAAACGCGACATGTAGGGAACACCCATATATTTAGATCCGATAAGGCCAGGAGATAAAGTGCAGCGAAGAACGAAAAACATTTCTCTATATCTAAGATTTGCTCGGGGCGTCTGTCTGTCTCAGGGGTCGTTATTTCGTTCCATGTTGGCATGCCTATAATCAAGGGGCTCACGGGGGCATACGTTGTGCAAAGATACCTCGCGTGGTGGATGGTCGCCAACACGTCAAAGGCAACGTCTTTGTTTAGCCCAAGCATTGATCCCACCGAAAGATTTAGGCCTGCTTGGGCTGCTCGATCCTGACTCTGTAGCCTGAACAAGAAGCCATTACCATTCTTCACAATGCGGAACTCTTCGTCGATTCCGCAAGCTTTGGGCCCACTCGAGATATGATGATTATACACACTCTCATCATATGTCTCTTGCCACATTATCACTCCATCAGCGCCGCAGGCAGCTAGCGTCTGATATTGCCGCTCCGTAAGTGCCATCGTGCTAAACAACAGGTGACTAGCACCAGTTGGAAGACGAGATTTCAGCCTCCTTAGGAGAACTGGAAGAGCGCGGACAAATCGAATGTCATCGCCGCCGACCAGTTCGATATCCTGAACACCTTTCTCAAGCAAATATTGAGTTTGAATATCGGCGAGTTCTTCATCGATAGTTACGCGCCCCATCTGCGTGTTGTCGGCGCGCCATCCGCAAAAATCACAGTTAGACGCACATCGGTTAGTAACCTCCACGGGGGACATCGTGACAACGGAGCGACCATATTTCCGCACTCTAATTTTGGAGGAACAGTCAAGGACCATCGCCTTAATCTTCTCAAAATCAGGCGTGTTGATCGTCCCAATGAACTCGCCAACTTCCCTAGGGGACAGAGGGCGATGTTGCGTTTCCTCGAGGATGTAAGCTGCGTCCTTGAGAGTTGCTCCGACAGCCGCCGCGGACGTTGCGCGTAATTCATCAACTGGCACTTGGTACATTTATCTGGCCCTAATCGTTGCAGAATCGAATTCGACGGCAACAGAGCTGGTCCCGGTTGTTTGGACAGCGCCTCGCGAAAATTAAGTGGATTCCTGCCGGGTTATGCTGAAGGCGGGGCTTTACGATCTTGCTGTGGCGTTTTGCGGAGCCAGCTCTAACCTTCAATTTTCTTTCAGCCGTCCACTGTTGGCCTCCCGGGACCAAGTTCCTTGGCCACCGATCTGATCGAGCGGCCACCCGATGCAACCAGATCAACCGCTCGCAAGTTAGCAGTCTTTTTAGACATCGTCAGATCTTGATGCTGCACGGAGTCCAGCCCGAAAGGCTAGCGACATTTGACGGTACAACATCAGCATTGGATCGGGCTCCTACCTATTCTGGGCGCGACCGGATCAAGTCAGAGGGACAGGCGAGGGCTCTATCGCGCCGAGCAGGATGACAACCGACGCGACGGCTCACGCCGTTCAAGGAGCAATCTGTTGCGTGGTTTGAGCCTTGGCGATGTCGTCCGCCAACGTCGTCGCCCAGGCTCTCACGGCTGATCCTCGCCTCATTTTTTCTGGGACAGATCCAGAGTCCGGCCGGGGGTCCTTCATCTCCCGCGCTTATGTGAAGCACCTTCCCCTGCCAACCCTGCGCGAAGGCGACATCGTCATTCTCGACAACCTCGGAAGTCACAAGTCGAAAGCTGTCAGGCAGATGATCCAGGCTGCTCGCGCCAGGCTCTGGTGCCTGCCGCGATACTCGCCCGACCTCAACCCGATCGAATAGGCCTTCTCCAAGATCAAACACTGGATGCGGCAGGCTCAGAGGCGCACCGTCGAAGACACTTGGCGCCACATCGGTCACCTCGTTCAGGACATCCAGCCTCGCGAATGCGCAAACTACTTCGCAAACGCCGGTTATGCTTCAGTCAAGATGTGACACGCTCTAGTGACGGGCGAACCTAACGTATGAAGCCGGTTACCTCATGTTCTGTACAAGTTGATGCGGCTGTACATTGCAAAAGCGATCCTGACCGATAGTTGCTCGGACGAGAGACGCTGTCCATCCACTCGCTGGTCAGGCTACGAGCCAGCAAGGCGGGGCGTGCTTTACGCCCTGATCGCGTAGCGCGGGCGAGTGCGCGCGGCATTTTGTAGGTGATAAGCCGTCGCTGTCGCAATGCATACGCGCCTTGTCGCCAAGCCTCCAGCTGTTACGCGAGCGCGACATTAGGACGCAAAAGCGGGGCGCGTTTGCGTGCATAGCGATGGCCCAAATCCTGCTACGTGTCCGCCAACGGTGCTACAGGATGGGAGGCTGGCGTGGGTCTCGATCTGCCAGATGACGATATGGTCGGAGGTCTGTTGTCTGCAACACAGTCGGGTTGTCCCGTGCATGCCTGCCACGCCGGCGTCCACCGGGGAGAAAAGAAGGCGATGCTGCTGACCGGCGCCTCACGCGGGATCGGTCACGCCACTGCCAAGCTGTTTTCGCAGGCGGGCTGGCGGATCATTTCTTGCGCGCGCCAACCGTTCGATCGCGAGCGGTGCCCGTGGGAGTCAGGGAACGAGGATCATGTCCAAGTCGATCTTGGCAATCATCGAATGCTGCCGCGCGTGATCACCGAGGTCAAGAAACGGTTGGCGGGCGCACCGTTGCACGCGCTGGTGAACAATGCCGGCGTCTCGCCGAAATCGTCCAATGGTGGCCGGCTGACGTCGTTGACGACCTCACCCGAAACCTGGATGAGGGTGTTCCATCTCAATCTGATGGCTCCGATAATGCTGGCGCAAGGGTTGTTTGAGGAGCTGAGAGCTGCGTCAGGATCGATCGTCAACGTGACGTCCATCGCGGGCTCGCGTGTGCACCCATTTGCCGGCAGTGCGTATGCGACGTCGAAAGCTGCGCTTGCAAGTCTGACACGAGAAATGGCCCACGATTATGCGCCGCATGGCATTCGCGTGAATGCGATCGCACCCGGCGAAATACAGACGAGTATGTTGTCGCTCGACACGGAAGCGCGTCTCGTGCCAAGCATTCCGCTGCGCAGAGTGGGAACACCCGATGAAGTGGCCAAGGTCATCTTCTTCCTATGTTCGGATGCTGCAAGTTATGTCACCGGCGCCGAGGTGCCGATCAATGGTGGGCAACATCTTTGAAACGGCGAGGCCCAGCAAGGTAGCTGACTTGAACTGAAGTCGTGGAACTTGCGTTCACGCCGACGTTACGCACCCATTCCGCAAAAGCCGAGATCGAGGCCCTGTGAGTTACCCTCGTGCCATGAAAAGGTGTGACCCTTCTATGTCATCTCGTCAACACTTGGCGCTAGATCGAGCATGACATGCAAAGAAACGCTCGCAAACCCGCACAAGGTGCCAGGGGAGGCCGATCAGAACAACGGAGACCTCGTTATGCTGCATATCGCATCCACACGCGAAAGACCTAACTCACAGTCAGAGACGGAGCGCGAGGTCTCGGTCGAACCGCTGTGCGAGAGCGCCCTGACCGGCATCTTCGAAATATCAAGGGTGCTCACTGCACCTTGCCGGCTCGAAGTGACATTGGCCAAAGTGGTCGATCTTCTGCAATCGTTTGTGCAGATGCGACACGGCATCGTTTCACTCTTCGACGATGAAGGGATGCCGGACATCGCCGTGGGGGCCGGCTGGAGCGAGGGTAGTGACGAGCGCTACCGGATGCACTTGCCGCGGAAGGCGATCGATCAGATCGTCGCGACGGACACACCCCTGATCGCCGAGAATGTGGCAGTCGAGCCGGCGTTCAGCGCTGCGGACCTGCAGGTGCTCGGCGCCACAGACAGTATGCTGGTGTCATTCATCGGGGTTCCAATTCGTATTGATCCGAAAGTCGTGGGTACGCTGACGGTTGATCGTATTCGGGACGACAGGTCGAGCCAACTACTTGACTACGACGCGCGGCTGCTCGGCATGATCGCCAACCTGGTCGGGCAGACAGTTAAGCTGCATCGCCTGTTCGCCTGTGACCGCGAACGACTGATGGTGGAGAAAGACCGGCTGCATAAGCAACTGTCAGAGCTTAGACAGCCCGCAAGGGAGCGCAAGAAGGTGCCGATCCACGGGATCATCGGCGACAGCCCGGCGCTGCGCGGGCTGCTCGAGAAGATCGCGGTCGTCGCTAAATCGAACAGCACCGTTTTGCTTCGCGGTGAATCCGGTACTGGGAAGGAACTCGTAGCCAAGGCCATTCACGAGTTGTCGTTGCGTGCCAAGCGGCCCTTCATCAAGCTGAATTGCGCGGCGCTCCCTGAGACAGTTCTGGAGTCCGAATTGTTCGGTCACGAGAAGGGTGCCTTTACCGGCGCGTTCAGCGCGCGCAAAGGGCGCTTCGAGCTTGCTGACAAGGGCACGCTGTTTCTTGACGAGATCGGTGAAATTTCGGCCCCGTTCCAGGCGAAGTTGCTGCGCGTTCTGCAAGAGCAGGAGTTCGAGCGCGTCGGCAGTAACCAGACCATCAAGGTGGATGTTCGTGTCATAGCTGCGACCAATAGGAATCTTGAAGAGGCTGTGGCGAGGAGCGAGTTCCGCGCAGACCTATATTATCGCATCAGCGTAGTTCCCTTGATGCTGCCAACGCTGCGCGAAAGGCGAAGTGATATTCCGTTGCTTGCCAGCGAGTTTCTGAAAAATTTCAACAGCGAGAACTGCCGTACGCTGAGCTTTGAGGCGAGTGCGATCGATGTGCTGATGAACTGCGGATTTCCAGGAAATGTCCGCGAACTCGAAAATTGCATCCAGCGAACCGCGACCCTGGCCGCCGGGCCCTCGATCATGAGAAATGACTTTGCATGTTGCCATGGCCAGTGCCTTTCCGCGATGCTCTGGAAAAGTACATCGGATGAGATGACAGTCCAGCCTGCACCAACCATGCCAATGCCGGCGAGTCCTGTCACACCCGTGACTAAGGCGGACGCGCCGCTGCCGCCTGTTGGCAGCGAGTTGGCCTCACTGGGGCCTCCCGGCACAGTCCTCGTGAGCGGCGCGAAGATTGCCGATCGCGAACGGGTCATTGCCGCCATGGAAAAATCCGGTTGGGTTCAAGCAAAGGCAGCGCGCTTGCTCGGACTTACTCCGCGCCAGATCGGCTACGCGTTGAGGAAATACGGAATCGAGATCAAGCGATTTTGAGAAGGACACAAGAGCGGGAGCTGCGATCATCACATTGAGGCAAATAGCCGTGGCAGGTTAATCGTCGATGGTTTCGGGGGGGGGCTGGTCTACCCCTCCTCTGAGGACGGTCCTATCCACCGCAGGTTTTCATGATGGATAGAGACCCGGACCGGACTCGAGAGCTGTGAGGAGCATGAGCTCGCTCGACCGGGATAGAGGTCGGCTTGCGCTCGACGTGCAGAACACCACCGAGCGTCGATACGTTCGGTCGTCGTGGCGAGCGGCTTGGTTGATCCATAGTTCAACCGAGATATCAAGCCAACGCCGGCTCGGACGAATTGGATCCGCATCTTGATCGTCTGGAGCAAAACCCACCTCGTTGAGGAGGAACTCTCCCGGGCCGGCTCAATTGCCGATCACGTCGCTCGAACAGCCCTGTCGCAGTCGCGACGAGTGTCGACATTGCTTCGTCGGGAGCGTCGGGCGATATCGCCTGGCTCGCCTAAGCTTTTGTATTGTTGAGCTGATTCCGAAATCATGCGCGCTGGTACAACACTTGCTGTTCTTCTTCGCAGCTTGGGAATTTATGGAGCTGAACTGTGCACAATGTCGTCTGCATTAAACAAGTTCCCGATTCTGCACAGATCCGCGTGCACCCGGTCACCAATACGATCATGCGCCAGGGCGTGCCGACGATCATCAACCCATATGACCTTTTCGCGCTCGAGGCCGCACTGGAGCTGCGCGATCGGTTCGGCGGCAAAATAACCGTGCTTACAATGGGGCCGCCGTCGGCGGAAGACTCGCTCCGAAAAGCACTGACCTTTGGCGCCGATCGCGCGATACTGCTAACCGATCGTTGCTTTGCGGGCTCCGATACCCTGGCCACAACGTACGCACTGGCAACAGCCATTCGAAAGATCGACAAGGAATATGGCCGGCCAGATCTTATCTTTACCGGCAAGCAAACCATCGACGGCGATACTGCGCAGGTCGGGCCCGGCATCGCAAAGCGGCTAGGCGTGCTTCAGCTAACCTACGTCGCCAAGGTCAGGTCGCTTGATCTCGCCGCACGCACAATTGAGGCAGAGCGGCGCTCCGAAGGTGGGGTCCAGGTTCTGCACACCAGGCTGCCGTGCCTGATCACCATGCTGGAGGCGACCAACCAGATTCGTCGTGGCGCCATGGCGGATGCCTTGCGCGCTGCGCGCGCCCCGATCGTGAAATGGAGCGCCCAGGATGTCGGCGTCGAGGACGTCTCAAAATGCGGTCTTAGGGGCTCGCCGACTGTCGTCAAGCGGGTGTTCGCTCCGTCCGCCCGCGCTGAGAAGGCGGCACTGGTTGAAGCGGCCGAGCAACCAGCGCAAGCGCTGATCGACGCCATCTTCAAGCATCAACCGAAGCTAGAAGCCGAACTCGCGGCGTTAGCCCGCAATGCTTGATCTCAACTGCGTTACTGCCTTCGAGTGACGCGTCGAGTCTGCCGGGCGCATCGTCGCCGCCATCATCAAATGGACATGTTTCCATCGATGCGATCATCAATAGGACCGAGCTAGTCATGCCGCAGTCTGTTGCCGTGAAGGTGCCGGCCCAGGGGAGTTTCACATGCATGGTCAACGCCATCATAGACCGCCTTCCCAACGAAATCGTTGATCAGTTGCGTCACCTTAATAGCTAGAGATTAAATGACGTCTTCTCGCGCATCTGAATTTGCACTGGATCAGCCTCCTCAGATCTCGGTCCATGAGTATTTGACACAGAAAGCGCGGGCGTGTTCGGCCCCCATCCGTTCGCTGCGGCGATGTCAAAGGACCAGATTGTCAGCCTGATTCCTGAATACTTGGCGATGTCACAGGCATTCCCATATCTGCGGGCAGGGTCCCAAAAGGACCTTGTACTCGCTGCGATGCATACCAATCGCGACCTTCCGAGGCATGTTGAACTGACCAGCGTGGTCGCAAATTTCATCTGTTGGGATGAGACGGGTGGTCATAGCCGAGTTCTCCGGGCCGGCAACGCGGCGTTACCCGATATTCTGGCCACCGAACAGTTCCACTCGAACCTATTTAGAAAAGATGCATCGCGACTACTCGGTGGGGCAGTAAAACCAAACTATAGCCCCACAACAAAGCGATATCTGCATTCTCTGTATGCCGGGCTGTCATCGAAAGACCCCGTGGTGCGTTGCGCCTACATGGTCGCATTCGAACTGCATGCTGCGGAGATGATCCAGTCGCTATCGGCCACTGTGGTCGAGACCTTTGATGTGGAGGCAGACGATCTTGAGTACTTTCGGGTCCATGTCGGCGGCGAGGATCCAGCGGAAAAATATTACGAGGAGATGACAAGCCGCCTCATTGGCGAAATTGTCCCGGCTGACAGCAGTAGCCGTTTTTTCGATGAGTTTGGCGGCACAGCTTCGAGTGGTGCCGGGATCTGCTCGCAGGGTTTTCCCTCGAAGGCGATGGTGCCGAGATCCGCCACCATGGCCGCTGTCATTGTGGTTCTGTGAAATTCTGCGTTCGAGCGCTGCGAGTTCCGCAGTGGGATGCAACTGCTCAATTTGCCAAATGTCGAAATTTTTACATTTGCTCGTGCCTGGCGACAAAGTGGGCATTGAGTGCGGCGAAGAATTTCTCACTTCGTACCAGTTTAATAAGAACGTCGCTCGGCACACGTTTTGCCGGATCTGCGGCGTAAAGCCATTCTACAGGCCTCGATCCAGTCCTTCAGGATTCAGCGTAAATATTGTATGCTTGGATAAACGAACGATCGAAAGCGTATGAATAAAAGGACTTTGATGGCGAGCGTTGGGAGCAGGCCATCCACTCGATGCAAGGCGATAGCGAAGGATCCTTAAGTCCGAACTTGGAGTAAACGCGAATGGCACGCGCAGTAAATGATAAATCCCGTCTGCTTGCAGAAGAGGCTCTCACAAAATACCGCATAGAGCTGTTGGTTAAGGGGACGGTCTTGATCGCCCCCCAGACCTTGTTCACCGATGATGACTTGGCAAGGGTCGATCAGCTGCAGACCGAGATTCCCGAAGAGGAGGTGCGGGAAGGGGATGCCGGCGATTCACACAGTGTCTTTGTGAAACGCGTCAGGGTAGATCTGCCCGGCCGCCCTCCTAGCAATGCGCATGGTACAGCTCCAGCTCAAATCATCGAGTTACTCGAAAGGAGACACCGTCGCCTCACGTTGAAAAAGATCTTAGGAGGATGGTCTGATTATGTGATTCGCCGCTGCCAAATACATCGTATGCCGACCGGATCCTTTGTTGGCATCCATTTGGATGCTGAGAGCGACCCTGATTTCGAGTACGCCGTGATTGTTCAACTCACTAGAGAATTTGAGGGGGGGGAGTTTGTGATATATCCTAGTGCGTACGAACAATACGTGTTCGACCACCATTTGGAAGCGTACTTGTTACTACATGCAGGAACCGGCATGAGGTGAAGCCTGTGCACGCTGGGGAGCGTCGTTCACTGGTTTATTTCTGTTCAAAACGCAGCGGCGCGAACCGCCGGATCATCGAGAGCTCTACTAGTTAGCCGATGACAAGAGGTAGCTGGAGGGATCTGTGGATGCATTGAGTAACGGGCAGCTTGCCGGACGAGATCGGCAGAGCATCTCTTCGGGCAGATGTCCGTGAGCTCGTCATTGCTGTGCGCTACAGTGGAAGTGGCCAGATGGAGCCGGAAACCATGACGTTGGCGCCGTTCGCGAGTCGATACGCGTGGACTGAGAATCGTCCAATCGCCGGTCGGCCTAAATCAGGCTCAAGGCAATCGTGGTTCGGGACGAGTTCAATGGAACGGTCCTCGCTCACAGCGGCGCCCCGTGCGGTAGGCTGGACAGCCGATAGCGCCGATGACATTCTCCGCTTGGATCCGCGAATATGGTCTTCACAACCAATCTCCCACCAGAAGCCGCGCGTCTTAAAGAGCTGTATCACCTCGTGGGGCGTCCTGAAGACCTAGCAGGCTGTTGAAGAACTCAGCCGCGTTCGCAAACGAAGGCTAAATCGTCGCCTTTGTGTATGTAGAAGTGACCGACGGGCCTGCCCGCAGTGCCGATCATAGCCCATCTGCGACCGCAGGCGGGGTCATTCTCGTCGTGCCCTTCCCATGAGAACTCCGCACAGGCCGAACCGTCTCGCGCGCCGTAGCGGACATCGAGGAAGCCCTTCAGCGCACCGAAGGCAATTTCACCGTCGGACTTGCCCGTGAAGGTGAGATGCGCCTGTTCGACGAGGTCGAGGAAGGTATCCTCCATTGAAGGCCGCCTTTGTTTGACGAACGGGATCGCTGCAGGTCCTAGGGGTAATCCTAGGAGAAGCGCTATGACGATTTCGAGGACGGAAGGAGCTCTGCAAGCACGGCGAAGCGAGCATGGCTCCGTTTGTTCCAGTCGAGATTGGGCCGCCTGCGTCGTAAGACCGTATGTCCGCCTCTACCGATGAGGTGGCTCGCCCTACACTGCGCGTCCGAGGGTTGCTCGGGCGAACCGAGCCGATCCTCATCACAGGAGGACGAGCCGTGGCAGATTATAGGGAAGCATTCGTCGGAATCGATGTGGCCAAGCTGAGAAATGCCGTCGCGATTGCGGATGCAGGCCGGGAGGGGGAGGTTCGGTTCTTCGGCGAGGTTGATGCTTCGGCCACCAACATGCGCCGCGTCTTAGGGCGGATCGCCAACCGGTTTGACCGCGTCCACTTCTGTTACGAAGCCGGCCCGACTGGCTATGGTCTTTATCGCCTGATCCGGTCGCTCGGCCACCAATGCACGGTGGTGGCGCCGTCGCTGATCCCAAGGAAGCCGGGTGATCGTGTGAAGACGAACCGCCGGGACGCCGTTTCTCTCGCGCGGCTGCTACGCGCCGGCGAGCTGACGGCGGTATGGGTTCCCGATGAAGGTCACGAAGCGATGCGCGACCTCGTTCGCGCTCGATCGGCAGCGGTTGAGACGCTGCGCATCCACCGGCAGCAGGTGAGCGCCTTCATGCTCAAGCATGGCCGCACCTATCCCCGCAAAAAGGGCTGGACGATGCGCTATTTGCGTTGGCTCCAGGAACAACAGTTCGACCACCCCGCACATCAGATCGCGCTACAAGAAATGGTCGAAGCAGTTCGCGTCGCCAGGGACCGGGTCGACCGGCTCGAGCGCACGATCGAAGAGTTCGTCTCGACCTGGTCTCTGGAGCCGCTCGTGCGGGCGCTTCAAACATTGCGCGGCGTCGATCTGGTCGTCGCAGTGACATTCGCAACCGAGGTCGGTGACGTGAGCCGTTTTGAGGGCCCACGTCAACTTATGGGTTACCTCGGTCTGGTGCCAAGCGAGCGATCGACGGGAGAGGCTGTCAGACGTGGCGGCATCACCAAGGCCGGCAACGGCCGTGTTCGCCACATGTTGGTCGAAAGCGCCTGGACATATCGACACCCGCCGAAGATCGGCAAGACAAAACTATACCGGCTCGAACAGACGTCGCCAGCAGTGCGAGAGATTGCTTGGAAGGCGCAGAGCCGCTTGACGGCCCGGTACCGGAAGCTGGCGGCGCGCGGCAAACGAACGACGGTGGTCTGCACCGCTATCGCCCGTGAACTGGTGGGGTTCATGTGGGCGGTTGCCAGGCAAGTGCAGACAGCCTGATCGAGCGCCCTTATCATCGTGCATGGGCGGAGGCGGGACCACGGCAGAGGGAATGCCCGTCAGACGCTTTGTGGCCGGCAAGAGCGCCGACGCCCGCAGTAAGATAGGAGCAGACCTCGGACGCACAATCGGGAATGCGGTAGCCAACCCGCGCATCAGAGCTTGATCACCGACGTCCTTCGGTTCCGCCTCCACCTATGCACGACCATCTCTATGAATAGCCGATCGACGACGATCGGGGCGGTGCTCTGCGTTCTAATCCTTGACAGCGGACATCAGAGCGTCGTTCTCAGGCCACAGCTTTGAGGTCTTGACGACAATAGGCCCACGGAAGCAGCTGATCGATGTCGCTGTTTGGATGGCCGTTGACGATCCTGGTGAGGGCGTCGGTCAGGTAAGCGAGCGGATCGACGTCGTTCAGCTTACAGGTTTCGACCAGGGAGGCGATGGTGGCCCAGTGCTCGGCGCCGCCGTCGGAGCCTGCGAACAGCGCATTTTTCCGGTTCAGCGTGATCGGACGGATCGAGCGCTCGACGACGTTGTTGTCGAGCTCGATGCGGCCGTCATTGATGAAGCGCGTCAGGCCCTCCCAGCGTGAGAGCGCATAGCGAATGGCGTCGGCCAACTTGCCCTTTTGGCTGATCAACGCGAGCTTTGCGCGGAGCCATCGCTCGAAGGCTTCCGCCAGCGGCCGGATTTTCTGCTGCCGAACGAGACGGCGCTCCTCGGCGCCGCGACCACGGATGTCCCTTTCGATGGCGTAGAACTCGGCGATATGCTTGAGCGCCTCGCTGGCAATGGGCGCGGGACCGGGTGTGGCAAGTTCGTAGAAGTTACGTCGCATGTGCGACCAGCAGAATGCAAGTTGGACATCGCCACGCTCGGCGAGCTTGCCATAGCCGGCATAGCCATCGACCTGCAGGATCCCTTCGAAGCCTGCGAGATGGGCGATCGGCCGATCGGCTGTGAGCGTCACGAGAGGATCACGGGTGCCAGGGCTTGACTTGCGCGGAATGCTCTGGATAGCGCGGTCGGGATGATTGACGCCGCCGGCGCGCGGTGATGGGTTGATCCCGGTTCGGAGCGGGCAACGGGGATCAGAATGACCAGCGAGTCGCAGCTGCGCGAGAAGCTTCGGAAGATCGAGGCGTTGTTCGTGGGGGCCGGAACTGCTGGTGAGCGCCTTGCAGCGGAAGCCGCGCTGCAGCGGGTGCGGGCCCGGGTCGAGGAACTTGCTCGCCACGATCCACCGATCGAACAGCAATTCTCACTTCCCGACCAGTGGTCTCGGCACCTGTTTCTGGCGCTTTGCCGCCGATATGGGCTGCGGCCGTTTCGTTATCGCCGACAGCGACGTAACACGGTGATGGTCCGTGCGTCACGGGGCTTCGTTGATAGAGTCCTGCTGCCCGAGTTCACCGAGCTGGAGGGTGCTCTGCAAGTGTATCTGCACGAGGTAACGCTGCGCGTGATCCGCGAAGAGATCTACGACGACGCCAGCGATGCGCAGGAAGTTCCCGACGCCGTGCCGTCGAACTGATCAAGCGGCGAGCTTTGGCTCCGAACCATCGCGCTCGGCTTTCCAATTCCACGGCAGCAGCGTGTTCAGCTGATTGATCTTGGTACGTCCGGAGACGATGCGCTCGAGAACATCAGTAAGATAGTGCCGTGGGTCGATGTCGTGAAGCTTTGCGGAGTTGATGAGTGATGCGAGAGTGGCCCAGGTTTCGGCGCCGCCCTCACTGCCTGCGAACAGATAGTTTTTCTTTCCCAGCCCGATCGGCTTGATGCTGCGTTCGACCGTATTGCTGTCGATCTCGATGCGCCCATCATCGATGAATCGCGTCAGGCCATCCCAATGGTTGAGGGTGTAGCGGATCGCCTTGCCAAGGCCGGATTTCTTTGAGACTTCCAGCAGTCGCGCCTCGAGCCAGGGCTTGAAGTCCTCGATCAGCGGTCTGGTGTCGGATTGTCGCACCGCAGCTCGCTGCGTCGCCGGCAAACCGCGAATGCGATCCTCAATGGCGTAGAACATCGCGATCCGCTGCAGCGCTTCCGCGGCAATCGGCGATTTCGTCGCGATGTGGACGTCCCAGAACTTCCGCCGCGCATGCGCGAAGCAGAACGCCAGTTGCACCAGACGGCCGCCGTTTTTAATCAGCCCCTTGTACCCGGCGTAGCCGTCGACCTGCAGGATGCCGTCGTAGTCTCCAAACAGCTGCCTGGCGCGGATTGCCTTGCGATCCTCGGCGAACACGTAGACTACTGCCGGCGGCGCCGGGCCGCCCCACGGGCGGTCGTCGGTGGCGATCGCCCAGAACTGGCAGACTTTGGTTCTGCCACGGCCGGGATCGAGAACTGGCAGCGGCGTCTCGTCGGCAAACAGCCGCGGGTAGGACATCACTGCGCGGCGCAACAGCGCGTGAAGCGGCTTCAGCCACCAGGCGACGCGGCCCATCCACGAGGCCAGCGTTTGCCGGTCGAGCGTGATGCCTTGGGCGGCAAACATCTGTTCCTGGCGATACAGCGGCAGCTGGTAGCCGTATTTCATCACCGCGACGTGGGCCAGCAAGGCTTCCGTCACCATTCCACCGTCGATCGCCTGGGCCGGCGCGGGTGCCTGCAGAACACCCTGGCGGCATCCCCGGCAGCCGTACCGTGGACGCATGATGCGCTTGACCCGGTACTGCATCGGAATGACGTCGAAGGCTTCCTTGACGGTCTCCCCGATCTTGTGCAGCTGCTCGCCGCAGCAAGGGCAGATGTGGCTCTCGATATCGATCACGACATCGATGCGCGGCAAATGCTCCGGAAGCTTCCCCCGGTTGCGTCGCGCCGGTCGCTTTCCACGGCCCTCCGCTCCGTCAGGCAGCCTGCCTCCGGTCACGTCGTCGTTGGCGGCGGCACGAACCGCCTGTGCCCTGATGGTGAAGAGAGACAGCTGTCCGATATCCAGTGTCTCGGAGCGCGGACCGAAGATCGTGCGCTTGTACTGGGACAGGATCATCAGGAGCTTGTCGTTCTCCTGGATCGCAGCGTCGCGTTGGGCGATCGCTGCATCACGCTCGGTCGCCAGCGTGCTGCATTCCTCCGACAACGCCGCAAGCCGTGACGATAGCGTCATCACGGCTTGTCGGAGCAATGCTGGATCGGAAGGCAAATCACTCATGCAGAGCGATTCTACAACAACTCCGCATGAGTGACGAACGACTCTTGATAATGATCAACCAGCTCGCATCGGCTGATCCACAACTCGCATCGGCACACGCTTCCAGTCCGAGCCATCGAGCAGCACCGAGAGCTGAGCATGAGATAGCGACATGACGCCTTCCTTGATCGGCGGCCAGGTGAACTGCCCCTCGATTCTTTTGTAGTAAAGGACAAGGCCGCTTCCATCCCAAGTCAGGATCTTCACGCGATCTCGGCGCTTGGAGCGGAAGACATAAAGTCCGCCGTCGAACGGATCGGCTCCAAAGGCCTCGCTCACCAGCATCGCCAGCGAGTCCATGCCGCGGCGGAAATCGACCGGCTGCGTCGCAATCCAGATCGACAACCCAGCTCGAAGCCCGATCATCGACCAACCGTCCCGACCGCCGCCAGCACCTCGCACAGTGCCTCCCGGTCCACTGTCCCCCTGACACGGATGCGAATCGCGCCGACCTCGATCTCGATCGCCGCCTGCTCCTCACTCGGGCGCCCACAGCCGGTGATCGCGACCGGCACAAAGCCAGGTGGCATGCCTCTGTCCCCGCGCTCCGCGACCTGCGCCCGCGTAGCCTGGCGACGCCAGAGAAACAACAGGCTTGGACTGATGTCGTGTCGCCGCGCCACTGCGGACACGCTTGCACCCGGCGCAAAACTCTCCGCAACAATCGCCGCCTTCGCATCGGTCGACCAGCGCCGACGTCGGCCCGTCCCGGTGATGATCTCGACACGCTGCAGCGTGTCGGCGCCGTGTTCGAGGATAGGCATATGCCTATCCTTATCGCTATCCTTACGACTATCCTTTGACATTGTGACCTCGCGACACACCATTCCGCGAGATCTTCCTAGCCGACCAGATCAACCCTCAGCGCGTGGTCTCCGCATGACGCTCACGATCGGCTTTGCGATCGGGGGCATAGACATAGGCAACGCCCGGCGGATCGGCACCGCCCCACGGCCGGTCGTCCGCTGCATAGGCCCAGAGCTGACCGGTCTTGGTGCGTCCGCGGCCGGGATCGAGCACCGGCATCGTCGTCTCGTCGGCGAACAGCTTTGGCCGTTGCCTGAGCTTGCCGAGCAGACGGTCATGCAGCGGACGCAGGTGGAAGGCAGCTTGTCCTACCCAGTCCGCCAGCGTCGAACGATCGAGCTCAATGCCCTGGCGGGCGTAAATCTGCGCCTGCCGGTAGAGCGGCAGGTGATCGGCATATTTGGAGACCAGGACGTGGGCGACGGTGGCCTCGGTCGGCAATCCGCCCTCGATCAGCCTAATCGGGGCCGGCGCCTGCATGACCCCGTCCTCGCAAGCCCGGCAGGCGTATTTGGGACGCCGGGTCACGAGGATCCGGAACTGCGCCGGGACCAGGTCCAGCCGCTCGCTTCTATCCTCGCCGATCCGGTGCAACTCGCCCTGGCAACAGGGACAGGTCTTGCCCTCGATGTCGACGACGACCTCGATCCGCGGCAGGTGCATCGGCAAGGCGCCACGGTTGCCGCGGCGCGTGCGAGCCCGCGCCTCACGGCCTTCAGGTGCGCTCACGTCCTGTGCCGTCTCGTTGTATGCGGCAACCTGCTCGACGTCTTCCAAGCCCAGCAGCATCTGATCTTCAGGCAGCGTCTCTGCCCGCCGGCCAAACCGATGCCGCTGCAATTCCTTGATGATCTGACGCAGCCGTTCGCTCTCGCATCGTTCGGCAAGCAGCATCGCTTTCAGCGTCTCGGGATCGTCAGGCAGGGCGTCGCTCACACCCAATTCAGAGCATATTCGCCGCCATCTGGCGACGCGTCCGACGCTCCTGATTCATTTCGCCGCAGCGCTGCCAACAGCTATCCGGCCTGCGTTGGCGTCGACGTCTCCCGCGCCTCATGCACAAGCCGCCAGTCGAGCCCTTCCAGCAGCGCCGACAATTGCGCCGCCGACAGGCGCATCACGCCGTCCTCGATCTTCGGCCAGCGGAAGATCCCATCCTCGAGCCTCTTGGCGAACAGGCACAGACCCGTTCCGTCCCAGAACACCAGCTTGATCCGATCCGCCCGCTTGGCCCGGAACACATAGACAGCTCCCGAGAATGGATCTGCCCGCATGCTCTCGCGCACCAGGGTCGCGAGCCCTTCCATCCCCTTACGGAAGTCCACCGGCTTGGTCGCCACCATCACCCGGACCGCACCCGACGGACCGATCACCGGCTCGCCTTCAGCGCCTGGACAATCGACGCAACCATCGTCGTATCCGCACCACGACCGGCCCGGATCATGATGCCGTCGACTTCGATCTCGATAATCCCGGCATCGCAACGGCGAGCCCGGGTATCCGCTTTGGCCTTGCAGCGCACCGCTTTGCGCTCCCGGTCAACAGCGGGCGCCGGCACCGCGGCATCCACCACCGCCGGCACAAACTGTACTTCTTCTATTGCGGAATGACCGCCTGCTGCTTCTCGCAACTGACGTCGCCAGCCAAACAACTGCTGCGGTGACAATCCATGCCGTCGGGCTACCGAACAGACCGAGTCGCCGCTCGCCACGATCTCCGCAACGATCCGCGCCTTGTCCCCATCGCTCCACTTCCGCCGACGGCCGGCTCCGGTGAAGACTTCAAGCCGCCGCACCGGCTCCGTGATAGCACTATGCTCTGTGTCCATTCTAAGCCTAACGGTCCAAACCGAACCGCAGACTCGCAGATCACCCCGTCATCCGGAAGGTGGCCGCTGAACAGCGCTTACCCTGCGTCACCGCGGGAGCTGGCCGAAGTGCCGTTGACGACGACGGCGCGGCGACGCAAGAGCGACGGCATCATCGAGATCGATCTTGATAGCGGGCATCGCATCCGGGTCGATGGCGACGTTGATGGAGACGCGCTACGTCGCGTTCTCGATGCTTTGGCCCACCGATGATCCCGGTTCCGACAGGCGCGCGAGTGTGGCTCGCGACAGGCCACATGGATATGCGCCGGGGCTTTCCGTCGTTGGCACTCCAGGAGCAAGAGGTGCTGCGCAAGGATCCGCTCAGCGGTCATTTGTTCGTCTTCCGGGGGCGCATTGCACGAACTGCTGCCCTGGGAATGGAAGCTTCTGCGCCACAAGCCGGCAAATCCGACGATCAGCAAGCCGCCTGACCTTCACCCAACGCCATCACATATAGCTCGCCGTGCCCGCGCGCGCACACGGCGATCAGGCGGCCTTCGTCGTAGGCGTACCGAGGAAGTCGCCGTCCCAGTTGTCCATTTCGACGATGCGCCAACGGCCAGCAAAGGCCTTGGCGAAGCCGGGCACCTTGGCCATCAGCGGCCTCCGCGATCAGCTTGGGCAGCCGCACCAGATTGTAGGCGGCGGCGCTGATCGAGGCCTGGGCCTCGATGAAGAGCGTGAAGCCGAAGGATGGCTCTGGCGCGCCGCCGGCGCGAGGCGGCGGGCGCAACGCCGAAGCGGACTTCCATGGCCAGAAGCGCTCGAACGGCACCCATGCTTCGACCACCGATCGGGATGCCAGGCTTTACCGCAAGGGAAAGGGCAACGAAACGAAGCTGTGCTTCATCGGGCATGGGCTGATGGAGAACCGCCACGGCCTGCTGGTCGACGCCTGCCTGACGCGGGCCGACGGGCATGCCGAACGGGTGGCCGCGCTGCACCTGATCGAACCGCGTGCCGACCGGCCGACAGCGATCACGCTTGGCGCCGACAAAGCCTACGACGCAGAAGACTTCATCAACGAGCTGCGCTCGATGAACGTGACGCCGCATGTTGCGCAGAACACCAGCGGCCGCAGCTCTGCGATCGACGGGCGAACGACCCGGCACGGGGGCTATGCCGCCAGCCAGCGCATCCGCAAGCGGATCGAGGAGGCATTCGGCTGGATCAAGACGGTCGCCGGGCAAGAGAAGACCCGCTTCCCTGGCCATGAACGCGTCGGATGGGCCTTTACCTCCGCTGATCAGCGTGCCATCGACCGAGAAGTGATCGCTCGACAGCAGCTTCTACACCTTGGGCTGCGCCAGCACCGCCGCGAGGAACTTGGCCGCGATGTCGCCTTCCGGCAACCGGTCGCGGTTTTTCGAGAACACCGAATGGTCCCAGGCTCCGTCGTCGACGCCAATTCCGACGAACCAGCGGAACAGCAGGTCGTATTCCAGCCGTTCGATCAAAAGCCGCTCCGAGCGGATCGCTTGCAACAGCATCGCCCGCAGCAACTTCTCCGGCTGGATCGACGGCCGCCAAATCGGCGAAGAGAGCGCGGCAAACTCGCGCTCCAGCGTCGACAGCGCCTCGTTCGCGATCGTCCGGATCGCTCGCAGCGGATGGTCACGCCGCACCCGCCTCCAGATCAACGTAGCTGAACAGCTCGCCCGTTCGATTGTCGCCGCCGCGCACGCACCATCTCCGAATCTCGTCGGAGCCAATGAATCACGGTCGCTGGTCGGCGGCGAGCACCTTTTTCAACAGCCTGCTAGCCCGTCCTATTCGTGAGAGTGCGTTTTTTTTGGTCCGATTGATGTGGCCGCACATCTGCTCTGACGAGGCGCGCGGGATTGCCTTCGGCCTTTCACCGCCTGACGACCGGTACTTTGCAACGCGCTTGAGGGATGGGTTGGGCGAACGGGGGCGGACGCCCCGCCGGCCAAGGACCGAGCGGCAGCAGCGCGCCTGGCAAGCCGCGGATCAGGTCGGCTTCGGGACATGCCGCGGCAAACGCAAGGTGAATGCGGCTCGTGGTCTCGACGACACGGGCAGCGAGTTTCAAGAGACGAAGACGCAGCGTCGCGAACTCGGCTGTGGCCAATTCCCGGGCTTTGGGAATCGCGTCGCGCACGGTCAGCATCAGCCAATAAGCGGCGGTGTCGAGAACGAGGCGGACTTGATTGGCGAGCGCCGAACGGCAGCTGGTGCGATCGGAGGCGAGCTGCGTCTTATGCAGCTTGATCAGATTCTCGGCTTGGCCGCGCGCGCAATACAGGCTGTCGTAGATCCACTCGGCCGAGCCGACATCGAGGCTGGTGACGACGAAACGGATGTCGAGGCCGAGCATCGTCGCCTCAATACGGGCGACGGTACGTCGTTCGCGATCCCAGGACTTTGCCTTGTGGCGCATCTCGGTATAGCCACGCAGAACCGGCAGGTTCTCGATGGCGCGTCGCGTGCGGATGCCGTCGGCGGCCTCGTCGACTTTTCTGGCGAGCGGCTTGGTGCCGGACAGACCGAAGATGTAGTCGATGCCGTTGGTCTCGCACCACGCCATTGCCTCCGGCCGGGCATAGCGCCCGTCGCCACGGAACGTAATTCGCGTGTTGTGCCACCGCGTCCGGATATGCCGTATCAGGCGGCGCAGATGGGCACGCACCTCGACGCCGCCCGGCGTCTTGCCGGGCCGCAGCACGACCGCCACGGGCCGGCTCTTCTCCGTGTCGTAGACGTGGATCGGCAGGAAGCAGCGTTCGTCATAATGAGCGTTGAACAGCGAGAGCTGCTGATGGCCGTGGACGACATCGCAGGTATCATCGATGTCGAGCGTGACGGATGCCGGCTCGCGCGGGTAGCTATCCATCCATGCGTCGAAGGCGCGGAGCATTCTCCAGCCGCGACAGCGTCGGTTGGGAACACAGATCGCGACCCGTGTCCGGCAGCCGTCCGCAGGCCAGCTTGAATGCGGGATCGGACCGCAGATGATCGAGGTCGTCGGCGTCCTCGTAGCCGCAGCAGATCGCGAACATGCGCGCGCGGAACATATCGACAAGGCTGTGCACGACCCGCGTCGGATCGCGCAGCGACTCAAAAGCGTCCCCAATTGATCTTGAGTATCTCGGCGCAAGCTGCCGATCCAGTTCGAAGCTCGCAAGGGCTGAGGATCATTGCAAGCCCGACCGAAGGCGCAAGAACCCCGGCATTGCTGCCAGGGTTCTGCCAGTCATGGCTGCCGAGAGAGGCTGGATCAGAAGTCCATGCCGCCCATGCCCCCGCCCGGGGGCATTGCGGGCCCGGCCGCAGCCTTCTTCGGCAGCTCGGCGACCATCGCTTCCGTGGTAATCAGGAGTGCAGCAACCGAGGCGGCGTTCTGAACTGCGATGCGCACGACCTTGGTCGGGTCGATGATGCCCTTGGAGACAAGATTGCTGTATTCGCCGGTCTGCGCATCGAAGCCGAAAGAATATTGATCCTTCTCAAGCACTTTGCCGACCACGACCGAGCCGTCTTCGCCAGCATTGATCGCGATCTGGCGGGCAGGCCAGGACAGCGCCTTGCGCACGATCTCGACGCCGGTCTTCTGGTCGTCGTTCTTGGTGCTCAGGCCCTTGAGTTGCCCGGACGCTCGGAGCAGGGCGACGCCGCCGCCCGGGACGATGCCTTCCTCGACAGCCGCACGGGTCGCATGCATCGCGTCATCAACGCGATCCTTGCGCTCCTTCACCTCGACCTCGGTCGCGCCGCCGACGCGGATCACCGCGACGCCGCCTGCGAGCTTGGCGAGACGCTCCTGCAGCTTCTCACGGTCGTAGTCCGAGGTGGTCTCCTCGATCTGCGCTTTGATCTGGGCAATCCAGGCGTCGATGTCGGCCTTCTTGCCGGCGCCGTTGACGATCGTGGTGTTCTCCTTCTCGATCATCACCTTCTTGGCGCGGCCGAGCATCTGCAGCGTGACATTCTCGAGCTTGATGCCGAGGTCTTCCGAGATGGCCTGGCCGCCGGTCAGGATCGCGATGTCCTGCAGCATGGCCTTGCGACGATCGCCGAAGCCCGGAGCCTTGACGGCCGCGACCTTCAGGCCGCCACGCAGGCGGTTGACGACGAGGGTGGCGAGCGCTTCGCCTTCGACGTCTTCAGCGACGATCACCAGCGGCTTGCCGGTCTGCACCACGGCCTCGAGCAGCGGCAGCAGCTCGTTCAGCGAGGAGAGCTTCTTCTCGTTGATGAGGATGTAGGCGTCGTCCATCTCAACGCGCATCTTGTCGGCGTTGGTGACGAAGTAGGGCGAGATGTAGCCGCGGTCGAACTGCATGCCCTCGACGACGTCGAGCTCGGTCTCGAGCGACTTGGCTTCCTCGACCGTGATCACGCCCTCGTTGCCGACCTTCTTCATGGCGTCGGCGAGGAACTTGCCGATCTCGGCATCGCCGTTGGCCGAAATGGTGCCGACCTGGGCGATCTCCTCGTTCGAGGTGACCTTCTTCGAGTTCTTCTGGAGGTCCGCAACGACGGCTTCGACCGCGAGGTCGATACCGCGCTTCAGGTCCATCGGGTTCATGCCGGCCGCAACCGACTTGGCGCCTTCACGCACGATGGCAGCCGCAAGCACGGTCGCGGTCGTGGTGCCATCTCCGGCCGCGTCAGCGGCTTTGGCGGCGACTTCGCGCACCATCTGGGCGCCCATATTCTCGAACTTGTCCTCCAGCTCCACCTCCTTGACGACCGCGACCCCATCCTTGGTGATGCGCGGAGCGCCGAACGATTTGTCGAGCACCACGTTGCGGCCCTTCGGACCGAGCGTGACCTGAACGGCGTTCGCGAGGATATCGATACCCCGAAGCATGCGATCGCGCGCTTCTACGCCGAATTTGACCTCTTTGGCTGACATAATGATTCCTTCAGTTGTATTTCGACCTTCGGGGCGCCCGGCCGGCACTCTTCGGGGATAAGCAGTGTGAACGACGAACTAGGCGGCCTTCTTTTTTGAGAACACGTCGGTAAGAACGCCCATGACATCGCTTTCCTTCATGATCAATAGCTCTTGGCTGTCGATCTTGACCTCGGTGCCCGACCACTTGCCGAACAGCACGCGGTCGCCGACCTGCACGTCGATCGGGATCAGCTTGCCGGTCTCGTCACGGCCACCCGGGCCAACGGCGATAACTTCGCCTTGCGAGGGCTTTTCCTTGGCTGTGTCGGGAATGATGATACCGCCAGCGGTCTTCTCTTCTGCGTCGATGCGTTTGACCACGACGCGATCGTGAAGCGGACGGAAATTCATGCGGGCCTCCTGAGCATTTGAACGGGTTGGAGATAGGCACATTGCGAACAGCGCCTTTATAGCAAGAGGCAGGCCAAAGATGAGCTGATTGATCCTGCCTGCAGTTCTGCTAAATCGTACACTTGCGCGTATGTTCGTCCGGAAGCAAACGCGCTGGCGTACTCAGCCCGTCAAGCTGTCGTGAAAGTGACATTGCATCTCGTCAAAGCACCAGCATCGATCGTCACGCCTTGGCCTAAATCATGCAGGCTTGGGGCGCGGCAAGTCAGGCTGGTCAGAGGAGTCCGATGCATGCAGGCTCACGATTGGCAGTGCACTCGAGTGCCAACCCTCGTGATCCGCGGCTTCTCCGCGGCTTCTCCGCGGCTCTGCGCTGTTGGGCTTTGGCATCGAAGCCGCTTGGACGGATTTGGAAGGAGCAATCATGCAGTCCGCGTCAAAAGAGAACGGGTCTATCAAGATCGTCGGCCCTGCCGACCGTCCGAAGGTCATTGCCGTTCTGGCGACAGCCTTTACGACCTGCCTGCTGCTAAGATGGCTATATCCAGAACCGGAGCGCTACTTACGCCATTTCGCCGGCTTCCTGGAATACTACGCCGGCGATCCCTACTTCGATGGAAGTGGCGCGTATCTCGAAGACGGCCAGAAAGGTGCGTTGTTGTGGTTAACCGACAAAGCGCACCGTAATGACAAGCGCATGATGGAATATTTGCTCGGCAGTGTTCCAGAGGACCGACGAACGGAAACCGAAAGGCTGTTCGAGGAGTTCGGCAAGTATCACCCCGAGGAGCCACACTGGTATTTCACCATGCTGGGCATCGATCCCATGCATCAAGGATCGGGCCGGGGCGGCCGTCTTTTCCAATACGGCCTTGCAATCCCGGACGAGGCGAAAGGCTTGGCATTCAACGAGGCCACCAGTCTCGGGCCGGCACGTCTATATGAGCGGCTGGGATGGAAGATCGGGGTGAGGTTCAGGTCGGCAGTTCGCCGCCCATTTTCCCGATGGTGCGCCGTCACCCTTGATGGACCGTACGCGCGGGCCGGGCCGGGCAGGAGCTTTGTTCTACCCATGAATCAGGATCCGAATAGATCGCAGGGCCGCCGAGTTCGGCCCCTGCAAGACGCGCTCGTCATGTTGCAATCCCAGTAAATCAAAAAAGTGGACGAACTGTTCTCCTCGAGCAGGAGACAAATGAATGCTTTCTGAGATACCCGTTCGCGAGGGGATCGACTATGGACCCTTATGGCGCTTCTTGAAGTTCACAGGCAACAACCTTGGAGCCCCGTTCGAACCAGGAACCTATCGCGTCAACTCGCATACCCTGGAACGGCAAGTTATCGAATTCTTCGCCGAGCTGTTTCGAGCACCGCGGGAATTTCGGGGCTACCTCACCAACGGAGGGACGGAAGGTAACACGTGAGCTCTATCCGGATGCTGTGACGTATTTCTCGTCTGATACTCATTACAGCGTGAGCTCTGCTCGGGGTTGAGCACCGCGTGGTTCGTTCGCAGCCAAATGGAGAGATTAGCTATGACCATCTGGCGCAGGAAGCGGCTCGTGATCGCAAAAGGCCCGCCGTCGTGGTGGCAAACAGAGGCACCACCATGAAGGAAGGCAGGGACGATACGCTCAAGATACGCGCCGTGCTTCGCGATGTCGGTATTGACGCTATCTACGTTCACTCCGACGCGGCACTATGCGGGGCATACGCGGCTCTCTTGAGCCCGAGGCCCGCATTCGATTCGCGGATGGAGCGGACTCGATTACGGTCAGCGGACATAAGTGCCTTGGCGCGCCAAGGCCCTGCGGTATCGTTCTCTAGCGTAAAATTCATGCTCAGCGTATCGAGCGTTCTATCGATTACATCGGGAGCTTCGACGCAACCTTGAGTGGCTCGCGTAATGCCTATACACCGATCATCCTTTGGTATGCGATCCGTCGTCTGGGTGTCGAGGGCATCAAACAAATGTTTGTTGAATGTGAACAGCTCGCCGCCTATGCAGCCAGGGAACTCAATGCCCGAGGCGTCAGCGCCTGGCGTAATCCTAATGCGCTTACGGTCGTCTTTCCTGCTGTCGAGGAGTGTATCAAGGCTAAATGGCAAATTGCGGCTCAGGACGTAGGCCATTTAGTCGTTGCGTCAGGGACGACCAAGAGTCAAATCGACGCGCTTATTGAGGCAGTGAGCAACAGCGGCTGATAATCGTCCTCGAGCTGACACCGCTGTGCTGCTTTGCACGCGGGATTTTGGTGCCCTCGGGCGAATGCGTGTTCTGCGTTGAACGGTTGCAATCTGCGGCGATGCCAACGCAGCTGAGGGTCGGCCCGCATTGGCCCGATCCGTCGTCGACGCTCGCTCCACCCACGCCGATTCAACTGTGCTGCGGGAGTTCCTCCCTCGTGTATGGTGAAAGATGGCAACGCCTTGGCAATACGCGCCCTGGAGCAGCGTGTTCTCGCTTGTATTCGTGGGCTGAGAGAGCCATAAGCAACTTCAGTCGGCCCCCTATTTGCAAGCGGGCGATGCAGTCGGCAAAATGCGTTTCAGGCGCGCTCGATCTGACGATCGGTCCGTGCGCGGCGAGACGAACAGCTGCTGTGCGATTTGCGGGTTTGACGCGCCGGTTGCAACCAGATGCAACACTTGGATCTCTCTGAGCGAGAGATCGTATGGCCACGAATCTGCTCCTCGGTGACCACGACCATGGTATGCTGGCAAGGTTGAGACGTGATGGCATTGGCCGCTGTCATCGCTCCACAGGAAGCGTCGCGGGGTCCAGGGCCTAAGCATCTCCGCGAGCAGTTTGCACCCCCGTCGCCCAGCTGTCGACCCGCTGCACGTGCCAGCAAGTTGAAAGCGGCGCCACTTGAAGAAATCACCAACGCAAACGAGTTAGGAGCCACGCCTTCTGCGAGTAGAGGGGGCGTTCTCAGCCGGTCGGAGACCTCGGCCAGAATGGGACGAAATCGCTGAGTGATGTCCTTGGGCTCATCCGTTGCCCCCGCTGACGTAGTCCACTTCATTGGAAAGCACCGACGTAGCGGCAGTCCGACAACCGCAAGCACATCGTCGAGCCCTCGTGGAGGCCCGATGGAATGAGAAATTCGCGCGCCGTCAGAGTCTCGGGAAACCAAAGGGGCCAGTCTCGCTCACAATCGCGCCACCTGAGCGAGCGCGGATCATCCTGATGCGCAATGGTGAAGGCAGGATTGTCTTTGACGAAATCATCATTGATGTGATCGAGCAGCTTCTCGGAGTAACCGTCACTTGCGAGCGTCTGATGCAGATGAGTCTGCGATAGCGGATCCCAAGCACTCAAAGTAAAAGCGGAACACTGCACCAAGGTCCTATCAATCAGTTACGCCCGTGGATCGACGGATGCCGCATCCCACGGAACGATCACCGAGCTCTCTAAAAGTGCTCTCACCGATTCCCCCCTTAAGATATCATTGCGGAAGAAGCCCGCCGGTCACGCTCGGTCGATGTTACGTTGCGTTTTGGGCGGCTGTCGCGCCGCCTTGTTGCTCTCAGCGCTCCTAGCGGCTCGTTGTTTTAGCCAGCTTACGACAGTTAATATTCGTTCGCGCCGGCTATTGGACTGCTCGGGGCCGTCAAAGGTTAGGTCGGTTGTCCGAGATGGGCTTTTCCACTAGCCCACCAGCTGTTCGACGACGTCCTCGCCAGGCGAATAGAGCGGGCGTTACACGCGCGCATTGGGCGAGACAAGCTGTTCGCTAGCGCAGTCCGTCTGTGCGGCGCTGCTACTGGCTTCGCAAAATCGGTCAACTGATGTATTGAAGCAAGGTGCGGCGCGTCCGAAGCTTGGTCATCGCAGCATTTTGGTCTCGCGATGTCTAAACCGGCGCTGCGGTGAAAATGTCTGCGATAGAGCGCATCGTGTACGCAATGGGTGTGAAGGGAGATCAGCCGGGCAAGGCACGAAGAGACAACAATGCGCTACTGCTCTGAAACTCTCGGAATTAGCATCGTCAAACGATGCGCCGTCTGTAATGGTCAGTTCGGACTGGTCCGGTACTACTCATGGCGGACCTCTCTTTGTCCAAGGAAGTGCCTCGATCGCCTGCGCGCCCGCCGGCAAGCCGACCGTAGCTGGCTGAGCAAGCTCGTCGCTCGAGAATCAACAAAGCGATCGGGCGTGCGAGCCGAGCTGGTCTGACGCCCTACCGCTCCCCGCTTGAACGATCTGATTACGTATTGGAAGGGCAGGGCTCAAGCGAGGGGCCGGGTTTGGTCGTGGAAAAACCTGCTCGCCCGTTGATCCCGCCAGAACCATGAAACTTGACAGAACGGATGCCCGCCTTCTTGACTTACTGCAAAGAAACAACCGTCTGAGCAGTGAAATACTCGGCGCGAAGGTCGGGTTGTCGGCCTCTGGCGTTCAGCGCCGACTGAAGCGCCTGCGAGCACTGCGCGTAATCGAAGCGGACGTCTCAATCATTTCTCCGAAAGCAATCGGACGAAACGTGACCCTGCTGGTTCTCGTGAGCTATCGCCAAATTTTGGTGACGGCGCGGCCGGTCAGGCGGCGGCGGTTATGGGCTGACGGTCAGTCGGTTTGGCGATGACCTCGATCCCGTCGTTGAATGTCACACCGAGAACGAGTTTTGGCAACTGGTTGTGGCCATCGAGACGACGCCGGCTTTTCTGCGCGGCCTCAAGCAGTTTGAAGACCATCGCGGGCGCCGTTCTGTTGGACAGGCAGCCCTTCGATCGGATCGTGCGGTGGCGCACGGTAGCGAAGGTGCTTTCAATGGGATTGGTGGTCCGCAGGTGTTTCCAGTGTTCGGCCGGGAAGTCGTAGAACGCCAGTAGCGTGTCCCGATCCTTGCTCAGGCAGTCGGCCGCCTTCTCGTATTTGGGCGTATAGCTCTCGATGAAGGCGTCGAACGCCAGCTCGGCGGCGGCCTTGGTTTCGGCCATCCAGCTCTCCTGCAACGCGCGTTTGGCTTTAGGCTGCTGGCTCTTCGGCAACTTGGCGATCACGTTGGCGGTCTTGTGTACCCAGCAGCGCTGCTCGCGCGTTTTCGGCCAGACCTCGCCGGCGGCCTTCCAGAACCCGAGCGCGCCGTCGGCGGTCGGCGATGGTGAGCCGCGGCGGCACGCCGAGCCCGCGCCGCTTCAGGTCGAGCAGCAGATCGCGCCAGTCCTGCGCGCTCTCGCGGGCGCCATCGGTGAAGCCGACCAGTTCCTTGCGGCCTTCCGGCGTCGCGCCGATCAGCACCAGGATGCACTGCTTTTCGTCTTTGAGGCGGAGTGAACGTCGATCAGTAGCCTTTCCTGGAGCGGGCGCAGTCGCCCGTGGCCGCTCCCGGTACCTGGTGCCCGAAGGTGGTACCAAGACTGGTGACAATCAGACCACAATCCGTTCGGCGCGGGTCTTTATCGCCTTGCGAAGCCAGATCGCGATGCAGTGGTCAAAGGGCCACTCGCAAATCACCTATGTTACCGCGAAGATCGCATTCCAGATGGCGCCCTCGAGAGCACGCCGCGGCCCGCTTCGCAAGACAAGCCGGCAGTGGCGGCAGCATCATCCCTCGCCACGCTCGAGCGAAAGAGAGCGCCATCCGCGACCGCTCGCGCGCCGGCATATGAATTATATACGTTGATATACGTTGTGCTGGCATGTCTGACGTGTGATTGCGCGTCTAGGACAAAGTGTCAACGGAGTTCCAATGGAAAAACAACCCGTGTCTTGTGTGGACGTACATCAGCATATTCTGTCACTTCTTGGGATGTCCAATCCAGTGATCTTGGATATCGGCTGCAATGACGGAACCGATACGGCACATTTTCTCACCCTGTGCCCACAAGCTCAGCTTTACTGCTTTGAGCCGGACCCCCGAGCGATCGCGCGTTTCAAGAAGAAGCTCGGTCCAAATCTCGATAAGGTGAAGCTGCTTGAAATTGCGATCAGCGAACGAAACGGGACGATCGACTTCCATCCAAGCAATGCAGATGGAGATGCAAAGGAATGGGACCTCTCGGGCTCAATACGCCGCCCGAAGAACCATCTTACCGAGTATGATTGGGTTCGCTTCGACCGTCCCTTCTCGGTTGAAACTCGACGGCTCGACGATTGGTGCAGCGAAGCTGGACTGAACACGGTCGATTTCATCTGGATGGACGTTCAAGGAGCCGAGGCCGATGTCATCGCCGGTGGCGTGCAGACGTTAAGCAACACGCGCTTCATCTACACGGAATATAGCGATCGCGAGCTCTACGAGGGGCAGCTGTCCCTGCAAGCCATTCTCGACCTATTACCATCATTCGAAGTGGCGGCTCATTATCCCCGCGAAGTGGAGGGTGACGTATTGCTGAAAAATACGCAATTCTAGCTGCCATATCCGGCAGCCCCGTTCGTCGGTGAAAGAGCTTGCCCCAGATTTATGTAGCACATTGTTGTGTAACAGCGATGGATCGGGCAAGCGGGCTCGTTGCCTCGCTCGCGGCATATCCTTTGACGTTCTCGGTTGTTGCCGTTGCACGGGCTTACGGACGGGAGATGCATAAGACTCCCGTGATAATTGCTAAGTTGCTGATAATCGCTATTTTGATATATCGGCGCGGTGAGTGACGTCCCGGATAGCCGCGCGAGCCGTTTCAGATGCTTGAATCAGCTCCATCAGCCGGCGCTCATACTGTTTAAGCGTCTGAACGGTTGCTGCATGCTCTGGGCCTCTAGGAAGCTGCTGCACTGATTCGAACAACTGCCAAAGCAGCTGCATCATGTCGCGTAGTTCCTTGAGCCTCGCCAGTTTTGTCACCCGGTCAACCTTGCTCTAATTGCTCCAATGCGAAGACGGGCTGAAGCATCGGCGTTCGATCCGATCAACACCGCAGATAGGAAGACGTGAGATCGGTAAAAAGGGTCGTTTTTCCCCGCCGGATGCAGTTGGTCGCACGATTGTCTCCGTTGGTTAGCTTCTTTCTCGCGGTTTTTTCAGTCCTGCCGTCTCGCTCATGATCCTGGCGGGAACCATTCAGTCTGCTGTACAGAGGCAAATGTTGCGTGAGGGTTTTGCAACGACCGTGCCATCAGCTCGATCTAGCCTACGGATCTGAGAATACTAGGTTCGTGGTTGTTGCGGATCCGACATCGCCTCGGCGCCCGGCCTGTCAGTGTCCATACAGCATCAATGAATTCCAAGCACCGGCTTTGGCTCTGAGCGTTGTGTTGCGACGCGTGCAATACGCGCTGTGGTCCTTGGCGCCGGAAAGCTCGCTTACAGCTGCTCTAGGATCCGGACTCAATTGATCCACCAAGTGATCGCGGCGGCCAGCAGGATTGCAGACAGGAAGATGTCTGCGCGCTTGTCGTATCTGGTTGCGATCCGGCGGAAGTCCTTGAGACGGCAGAACATCCGCTCGATGACGTTGCGGCCTTTGTAGGCGACCTTATCGTAGAGATGCGGATGCTTGCGGGTCGGATTTGGCGGGATCACGGCCTTGATGCGGCGTGCGGCTAGTTCGTTGCGTAGGCTCCTGGCGTCGTAGGCTCGATCAGCCAGCAGACGGCGCGGGGTACGAACCATGCCGATCAAGCCGCGTGCACCGACCAGGTCGTGGGTGTTGCCAGGGGTGATCAGGAAGGCAAGCGGACGGCCGATATCGTCGGTCAGCGCGTGGATTTTGGTGGTCTGCCCGCCGCGCGAGCGGCCGATCGCGTTGTTGAAGGCCCCCCTTTTGCGCCGGCCGCGGAGCGATGGGCTTTGATGTAACTGGAATCCACCGACATCGATCCGTACATGCCGGTCGATCCGGTCAGGGCGTAAAAAATATCCGTCCAAATCCCCTGTCGGCTCCAGCGGTTGAAGCGGTTGTAGACCGTCGTGTAGGGGCCGTAGACTTCCGGGCAATCGCGCCAGCGCGAACCAGATTTCAGCATGTGCACAATGCCGCTGATCACGCGTCTATCATCGACCCGATGCGCTTCCTTGCGCCCTCGTGGCAACAACGGCTCAATCCGCCGCCATTCCGCATCGCTGAGCCAGTAGACCTGCTTTGCCATTCAAGCCTCCCTTGCGCTGAGAAGCTTGAATCACAGTCCAATTCCAGATGGAATCTCTATTGAGTACAAACCCTAGGGCCGATCGACATTCAGGATTGAACTAAGCCGCTGCCGCGGCGTAGGGGGCAAGGTGGCATAGATCGCCTCCTGGCTGAGAGGATGTGGGTGTTGGAGCCCACCCCCTCAGACAGGAGTATCGAGATGGCCGATTTGAGCCCTCTTCGCCGCCGCATGATCGAAGACATGACCGTCCGCAATCTGTCGCCGGCGACGCAAAGATCCTACATCAGCGCGGTTTCGAAGTTCAGCCGCTATTTTGGCCGATCGCCTGACCGGTTAGAGCTGGAAGACGTCCGCGCCTTCCAGGTGCATTTGGTCTCGACCGGCATCTCATGGCCGGCGCTGAACCAGATCGTCTGTGCGCTACGGTTTTTCTACGGCGTCACGCTCGGCGAGGCGCTCATCCCAGAGCGCATTCCCTATGCGCGAGAACCGCGCAAGCTGCCGGTCGTTCTCAGCGCCGACGAAGTGGTTCAGTTTCTTGAAGCGGTATCGAGCCTGAAGAGCCGCGCCGCGCTCACCACCGCCTATGCGGCCGGGCTCAGGGCCTCGGAGGTTGCGGGACTGCGGATCGAAGACATCGACAGCGCCCGCGGCGTCATCCAGGTGCGCCACGGCAAGGGCGCGAAGGATCGCAACGTGATGCTGTCGCCCCAGCTGCTGGGCATCCTGCGCACCTACTGGCGGCTCGCCCGGCCGCGGCTTTATCTGTTCCCTGGTCGTGACGAAGATCATCCGATCGATCAGACCGTGCTGCATGCCGCCTGCCGGTCGGCGGTGAAGGCTGCGGGCCTGACCAAGCGCGTCACGCTGCACACGCTGCGCCACAGCTTCGCGACACATCTTCTCGAGAACGGAACCGATATCCGGATCATCCAGGTCTTGCTCGGGCACAATAATTTGTCGTCGACAGCGCGCTACACGCAGGTCGCCACCGATACGATCCGAGCGACGCAGAGCCCGCTCGATCGCCTGTCGCTGGAGGTGACGCCACCTGGATGACCCGCAGCGGGATGCGGGTCATGACCCGCTCCGACATCCGCTCCAACAGGCCCGCCATCGAGATTGCCGATATTCTGTGCCGGCATGGCGACGCCTATCGCCGTGTACATGCCGGTCATCTGGGGCGGGTCGAGCGGCGCGTGATGAGCGCGATCGTTGCGTGCCGGACCGAGGCGCTCGGCGGCCACATGCAGGCTTGCGACGACTGCGGCACGACACGCGTTGCCTATAATTCCTGCCGCAATCGGCACTGTCCGAAGTGTCAGGGGAGAGCCCGAGCCGCGTGGCTCGCCGCGCGTCAAGCCGACCTGCTTCCGGTTCCCTATTTCCACGTCGTCTTTACACTTCCCGCACCGATCGCCGCGATCGCTTTCCAGAACAAGGCCGTCGTCTATGCCATCCTGTTCAAGGCTGCCGCCGAGGCGATGACGACGCTCGCCGCCAATCCACGCCGGCTCGGCGGTGCGATCGGCGGCGTCGCCGTCCTCCACACCTGGGGACAGACGCTGATGCATCATCCCCACGTCCATTGCGTCGTTCCGGGTGGCGGCCTCTCGCCCGATGGCGCGCGCTGGACCGCTTGCCGACCGAACTTCTTCCTGGCCGTCAAACCGTTGTCCAGACTATTTCGCACACTTTTTCTCAAACGTCTGTCGGCAGCCTTCAACTCCGGTGCCTTGCGTTTCTTCGGCGATCTCGGAGCTCTGGCCGAGCCGGCTGCCTTTGCGGCCCACCTCGACGCCATGCGACGCATCAACTGGGTTGTTTACGCCAAGCGGCCCTTCGGCGGACCCGCACAGGTCCTGGCCTATCTCGGCCGCTACACCCATCGCGTCGCGATCGCCAACAGCCGGCTCGTCGCACTCGACGACGATCATGTCGCCTTCTCATGGAAGGACTATCGCCAAAACAGCGCGACAAAGATCATGAATCTCAAGCCCGATGAGTTCATTCGCCGTTTCCTGCTTCATACGCTGCCTGACGGCTTCCACCGCATCCGCCACTTCGGCTTCATGGCCAACCGCCATCGCGCTGCCAAGCTCGCCCTTTGCCGCGAACTTCTCGATCATGAGCGAACAGCCCCAAACGATGGCCAGCCGTCGCCTGTGGATTCGGAGGCTCAAACCTGGGCCGAGGTTCCTGCCTGTCCCGATTGTGGTGGCGTCATGCGCATCATTGAGCGCTTTCGACATAGCTTCAGACGCCCCAGCCCTCGAACATCACCGTTCCGATGCGACACATCGTGAGCCAAGTCATGTCGTGCACGACGATCATCATTCGTCATTTCGCTCCCAGCGTCTCGATCATCGCGGACGATGTCGAATCCGTGCTGTCACACTGCGCGACAACAACCGTCCGATGCAGCAAAAGGCCTATCGCGATCTCAGGCGAAGCGCGTCTGATCTCAACTCTTCCAGGATGCGCACTCCTGTGTCTCTGCCTCACGCGCCGAGCCAGCAGATCGGGCATGGCGATCTCGAACAATCCCCATAGCTGCAAAACCGCGAATAGCCTCCCGCGCCTTCGTTCAATCCGGCTTCAATGAGGTCGCGTCATAAGCGCCTGCCGCGCCCTCGCGTGAGCGCGACCTCACAGAACCCTCCAGATTCCCAAATCGGAAGGCTTCTGATTCAACATGCTGGCTGGGAAGGAGGCCAGCATGGATGGGACGAGCCTATTCGGACGACCTTCGTGAGCGGGTGGTGAGAGCTGTCATCAAAGGTGGCCTGTCGCGGCATCAGGCAGCGGCTCAATTTGGGGTGGCCATCAGCACGGCGATCAACTGGGTACAGCGCTTCCACGAGACCGGTAGCGTCAAGCCAGACCAGATCGGGGGCTATCGGCCAAAGAAGATTGCGGGGCCGCACCGCGAAATGGCTGGCAAGCAATCCGATCGGGCGCCCCCTCGGATTGTCCATACAGGACACCATGAAACGGTCGCGAAGTGCGAGGCCGAGCAGATCGAAGGCCTTCCTCCCGAACAAAAGACGGACGCGCGCGTCGGCCGCTAGCTGACAGGGGGCGGGAACACACCGTCAGCCGACCCGGTTGCCGATCAAGATCGCCAAATTCTCTGATGTGATGCGCCGGTCCGTCGTGTCGGTTACACACGCAAGCTGCGCGTGCGGCGCAGCGGGGAGCGCCAAATCCAAACTATCGAGGCGGCGCCAAGCAGGCTGCTCGCAAGCGACGTAATGCGTAAGCCTGTTGCCGCAGCGACTGCGCCACCGGCCAGCGCACCCAATGACGCCAGTCCCCACACCACGCTGCGGATGCTCGCATTGGCCCGGCCTTGCAAGCGTTGCGCGACCAACGCGTATCGAAGGGGAACCTGCTGCACATTGTAGATACCTTGGCCGACAGAATGAATTGGGAGAGCGAAACGCATGCCACCGCGGCCCACCGGGGTTCGGTGATCAGGGTGGCCAAACTCATGCCCACGGTGCTCACGGCCAAACCGACCATTAACACCGGGCCGATGCCGATTGCCCGGCCGGCCGAGGGCGAGCTAGCCGCGCCGACCACACCACCAAGCGCGCCGATTCCGAGCACCACGCTGACGATCCGGCTGTCGAACTCGAGATCCTTGGTCAGATGCAACAGAAAGGCTGCAGAATATGCGCTATGGCAAAAGATGAACGTGGCGGTGGCTAAAGTGACCGCCCTCAAGATCGGATTGCCGAACACGCCCGCCAGCCCCTCAGCCACTTGGCAGAGTACCGCGCACGAGGCGGCTGTTGAGCGCCCAGCGGACCGCGTCGGCAACGGAATCGTCGCCAGTGTTGCCGCCACCGGCTCCGAGCCAAGCGCAAGAGCGGCCTCATCAAGCCGCCCGCCGCTGACGGCCCTACGGTCGGCTCCGCCTCCCCCGTCCCGTCAGCGGCGGAGCCAACCTTCAACCGAGATCATAATCCCGATGGTGGGGGCAGTTCTTTATGACGCAAAGGGGGCAGTTCCGGATGGCGACACATGGTGACGTTGGAGCCCAGCAGCGAAATGGTCTGGCCGACCAGCAGCGCAAGATAGCTGCGCGGCAACCCGCCAATCGCGGCGGAACAGTTCCGGCGACTCACGCGTCGCCAGACGGGCTTGCAAGCGGTAAATAGCCGAGGCGGACCAGCTCACTTCCGGCGATCTGCTCGAACAACGGGATCACTCTGCCAAGCGCATAGACGAACTGCTGGCTTGGGAGTGGCAGCCTCAAAGCATCGCTCAGGCCGCTTAAGCACGATCAACGGAGAATTTGGATCGATGGCATAGCGGATCGCCAGCGTCGAGAAAATTCTGCTGGGCTCGCTGGTGCGGAGGCTGAGCTCAAATCCCAGCGCGATCTTCCGCTCGAGCCAACTCTGTGAGCCAGGACGAACTAACGAGACATCCAGGTTGTCGGCCGGGCCAAGAATCTCTCTTGGTGCTGGCCGCGTGTCGCCAGAATAAGTACAAGGATTACAACGAGAATTAAGAGCCCGCGCATACCTGAGCTATCCGAAGCTGTACTAGAATTGTTGACGATATCCAGGGCACTTGCGGCGGCGGATGAATGAGCGAATGTCGTCCGAGGTCGCTGTTGAGCCAGTTAGGACGAGGCCGCCGCGCATGGCGGCCGCCATCCATTAGCTCAGCAGATCGACTCTGCCCGTATCAAGCCTGTAAAGGCCCCCGACAACCATCAGTCTGTTCTGCTCAACTGCCCGGTTTAGAACCGGTCCCGCCAATCTGAGTTTATTGACGTTATCGATTACATTTTGCCGGGTCGCATTGGCGAACGTGTCGCCGCCTTGCTGCCGAGATTCCTTAACCACAGGTGCAAGTGCGGCGACGAGCGATGGAATATGTCCCAGCGGCGGCTTGTCGTCGTTGAGCGCCTTGATCGTGGCGTCTACTGCGCCGCAATGATCGTGACCAAGTACCACAATTAATGGCGTGTTCAGCACGGCCACGGCATACTCCATGCTGGCGAGCGTGTCCTCGTTGACGAAATTTCCGGCGAGTCGGCAGACGAACAGATCACCAAGTCCGCTGTCGAAGGCCAGTTCTGGCGCAATACGAGAATCAGCGCAGCCCAGAACCGCGGCATATGGATTTTGCCCACCGACCAAAACCCGGCGCTCGCGTTTGAAATCGTGGCCTTGGGAAGCGCCCTGGACGTAGCGATCATTACCTTCCATTAGCCGCTTCAGCGCAGCACCTGGAGAGAGCAGATTATCCGGCTTCGGCCGCAGTTTTGATTCCTTCGCCTCGACGATATGGTCGGCAAGCAGCATGCCGACAGCCGACATAGTGAACAGCAACAGAGAACGGCGCGAAGGTTCGATCGAATGGCTCATGCTCGAAGAATCTGCTTGCATGTGTGGTGGCACCCTATCGCGCGGCTTTACGCCATCCCAAGGCGGTCGCTTCCGATTCGCTGCAAAGCCAACGTTCACCTAAGTTCTTCGTCATATCGATTTGTTCGTAACTGTTTTGCCCGGGCAAGTGGTAAATGCGCTCGCCCTTACGGCCCACGGTGCCCTTTATCAGACACTCCTGTGAGGGCGGGTCGGTCAGCAAAGCGGATCCGAGCAGGAGTTCTTGAACGTCTGAGGGCACCGAGCTTGCGCCAATAATGATCGTCGACTGGTTGCGATGGCGCCAATCCCAAGGTGCAATGAACGCCCCGGACCAGATGCCCGCATAGGCATTGCTCGCAACAACCTCATAGATGGCATAGCTTGCTGCGGAGCGTGCCGATAATAGCGCCCATCCCGAGCGTACCATCCACGCGTTCACATCCTCGCCTGCGATGAAGCAGTTGCCAAGCGACCTCCTGTACACATCTACCCCTGTGGTATGGCAATCCCAGGTTCGCCCGTTCGAATGCTTGATGAGCTCATCGCGAGCAGCTATGCCACAAGCCCATTTCTGGCCATGGGCGTCGAGGCAGATCTGATCAGTCTCTGGCGCCTCGATGCCCGAGAGCCGGATTTTGGTCTGCTCGATTTCGATCGTGTTGCCGTCGAGAATGCGGGGAGCGCCGCTGAGTGTCGCCGCGCAAACCGGAGATGCGATGATAGCGAGCAATGCGGCCATCATCATGCGTTGTTTCATATCTGACAACCTTTCGTTCTTGGTCCATGGGCACAGACACACGTACAATCGGTCACCGCTACATTCGACCGCTTGATCACACATCTTTGCCATCTGGCCTGTGCATCGTCCGAGGTTTGCTTTGTCGTTCGTGATTCTCACCCTACGTCCTGACGCAACGTGAGGTTCAAGCAATTTCGTCTGGTGTGGGCGTTGCTGCTCGTGACCTGGCTCACCCCGTCCAGCCTCGGCCGTAACGGTGATGCTCGGGCTTCAAACGTCTCGTTGGATATTCAACAGCTGATCCAGCCTCTGCTCAGGCCGATCAGATCAGCTGCCAAAATTGCAGCGGGAACGGCGGCTTCCTGCCGTGCGGCATACTGCTGATCGCGAATAGCGCCATTGCGGGGTCTGCGACTTAGTCCCGATTTGACCAGCGCGTTGGGAAGGCCACTGGATAACCTCCAGTTCGAGCGGCGCGCTGCCTGGTTCATTCGAGCGCCGTTATCGATGCGAGCCAAAGGCGCTCGGTTGGGAGTCAGGAAAGGGCCCTGGAGTATTAATGCGATCTGGAGTTCGTTTTTTGGGAGCCACGGCAGTTGCGCTTGTCCCAAGTGGTAAGACGATTCGGCAGAACTTGAGCCGGCGGTGCAGCGGTGCTGGTCCGGAGGGTGCATTGGCGAACACGTCGGCGGTAATTGCTGCGGACATGCTGAAATAATTCCTACAGTCCGTCGATCCGGCGACGCCGTCATATCCCTGTGTTCGCGGCGGTTTGCCACATCGGCTACTCATCACGGCGGGTCCGGCGTGTTGTCCTACTTTGTCACGGATGATTTCAGCGTCGGCGTACGCGGTCGCTATTGGCGATGCGGACCAAAAAGGACAGCGACTTGACACGCACAGGCCGTGGTGGCCGGGGAAGCAACGTTTTCGAAGCATGAAACCCTGGCGGGCGGTTAGAGCTGGCTCCGCAAATTCGGACAGTAGCTTGAGTGGATTTTCTGCCTGAGAGCGGCGCGGCTTCTTGCCGCGAAACAGGAGCGAAGATGACGAAGAGGAGTCGCCGGACGCATTCTCCGGCATTCAAGGCAAAGGTGGCTTTGGCGGCCGTGAAGGGGGAGAAGACATTGGCCGAGCTGGCGCAACTGTTTGATGTCCATCCGAACCAGATCACGACCTGCAAGTCCCAACTCCTGGAAGGCGCCGCCGGAGTGTTTGGGCAGGACAACGGACCGGCCGAGGCGCCGGTCGATTTGAAGCGTTACATGGCAAGATCGGCGAGCTTGCGTTGGAGAACGATTTTTTGTCCGGCGCGCTCACCAAGGCGGCCCTGCTGAGCGCAAAGCGATGATCGACCGCGACCATGATCTGTCTGTCGTGCGCCAGGCGAAGGTCCTGAACCTTGCCCGCAGTACGGTTTACTATGAACCTCGGCCGGTTTCGGCCGAGGACTTGTCTTGATGCGCCGGCTCGATGAGCTGCACCTCGATTATCCCTTCGCAGGGGGGCGCATGCTGCGATCGCTGTTGCAGCGTGAGGGCATGCAGGTTGGCCGCCGCCACGTCGCGACGCTGATGAAGCGCATGGGGATCGAGGCGATCTATCGCCGTCCGAACACGAGCAAGCCCGCACCGGGCCAGAAGATCTACCCGTACCTATTGCGCGGATTGAAGATCGAGCGGCCGAACCAGGTCTGGGCAATGGACATCAGCTACATTCCGATGCGACGTGGATTCGTTTACCTCGCCGCGGTCGTCGATGTGTTCAGCCGAAGGGTATTGGTCCATCGCGTATCGATCACGATGGAGACGATATTCTGCGTCGAAGCGCTCCAGGAGGCGTTGGCGAAGCACGGCAGGCCCGAGATCTTCTTCAACACGGATCAGGGTAGCCAGTTCACCAGCCTCGACTTCACCGGCGTGCTGCTGGACGCGAACATCGCCATCAGCATGGACGGCAAGGGTGCCTGGCGCGACAACGTGTTCGTCGAGCGGCTGTGGCGCACTGTCAAATACGAGGAAGTCTATCTGCGTGCTTACGACAGCGTGCTCGAGGCGCGAGCATCGATTTCCAAATATCTGGCGTTCTACAATCGAGGACGTCCTCACTCGAGACTTGACGAACGCACGCCCGACGAGGCTTACTTCGGCACGCAAACGATGGTGACGGCCGCATGATCGTCGCCAACGATTTTGCTGCGGATCTGGTCGAGCTTACGCCCTCCCGGCAGGAATCCACTTAATTTTCGCGGGGCCCTGTCCAAACAACCGGGACCAGCTCTAACCTCCACGATTCGAAATCCCTGTCCCATGCCTTCCTGAATGGCGTGACGATCGTGAACTCGGCGTTTCTGGATGCCGATCTTGATCAATGTGAATTCGGCGATACCATCACGCTCGAACAGGTCTGCCTAGTAAGTGGCGCGCGTCCCACGCGGGTATTCGATCTCGTGCGCGCGATCGAAGTAGAATGCGCAAATTTCAGCGGTTGGTTGAAAAAAACTGCGACTCGAATTCATTTCCAACACTGTGCGTTTGATGGCATCGGAGCGAACCATAGCACCAAGCTCCCTTGTCTACATTGAGGGTGTTCTTTCAGCGCTGGGCTCAACGCTCCTCGAGGACGGTGACCCGCAGGCAATCCTTTCGGCTTTTATTACCGTGCGCAACGCCCTGTTCGACCGGGTGAACGAGATATTGCTGGCCAAGTCCAGCTCGGTCGGCGCCACCGAGAAGATTGTGCTTGATAAGGCGACAGACCAGCCATCTCAACCTTGCAATGTTCCGCCCGCCAATTCATGCAAGCTGCTACGGGGCTTACCTGTGGCCGGACACGCAGCAGAAATTGTCCGTTGGTGCCGGCGCCGCGTTCTTCAACCAACAGCGCGGAGTTTCACCTTGCCAGCCACTGCGGGCGAAGGTCCACGCCGCGCAGCCCGAATTGGCCCAGCACGCACCCTGGCAGTTCTCAGGAACGCTGTTCGGCGGCAGAGAGAAGCTGCTGATATCGGAGCCTAACCGGTCCTTCCCATACTCGATGGACTGGGCGAGCGCCGTAGCGCTAAGGAGAGCTAGCGCCAAAGCGACGAGGGGAGCTTTCATCTCATTAATCCTCCTAGCAGATCGTCATGATGGCGACATAAGCAATCGGTAGCCGCATATGCTCACTCTCCCTCATAGTCCGGGATATCTTGGATCTGGCCATTGTGGCGGTTCAGTCCCTGCCACGCGCCGCTAACTTCAGCGGTCGGTCCTGCAAGCAAAACTAACCGGTTGGCTCCGGAAAGCCCGAGATAATGGAGAATTATATCTCGAAAGGTCCCACGCCCGCACCTACCAAGACTGGTTGGCTTCATGGACGCGTGGATCAGTCGCCTCAGCCTTGGCCGCAAAGCAGCTAGCCCTCGCAGGCCGAACGCGACCGGCGCGATCTACACTGGGGCAGCCTGCGCGGACGCGACTCGGCGCCGGGAAACATGCGAACCGACGCTGTCCCTATCACGCGCAGTTAACTTCAGTGACCAGCTTTACTGTCATGAGTGTTGGCTGCTCTTTAAAAATTGGCATCGCTTTATTCGGGAGAAAGGCCAACCGTATGGAACGAGGGGATGTCCCGATCGGTGTTGAACTACGTCGGGCCGACGTTGCCGGAATGAATGTTACGCGGCCCTCGTAAGGGCCGCACGCAGAACCGACAATTGCTTATGCGCCTTCAATCGTCGGAAGCCCTTGTTGGCCTCGATCATGCCGGCCGCGACCCATCGCAAGGCCATACCGGCATCGCGCCAGCGTTTGATGTTGCGCGTGACGCCGCGAATGGTGCCCATCATGTTCTCGGCGATGTTGGTACAGGCGAGCGATCGACGAAGCTCCTTCGGCAGCTTCAGCCGGACGACAGTCAGGATTTCGTCGAGGCCTTCGAGGATGCTCGCCGCTACACCGGGCCATTGCTGGTCGAGTCGACGCGCGAGATTGCGGATCAATTTTTCAGCCTTGTCGGCGTCATTGAGCTCCCAGGCCTGGCGCAGCACCCGACGGGTGGCCGCATGATGCTCTTTCGGCAGGCGTTCCATGATGTTGCGCGCCTTGTGGATCTGGTAGCGCTGGATCGCAGCGGCCGAATCGAGGGTGCGGCGGATCGCCTTCGACAACGCCTTTCGTGCGGTCGGCGATGAACAGTCCTGGCACCGTCGGGTCGAGCCCGCGCGAGACCAGGTTGTCCAGCAGGGCCTGAACCGTTACGGCATTCTCGGTCGCCCCTTCCACCAGCGCCAGCGGATGCTTGTTGCCTTCGCCGTCAACTCCGATCGCGGCGACCAGCACGAGATCGTCGCCGAGATGCAGCCCGTCGATTTGGACCACCAGAAGGTCGAGCGTGGACAGATCGGCGGCCATGAAGTCAGCCAGCTGCGCCGCCGACAGCGCTACGAACCTCCGCGAGGCCGCCGACTTCGAAACCCCGATCCGGGCGGTGCCGGCACGTCACCCTCGGGCAGCACGGCCGAACCGGAGCGTCGACACATTGATCAGCATCAGGTTCATCGCCTAGCGACCCAGCCAGACCCTCCTGCGCCGCCGTTTCCCAGTTCGGGATCGTGACCTCGCCGCCATCCACGCCCCGGACCCGCGGACGCTCGACCTCGATCTTGCCGCCGTGGAAACCAATCCGTCCCCGCGTTCGACCCCAACGGTGCGCCCGCCGCGCCGCGTCGCGACCGTGGCGCGGCCCGCAGGCCGCCACAACATCCGCCTCCATCGTCGTGCCGAGCGCCTCCATCCCTGCCGCAAGGCAGAACCGATCGAAGCTCGCCCGCACTTCTGCAAACGCTTCGTCCACCGCCCCGGTCGCCGACGAACCAGCCGGTTTGATATCTCTCGTCATGGCGTTGCTCTCCTTTATGGAATCAGCACCCCGAGCCTACCGGCTCAAGGTGGGCAACGCCGACCTCTTCAGAAATTCAACAGAACCCGGGACATCCCCCGGAACGACCCGAAAGCCGTTAATTCCAGAATGCCGGCGGGTTAACGTAGCCGTTAAGGGAACGTTGAGCGCGCGCGGCGTCCGCGAAGTGCTCGGCGCCTGTCCATCGTCGGCGCGTGCGCGTGGGAACTGAGGCCGAAACCTTTCGGCCAAAACGAAACCGCGCCGGCCGGAGCACTGAAGCGGATAACGTGGGGCATTAGCGTTCCTTTCGCGTTGCGCACAATCGCGCGTGTTCAGAAATCGAGCGGCGACGAGCGAAAATGCCCAATTGCAACCCTTCTCCACTGTAGCAGGTGTTCTGACGCGTGATCGTTTATGATGGCGCAATCAACAGAGTTGTCGAACGGAACGTTCCGCCCATAAAAAGCGAGCCAAGGTGCTTGTTGCGGACAATTCATGTGTTGTGATCACCCTGTTCAAGAGCGCCCTGACAGCCTTTTGCGAAACCAAGCCGAAGTCGGCCAAGGCGCAAGAAGCAGGCTGTGATGAAATTATGTCCGCACGAGCCGCAATCGCCTTTGGCAGTACAAGCGCGAGTCTCCTTTGCGTAACCGTGTGGAAATACGTCAGAGCCTGAGCTGGCTCCGGTTGTCTGAACAGATTTTCCGCGTCGATAAGTGGAGTCTCTGCCATGGTTAGGCTGCCAAGCGGAGTGGCAGCGGGTTGAAGTAGGCTTGATCGGGGGTGACGCCGTCAAGGCTCGAATGCGGGCGCCGACCGTTGTACAACGACGTTTGAGAACGCCCACAGGACCGTTCTTCGCGAGGTTCTTTATCGGCATCATCCCTGGTTTGGTCGCCGAGTTTGCGTTCATGGGGCGGTCGACAAGGCTGACGATGTCGTTTTTCGCTGCACCCTGGACGGATCGCAAGCAGACCGTTGGCTGGAAGTTCCAGCATGGATGTTCGACCGGACGGCCTGCCCTGACGCCGAGCTTCTGACAGTTCGGCCGTTTGTTAGCATCGATGCACTTGCGGCGCTCGCTGCGCTTCTCGATCTGGCGTTGAAGGATCGAACGCCATCAGCTGCCCCGCTTTCTGGCGCATCCAGAGGCTCTCACGACCAGAATCGGGGAGCGACTCATGTCACGCGAGACGGCAATGCCAGGGAGCGGATACCGACACAATCGACAACCGCGGTTGCAGCAGCAGATGGATCTGTTCGGGAGCGGCCTGTCGAACGGCGCCCTCGGCGCGCCGGCATGGTCGGAGCTGCCGGCGGAAGCGCGGGCGGCCCTCACAAGCCTGATGACGCAGTTGATCCTCGACCATGCTGCGATGACAGCGACGCCGCCCGCGAAGGGGGTCGATCATGATCTCTGACAAGGTCAGGCCTCATCATCTGGAGCGTAAGGCGATTCTTTACGTGCGCCAATCCTCAGCACATCAGGTGTTGCACAATCGCGAGAGCAGCGCATTGCAATACGCCATGCGGGACCGGCTGACGGCACTCGGGTGGTCAGAGATCGAAGTGATCGATGATGATCTCGGTCGTTCAGCCGCCGGCGGCGTGCAACGCGCCGGTTTCGAGCGAATGGTAGCGGAGGTTTGCCTCGGTAAGGTTGGTGCGGTTTGCGCCCGCGAGGTCTCGCGCTTCGCCCGCAACAGCCGGGATTGGCAGCAACTCATCGAGATGTGCCGCGTGGTCGATACCGTTCTGGTCGATCAGGAGACTATCTATGCGCCAAGGCACGGCAACGACCGCCTGCTGCTCGGGCTCAAGGGCAGCCTCAACGAGTACGAACTGGATTTGTTGCGCCAACGCTCGCTCTCGGCCCGCTACGAGAAGGCGCGCCGGGGCGAGTTGGTTGTGGCGGCGCCCGTCGGCTTCGTGAAGGCCGGCGACCATTATGAGAAAGATCCGGATCGGCGTGTCCAGGAAGCGATCAAGCTGGTGTTCGACAAGGTCGAGGAACTGGGCAGCGCGCGACAGGCGCTCTGCTGGCTCCACGAGTACAATCTCGATCTACCAGTGAAGCAGTCCAACGGCGACACAGCCTGGCGGCGACCGAGTTACTCCGCCATCCACCGGATCATTGAGAACCCGGTCTACGGCGGCGCCTATGCCTATGGTAAGACGGCTGTGGCGGCGGGATACAGCGCCGGGGGCGTGAGCTTGAAGATCCGCCGCAAGACACGGAACGAATGGCTGGCGCTGAAGCCCAACACCCACGACGGGTATGTGAGCTGGGAGAGGTTCGAGGCGATCCGCACCATGGTCAGCAGCAACGTTCCCACCGGTCGGCATCACGGCGCACCCAAGCATGGTGACGCGCTGCTGGCCGGTCTGATCCGGTGCAAGCGCTGCGGCCGCAAGCTCACACTCCGGTACTCCGGCATGAAGCACCATATCCCACGCTACAGCTGCAGCCGCGCCTGGATGGACAATGGCGGTCCTCACTGCATCGCCTTCGGCGGATTGCGTGTCGATGATGCAATCGAGGAAGCACTGCTTGGCGTCGTCGGTCCGGGCGCTATCGCCGCTGCAACCGCTGCCGCCGAAGGAGCCAGGGAACGGCGGGATCAGGTGCGCGATGCGCTCAGTCGCGATCTGGAAGCGGCGCGCTATGCCGCCGACCGGGCTTTCCGGCAATACGATGCCGCTGACCCCGCGAACCGGTTGGTGGCGAGTGAGCTGGAAGCGCGCTGGAACAGGGCACTCGCTCACGCGGCGGAGGTCGAGGGCAAGATCGCCATGCATGATGCGGCCACGCCCGCACCCATTGCTGATCCAGCTTCGCTCGGCGTACTGGCCTCGAACCTCAAAACGGTCTGGGATGCGCCGACGACGGATGCTCGTCTCAAGAAGCGCATTGTACGCACCCTCGTCCATGAGGTCGTGGCCGATATAGACGACGCGGCGTCCGAGATCGTTCTCATCGTCCACTGGGTGGGTGGCGCTCACAGCGAGTTGCGCTTGCCCAAGCGCCGGCGCGGACAGCGCAACAGCACTTCCGCCGATATTATCCAAGCCGTGCGTCAACTGGTGCTGATCGCCAGCGACGATCTGATTGCCGGCCTCCTCAACCGAAACGGCCTCAAGACGGGCAACGGCAATCGCTGGACCCGCGAGCGCGTCACATCAATGCGCTCGAGCTACCACCTCCCGGTGTTCAAGCCCGCCGATGACGGGATCGAACCCTGGCTCAACCTTAGCAACGCCGCAAAGCTCCTGAAGGTCGCGCCCAAGACGCTCCGGCTCGCCGCTGAAGCCGGCGAGATCGCAGCCATCCATCCGCTATCGGACGGCCCGTGGATCTTTGCTCGCGCCTCGCTGATAACAGCTGCCGCTCAATCTATCGCCGAAGGAGCGCGACAGAACCCAAGATACCCCACAGGATCGCATCCCGATCAGCAAACTCTCTTCTCTTCAACAACATAGACAGATGGGTGTTCTGATGCGCGGTTGTAGAAGTCGAGGTATCGGCCGATCGACGCGAGGGCCTCGCTGACGCTGTCATAGGCCCGCAGATACACCTCCTCGTATTTGACGCTGCGCCATAGCCGTTCGACAAACACGTTGTCTCGCCAGGCTCCCTTGCCGTCCATGCTGATCGCAATGCCGTTGTCGGCGAGCTCGCCGGTAAAAGCCTGTCCGGTGAACTGCGAGCCCTGATCCGTATTGAAGACGTCCGGCTTGCCGTGACGAGCCAGGGCATCCTGAAGCGTCTCGACACAGGACGTCGCCTCCATGGTGATCGATACGCGCCACGACAGCACGCGGCGGCTGAACGAGTCGAGCACAACCGCCAGATAAACGAAGCCGCGGGCCATCGGGATGTAGGTGATGTCCATCGCCCACACCTGGTTCGGCCGCGTGATCTCCATTCCGCGCAGCAGGTACGGGTAGATCTTGTGGCCCGGCTCGGGCTTTGTCGTGCGTGGACGGCGGTAGAGCGCTTCTATCCCCATCCGCCGCATCAACGTCTTCACATGCCGACGGCCGATCTTGCACCCATCGGCAGCCAGCAGCCCTCGTAACATGCGAGAGCCGGCAAAAGGGAACTCCAGATGCAGCCGGTCGAGGCGCTGCATGATCGCAAGGTCAGCGTCCGGCACCGGCCGCGGCAGGTAGTACACGCTGCCGCGGCCGATGTTCAAAGCCTCCGCTTGCCTGGTGATCGACAGCTCGTGCTCACGGTCGATCATCGCTTTGCGCTCAGCAATCCCGCCTTGGTGAGCGCTCCTTCTAAAAAACTATGCGCGGCGCTGCGCTCCCCCTGTGGGATAGAAACGGACCGGCGCTAGATTGCCGACCGGGAGGGAGCGGCCGATACGATTTTGGTGGCACGTGACCCCGTTAAAAAACCTGGTCCATGGGTTGTCGCGCACTTGAGAGTGGTGACGCCATCCGGCGATCCCGTTTAGGAATCTGACGGATAGCGCAGCCCAGCCCTTCCGCCGCCGTCAGCAGGAGGATTAGAGATGAACCCCAAAAGATCGAAGTCGAGGAACGGAGGTAAGATGCAGATGGTGCACCCGGACGCGGCTGCCATCGACGTCGGAGCGACTATGCACATGGCTGCCGTGAGGGCAGATCGCGCACCGGAGCCAGTCCGCAGCTTCGGTACCTTCACGGCTGATCTGCATCGGCTAGTCGACTGGTTTACTGAATGCGGCGTCGAGACTGTCGTCATGGAATCGACCAGCGTCTACTGGATTCCGATCTTCGAGCTTCTCGATGCCCGGGGATTTAACGTGTTTCTTGTCAACGCGCGCGATGCCAAGCACGTGCCGGGGCGCAAGACCGATGTCAGCGATGCGCAATGGCTGCAGCGGCTCCATTCATTCGGGTTTGCGGGCCAGCTTTCGGCCCAAAGGGCAGATTGCCGAGCTGAGAGCCTACGTGCGTCAGCGCGAGCGTCTGCTGGAGTACGCGGCCTCACACATCCAGCATATGCAGAAGGCCTTGACGGAGATGAATCTTCAGCTGCACCACGTCGTCACCGACATCACCGACATCACCGGCGTGACCGGCCTGCGTATCATACGAGCGATCCTTGCCGGCGAGCGCGATCCTGAGGCGCTGGCGTGCTTGCGCCATTATAGTTGCCGCTCCAGCGCCGAGACGATCGCGAAGGTGCTCACCGGAAGCTACCGCGCCGAGCATCTGTTTGCGCTCGAGCAGGCACTTGCGCTTTACGACGCCTACCACGAGAAGGCATCTGCCTGCGACGCCCGAATTGAAGCCGTGTTGAAGGAACTGAGCTTCCATCGCGGTCATGGCCACGGATCAGCGCCGCAGGTCTCGCGGCGTCGGAATCGAACCGATCAGGCGAACGCTCCAGCCTTCGACGTCCGCGAGGCGCTGTTCGCGTTGCTCGGAAAGGACCTCACCGCGATCGACGGCCTCGGTCCTTACCTCTCGCTGAAGCTGATCGCTGAATGCGGCGACGACCTCTCCTCGTGGCCAAGTGCAAAGCATTTTACCTCCTGGCTGGGACTGGCGCCGAGCAACAAGGTCTCCGGCGGCAAAATGCTCTCGTCCCGAACGCGCCGATCCGGCGGCCGAGCGGCGGCACTTCTGCGCCTTGCTGCCGTGACCGTGGGGCGTACAGACACTGCGCTCGGCGCCTTTTATAGACGGCTCTCAGCACGCATCGGCGAGGCCAAGGCCGTGACCGCCACGGCCCGGAAGATCGCAGTGCTGTTCTACAATGCTGTGCGATACGGAATGGACTATGTCGATCCCAAGGCCTCGTCCTACGAGACGCGTTACCGGACGCGAGTGGTCAACAATTTGCATCGGCGTGCCAAGCCATTCGGCTTTGTTCTCCATCCCTTGAAGCCGAAAAGTAGATGCTGCCGTTTCTTAGGAATCGTTCTCCAGCGTCAGTTCGCCGATCTTGGCGTGCAGCGACTTCACATCGATGGCTGCTTGTTCCGCTCCGGAGCCGCCGCCGGGACCGAACGCATCGGCGGCCTTGCTTTCAAGCTGAGCCCTCCACGCCGTGATCTGATTGGGGTGGACGTCGAACTGCTCGGCAAGCTGAGCCAGCGTTCGATCGCCCTTCACGGCGGCGAGCGCCACCTTCGCCTTGAAGGCCGGTGTGTGGTTCCGGCGTGTTCTTCTGCTCATTGTCGCTCCTGATTCGCAGGCACAGCGTGCCCGCTGTCAGGCAGAAACTCCACTTATCGCCCTGTGCAGAATTCCGGGGCCGGCTCTGTTGAGCAGGCCCTTATAGCCAGAGACGGTGCTCTACGCCGCGCCTTGGCGTTCTCCTCCAGGAGCAGCGTGACGGCCTCTGAGTACGTGATCGACTGCGGGCGCACCTTCCCAAGCGTGAACTCTGCAAGCAGCCGCTTGGCTTCCGTCCGAGCTTGGGAGAGGGAAATCGTGGGGAAACGGCCGATCGTAATGAGCGAGTTCTTGCGGTTGAGGACGAATGTCTTGGAGCCGCCCTGCGACACACGAAAGCCAAAGCTCGGAAGCTTATCGTCCCAATAGCAAATCTGGCCCTTGGGAGGCGGCGATATGCTCCGGAGGCCAACATCAGAAAACGCCATCTTAGCCATCGGCTAGCCATTACCAACGAGGGGAGTGGAGCGGCGATCTATGATGCACCAAGGCGGTAATTCTTCAATAGAATTAAAAAAGGTAGCGGTCGCTATGGCGCAGTATGTTTTAGGATGTAGATGCGAAAATGAGGAATCATAATCCTGGGGTCGGGGGACCAATCCCATTGAAAGCACCTTCGCCACCGTGCGCCACCACACGATCCGATCGAAGGGCTGCCTGTCCAACACGACCGCGCTAGCTTCTTCAAATTGCTTGAGGGCGCACAGAAAAGCTGGCGACGGCTCGACGGACACAACCAGTTGCCAAAACTCGTTCTCGGTGTGACATTCAACGACGAGATCGAGGTCATCGCCAAGCCGACCGACCGTCAGCCCGCAACCGCCGCCGCCTGACCGGCCCGGTCGTCTCCAAAAATTGGCGATAGCTCATTGCGGGCTTCTGCTAGCGTGGCGCCCGAAACCCTCAGAACTTACTGAACATCAAGGCTGCGGTGAGATGTTTCCTCACCAACGACGCGCACGCGGCAGATAACTGCATTGTCCGGCTCGGCTACGGCCCTTTGGCCATGTCAGGTTCTCGAAAGCTTGCTCGAGTAGGAGGCCTGCTCAAGGTGATCAGACATGAGGTTAGCGTGGACCGTCAAAATTTTGACCCATTTAATCTACCGGCTTGGTTACAGGTGGAGCACGCTGTCTCGGAAGAGCCCCAGACGGACCAGGCCGGGCAAGACGGCTTTGAGCAACACTTGGCCGAGGCAAACCAGACCGATTCTGCTCCCGTCGCCAGTGAGGGACGAGACAACCAGTTTTACCCCCATCTGTCTGAAGAAGACCGGGACATTATCGATAGGGCGATTACTCAGTATGCGACTCAGAAAAATCCACAACCGAGCACGATTAAGTTTTATACTCAGGCACTTCGTCGATTGGGGAATGATCTCCGCGCTCGTGGCCAAACGACTGATCTAAGGGACCACCGGTCCCTGCTCGATCACGTAAATAGCTACTTTCCGAGAGACGTAAACATGAAGACAGGGGTGGGCGTCCTTCGCGCGTATCACGATTCCGGCCATATCGTTTCTCGCGGGCGGCCGCGCACGATCCCCTCAGCGAAAGACGCGTCTAGCGAAGGCCAGCCGTTCTGGGACGCGCCGATGGTTGCACTCGCCAGGAGCAACGTCCTGCCAAGCGAGGAGGTCCTCATCAACTTTGAGCAGGAGGCAGCTCAGTCGAGAGCAGCGAAGAGGCCGAGGAAGTTAAATAACTCGCAAACGGTTGTAATTGAGCGGCAGCCGACCGAGATCGCGACTTCAGGAGAGGGGGGTGGAGCAATGCCAGCGGCCTCGGCGCTGCAGCCGGCTGAGTCAACGGGAATTGTCGGGCAGAGGGACGAGCAGCCTCTTTATCCGGAGGATGCTCCGGATATCTTGAGGCTTAAGGACGCCCTCATCGAAGGCGGGATGACCTCCGCCGCGGCGAAGCAATATGTAAGCTGTCTTCTTGGCTTTAGCCGTTGGCTGTTCGCAAAAAATAGACCGAGCATCGTTGCTCGGATGGACAGCAAGTCGCTGAGCGACGGCGGTGACATACACGAGTTCGCCGGAGAGGGTACGAAGAAGAAACTCCTTGCAGCATTAGGGCATCTCCGCACCCTTCGGTCAACTGGTGCGCCGATCGTACGCCCAGGGCGCGCTCGCGCCAACCACAATCCTCCTCCCCCGAACGTGGTCCTCACTAATCCCGAAAGCACGGCACTGGTTGGTCCGAGGCGCCTCGACGATGCCGCCGCGCAGCGCAACGCGCCGCACGAAGCTGATAGTCGGCTAGAAGAGCTGCAGGAACAACAGGATGATCAACCCGCGCCGTCGGCTTTCGGCCAAGAGCTCGCCGCATTTGATCCAGAGCAGCTTCCTCAGGAGCAGCTTCGGCGAGTGCTGGATCATCTGGATGATAAACGCATTCCTTCGCCACTCTCCGTCGTTCCAGAGGAGCTTCAGCGACTGGAAAAGGACCTCCATGAGGAGCTTCACGGACGACGGGACAACCATCCCGCGCCTTCGTTCTCAGTTGATCCTGAAGAGTTCACTTTCAATCCAGAGCTGTTCGCCCCAGGGGAGCTTTGGCGACTGCTTGGTGATGAATCCGCCTCGGAGCTTGAGGGAGGGCGTGATGATCAATCGGCTCACCCGTCGGTTTTCGTCCAGAGGCAGGTCGCGCTCGATCCAGAGCAGCTTACTCCGGAGCAGCTTCGGCGAGTGCTGGATCATCTGGATGATCAACCCATTCCTTCGCCAGTCTCCGTCGCTCCAGAGGAGCTTCAGCGACTGGAAAAGGACCTCCATGAGGAGCTTCACGGACGACGGGACAACCACCCCGCGCCTTCGTTCTCAATTGATCCAGAAGAGTTTACTTTCAATCCAGAGCTATTCTCTTCAGGGGAGCTTTGGCGACGATGAATCCGCAGAGCAGGAAGGGTGAGATGATCACCTCGCCCCGTCCGCTTTGGTCCAGGGGGATGTCGCATTCGATGCAGAGCAGAGCTCTCAGGAGGGAGCTAGGGCAAGTGCTGGATCATCTGGATGACCATCCCCCTCGCCAGTCTCCGTCCTCTCAAAGCGGCTTCCCGGTCGCATCGTCCCCGGGGAACCAAAGGCGGCGTCCCGTTTCGGGATCACTTCCAGTCGGCGCGCGGTCAAATCCGACGCGAGCGTGGTATCGCTCCAGCGTAGGCCGCCTTGCGCGGTGTGGTGCTTAGCCGGTCCTATTCGTGAGAGTGCGTTTTTTTGGGTCCGATTGATGTGGCCACACATCTGCTCTGACGAGGCGCGCGGGATTGCCTTCGGCTTTTCACCGCCTGACGACCGGTACTTTGCGACGCGCTTGAGGTGTAGGTTGGGCGAACGGGGGCGGACGCCTCGCCGGTCAAGGACCGAGCGGCAGCAGCGCGCCTGGCAAGCCGCGGATCAGGTCGGCTTCGGGACATGCCGCGGCAAACGCAAGGCGAATGCGGCTCGTGGTCTCGACGACACGGGCAGCGAGTTTCAAGAGACGAAGACGCAGCGTCGCGAACTCGGCTGTGGCCAATTCCCGGGCTTTGGGAATCGCGTCGCGCACGGTCAGCATCAGCCAATAAGCGGCGGTGTCGAGAACGAGGCGGACTTGATTGGCGAGCGCCGAACGGCAGCTGGTGCGATCGGAGGCGAGCTGCGTCTTATGCAGCTTGATCAGATTCTCGGCTTGGCCGCGCGCGCAATACAGGCTGTCGTAGATCCACTCGGCCGAGCCGACATCGAGGCTGGTGACGACGAAACGGATGTCGAGGCCGAGCATCGTCGCCTCAATACGGGCGACGGTACGTCGTTCGCGATCCCAGGACTTTGCCTTGTGGCGCGTCTCGGTATAGCCACGCAGAACCGGCAGGTTCTCGATGGCGCGTCGCGTGCGGATGCCGTCGGCGGCCTCGTCGACTTTTCTGGCGAGCGGCTTGGTGCCGGACAGACCGAAGATGTAGTCGATGCCGTTGGTCTCGCACCACGCCATTGCCTCCGGCCGGGCATAGCGCCCGTCGCCACGGAACGTAATTCGCGTGTTGTGCCACCGCGTCCGGATATGCCGTATCAGGCGGCGCAGATGGGCACGCACCTCGACGCCGCCCGGCGTCTTGCCGGGCCGCAGCACGACCGCCACGGGCCGGCTCTTCTCCGTGTCGTAGACGTGGATCGGCAGGAAGCAGCGTTCGTCATAATGAGCGTTGAACAGCGAGAGCTGCTGATGGCCGTGGACGACATCGCAGGTATCATCGATGTCGAGCGTGACGGATGCCGGCTCGCGCGGGTAGCTATCCATCCATGCGTCGAAGGCGCGGAGCATTCTCCAGCCGCGACAGCGTCGGTTGGGAACACAGATCGCGACCCGTGTCCGGCAGCCGTCCGCAGGCCAGCTTGAATGCGGGATCGGACCGCAGATGATCGAGGTCGTCGGCGTCCTCGCCCACATCGCCGACCTTCCGCATCGCGTCTGCACGAACTGCTGCCCTAGGAATGGAAGCTCCAGCACCAAGCCGACAAGCCCGGCGATCAGCAGGCTGCCTGACCTTCACACGCTATCATAGAGCTCGCCGTGCCCGCGCGCATGCGTTGATCAGGCGGCCTTCGTCGTTTTACGATTACTCACATCTTTTGCGGTGCACTGAGCCGAAAACTTGAGTCGCCAGAATCGCTAGTGATTCTTTGATGTACCAACCGCTGGTACATGCCGATTCCGAGGCCCAGAAAATTGGAACTATGCCTCATGATATTTGGATTCATGGCATGATAATTGGAACCATGTCGGCAGCGCCTTTGAGGTAGGCGATCGAGGGGTAGGCCTTTCCCTTGACCGGCGCTCCAGTCACCGGCACGCCCCTTCTGCGGGGGCATCCACAACGCTCCGAGAGTGTGGGCGCGGATGGGCCTTTTCGTGACGGGTTGAAGGCTGGGAGAAAGCCTCCCGGCGCCGTCGCGGAGCCCCCTGCGATGTCCAGCGAAACCATACGGCCTTGACAACGCCAACCGGACGAGCCTTTAGCCTGCCCTGTTCTCCCTCTCTTCGAGGCATCTGAGAGCCCGTTGGTATTCAAATTCGCACCATGCAAGCTCGAAAGGTTCCATCAGTGTCTCTACCCACGCCTCGGCAAAGGCTGCCATTCCGACGAAAAACAGAATCCGCGACCTCCTGACGGACTATCGTTGACGTCGCCGGCGAAGTCGAATGAGATGTCCGCCACGGCCAGCGACATATGCAGCTAAGAGGATCGCCATCAGCGCTTCAATTGGACCTTGGTAAGCGTTAGGCAACTCAAGGAAGGCTCGGAACGATACGAAGGTTTATGGCGATCCGTTCGCCTGGCACGCCTAACAACTTCCACGTATCCAACGGCTGGCCGAGCAGCGAAATCGACCGCGCTTATGCGAGGAACCACCCGCCTGACGGCCTCAGCTTGCCGCTTACGGGGAACAGGTTGCATTCGGGGCGAGGATAGCGAAAACTGTAGCGCTGATAAGAAGGCGGTGGCGCAGCACAATGCGGAATTGCCCGGCTAGGTGGTTGCGGCGTAAGCGCGACTTTCTCGTCACATTGAATCTCGCATAGAATCAGTCGGCCCCTACGAGAGCCAGTGGATTCGCTGCTGGACGAGAGATTATGTTATATCAGGCCGGGTTTTCGGCGCTGCGGCTTTTGGGGAAGTTGAGAGGGAGTAGATCTTCAATATCGTCGTCGTCGCGGCGCTGGGGCAATTCGGTGAGGACATGTCGCAACCATGCGAAGGGCTCAACGCTACGGGCGCGACAGGTCAGCACCAGGCTATAGACAACGGCACTGGCGCTGGCTCCATCAACGGTATCGCTGAAGAGCCAATTTTTCCTGCCACAGGCGAAGATTCTGATGTCGCGCTCAAGAAGGTTGTTGTGGATCGGCATCTCGCCGTCCTCGTTGTAGCGCGTCAGATATTCCCACTGATTGAGCGTATAGGAGACAGCATCGCCGAGCTTGGTGTCGGGCACGACCTTTGCGGCGATTGCTTCGAGCCATGCCTTGAGAGTGTTCAGGACAGGAATGCTGTGTTGCTGGCGGAAGCGGCGCCTGTAATTGGCCCGCGTTTCGCCGTCATCCGGTTTTTCTTCACGCACCTGTCTTTCAATCCGGTAGAGTTGGTCGAAGAACTTGAGGGCTTGCGCCGGCAGCCCGCCGGGTTTCTTCCTCGCTTTGAGGGCGTCGACAAAGCGCCGCCTGGCGTGGGCCACGCATCCGATATGCGTGGCGCCTTTCAACGTGCGCCAGGCCGAGTAACCGTCACTCATCAAGATGCCGCGGTAGTCGCCAAGGAAGGTCTGCGGGTGTTCCTGCCCACGACCAGGCTGATAATCGAACAGCACAATCGGCTGCTCACTGTCCTCGCCGCTGCAATAGGCCCACATGTACGAGGTGCTGGAGGCTTCCTTGTCCTTTTCCTTCAATACCTGAACCGTTGTTTCGTCGCCGTGGATGAGGGCCTGGCACGCTCGGGTGCACAACCGTCACCCGCAGCTTCTGTCCTTCTTCCATCACGTAGTGTCCACCTCACATTTGGTGGCCACCTCATGCATCAGCTCTCTCAACATAAAAGGTACGCGAATGAGGAAGCTAAAGTCCTCGCATTTTAAATCGCCGTCCAAGGAAACGGTAGTGAAGCGATCGATTACGATGTGATGGCTGCCGCCTATCGGGCTGACAATGAGCACGGCGCTTGGAACACGCTATACGAAATGTGCGCCATTCTCACCTTATTCGGCGCTTGCCTATACCCAACGATTGAGACGATGGCAATCGACAGGATCGAACGACGGAGCGCATCGCTCTGTGCTCACTCCGGCCATCATCGTGCCATCAACGTGTGGTCATCGCGATCGCTGTCGATCGACAGCGTTGCTCCATCGTCTCATACGTACTCTCAGCCCCTCTACTTCATAAAGCGCGATTGAAAAAAACGAACGATGGGGTTTATGCGTCGGCCAATCTCTGCGACAAGGCACCGAGTCGCTTGAAGGCACAGCCGTCGGCCGGTTTGCAAAATGAATAGGAGGCATCGGGTTGCTAATAGATTTTCCGCGCATCAATCGGTCTAAGGCTGTCTTCGATGATATTTATGCTTCGGATGATCCCAGGGCATATTTCACCGTGCTGGGAGACCTGGATTATATGATCCCGGACGTGGCTGAGCCGGTTGTGCGCCAGATTCTCGCGGCGAACGCATCGGCAACTGGCGTTAAGCCGACCGTGCTTGACATTGGCTGTTCATACGGCATCAACGCTGCTGTGCATCGGTTTCCACTGACGTTCGGGGGCTTGCGTCATCGCTACGCTCGGCGCGAGATGAGGGCAATCAGCTCTGATACACTGGTGCGTCTTGATCGCAGTTTCTATGCGTCTTGGCCGGATGTCGGACTGGCACGATTTATCGGTCTCGATGTATCGGCACCGGCGATCAGCTATGCAACAGGTGTCGGTCTCCTTGAGCAGGGTATTGTCGCTGATCTTGAAAAGGAGACGCTATCGACGGACAGCGCGCACATCATCCGCCCCACTGACGTTATCATGTCGACGGGGTGCATCGGCTACGTTACCGAGAAGACGTTCAGCAAAATTCTCGATGCGACAGAGAAGCGTCCATGGATTATCTCATTCGTGCTACGAATGTTCCCATTTGATTCTCTGGCTGCAACGCTCGCGAAGCGTGGCCTTGTAACGGAACGTCTTACCGGCGCGACATTTATCCAGCGTCGCTTTCGCGATGCTGAAGAGTTTGAAAGTTGTTTGGCCACCTTGGCGGCTCTTGGCGTCGATACTACCGGTCTTGAGTCGGAAGGGCTGTTTCACGCCGATTTGCTCTTGTCCCGCCCTGAGATGGATGCTCGCGCCACCCCTCTCGAAAACATTGTCACCGTCGCCAGCGGCAGGGGTCGGCCTATCGGGCCCCGTTATGTGCATATTGGAGGCAACGCGGGCTTGCAGGTTGCGTTGGAGCCGTGACGGGTTCCTTTTCCGAGGATAGTTGTGGGTATGCCCCAAGGAACTGTACACCGAAGTGGATCATACCCTGACTTCCTGAATGATTACTTTCTATCAGGTCGGTAGTCTTACAGAGAAGCCTTGGTTATGACTACTTCGCCGATTGCGAATCCATGTGTTGCCGTGCCGTATGATCGAGGTCGCCGCTGCGTCAGATTTCTACGATCGAGTGCGGCGTATTGCCGTTTCCAACGTATCGTTCGAAGTGCGGCAAGCGAAGAAGGTCGCACTGCGGCCGACGCCAAGGCTAGGGCGAAATCGATAGCAAAGGTCAGCACGAGCCAGCCGATTAGCGCGCCAGCCAGAGCCTGTTCCAGGCCAGCCAGATCACGCCCGCAATCGCGGCCCAGAAATGGAAGCCGGTCGCGTACGAAGACGAATTTGTCGGCCGCCGCAAGAGCCGCGCCGTTGGCCGCGGGGGCATGCACTGTATAGACCGGCTTCGAACGCTCCGCCGAGGATGGACTCTTACTTACAGCATGATCTTCCGGAAAACCGGCACGACCTTTTCCGGATCATGCACCCGGAGATCAGCCGCCGAGCTGCCCCTTGGTTGAGACGCCAGTATGCATTCGCTGTGGTCTTCCATGCGAGCCTGCAGGAAGACGCCGTCTTGAGGTCTGAGGTCGAATACCCGAGCGGGTCTCGCATCGGACCCGCCTGACGACAGGAGAGGGGCGCTCCGATTCTGTCGGCACTCGACACCGCCGCTTATTGGCTGATGCTGACCGTGCGCGACGCGATTCCCAAAGCCCGGGAATTGGCCACAGCCGAGTTCGCGACGCTGCGTCTTCGTCTCTTGAAACTCGCTGCCCGTGTCGTCGAGACCACGAGCCGCATTCGCCTTGCGTTTGCCGCGGCATGTCCCGAAGCCGACCTGATCCGCGGCTTGCCAGGCGCGCTGCTGCCGCTCGGTCCTTGACCGGCGGGGCGTCCGCCCCCGTTCGCCCAACCCATCCCTCAAGCGCGTTGCAAAGTACCGGTCGTCAGGCGGTGAAAAGCCGAAGGCAATCCCGCGCGCCTCGTCAGCAGATGTGCGGCCACATCAATGGGACCAAAAAAAACGCACTCTCACGAATAGGACGGGCTAAAGGGTAGTTTGTTGCTGATTCCCAGCGTGTCAAATTCGAGCCCGGCTTCGAAGGCCTATATTTTGAAAGTGAGAACGGATGGATTTCCCCTCGACGAAGTGGGTGAGCACGGGCCCGCAAGAGAGTTCACCCGCGGCGCCGTCCGCAGATACGGCGACCTTTGAGCGGCAGCTGAGCGAGATCGCCAATTCAGGTGGAGGTGGTGGAGCAATGCCGGCCGCCTCGGCGCTGCAGCCGGCTCAGTCAGCTGGGGTTTTGAAAGGGCACAGCAAGCAGCCTCTTTATTCCGAGGATGCTCGCCTTATTTCGGGGCTTGAGGAGGCCCTCCGCAACGGCAACGCCGCCAACCACACCGCCAGGGATTATGCAGGTTCTCTTCTCAGCCTTGGCCGCTGGCTCTTCGCAAATAACAAAGATCCGATCGCTGCTCGGCTCGACGACCAGTCGCTAACCAATGATGCGCGCGAGGCCATCAAAAAGGATCCTAACAGGAGACGACTCCTTCTGGCAATAGACCATCTCCGGACCTTCCAGTCGACGGGCGTCGTGCCGATCACAGGCCGGGCTGAGCTAAATCCTCACCCTCAGGACGTAGCTCTCATCAAAGAGTACAAAAACGAAGCAGCGACAGGGACCGGCAGAGGGTATGCAACTGTTCTTCGCAGTTTCAGTGACTACCTGCGTGAAAACAACAAGAAGGGCATTGCTGCTCGGCTTTCCGGCAAGGCGTTGGATGGAGATGTCGAGAGCTATAGGAAAGACGCCGGGGGTAATCGGAATATCGGTGCCGCACTGGCTGATCTCCGAAAATCGCAGGCTGGCGCTAAAGCGATGGAGCGCGAGCGCCATATTTCCCCCGTTCCTGATCCCGAAGACGCGGCACTGATGGAGCCGATGCCCGTCGGCGGCGCCGCTGCGCAGCACAGCGCGTCGCAGGACGCGGGCAGTTGGCCAAAGGAGCTGCTTCCTGTAGAAGGCTACGATCAGGATTTGCTTTGGGAGCTGATGGACGAACCCGGCCCGTCGTCATCTCTTCTTGAGCCAGCCGCGCGCCATGACCAGTCATCGGATCCCGGAGAGTCCATTCGTCCCTTGAATTGGGGCTCCGACCGCCAGCAGTTCCCGGACGAGCCGATCGGTGCACTTGCCAAGAGCAACCTCCTGCCAAGCAAGGAGGTCCTCATCAACGATGAGCATGACACAGCTGAATTGAGGCCAGCGAAGAGGCCGAGGACCCTAGACAATCTGCACGGCGTTGCCATTGAGCGGCAACTGAGCGAGCGTGGTGGAGCAATGCCGGCCGTCTCGGCGCTGCAGCCTGCTCAGTCAGCTGGGGTTTTGATAGGGCGGAGCAAGCAGCCTCTTTATTCCGAGGACGCTCGTCTTATTTCGGGGCTTGAGGAGGCCCTCCGCAATGGCAACGCCGCCAACCACACCGCCAGGGATTATGCAGGTTCTCTTCTCAGCCTTGGCCGCTGGCTCTTCGCAAATAACAAAGATCCGATCGCTGCTCGGCTCGACGACCAGTCGCTAACCGATGATGCGCGCGAGGCCATCGAAAAGGGTCATCACAGGAGACTCCGTCCGGCAATAGACCATCTCCGGACCTTCCAGTCGACGGGCGGAGTCGTGCCGATCACAGGCCGCGCTGAGCTAAATCCTCATCCCCAGGACGTGGCTCTGATCAAAGAGTACAAAAACGAAGCAGCGACAGGGACCGGCAGGGGGTATGCAGCTGTTCTTCGCAGTTTCAGTGACTATCTGCGTGAAAACAACAAGCCGAGCATTGCTGCTCGGCTTTCCGGCAAGTTCCTGGATGGAGATGTCGTGAGCTATAGGAAAGACGCCGGGGGTAAGAATATCGGTGCCGCGCTGGCTGATCTCCGAAAATCGCAGGCCGGCGCTAAAGCGATGGAGCTCGAGCGCCATATTCTCCCCGGTCCTGATCCCGAAAACGCGGTACAGTTGGAGCCGATGCCCGGCGGCGCCGCTGCGCAGCATGCGTCGCAGGACGCGGGCAGTTGGCCAAAGGAGTTGCTTCGTCCCTTGAACTGGGACTACGACCGCCAGCAGTTCCCGGACGAGTCGATCGGTGCACTTGCCAGGAGCAACCTCCTGCCAAGCGAGGAGGTCGTCATCAACGATGAGCATGACACAGCTGAGTTGAGGCCCGCGAAAAGGCCGAGGACCCTAGACAATTTGCACGGCCTTGCCATTGAGCGGCAGCTGAGCGAGATCGCCAATTCAGGTGGAGGTGGTGGAGCAATGCCGGCCGCCTCGGCGCTGCAGCCGGCTCAGTCAGCTGGGGTTTTGAAAGGGCACAGCAAGCAGCCTCTTTATTCCGAGGATGCTCGCCTTATTTCGGGGCTTGAGGAGGCCCTCCGCAACGGCAACGCCGCCAACCACACCGCCAGGGATTATGCAGGTTCTCTTCTCAGCCTTGGCCGCTGGCTCTTCGCAAATAACAAAGATCCGATCGCTGCTCGGCTCGACGACCAGTCGCTAACCAATGATGCGCGCGAGGCCATCAAAAAGGGTCTTAACAGGAGACGACTCCTTCTGGCAATAGACCATCTCCGGACCTCGCAGTCGACGGGCGGGATCGTGCCGATCGCAGGCCGCGCTAAGCTGAATCCTTATCCCCAGGACGTGGCTCTCATCAAAGAGTACAAAAACAAAGCTGCGACAGGTACCGTACGTACCTATGCAGTTGTTCTTAACAGTTTCAGTGACTACCTGCGTGAAAATAACAAGAAGGGCATTGCTGCTCGGCTTTCCGGCAAGGCGTTGGATGGAGATGTCGAGAGCTATAGGAAGGACGCCGGGGGTAATCGGAATATCGGTGCCGCACTGGCTGATCTCCGAAAATCGCAGGCCGGCGCTAAAGCGATGGAGCTCGAGCGCCATATTTCCCCCGGTCCTGATCCCGAAAACGCGGTACTGATGGAGCCGATGCCCGCCGGCGGCGCCGCTGCGCAGCACAGCGCGTCGCAGGACGCGGGCAGTTGGCCAAAGGAGCTGCTTCCTGTAGAAGGCTACGATCAGGATTTGCTTTGGGAGCTGATGGACGAACCCGGCCCGTCGTCATCTCTTCTTGAGCCAGCCGCGCGCCATGACCAGTCATCGGATCCCGGAGAGTCCATTCGTCCCTTGAATTGGGGCTCCGACCGCCAGCAGTTCCCGGACGAGCCGATCGGTGCACTTGCCAAGAGCAACCTCCTGCCAAGCAAGGAGGTCCTCATCAACGATGAGCATGACACAGCTGAATTGAGGCCAGCGAAGAGGCCGAGGACCCTAGACAATCTGCACGGCGTTGCCATTGAGCGGCAACTGAGCGAGATCGTCGCTTCAGGCGGTCGCCTGCTGACGTCGGCCCCCACCCATCAACTGGGTGCATCGCCATGGCAGGCGCAGCCGACGATGCAGGGGAGTGGGTACCAAGATGCCACGGCGCTGCAGCGAGCTGTCAGTCGGCCATTGGTCCTCCCGGAAGGTTATGATCAGGATCTGCGTTTGATGGTGGAAGACGGCCCACCGTGGCCCGGGGTTCCCCCGGAGCAGGCGCAGGACATAGTCCAAGCTGGACAGCAGGAACCTGCCTGGTCCGCCTCAACCTGGTCGCCGCAGATGCCGCTCAACTTTGATTGGAGTATGTGGCCGATGCTGGAAGCATCGCCAGCGCAGGCTGCCAGGGCTCGCTCAAGCACCTACGGCGGTCCTCCATTGGTTGATCTGACTGCGGCCACGCCGTCTGAATCACGCGACGATGTTAATTCTGTGCCGGCGTTTCCGAGCACCTCCTACGATGCTCAGATCGGGGCTTTAGGTCCGACAGCCTCGCCTCACGGCCGCAGGCTGGTGCTCGAGGACACGGAATGGCTGGGCGACGAGCATGTCCTGAGAGATTACCAGCTCCTGGCGCAAGAGTTGGGGGGGGACAATCCGAATCTCGCCGCCCGGACGCGGTTCGTGGATCCTCTCATAACCCTTGTTAGCCTGCGCTTGGGCACCGAGAGCGAAATGCTACGCGCATTCCAGCGCATCGTCCATGATCAGAATGGTGACGACACAGCCGACTTCCTGTTCCTGCCAGTGAACAATGCCCGTGCTACGAATCTCCCCGGCACCCATTGGTCGTTGCTGTTTGTTGATCGCCGCGACCGCGAAAGGCCGGTTGCCTATCGCTACGACTCCATGGGGGAATACAACAACACGCCCGCAGCAGAGCTCGCAGCAAGGCTGGGCGCCCGCCTGGAGTCACGCGGCATGACCCAGCAGCTGAACACTTATGATTGCGGCGTCTTCGTGGTGGACGGCACGCGGGCGCTGGTTAGGCAATTGGAGCAAGGACGAGCACCACACCTGCTGAACCTCAGCAGCCTCGTTGCCAATCGGCAGGCGCTGCAGAACCGACTCAGGGGCTGATGTCGTACGCATACGACGAAGCTTTCAATTACCCATAATTTCGCCGACTCGCGCTGATCCGCGAAATCTTGAATCGAAAGTATCACTTGTGATTCCTTGCTGAGCACTTGATTCGCGAGGGGGCGCTCTATGGGGCTGACATTAAGGGATCAATCCGCAAAAGGCTGTTTGCGGTCCTGGAAAGGCGAATGTTGGATTGATCGAGAGAGTAGTGGATGCGAGTTTAGGGACGCGGGCTCGGCGACAGATTCCGCAAACTGCTCACGCAGATTGGAAGCGCCATGGGACAAAGCATCCAGCTCGTCTGCCAGGATTGGGCGAATACCAAGGCAGCCTACCGCTTCTTCTCCAATGACCGGGTCAGCGAAGCGGACATTCTGACCGGCCATTTCCAATCGACGCGTGATCGTGTCGTCGCCGCTGAAGGTTTGGTTCTTGTGCTGCACGGTACAACCGAGTTCAGCTATCAACGCGAGAAGTCAGAAGTGATCGGCATCACCAAGAGCATAAACAGTGGACGGGATAAGGCGGGAATTGCGTCAAATTCCGCTTACGAAGCTTCTCGCCGAGAGCGTTGACGAGCTTCGCGAGGAGCTATCGCTGAAAGTTGGTGACGGCGGGAATCGGGAAGGCGGCATATCGTGGGGGTGCTTGACGCCTCCACTTCTCCACCGAAGGAGCGATATGCCGTGTCCAAAGATAACATCATCAAGTTGATTCAGCCAGGAAACGTCGACGATCAACTCACCGAAATCTTGCGCAATGGGGCGCGTGCTCTGTTGGCCCAGGCGGTCGAGGCCGAGGTCGCGGACTTTCTCGGCAAGCATGCCGATTTGAAGACTGCGGACGGCCACCAGCTCGTGCGCCACGGTCACCTGCCGGAACGCGAGGTGATGGATGGTGTCGGTCCGGTCGGCGTCCGCCAGCCGCGTGTACGCGATCGCGAGGCGGAGGCTACCGATCCCGACCGCATCCGGTTCTCTCCGTCGATCCTGCCGCCCTACATGCGCCGCTCGAAATCGATCGAGACGCTGCTGCCGATCCTTTACCTGAAGGGTATCTCCACCGGCGACTTCTCCGAGGCTCTGGCGGCGCTGCTCGGCAAGGATGCTGCCGGGTTGTCGGCATCGGCCGTCTGAAGGACGGTTGGCTTGACGAACACACCGCGTGGCAGAGGCGCGATCTGTCGGCGAAGCGCTACGTCTACATCTGGGCCGATGGCATCCATCTCCAAGCACGCCTCGAAGACGAAAAGCAGTGCATCCTGGTGCTGATCGGCGCGACGCCGGAAGGCCGCAAGGAACTGGTCGGCCTCACCGATGGCGCCCGCGAGAGCGCGCAGGACTGGCGCGATCTGCTGCTCGACCTGAAGCGGCGCGGGCTCGGCGTGCCGCCGCGGCTCACCATCGCCGACGGCGCGCTCGGGTTCTGGAAGGCCGCCGGCGAGGTCTGGCCGAAAACGCGCGAGCAGCGCTGCTGGGTACACAAGACCGCCAACGTGATCGCCAAGTTGCCGAAGAGCCAGCAGCCTAAAGCCAAACGCGCGTTGCAGGAGAGCTGGATGGCCGAAACCAAGGCCGCCGCCGAGCTGGCGTTCGACGCCTTCATCGAGAGCTATACGCCCAAATACGAGAAGGCGGCCGACTGCCTGAGCAAGGATCGGGACACGCTACTGGCGTTCTACGACTTCCCGGCCGAACACTGGAAACACCTGCGGACCACCAATCCCATTGAAAGCACCTTCGCTACCGTGCGCCACCGCACGATCCGATCGAAGGGCTGCCTGTCCAACAGAACGGCGCCCGCGATGGTCTTCAAACTGCTTGAGGCCGCGCAGAAAAGCCGGCGTCGTCTCGATGGCCACAACCAGTTGCCAAAACTCGTTCTCGGTGTGACATTCAACGACGAGATCGAGCTCATCGCCAAACCGACTGACCGTCAGCCCATAACCGCCGCCGCCTGACCGGCCGCGCCGTCACCAAAATTTGGCGATAGCTCCTTCGCGAGGACGTCGGAGAGCCAGTGCTCGGCGCTGACGCTATTGAGCTTACAGGTCTCGATCAACGAAGCTAACTAATCTCAAACCTTTGAGAAGCGCTCCTTCGGCTCCCGGTCGATTAAGTTGACGATGCCCCGCTACCTCCAGCAGCACCCCAGACGCCATAGAATTGCAACCCATGGTGAGCTGGGTTTTCCTGTGCATCCGGGGAAAACGCTCTTGGTCAGCTTCTCGTCAGCCGAGCTGTCTATCCAAACAGACTGCGCATTATGGACCTGATTGGAGGTGGAAGATGGCGGGCATTGTTGGGCCTTCAGGAGCCGACAGCGCATGGGGATCGAGCAGTTCGAGCGCGGAGCCCAGTCCCGCCCCTGGGGAAGGCGGGCAATCTTTCGACAGGGAATTGGAGCGGATGCGCTCCGGAGGAGCCGCGCTCATGAGTGAGCCACCCGCGTCCGGTGTGGCAGTCCGGATGCCCTCGAGTGTCGACGGAATCAAGGCAGCGAAGCAAAAAATGCGCAGCCTGCTTGAGGGCCTTGATAGTTCTCGAAATGCAGCCACACAAGCCCGGAATCCGTCGGAGACGCAAGAGCTGATCGATCAAATCGTCAAGGCGGGCTCGGAAGTTCTGGAGTATTACGCGAGCCTCCCCTCGGACATGGCGCGCAGGCTTCTTTCCGACAGTCAGGCTCGTCAAGTCCGCGCCGAAACTATCGCTGCGGGAGACGAATGCAACATCGCGGCCACCTGGATTGTCAACAACCTGGAGGCGAACAGGAGCAAAGCAGCAGCCGTGCTCGGCCGGATGCGAGATGCCGGCGCTCCGTCCGACCAGCTGGGCCGGGCGGTATCCAGCGTGGCGAAGCATTACGAAGCCTGCTTGGATTGGTGGGGAAAGAAGGTGTTGCGCTCGGAGCGGATGCGGTCCGTTTATACGGACACCGCCAACTTGCCCAGCACCACGTCCAAGATGCGGGAGGAAGAAGAGGCCGCGCTACGCCAGCATACCGGCTGGGCACTGTATACGAAGTGCATGTACCTGGAATCGCGCATCGCTCTCGCGCGACTCTTGATCGAGTCGAAGGCGGCCACGTTCGGCCCAGCCGTGAACGACGCCCTCATGGGTGAGGATGGGCGGGTGCGACTGCTTGGGACCTTTATCGCGGATTTTTTTCCGGCATTCAACTCGACTTCCCACGCCGTTCTGGAGGGAGCGGCGCTCGACGCAGACCACTGCACCGTTCTGGAAGGAGTCATGGAACGGCTTTCGGAATTTGCCTCAGGGGTGCACGGCATCGTTGCCCGACTAAGGGGCGCCGGAACGGATGCCGACCTTCCGTTGGAACTGTTGGGCCAGATCGCGGAAGGTGCATGGGTCACCGCGGACGACGTCACGCGTCTTTTGGTCGTGCAGCCAAAGACGCCCGCCATGATTGAGCCGCTGGCCCGGACTGCCGTAGTGGTTGAAGGGGGCGCGGCGCGGAGGAAGGGGAAAGGCAAGCGCGCCCCGGCCGCAGGCGAGCGAAGTTCGGCGGCCGGGCTGCGCGAGCCGCAGCTCGCCACGCCCGACGCGGCCACGGCCCCAACAGGCAAGGTGATCGTACTCTCGGATTTGGGTACAAAGAAACTCGCGAGCGCGGAGGAGGCAGACGCGAGGGTGTCATCGTCGGCGACTGGGCACCTGGAGATATTGCAGGCTCCGCCCTCCAGGAAAGCACTGACCGAATTAATCGAGCGATTGGACGAACTTTTGCAGTTCGATCTGCCCGCTCAGCAAAGCACCGTCTCGCAAGCGCGCCAGATGAAGCCCGAGGACGCCGATCACGTCGTGGATCTCGTCGTTAAGCGACTGCAGACGCAGGCCTCCGAGATTGAGGCCAGTGTAGTCGCGCTGGAGGAGCCTCGCCGACGTGTCCTACTCACGCCTGCGCAAGTGCCGGAAGTGCATGACAAAATAACCCGGCTCAAGGCGATGTTGTCCGAGGTGCAGGGACAGGCGAACTCTTTGAAGGCGCGAAAGGTGGCGATCACGATCGATTGCATGAAGACCTACGCATTTCCGTCCCAGAAGTATCTTGAACAGTTGCGGGCGGCCGGGGAGCTGGCGTCTGTGAATCCACCGCGCGCCTTGAAGGATGATCCGGGGACACTGTTCGAGATCAAGCTGCAGCCCAAGGCCCTGCGCAATGGCGCGATGCCAAGCCCGATGTGGGTGCACATCCATACCAAGCGGCCGGTACATGCCTGGCAGTTGGCAACGCTGAGCGATGCCGAGTTCGCCGCTTGCCACGTGAAGTCCAATGACCAACGCGGCTACAATCAGGACTGGCAGAGCGCTCGAGCTGCGACGGGGCGCGAGAACGTCGTGATCCACCGCGGGAAGCTCACGCCGGCGTTCTGTAGGTCCTTGATGAGCACCGCAGTTGGTGGCCATCCGTGGTATCCCCTTCCCGAGACGGAGCACATGTCGACCCAGATGGCGCGCCTGGGGATGTAGCTACAGGTGGTTTGTCTCGCGCCGGAGCGCCGCTGTGGTGACACGATCAAGTGGCCGTTATCACCGAGAGGAAATCCTCGATGAGCTCGAAGTCGGCACGAACTCCTCGAACAGATCGACAGCGGGGTCCGATTGAAATTCGATCGGGAGCGTCGTGACCACGACTTCCTTTCGCTTGGCGGCTGAACCGTCAAATGCCGGCGCTCAAGTCCAGACGCATACGATCAGCGCTCCTGGCCCTTCATCTTCGAAAGTGAGTACAGATGAACTTCGTCTTAATGAATCGCGTGCGTCAACAAACGGATAGCGTGGACGCGCAAGATGCCTCTCCGGCCGACTCGTCGGCAGAGGCGGCGGCCTTTCACCGGCAGCTGAGCGAGGTCGCTGTCCCGTCCTCTCCCGTGCTCATGCAGGTCCGCGCCCATCAAGCGGATGCATCGCGATCTGAGGCGCGGCCCATCATGCGGGCGAGCGGGCAACCATATACGCCGGCTACGCACGGTGAATGCGGTGGAGCGATGCTGAATGCGTCGGCGCTGCCGCTCGGCCATGTAAATTTGGCCTTCGCAGGTAGCAGCATGGATCCTGTTTATTCCGAAGATGCGTCTCTTATTGAGGGGCTCGGGCCGGCACTCTTCAAGGCTGGGGCCTCCGAGCGCACCGTCAGGCGCAATGTACGTTGTCTTCTCGGATTGGGGCATTGGCTCGTAAAGAACGGAAAGCCGGGCATTGCTGCCCGGCTTTCCGAAGAGTCGCTGGACAAGGATGCCCAGGAGTTCGGCAAGCAGGAGGGGCAGGCCATCGCTACGCCACTGGATCATCTTCGAGCCGCCCAATCGCCGGGCGGCATCGCGCCGATTGCAAGCCGGGTTGAGCTGAATCCCTATCCCCAAGATGCGGATCTCATCAAAAGGTACAAGGAAGATGCAGCGTCAGGCACCGCCAACACCGTCAGGACCTATGCAGCTCTTCTTATCGATTTCAGTGATTACCTCCGTGAAAACGATAAGCCCGGCATTGCTGCTCGACTTGGCGACGGCTCGCTGGATAATGATGTCAGCCAGTATAAGGAGGCGGACCCCCGTGGCCGCAGAAAAGCCGGGGCCGCACTGGCTCATCTCCTGAGGTCGCCGGCGGGTGCTAGAGCGATCGAGCTCCGGCCTCATATTCGCCCCGTTCCTGATCTCGAAGACGCGGTTCGCGCCGAGCCGAGGCGGACCCGGGCCGCGACTGCACAGCACAGCGGCTCGAATGGAGCTATCAGCTGGCCGGAGACTCTGCCTGCGAACCAGCAGGATCTGCTTTTGGAGACGATGGACGGACCCAGCTCCTCGCCGCCTCTCGAGACAATCGCGCACCATCAACAAGCAGCGGATGCAGGAGGGTCTTTTCGTGACTTGAACTTTTCCCGCGACGACCATGGGGTTCCACCGCGGCATAGCTTGGCATTGGATCCTGCAGAATCCCTTCGCCCCTTGAACTGGCGCCACCATGATCACGAACTGTCGGATGAACGTCACAGGAACACCCTCGTGCCAGGCGAGCAGGTTCTCATCAGCGATGAGCATGATACAGGGGAGTTGAGATCAGCGAAGAGGCAGAAGACGCTAAGCAACCCCCAGGGCGTCGCCGTTGAGCGGCAGCTGGTGCAGACCCCATCCCATCAACTGGCGGCGTCACCATCGCAGAGGCAAGCGCCGATGCCGTCGCGTGCGCACGAATACGCCCCAGCGGCACATTCAGTAGCGAGGCATGTCCGAGACACCGCTAGGCGGCACGACGCATCGCGTGACGCCGTCAGGAATCAGCTTTCGGTGATGGTGGAAGGCGGCCCATCATGGTCCGTCTTGGTCCCGCCTGAGCGGCTCCAGGGGGCAGAACAAGCCGGACCGCAGGAACCCGCCGGGTCCACCTCAACTTGGTCACCGCAGATGCCGCTCGACTTTGATTGGAGCATGTGGCCGAGCTCGGAAACTGCGTCATCCTTGCCTGTCCCAGCTCAGCTTCCATCCAGATCGTACCAGTTGCGTGATGATGCTACCTTTCGGAACACACTGAACACGTTTGCGCCCGAAAGCCTGCGGTCGTCGGACGGACTAATCGGCGAGCAGCTCCCGGGCGAAGACGAGGAGCTCTTGGCGAAGTTTCGTGTAGACGCCGAGCGGCGCAAGCTCACCCCAGGAGCCATCAAGAACAGTGTTTCCGGGCTTGGGATATTTGTTCGCTGGGTCAACGCAAGTCATAGGGGCCCGTAGCTTCTCGGCTGCGAGGCGGTTCATCGCTGGATGAGGAAATTGCGGCGTACAGGAGCTTGGGGCGGGACCGTCAGAACAGCATCAAATCGAATCTGAATGTTCTCCGGCGGCTCTTGCGTGGGAGTGAAGAAGCCGAAGCCCCCGAACCCCGAGTCCTTGGTCGCCCCCGTCGCGTGGTTCCTCATCCCGAAGACGCCACCTTCATCGAGGGAGCGCTCGGCCAAGCCTTGAACGATCTTAGAACCACGATTGCGGCGCAGAGGCAGTCTGCGCAGAAGCGGGCTACACGTCTTCGTGCGCTGAGTGCGTGGCTTAAAGAAAACGGCAGGGGGAGCATAACTGGGCGACTTAACGGCTCTAGCAAGGAGCAGTTAACGCTGGACAACGATGTGCTAGCGTTCCAGCGGACTGGAAGCAGAATACACGGTCCCGATTTGTCGCATCTTCGCAGCTACTTAAAACTCATCGAGGCGAACCGAGGGCTGGGGTTGCCAGGCCCTGAGCAGCCGAGCTCGCCGGCCGCGCAGTGCGATCGGCATTCCGGCTCGGCGCAGGATCTTCCCTCAACGCCAGCCAGCGCGGGAGCTTGGGCTTGGTTGGGTGAACAGCTGCAAGAATCAGCATCACCATCCAGGCCCCCGTCACATGCTAAGGGCAGGCTTGAGCCATCTGTTGATCTGAATGCGCCGACGCCGTCCGAGTTGCGCGACGATGCTCACCTTGAGCCAGCGCAGGCTGCCAGGGCTCGTTCAAGCACCTACGCTGGTCTTGAGCCATTTCTTGCTCTGAATGCGCCGACACCGTCCGAGTTGCGCGACGACGCTCACTTTGCGCCAGCGCACTCTACCAGGGCTCCCTCAGACATCTACGCTGGTCTTGAGCCATTTCTTGCTCTGAATGCGCCGACACCGTCCGAGTTGCGCGACGACGCTCACTCTGCGCCAGCGCACTCTACCAGGGCTCCCTCAGACATCTACGCTGGTCTTGAGCCATTTCTTGATCTGAATGCGCCGACACCGTCCGAGTTGCGCGACGACGCTCACTTTGCGCCAGCGCACTCTACCAGGGCTCCCTCAGACATCTACGCTGGTCTTGAGCCATTTCTTGCTCTGAATGCGCCGACACCGTCCGAGTTGCGCGACGATGCTCACTTTGAGCCAGCGCAGGCTGCCAGGGCTCGCTCAAGCACCTACGGCGGTCCTCCATTGGTTGATCTGACTGCGGCCACGCCGTCTGAATCACGCGACGATGTTAATTCTGTGCCGGCGTTTCCGAGCACCTCCTACGATGCTCAGATCGGGGCTTTAGGTCCGACAGCCTCGCCTCACGGCCGCGGGCTGGTGCTCGAGGACACGGAATGGCTGGGCGACGAGCATGTCCTGAGAGATTACCAGCTCCTGGCGCAAGAGTTGGGGGGGGACAATCCGAATCTCGCCGCCCGGACGCGGTTCGTGGATCCTCTCATAACCCTTGTTAGCCTGCGCTTGGGCACCGAGAGCGAAATGCTACGCGCATTCCAGCGCATCGTCCATGATCAGAATGGTGACGACACAGCCGACTTCCTGTTCCTGCCAGTGAACAATGCCCGTGCTACGAATCTCCCCGGCACCCATTGGTCGTTGCTGTTTGTTGATCGCCGCGACCGCGAAAGGCCGGTTGCCTATCGCTACGACTCCATGGGGGAATACAACAACACGCCCGCAGCAGAGCTCGCAGCAAGGCTGGGCGCCCGCCTGGAGTCACGCGGCATGACCCAGCAGCTGAACACTTATGATTGCGGCGTCTTCGTGGTGGACGGCACGCGGGCGCTGGTTAGGCAATTGGAGCAAGGACGAGCACCACACCTGCTGAACCTCAGCAGCCTCGTTGCCAATCGGCAGGCGCTGCAGAACCGACTCAGGGGCTGATGTCGTACGCATACGACGAAGACCGCCTGATTGAAGCGTGCGCGCGGGCACGACGAACTCTATGATGGTTTGCGTGAAGGTCAGGCGGCTTGCTGACCGGCGGGCTCGGCGCAGGAGCTTCCATTCCCAGGGCAGCAGTTCGTGCAGATGCGATGCGGGAAGATCGGCGATACGGGCGAGGACGTCGGCGAGTCAGGCCTTGGGATCGACTTTGTTGAGGCGACAGGTCGTGATGATCGTCAGCATGATGGCGGCACGGTCGGCGCCACGCTGGCTGCCGGCGAAGGTCCAGTTGCGCCTTCCCAAGGCGATGCCTCTCAATGCGCGCTCAGCACAATTGTTGGTCAAGCAGATCCTGCCTGTCATTCGGCCCAAACAGGGCTCTGCGTCGAGGGGGGATGTCCCGATCGGTGTTGAACTACGTCGGGCCGACGTTGCCGGAATGAATGTTACGCGGCCCTCGTAAGGGCCGCACGCAGAACCGACAATTGCTTATGCGCCTTCAATCGTCGGAAGCCCTTGTTGGCCTCGATCATGCCGGCCGCGACCCATCGCAAGGCCATACCGGCATCGCGCCAGCGTTTGATGTTGCGCGTGACGCCGCGAATGGTGCCCATCATGTTCTCGGCGATGTTGGTACAGGCGAGCGATCGACGAAGCTCCTTCGGCAGCTTCAGCCGGACGACAGTCAGGATTTCGTCGAGGCCTTCGAGGATGCTCGCCGCTACACCGGGCCATTGCTGGTCGAGTCGACGCGCGAGATTGCGGATCAATTTTTCAGCCTTGTCGGCGTCATTGAGCTCCCAGGCCTGGCGCAGCACCCGACGGGTGGCCGCATGATGCTCTTTCGGCAGGCGTTCCATGATGTTGCGCGCCTTGTGGATCTGGTAGCGCTGGATCGCAGCGGCCGAATCGAGGGTGCGGCGGATCGCCTTCGACAACGCCTTTCGTGCGGTCGGCGATGAACAGTCCTGGCACCGTCGGGTCGAGCCCGCGCGAGACCAGGTTGTCCAGCAGGGCCTGAACCGTTACGGCATTCTCGATCGCCCCTTCCACCAGCGCCAGCGGATGCTTGTTGCCTTCGCCGTCAACTCCGATCGCGGCGACCAGCACGAGATCGTCGCCGAGATGCAGCCCGTCGATTTGGACCACCAGAAGGTCGAGCGTGGACAGATCGGCGGCCATGAAGTCAGCCAGCTGCGCCGCCGACAGCGCTACGAACCTCCGCGAGGCCGCCGACTTCGAAACCCCGATCCGGGCGGTGCCGGCACGTCACCCTCGGGCAGCACGGCCGAACCGGAGCGTCGACACATTGATCAGCATCAGGTTCATCGCCTAGCGACCCAGCCAGACCCTCCTGCGCCGCCGTTTCCCAGTTCGGGATCGTGACCTCGCCGCCATCCACGCCCCGGACCCGCGGACGCTCGACCTCGATCTTGCCGCCGTGGAAACCAATCCGTCCCCGCGTTCGACCCCAACGGTGCGCCCGCCGCGCCGCGTCGCGACCGTGGCGCGGCCCGCAGGCCGCCACAACATCCGCCTCCATCGTCGTGCCGAGCGCCTCCATCCCTGCCGCAAGGCAGAACCGATCGAAGCTCGCCCGCACTTCTGCAAACGCTTCGTCCACCGCCCCGGTCGCCGACGAACCAGCCGGTTTGATATCTCTCGTCATGGCGTTGCTCTCCTTTATGGAATCAGCACCCCGAGCCTACCGGCTCAAGGGTAAGCGCGAATTTCTCCGCACCTTTTGCTTTTGAGAGTCCTGATGCATGAGGTGTCCACCAAAATAGGTGGACACCTTGTGATGAGCGACGATGATCAGAAACTGCGGGTCAGGCTTGTCGGCCGGAACGGTCGCCGGCGCTACGAGGCGGCATCGAAAGAGCGTCTTGTCGCGGCCTGCCTTGAGCCTGGGGTTTCGGTATCGAGGCTTGCACTCGAACATGGGGTCAACGCGAACCTCCTTCGGAAGTGGATCAAGAAGCACAGCGCGACCAGGTCGCTGCCGCCGTCCTCACGCCCGGCGTTCATCCCGGTTCAGCTTGAGGGGAAGTCCGAGCGGGACCTGTCGCGAAAAGACAGCGTGGCGACGGTTGATTTGCCGGCTTACGATGAAGTGCGTGGTTCGGAACCCAAAGGGACTCCAGCTTTTTGTTCTCCGGCCAAAGTGAGCGTGTCGCTGCCGAATGGCGTGAAGCTCGCGCTGGAATGCGGCGATGTGGATGCATTGACGGCGATCATCGGAGCGCTGGGCGATGTTTAGACTGGGCGATGACCTGCAGGTCTATCTGCACCGTGAGCCGATCGACTTCCGGGCTGGCATCAACAGCCTTGCGGTCCTGGTCCAGGAGACGATGGCGCTCGATCCATTCACTCCGGCGGTTTTTGCGTTCTGCAATCGCCGTTGCGACCGGATGAAGCTTCTGTTCTTCGATCGGTCCGGCTTTGTACTGGTCCTGAAGCGGCTGACCGAAGACAGGTTCCGATGGCCGCGCCGCCAGGAGGCGATCGTCACGCTGACGACGGAGCAATTGCACTGGATCCTTGACGGCATCGATATCGATGCGATGGTCCGCCATCCGGTGCGGCAATATCAGGTTGCCGGCTGAGCTCTCGAGTTGAGCGGTTGACGCGTCGGTACGGTTCAGATTCAAGAATTCGATGAATCGAACCGGCGATCCGAGTGTTGAAGTGCTGTTGGCACGCATTGCTGCGCTGCAGGCGGAGAACCATCAACTCGCCGACCGCGTCGCCAAGCTCGAGGAAGAACTGGCGCTGGCACGCCTGCATCGTTTTGCGCCGCGCAGCGAAAAGCATGTTGATCGTCTCTTCAATGAAGCCGAGCAGGCCTCCGATGAGGAGGACGCCGGCAGTGAAACGAACAATATCGCCGAACTTCCGGACACGGGCTTGCCACCCGTCGAAAACACAATGGGAAAGAAGCGCGGCCGCAAGCCGCTGCCGGGGAACCTACCTCGTGAGCGCGTCGAGTATGACCTGTCCGACGATCAGAAGGCGTGTCCTTGCTGCCGTGGCCAGATGCATCGCATGGGCGAGGCTGTCACCGAGCAACTTCATATCGAGGTGAAGGCGAAGGTTTTACAGAATGTGCGCTTCAAATATGCGTGCCGCCATTGCGATCGCACCGGGATCCACGCCCCTGTCGTGACCGCGCCGATGCCGCCGCAACCATTGCCGGGCAGCGTTGCCACGCCCTCGACGCTGGCGTTCGCGCTGGTTCACAAATATGTCGATGGCACGCCGCTCTACCGCCTGGCGCAGGCCTTCGAACGTGCAGGTGTTCCTGTCAGCCGCGGCGCTTTGGGCCACTGGGTGATTGGCTCGAGCGAGAAGCATCTGCATCGCATCTACGACGCCCTGAAGCTGCGGCTCAGATCACAACCTCTCATCCATGGCGACGAGACAACGGTTCAGGTCCTCAAGGAGAAGGACAAACGGGCCACCAGCACATCGTACATGTGGGCTTATCGCAGCGGCAAGGGCAGCCACGAGCCGATCGTTCTTCTGGATTATCAGCCGGGCCGCGGCCAAATCCACCCGCAAGCCTTCCTCGGCGATTACCGTGGCATTGTAATGAGTGACGGCTATACCGCATGGCGCACGCTGGAAGGGGCCACCCACATTGGATGCATGGCCCACTCCCGGCGGCGCTTTGTCGATGCCCTCAAAGCCAGGAAGAAGGGCGGCGGTCCGCCCGAGCAAGCGCTGCGGTTCTTTGAACAGCTCTACCGGGTTGAAAGGCGGGCGTGGGACGGAATACCGGAGAAGGGTGAAACACAGGCCTACTGCATTCGCCGCTTCCGCCAGCAACATAGTGTCCCCATCCTCAATGCTCTCAAAGTATGGCTCGATGACATGGCCCCGAAGGTCTTGCCTGACAGCAAGCTCGGCGACGCCGTATCCTACACCCGAAACCAATGGGAATATCTGACGCGCTACACCGGGGACGGCAGCATGCCGATTGACAACAATCTTCTGGAGCGCGACATCAGGGTTTTTGCAACTGGCAGGAAGAGTTGGTTGTTCAGCGATACCGTGGACGGAGCCAAGGCCAGTGCCGTCGTCTATAGCCTGATGCTGACCTGCCGCGCCTCACGTGTCGAGCCGTTAGCGTGGTTGCGCCACGTCCTCACCGAATTGCCTCAGCGCGCCGGCGACGCCGATATTACAGACCTGCTGCCCTTCAACTTCCACAAAGCCGCCACTGCCTGAACGGCTCGGTATCGCCCGATACCAGGGCAATCCATCAAAACCGCCGGCGTGCGAAGAAAATCGCGCTTACGCTCAAGGTGGGCAACGCCGACCTCTTCAGAAATTCAACAGAACCCGGGACATCCCCCCGAACTCTCCCCGCGCAGAGCTTTGTGCGGATCGGCACGTAGGCCCACAGCATCGTCCGATATTACGGGAGTGGATGTCTGCGTATGCGAGTTGTTCGGTGCCCGTGACATCCTGGAAGCGATGTAGAACCGACCAGCTTGCGCAAGAAGCGACTTAGAATGGAGGACAATTTTGAGGTGAGCTCTGAATTGAGGGCAGAGGCGTTCAGTGATGGTAGCGGCCGGTCAGGAGACCTGGTTCGCAAACTGACCCTTTATTCGTTCGGCCTCTTCCCTCGACAGTTTCTCGGGCCCAGTCCCCGTTTCTTAAAAGAGCCGGCCCCTTGCGTTCTCGATCGTAAACCATCCAACCTTTGGTGCCCTGACGAACGATGAACCGTTGTGCTGCCTCCAGTTGTACCTAGAAAAGAAGCTTCGACACGGGCAAAATGCCTAGGGCGAGGCGTTGGGCTGCCGAGAGCCAGAAATCAACTCAAGACCCGATCATGACCTGTGCAAAGCTGCAGTGGGCGGCTTTATGAGGATATCGAGCGTGGCGCGCTTCTCCGGTAAATGCGACGATCGCGGGGATGCTGCTGATCAGATCCGCGCTTAATTCCTTGGGGGTGCCGGGTCGGCGAGCTCTAGTCGAAGCCTATCCGCGCGCTTCCGCCGTGCTCGGTTCCGGCGCGGTACGAAGTATTCGAGGCGCCAAAGATTGGAGGCATCGGAAATTGTTCGTCCCGTCGTTAACGGCCGAGCAGACGCCGTTGAGGCAGTGGTGTTCCGACTTAGCGACGAGTCGTCTTACATTGCATTACCGGTTCAGAGATGGTCGTGGATGGTAGTCTCACGATCGGCGTCCCACAGAAATCTGAAGCGCCCGAGACAATTTTCTGATTGCTATCGACTGAATGACGCGAACACACCGTTTTCGTGCGCGGTTGTCAATTATGTCAGTTGCGGCCACGTATCCAAAGTATTATGTCGCTCGATCCAATTACGCGCCTTGGATAATGTGGGTTTATCGTGCCAGCCAGCATGGTAGTCGAATTCGCGGATGGACTGTTCAGCAGTTCGTCTGCGAATCTCTTCGCGTCAGCCTCGCTTGGAAAGGTTCTGGTTTCTCGAATGGGGTATCGATTTGGCCCCTTCGACTGGTTGAAGGAAACATACCAAGTGTGTTGTAGCCATATCCTTTTCGTGCTCATCGGCCGATGATGGTGGTCATACCTCCATCAGCAGTCAATTGCGAGTATTGGTAGTTGATCGTTTGCGGCAATTGTCGTCGATGAAGGGGCTTGACTATTTGGCAGGTCGTCGGATCCACCCAGCGCAGAAGGTCGGCAAGAAGATCAGGTTACACCGGCAGACTTGACCACGCCTCGCGCCGCGGAAGCCTGAACAGGTTCAGGCCACGCCTGCTGATGTCCTCAAGCTGAAATGTGCCCACCAGGATGCGACGCAGCCGGCGGCAGCGAAGGAGGGTGTCATAAGGAATGTGTAAGCAGGTTTCTGTGAGTTTACCCTACCGAGGAGACTCACATGACGACGATAACACCTGAACTGCTTGATCAACTGCTTGCTAACTATGAGAAGCCCGAGGACCTGACCGGAGACAACGGGCTGTTCAAGCAGCTGAAGAAGGCGTTGATCGAGCGCGCGCTCGCCGCCGAGTTGAGCGAACATCTCGGCTATGAGAAGGGCGATCCGGGCGGTCGAGGGACGGGCAACAGCCGCAATGGCACCAGCAGCAAGACGATCCTGACCGAGGACGGCGAGATCGAGATTGCCATACCGCGCGACCGCGCCGGCAGTTTCGAACCGCAGCTCGTCGCCAAGGGCCAGGACGCGGTTCGATGGCTTCGACGACAAGATTCTGGGCCTGTATGCCCGCGGCATGACGGTGCGCGAGATCCAGGGCCACCTGGCCGAGGTCTCACCCGATCTCATCAGCCGGGTCACCGATGCCGTCCTCGATGAGGTGCGGGAGTGGCAAAATGGCCTTCGTGTCCCGGAAGGACCGCAAGGCGATCCTGCCCGCGATCAAGGCGATCTACCGGGCCGAGCACGCCGATATTGCGCTTGTCCGCCTCGAGGAGTTCGAGGCCGAGTGGGGCAAGCGCTATCCAGCGATCGGAGCGGCCTAGCGGAGCGCCTGGGATTACGTCGTGCCATTCTTCGCCTTCGCACCGGGCACCCGCAAGATGATCTACACCACCAACGCTGTGGAGGCGCTGCATCGCTCGTTGCGCAAGATCATCAAAACGCGCGGCAGCTTTCCAAACGATGACGCGGCGTCGAAGCTGCTCTATCTCGCAATCAAGAATGCCGGCCTGCGCTGGCGACGCCCGGTCGAATGGACCTCCGCGATGGGCCAGTTTGCCATCCGGTTCGGCGAGCGCTTTCCGGGAACGACGCGATGACGAACGGCATCACGGCAACGGTCATGATGGCTCGGCACGCCCCTTCGCCGTCAAGTTCCTCGCCTGCGGCGCGCCGCTCCGCGGCTTCGGGACTTGAACGCTCGGTGCGGCCAAGCAAACTCATCCACCATGCCGCTGATGCCTTGTTCTTGATGCCGGGAGACAAATTCACCCTTCACAGAAACCCCTGACACAAAAGTTCTGACAATCCCAGCGCCAGCGCGGCTCTGGCTCGTCTGCTGCTTTAAAAGTACGGCTTCTTGCTTCTTCTCTTCATACCGCAACTCGTGCGGGCGGTCGTCAGCAGCCGCTCGCACGCTTTTCCGAGGGCGCGACTAGTCAACCGCGCGCGTCCTGTTCTTCCCTCTCTCTTTTCGTCGTGCCCGTTTGGTACGCGAGTTGCTGAGAAACGTGCGGGCTTGGCTTCTCAAACATTCACACTCGCGACCCCATGAGATGGCCAAATCTGCTCAGCCCAGACTTGCGCTTGGGCGGTTTCTCCAAGGCAGCGCCCGCGTCATTTGTAGCCACCGCAGCAACATACTCAGGAGGCCAAATTCCCCGATCATTCTCGATCCAAATTGCTGAGCTTGAAAGTTGGCTTTGGGCGAGCAACTGAGTTTCTTGATCCGAGACCCCGCGCCGCACAGTTCCCCTATTCATTGGAGGATACCGGAGTCTTACGGATAGCGACGGCGTGCGCCCTCCTCCATATTCTATGCAAGCTAGGATTTTGCATTTCCTTCCTGGGGCTAGAGCCAACGCCGCCCGCATGCATTTTGAGCGGGCGGCGTTGTGCTTTCTACAAACAAACGTCGCAGTTCAGGGCGTTGCCTCGAGGGTCGGCGTCGCGTCTCGCGTCGCAAGCGCACAGGCAGGAAGCTTCAGTGCTTCGCATCACGCAAATTCACTCGCACGTAGGCCTGCTCGTTGCAGATTGATTGCGCGCTTACGCGCGACTGCAACCCTGACACACTGCAAAACTCGAATCGGAATTTAAGTTGTGCATCTATCGAACCACAATGTCGGCTTCTAACCAATCTGGAGGAGCGATCATGGATTCACGAATGGACCTGCCACTGAACTTTCATCCAGCGGCATTAGAGTGTCGGGATCTTGGACGCCAAGTGGCGCGGTTGGAGCAACGAACGATCGGCGAAGCTGGTCGGGGTTGCGTAGCCGATCGTCCGTTGCGGTGAGGTGGGCTGCATAGGCCGCGGGGGATGACATACTACAGCGACGAGTGAGGCTGCCGGAGATTGTCATCGTCGACCCAGTTGGCGATCTTGGCGCGGGCGCCGCCAAGATCGAAGAACAGGGTCTCGTTGAGCAGCTCATCGCGCATCCGGCCATTGATGGGGAAGACGGCCCCGCTCCCTCGGCGCCGGCGATATGCTGGCGATGGACGAACCCGCTAACAGCCAGCAGTTCACCAATGGAAGTCGCGACAATTGGGTTGGACGTTTCGGAGCACGTATTTCACATCCATGCCGTTGATGGCCAAGGCCAAGTGGCCTGTCGCCAACGCCTCCGGCCAGGCGAGATCGTGTCGTTCTTCTCCTCGCTCGTACCTTGCCTAGTCGGCATTGAGGCCTGCGCGACTGCTCACAACCGGGCGCGGGAGATTCGCCAGTTGGACACGATGTGAGATTGATCCCGCCAGCCTATGTTAAACCCTACCTACGAAGAGGAGCCAAGCATGACGCCGTTGACGCGGCTGCAATCTGCGAAGGGGTCACCCGTCCCAATATGCGGTTCGTTCCAATCAAGAGCGTCGAGAACCATGGCTTCTTGATGCTTCATCGTGCAAGAGGCTTTGTTGGTCCGCCAACGGGCCACGACAGCCTGCGCCACTCGGGCTCATTTTGCTGAGTTCGGAATCATTGCCGGGCAAGGCCGGCAACGGGCGGACGGTCTGGTGGGCTTGTTGGATGACGAGGAACTGATGCTACCGGCCCACGCCCGAATTGCACTAGCCGTCCTTGTGAACCAACTGAAGGAATTGGACCGGCAGGTCGAGGCCATCGAGCGCGAGCTAGCTCAGATCCAGCGAATAAATCCGATGACGAAGTTGCTGTCCTCGATTCCAGGGATCGGTCACATAACGGCCACGGCTCTCGCCGCGACCGTGCCGGATGCGACAATGTTCCGCTCCGGGCGCGAGTTCGCGGCCTGGCTTGGCCTGACGCCTAAGCAGAATTTCACCGGCGGGAAGGATCGGCTCGGCCGGATTACGAACAGGGCGATTCCTATCTCAGGCACTTGCTTGTCATCGGAGCACGTAACGTCGTTCGGTGCCCAAAGGCACGCTCCCGGGTTGGAGGCGGCTGGATCAAAGTCCTGCTTGAACGGCGTCGGACATGGTCGTCGTCGCCATCGCCGTTGCCAACAAGTCTGGCCCGGATCGTCTGGGCGATGACTCTCTCTGGAGGAAATAATCAGTGGCAGGCAGCGAACTTGATTGCACAACATTCGACCGATCTTGATCTGAGACCGACAACATGCATGAATTAGATTCTCTTGTTAATAGAAGCACGTCCGCTGCGCAACCTTCGCCAATAGAGACTTTCGATGGAAGCTCGTCCCGTCCAATAATTGAACTCTTCAAAGGCATCGAACAGATGTTGGCGCCTCTATTTCAACGTTCTTACGAATGGGGCTCGAAGGAGTGGAAAGTCCTATGGGATGCAATCTTGGAGCAGTACGAGCACAATCAAGATGCGGTACTGGCTTCGATTTCACAAGCGCAATTGTCACGGCGCCCAGCACGATCAGCCGGCTTCGCTCCGGGCCCTTATCAGCGCAATTATGGGCCATGCAGGAGCGGCCCCAAGGTCAGCGTCTTCTTCGTCCAGAGCTCGGACGAAGTTGCCGGGCAGTCCTCTCAGGGGCCTCAGTTAAATCGGACGCCAAATGCCCACGCTGCTTTGCTTTACATTTCTGGATCTGAAATGCGGGTCAGCATCTTCACGTGCGGTCCCGCCCGCTTGAAGATCGGCTCCCAAAAGGCATAGGCCGTCTCGGCGAAACTCGCGCTTATGCTGAACTTCGTGAGCGCAGCCCGATATGCGGCCTGTCGCCCGCAGCCTTGCCTCTCGACAAGGTGCCAGATGAATTGACCGACCTGGCGCGCATACGTGCTCGGACGAGCTCGGTGGTTGGGTACGATCTCAAGCCGCATGGTCCCGGTGTCGCGCGTCTCCGGTTCGATGAGATTGGCAAGCCAAATGAAGATTGATGGATCAATGCTCGCAGCATAGCCGTCGCGCTTGAGCTGCTGATTGATCATAGAGAACGCGCTAGCGGCTTCTCTGAAGCATTCGCTCAGGATGAAGTTCGCCTGATTCTCCAGCTTGCCGCTCTGAAGATCGTCCAGCAATCTGACCGCCTCGTCAGTGAGCCGCCGCATGTATCGCAGTTGCGGCTGCCCCGCGCCGTCGGCAGGTTCCTTCTGCACGATCAACTCGGCCGCATCCGCGGGGAACTCTGTTGCGGCTTCTTTGAGAGCGGTCAAAAAGTCGCCTTCAAGACCGGAGCGGCCGATGTCTTTCGGTGCCGCTTCCCTCCCCACCCGTGTCTCTACGAGATTGGCAATCTTCACCATCATCTCAGTCGTAGCGTCGGAATCTAGAAGTTCGTCCTTGCGCGGCGCCGCCGCATTCCGAGATTCAAGCACCGCAACGGCACCCGGAGCCGTCGCTTGCCTCGCAAGCATTGCTTGATCAGGCGTCTTCTCTCCTGTGTGCTCCGATCGCGGATTGGAAGCGGCAATCCCGCTGGACAACACAAACAGGCCATCGTCAACGGCTCGGCTCGCCGCCGCGGTAAGCTCCACCAGCGAGCGTCGCGCACAGCGCGTATGGCTAGCACGACGCCTTTTTTTCGTGTGGCTCATGATCTAACGACCCCTCGACAAGCGTTTTCAAGACCCAGCGCCAAAGCTCACGAACTTCCTCCGAGGCTCTTCCCTCTTGTGCAAACTCGGTTACGCCTAATCCGGCCCCAAGCGCGTCCTGGTGGACATTGCGCTGTCCGACATAGGGATGCGCAAGCACTCCGAGCGAATTGAGGGACGTTGCAGCTTCACTCAAGCGGCAGCCCCGCGGTGGCGTCTGATTGAGGACGAAAGCGAATCGGCGGTTGAGCCTACGAATAGCAATCAGTGTCGGTATCGCAGCTTCGATGTCGGCCAGACTCGGACGCACTGGGATCAGGCAAAGATCGCCCCTCGCGATGGCGAGCACGGCCATTGCATTGTTCGTGGCGGCGGTATCGATGACCGTAAGCCAGATTCCCTCAGCTTCAAGGCTGACGAGAGCCACTTCTAGTTCGGCGGGATCGGAGATCCGAACGACCCGCGGATAGGGATGGCAACGCCGCTCTTTCCATTTTGAAATCGTGCCTTGTGGATCCGCCTCGACAATTGCGACGCGCTCCCCGTTCCCCATCGCCGCGACCGCAATGCCAACCGCCAGCGTGCTTTTGCCGCTTCCGCCTTTTTGGGTGACCAGAACAAGGACATGCATATCCTGCGCTTCCCGGATGACAACGAGATGAGACGCATGAGTCGTCGGCTGCATGGGCGTCAGTCAACTACCAACCTTGGGAATTGATGGAGAGGACGGGCACATGGCAATCTTCGTCCTATACCCGTCAGGGACGGTCGATACGAAGCTGGGTTTAGAGAATGAAAAAGGTCCTGCTGGGCACGGTAGCCCTGATCGCGCTGGTTGCCCCTTCCTCTGCCGCTGATCTGGCCGCGGGGCCCTACGTCAAAGCGCTCCCAGCGGTCATTCCAATCTATGATTGGAGCGGCTTCTACGTCGGCATAAATGGCGGCGGCGGCTCCGCGCATCAATGCTGGGACGTGGTCAACGCCGGAGGCGCGATTGTCGCTCCGCCCGTCGGCATAGGGTTGCCATAATGCGACGGGAGGCACGGTCGGCGGTCAAATCGACTATCGCTGGCAAATAGCCAACTCGCAGTTTGGCCTGGAGGCGTAGGGCGACTGGGCCGATTTCAAGGGCTCCAACGCCAACCTCGCTTTTGCAGGCGTCCAGGATGAATCCAAGCTTGATGCATTCGGCCTGTTCACGGGCCAAGTCGGCTATGCCTGGAATAACATGCTGCTCTATGTGAAGGGTGGCGCTGCGGTTGTCCGCGACAAATACCGGGTCTTCGATTTTGCGACTGGGCTGACTATCGACAACGGCAGCGAAACTTGTTGGGGCGGCACGGTAGGGGCGGGCCTTGAATTTGGCTTCGCTCCGAACTGGTCCATCGGCGTTGAGTACGACCACCTGTTCATGGGTCATCGGGACGTGGACTTCTTTTTTCACCTGGACTCGTGGGTGGTCCGGCGGCCGCTTTCGCGGGGACTGCCCGTATCAGTCAGGACGTCGATATCGGTCTGGTCCGCCTGAATTACCGCTGGGGTGGCGCGGTCGCCACGACATATTGATCTTCGCCGGAACGGAAGCGTTCGATCACACGGAGCGCTAGAGACAATCCTTGACGCGCGTTGCTCCTCTCTCAAGGTAGTCATCTGGAACGCAAGTTCGCCACATAAATCGGCGCTGGGACCTCTGAAGCAGAGCGCTTGTCGCAAATGCAGGTGTGAGAGGCCGGCCGATCGCGCCGTTGGTGCTAAGTCAGCAGGAGCGGACGTACTTGGAGAGGCACGTTCGTCGTCACCACGTTGCCCGCTCGCTATCTGAGCGGTACCGCGCGATCCTGTGGTGTGCGGACGGCTTGCCTTAGCAAGTCCGTGGCTGCCAAACTCGGCCTCCATGAACACACCGTTGCCAAATGGCGCCATCGCGTTTTGAAGGATCGCTGTGATGGTCTGCTTGAAGAGGCGCGCCATGGCTGACCCCGCACCATCAACGCCGATCAGGTTGCCGCGGTGATCGAACGAACGTTGCGGCTGACGCCAGCCGACGCGACGCCCAGTCGATCCGCTCGATGGCGGCGGAAACTGGCTTTTTCCACACCACGATCCGCCGCATGTGGGCGGCGTTCGGCTTGCCGCACCGTAGCCAGACATTCAAGCTGTCGAGCGATCCGCTGTTCGTCGTCAAGGTGGGCAATATCATCGGCCTTTACCTATCCCAAACCGAGCCCTTGTCCTCAGCATCGATGAGAAAAGCCACATTCAGGCACTCGATCACGAGCATGGACGGCTTGCGGGCAAGCAAGCGCGCAAGCCAAGGATTTGCGGTCGAGCCTTTACGCATTGCCCAGCGCACGGCTGCGCTCGCACCGATGATTAATAGTCGGCGCAGAGTTCGTTCGCCCATGCGGGATGTCTCGCCGAGCTTCTGCTTTCCGCCCGTGGAGCGCTGCAGCGGGGTGAGCCCCAGCCAGGCCGCAAAGTCGCGTCCTCTCCTATATGCCCGAGTCGTCGGCGCCAGGGCCAACGAGCGACCGTCGCTGTGATGGGCCACATGCCGCTTGGTCGCGATCCAGGTCAACATGGTTACTTTTGTATATTGACCTCGATCCTGGCAGCCGTTTGGCGTTGCTCCTTCAGCGAAGCCTCTTGGCCGGCTCGGGCAGCGTCCATGCCAGGCGCCGGACAGCGGCCAGTGGCAACTTGTAGGCGATGGTCTCGAAGCGCCCGAATGTATTGATCTTGATGAACTCGTTTTCCCCTGTCGAATGAACATAGCTATCGCGTTTGCCGCAAGCAGGCTTAATGCCTTCCAAGCTCGAAACCTTGTCGCTGCAGCTCCCCAATACTGTTATGCGTTTGCATTTGCTCGTTCGTCTGTTCGAGGTGGGCGCCGTTCGCTTTGAAATCCGGATCATTCTCCAACCGCTTACCTAACATGTTCGGGCGCCTGCGTCTCAATTGCAAGCGGCTCTCAAGCGGAGAACGAACTGTATACCGAGACAGCCGTGCCATTCCTCCTCCACCGGTTCGATGTCTAAACGGCGATCCGACTCAAAACTTGGCCTGAAGAGGGTCGCGGGTAACGCTGGCAGCCCTTTCTGGCTGCGGTGGTGCTCAAAATGAGGAGATGTTTGGATCCTCACGAATGTTGTCAGCTTTGACCCAACATCAACAAGCGCCGCTCTGTCCAACAGAGAATGTAGTGCTTGCAGAAGGACTTTCAGTTCGGCACGTCGCTTGCTTTGCTCAGAACACCATCACACCGCGACGAGGGGACGATGCGGAGAATGCTGTGCTGCGATAGTGCGCGACTGCCGCCTGCTGCTTCCGGTCTTCGCACCGTTCTCCGCCGCAGCGCCTCTCACAGCCCCACGCGCTCGCGACCTTTCTGCTGCTCGAGCAGTTATTCGCGGCGTGCTCTTCGCGGAAGCACCGTTGGCGCTCTATGGCACTGCGATGGCGGCGGTGCTCGCCCGCGATTGCGGGAGCGAGGCGGCATTTCGCCGTTCGGCGCAGGCGGGTCGAGCGCCGCTCACTCTCCGACTATGGTAACGACTCTGGTCGATGGCGCGGCGCTCCCTTATCGATGGCTGCGGCACGGCGGATGATTCTTGTGCTCCTGCTGCGGCTGCAGCGTGTCCACAAAGGGCGGAGCTTAAAAGTGCGGTGGCGCGGCGGATTAATAGCGCGCGTTGGACAGCGGAAGACGGGGTGAGGAATGCGTGTTTGCGAAGTCGCCGTCGTCGGCCTCGGGCTGATAGGAAGCTCTGCGTTCCATTCGCTGCTGCGTCGTGGGACCGACGTGCTCGGATTCGACCCTCTTGTCTTGGGCGAGGCTCGCGGCTCGTCGCATGGCTCATGCCGAGTGTACCGACGCTTCAATTTCGAGAGCGCGGCCTACACGGAGCTAAGCGATGCTGCCTTCAAGGGATGGCGGATGCTGGAGGCCGCCAGTGGACGGACAATCCTGATGCCGACTCATGTACTCGAAGCAGGACCTCCCGGATCGAAGATGGTGGCCGACTCCCGCGCTGCCGCGCTGAAGGACGCCGTCCCCGGTCCAGCCACGGGAGCGGAAGCAAACGCCGCATTTCCCGCCTTCCGGCTTCCCGAACACTGGGATGTGGTCGTCCAGGAAAGCGGCGGGATCCTATTGGCCGAAGCTGCGATCCGCGCATTTCGCGAAGGAGCCGAGCACCGCATCATTCTGGCTCCGGCCCGAATACGGCCGGTGGCCGCCGGCATCCGTATTTCAATGCCCCAAGAGGTAATCTTGGCCGAGAGGGCCATCATCGCGGCTGGACCGTGGATTGCCGGGCTAGTCCCGGGACTTGCACGACACTTAAAGATCACCCGACAAACGGTCGGTTGGTTCAAGCCGGCCAAACCGGAATTGGTGCGTTACGGTGAGTTTCCGGCGTTCATTGTCGAAGGGGAGAAAGGAGTGGTATACGGCTTTCCCGATTTTGAGGGACGAGGCGTGAAGGCTGCACAGCATGACCATGGGCCGGTCGTGGGGGCAGACGCCTGGCACCCGCAGCCGACCGACGCAGAACTGGAGACTGTTGGATTGACGCTCGCCGAATTGGTCCCCGGAGCGGCGGGCCCAATCGTCGAGCGCGATATCTGCCTCTACACGAACACGCTCCGAGCAGACCTGCGACCGGACGAGGGCAACGAATTCATCATTGACCGACTTCCGGCCGATCCCCGCATCATCGTCGCCTCGCCTTGCTCCGGTCACGGTGCCAAGTTCGCCAGCGCGATCGGTACGATGCTCGCGGATTTGGCGCTCGATGCGAAGCTGATAGCGCCGAAGGCATTCCAATTAGACCGGTTCAGCGGCGTCGAGCCGCCAAGCTCCTGACAGGTCAATGGCGTCCAATTCTGGTATTGCAGACAATGGCGTAATTGCGGTCGTGGGCTCGGGAACCAATGGAGCTCCCGCAAACAACCGAGTCGCCCGCAGCTCTTGCTGGCCGATTCTAGCGGTTGATTTTGAGAGCAGCACGAGATGATGCAGGTTGCTTACAGTCCAGCGCAACTCTTTGCTCGGCGTAAGACGTCCGTTCGCAGGACGTTCGCGGCCTCGAACAGATAGGTCCGAACCTGGTGGTTGCCGCGCTTGGAGATGCCGCCAGCGCGATCGATCCCGCCGATTGATAACGTGCCGGTGTCAGGCCGGGGCGGACCTGTTTCAAGGATTCGAAGTACGAGCGCCAATCCTTCGTTCCGTTGCAAGCCATCTGGAGCCGGGCCGCAGCAATCTTCGCGCCAATGGTCCGAACCGGTCGTCGGTGGCCCTCAGGATCTGGTCCTTGAGCGCGGTTCCGGCGCGCCGACCGTCCGCGATGGCCGGACGCCTTCGGCGCCCCGGTCGGTCAAACCGCGGCTGGCGATCTCGATCTCGCGTTGAAGCGCCTCGATCGTGCGAGTGTGCCTGGCCTCTTCCTCGCGGCGGGCGTTCCGTTCCGACTCGAGAAGGATCTTCAACACCCGTATCTCGCGGCGCTCGACCGGCAGCATCCGCGCGACCTGTTCGATGTCCGCGATCTGCTCGCCAACGAAGGCATCACGGATGATCTCCGCGAGGCATTCATCATCTACCTCATCAGCCATGACAGGCCGATTTCCGAGGTCGTGGTTCCTCGTCGCAAGGATATCGAGCACGAGTTCACGCACGGCTTCGAGGGCATGAGCGCCGATGAAGTAAGTCTGGACGAGTTGCTCGAAGCCCGAGAAACGCTGATCGCCGAGATCGCGGGAAAAATGCCGCAAGCTCATAAGGATTTCCTCATAGGGTTTAAGCGCGGCGAGCCGGATTGGAGCCTGCTGGGCGTCCCTGGCGCGGCGGAGCTGCCGGCGGTGTGCTGGAAGCAGATCAATCTGGACAAGCTTCCTGCCGAGCACTGGGCGAAGCTCGTCGCGCAACTCGAGGAAGTCTTGCGTAATGCCTGAGGTCGGAGGAGGGGGATCTCCGTCGAGCACGCGCGTGGCAACTCGTTCAGACGACATGTCCAGGGAGCACTCCGCCGCCCAGCAGGAGTGGAGATTGCGGCTTCAGCTCAGCCGGCGCGAGCCTGACTGCGACGGTCTCATTGCCCGCATGAAAGTTCTGAATCGCTGGCCCGGATTAATTCATTTATTTAATTGGACGGTCGATTCGGTAATTGCGATTCTGGCGCATGTCCGAACTCACGGTGCAATATCTCGTGCTCGAGCGTCGCGATCCGGCCCGCAACATGGCGCGGTTCTATGTGCTCACGATCGAACCGACGCTGTTTGGCGATACGGCATTGGTGCGTGAATGGGGTCCTCTCGGTGGGCGCGGGCGACGGCGGCTCGATCTGTTCAAGGGGCGCGTGCAGCTGTAAAGGCCCTCGAGTCTTGGCTCAGGCGCAAGACCCGCCGTGGTTATCTCCAGCGAGAATTTCCGCGTTTGGAGCCAGCGTGCGACATACCGCAAGCTGGCTGATTGGCCCGCATGCCTTTGATCGCGCTTCGCGTCCCCGATGAAGTCGCGGTGGAATTCTCAATTCTTGCCGCGACCCAGGGCGGCAAGTGCGCGCTACTGCGGCGATTTTGGAGAGTGTAGCTATCCACCCCGGGGCCGACATCTCGTTCTGTGAAACCGTCTTGTGGGCAATCGACGATCACGCCAAACCACTCCGCGACAGAGTCTCATGGTCCTCTATGAGGAGCGTCCGCCTTTCAGAAGCCACTGCCGTACCCGAAATAACTGCTATGTCCGATCCAGATGAAAACGCGCCGTATATGAACGCGCTCCGCGCCTACGAGACGGAGCGGCAAAAGCAATTCGCGGCTGAAGTTGACGCGATCCAGTTCGACGTTTCGGATTTGCGCTGCGCCATGGGCCAGCTTGTGCGAGGACATGGAAAAACTCGTCGCCGAACTTGGCGGGGCCTTCCTTTCGGCCGATTTCAACCTCAGACCAGAGGTGAGGGAAGTGCACGCCGCCTATATCGGATCGTGGATTAAGATCTCGAAGAACGTTAAAAGGGGCCTCTTCACCACTTGCTCGTACGCCCAAAAGGCAGCCGAATATCTGCGCAGCTTGCAGCCCATCTACGGCGAGGCGCCTGCGGCTTCACCGCAGGACCGGGGTCTGCAACTGGTCGGCTAAATCCCGCCGCCAGCTTCGATCTGGTGCGCCCACTGGCGATCGGCAGGCGCGGTCGTGCGTCCATAAGGACTAAACCTTTGGGTGATCTGGCAAAAGAAGGGCTTGCGGTCCCCCAAACCTAGCGCCACTCTATTTTCAAAGGGGGCGGGTGCCATGGCGGCGGCGCAGGGGCTACAGACCAAGATCTTGCGGCGAGCGAAATCGTACCAGCATTATACCGTCTATCGGGCCGCGCTTGAGTGGGGGCTGACCGATCCAATCGTGATCGAAAGCCGCGACGATTTCAAATCCGAGTTCCGTTGGAAGGGCCGACTTGAGCCCTTCCACCACCAGGTACAAAACCTCATCACATTTTGCCGACGTTTGCCGGTGACCCTACTCGCAGACGATGTCGGTCTCGGCAAAACGATATCCGCTGGGCTTGTGGCAAGCGAGCTCATGGCCCGAAATCGGGTGGCGAAGATTCTGATCGTTGCGCCCAAACTGCTTGGCCCACAATGGAAGGACGAGCTCGGGACAAAGTTCGATATCCCGGGCGAGGTCGTTACCGGAAGCAAACTTGTTTCAGCCGACCCTGATGAAATGGGCGCGATCATTACGACCTATCATTCCGCGCGCGTCCATCTCGACAAGATTCCCGATGACCGTTTCGACATGCTTGTGCTCGACGAAGCTCACAAGCTTCGTAACCTCTATGGCGTTGATCCCACGCCGCAGGTCGCGAAGGTATTTCACAGGGCGCTGCAGCGACGCCGCTTCCGCTACGTGCTGATGCTGACCGCGACACCAATCCAAAATCGGCTATGGGATCTTTATTCCTTGGTCGAACTCCTCACGGTTGCGCGCGGACACGAAAATCTATTCGGCAACGAAGGCGTCTTTGCCCGCCGCTTCATGGACGATAAGCGCGAAAATGCGCGCGTCCTCAAGCCAGAGGCGCGAGAGGAGTTTCGTAAGATCGTCTATGGCTATATGTCGCGCGTTAGACGGGGCGACGCCAATCTGGATTTTCCCGAACGGAAGATCCAGTTGCACAAAGTCACCCCATCGGAGGAGGAGCTTGCGCTCATCAATGCCATAGCCAAACCGATCCAAAAGCTCAATCGGCTCGCCCAGATCAGCATTCTGCAAGCGTTGACGAGCAGTCTACACGCGCTCATGGCGCAACTCCAGACGATGGCCCGTAACGAGATGGTGCCACGCGAACTAGCGGAAACCGTCAAAGCGATCGTCACGCCCATGAGAACGAGCGCGAAGCTCGAAGGGCTTCGTCAACTCGTTTCGATGCTCAAGCAGCAAACTCCGACCGGCTGGCGAATGGTCGTCTTCACCGGGCGGCGCGAAACGCAGACCACAATTCAGGCATTAGAACTCGGGCTCAAGGTTGGCATTATCAACGGCTCATCGGGCCAGCGGAACCAAGAGACCATCGCGCGGTTTCGTGCCGACCCGCCCGAAATACGCGCCATCGTCTCAACCGAAGACGCCGCGCTTCTGGCCGGCAGATGAAGACGCGGCGCGGGTTCTGTGCGTCATGGCCGCGAAGCGTGGCCTTGTAACGGAACGTCTTACCGGCGCGACATTTATCCAGCGTTGCTTTCGCGATGCTGAAGAGTTTGAAAGTTGTTTGGCCACCTTGGCGGCTCTTGGCGTCGATACTACCGGTCTTGAGTCGGAAGGGCTGTTTCACGCCGATTTGCTCTTGTCCCGCCCTGAGATGGATGCTCGCGCCACCCCTCTCGAAAACATTGTCACCGTCGCCAGCGGCAGGGGTCGGCCTATCGGGCCCCGTTATGTGCATATTGGAGGCAACGCGGGCTTGCAGGTTGCGTTGGAGCCGTGACGGGTTCCTTTTCCGAGGATAGTTGTGGGTATGCCCCAAGGAACTGTACACCGAAGTGGATCATACCCTGACTTCCTGAATGATTACTTTCTATCAGGTCGGTAGTCTTACAGAGAAGCCTTGGTTATGACTACTTCGCCGATTGCGAATCCATGTGTTGCCGTGCCGTATGATCGAGGTCGCCGCTGCGTCAGATTTCTACGATCGAGTGCGGCGTATTGCCGTTTCCAACGTATCGTTCGAAGTGCGGCAAGCGAAGAAGGTCGCACTGCGGCCGACGCCAAGGCTAGGGCGAAATCGATAGCAAAGGTCAGCACGAGCCAGCCGATTAGCGCGCCAGCCAGAGCCTGTTCCAGGCCAGCCAGATCACGCCCGCAATCGCGGCCCAGAAATGGAAGCCGGTCGCGTACGAAGACGAATTTGTCGGCCGCCGCAAGAGCCGCGCCGTTGGCCGCGGGGGCATGCACTGTATAGACCGGCTTCGAACGCTCCGCCGAGGATGGACTCTTACTTACAGCATGATCTTCCGGAAAACCGGCACGACCTTTTCCGGATCATGCACCCGGAGATCAGCCGCCGAGCTGCCCCTTGGTTGAGACGCCAGTATGCATTCGCTGTGGTCTTCCATGCGAGCCTGCAGGAAGACGCCGTCTTGAGGTCTGAGGTCGAATACCCGAGCGGGTCTCGCATCGGACCCGCCTGACGACAGGAGGGGGGCGCTCCGATTCTGTCGGCACCTTTTCACCGGCCTTCGGTTTGAGCCGACGAAATTCATCGACCGACATCATAATCGATCTGGTTTGCCGTGGTTCATGATTGCGACGCGGCCGGATACGGCAGCCCGCTGCATCTCCCCGGATTGCTGCTGCAAATCCTGAGAGGAGAAGGTTCGAATAAGCGCTCAAGGATCTTCACGTATTTATGTATTTTTCTCGAGTAGGTGCGCGGCGCCGTTCGAGCGCCTTGCGATCCCCATTCAAGATGCGGCAGGAAGAGTACTACCACTCTGCTTTTTGTTGGGTCGCCAAGCCGAAGAATCCGTCATTGGAGGGATCCTTCGTCGGCGAAGTCTTCTGAGCAGTTTCGAACCGGCTGCACGCCGACCATTTCACGCTGCCGCACATCGGGCGATCTTCACGGCGGTAGATGCGTGCGGCCCTCAACGGGCCGCGCCTCAGCCTCTGGCTCGAGCGCCAATCGTCAGCTCAAGGATGATGCCGATTGCGGGAATCCATCTTGAAGCAGCCCCATAGAGCAATGAAAATATCCCTGCGGGACTCTTGAGTCTCATTGTTCTAGGCCACGCTCTGCGAGCAGCCGGTGCATGACCTCGCCTTTTATCTCGGCTGCGATTTGGTTTCGGACTTGGGCTCCGAGCACCCGCTCGGCATCGACGTCGCCTACCAGACCATGTTCGGCCAGTCGCTGATCCAGACGGCTTTGAAACTCTTCGCCCATGGCTTCGACAAGCCGGTCCTGCATCGCTGCATGTTCGTCCGGTGCGATGCGCCTCAGCACCGTCTCCCAAGGTTGCCAGCGGGTGGCCATATAGTCGGTGAATTGGTTCGCTTCCCGCTCCCGGACCAGGTCCAGCGCCTCCGTCGCATCATCCTCGCTTACGCGAGAGACCGCCAGGAAGCGCATGTCAGGGGCGACGTGACTGAGCTCCAGCGGCTCGCGCAGCCGATGTTGATAGGCCAAGTAGACTTCCACGTCGTCTATGTCTGGGTCGAGGCTGAGGAGCGAGTTGACCCTGTCGCGCGCGATCTCGTCAAGCGCCTCCAAGCGGAACGCAACACGGCCGCGCTGGATCAGTTCGCCAAGACGATCGTCATAGACGCCGCCCTCGACATCAGCGTTGAGGCGCGCGGTCTGCATACCGTTCCAGTGCAAGGTAACTCGATCCTCGCAGCTCGCGTTGGCCTCGGAAGCCTGTGCAAAAAACTGCTCGCGCAATCTCGGATTGGCCGCCGCCTGCCGCAGATCATCAGCCACTCTCTGCCGAAACTCGTGATTGCCATAATTAACGGTCTCTCGTAGCCTCTCTAGGAACCGTGCGTAGTCCTGCGCGCCGGGCTCATCCGCAAAGTGCTGCCATTCGGCCAGTGCCGAGGGGGCGTCTCCCAGCCAGTGCGCGGCAGCCTCATACAGAGATTGCTGCGCAAGCTGAGGTGGCGCTTCAGCCGCCGCCAGATTAGCGAGGACGTCGTCCGGCAGCGGGTTATCCCCGAACTCGAGGTTCTCCAAATGCGGATAGCTAAAACTCGATAAAAGACCCTCAGGTAGGCTGGTCAGCCGGTTACCGCTGAGATTGAGCGATTGGAGCGTGCTCGGAAGAGGGGCGGGGAGGTTGGCCAATTGATTGCTGCTGACATCGAGTTCAATGAGCCCCGATGGGAGGGAGTCGGGGAGGTCGGTCAGCTGATTGCCACTAACCGCGAGCGAGGTGAGCCTGCTCGGGAGAGCGTCCGGCAGGCTAGTTAGTCGGTTGTCGCTTGCGTTCAGGATCTCGAGCCGAGCCGGAAGGTTGGCCGGCAGACTGGTCAAGCTGTTATCGGCCACCTCCAGCCGAGAGAGGGTCGCCGGAAGAGCGTCCGGCAAACTGATCAACCGGTTATGGCTAATGAGAAGATGCTGAAGACCGGGTGGGAAGCTAGCGGGCAGGCTGCTTAGCTCGTTGTGCCTGGCGCGCAGTTCAAGCAATCTTGGCGGCAGGGCGGCGGGCAAAGCGGTCAGGGAGAGGGAGGACAAATCCAGCAAGTGCGAGCCCGCGTTGTCCGAAACCCTAATTCGTGTGCGCCCCTGTCGCCGATTCTCGGCTTCGCCCTGCCCCTCTTCGGCAACCCAGTTGTCCAGGATCTGCGCGCGCGCGGAGGCCGGGGTCCGATATCCTGTCATGGCTTCGACCAAATCCGCCACGGCTCGGCTGAAGCCGCTGAGGTAACTTTCCTGCTCCCCCTCTTCAGAAGCGTCCGAGGAAGAACCTGCACTCCGCTGTGCCTGTCCTGTGTTCATCAATTTCTCCATCGTCAGAACAAGAATGCCCCCGCTTCTCAAGGTCGCGAAACAGGCTGGTTGTCATGATCATTCGAGAGCCAGCGCACGTGCGCTGCGGCTCCCGCGCGACTCGAGCCGGTACAGGTTCACATGAGCCCAAATGCGGCAAATGGATCGCTACTGCTGCGAGGCTTCCTGCCATTTCGTTGACCAGATTAAGTCCCGGAGGACCGTCAACGTGGCAGCGTTCTGCCCTTAGCAGGCCTACCTGTCGATCAGCTGACGAGTGTCGCTGCAGAACCCCGGGTCGCTCGGTTGCCAGCGGTGACAGAAGTAAGCCCGCCTCTTTATTCCGAGGATGCTCGCCTTATTTCGGGGCTTGAGGAGGTCCTCCGCAATGGAAGCAGCGCCGGCGCCCGCTGCCAGGGCTCGCTCAGACACCTACGGCGGTTTTCCATTGGTTGATCTGACTGCGCCCACGCCGTCTGAATCACGCGACGATGCTAATTCTGTACGGCCGTTTCCGAGCACCTCCGCTGATGCTCAGATCGGGGCTTTAGGTCCGACAGCCTCGTCCCACGGCCGCGGGCTGGTGCTCGAGGACGGAATGGCTGGGCGACGAGCATATCGACAGGGATCACCGGCTCCAGGAGCAGGATTTGCAGAGGTACCATCCAAATCTCGCCGCCCGAACGCGGTTCGTGAATCCCCTCATCGTTCTAAATTATCTGCGCTCTGACGACGATGGCGTCGTGCGAACCGAATTCCAGCGCATCGTCGATGATGATAATGGTAATGATGCAGCCGACTTCCTGTTCCTGCTCGTGACTAATGCCGATCCTGAAGATCCTAATAGCCTCGGCAACCACTGGTCGCTGCTGTTCGTTGATCGCAGCGACCGGGGCCGGCCGGTCGCCTATCACTACGATTCCTACGGCGGACTCAACAACAAGGATGCAGAACATCCCGCAAGTCGGCTGGACCTCCGCCTGGAGCCGGCATGGCCCGGCAGCGGAACGGCTATGATTGCGGCGTCTTCGTGGTGGACGGCACGCGGGCGCTGGTTAGGCAATTGGAGCAAGGACGGGAGCCACACCTGCTGAACCTCAGCAACCTCGTTGTCAATCGGCAGGCACTGCAGAACCGACTCAGGGGCTGATGTCGCCGTGGGCGGATAGCTCGTCGACGATGCCGCCAACGTCATCCTCTCCGCCGTCGGTTACAATTTCCGCCGCGTCCTCGCCTGGCTAAGGGCTCTTTGGTACCTCTTCCTGGCTGCCTTCTTCTCAGTCACCAGCCACCGCACGCCACTCAAATCGGCTTCTTAACCGACGCGCCGCGACGACGACGATACTGAAGATCTACTCCCTCTCAACTTCCCCAAAAGCCGCAGCGCCGAAAACCCGGCCTGATATAACATAATCTCTCATCCAGCAGCGAATCCACTGGCTCTCGTAGGGGCCGACTGATTCTATGCGAGATTCAATGTGACGAGAAAGTCGCGCTTACGTTCAAGCGGCACCAGCGGCAGTTGCGCATCGTGCGCAGCCGCCTGGGCCGGATCATCCGCGACATCCGCCGCAAGATCGAAGGCCAGGATGCGCTCGAAGAGGCGTTCGCACTCCCGTTGAGCCGGGCCACGCAGATCCGCTCGCAGCAGCAGCGCCAGCGCGGCTGGAAGCTGTATTCCTTCCATGCCCCCGAGGTGGAGTGCATCGGCAAGGGTAAGGCCAGCGCGCCTTACGAGTTCGGCGTGAAGGCTTCCATAGTCACCAACAACCGGCCTGCTCCCGGCGGCCAGTTCGTGCTGCACGCCAAGCGCTGCCCGATAACCCTTACGACGGTCACACCCTGCGGGACGTCATCGACCGAACCGAGACACTCACCGGGTGCGCGATCGAGCGCGCCTTTGTCGACAAGGGATACCGCGGCCATGACGCACAGAACCCGCGCCGCGTCTTCATCTCCGGCCAGAAGCGCGGCGTCTTCGGCACTATCAAGCGCTAGCTGCGGCGCCGTTCCGCTATCGAGCCCGTGATCGGCCATTTGAAGGCTGAAGGACGCCTCGGCCGCTGCTACCTCAAAGGCCGCGCCCGCTGGGGCAATTCGGTGAGGACATGTCGCAACCATGCGAAGGGCTCAACGCTACAGGCGCGACAGGTCAGCACCAGGCTATAGACAACGGCACTGGCGCTGGCTCCATCAACGGTATCGCTGAAGAGCCAATTTTTCCTGCCACAGGCGAAGATTCTGATGTCGCGCTCAAGAAGGTTGTTGTGGATCGGCATCTCGCCGTCCTCGTTGTAGCGCGTCAGATATTCCCACTGATTGAGCGTATAGGAGACAGCATCGCCGAGCTTGGTGTCGGGCACGACCTTTGCGGCGATTGCTTCGAGCCATGCCTTGAGAGTGTTCAGGACAGGAATGCTGTGTTGCTGGCGGAAGCGGCGCCTGTAATTGGCCCGCGTTTCGCCGTCATCCGGTTTTTCTTCACGCACCTGTCTTTCAATCCGGTAGAGTTGGTCGAAGAACTTGAGGGCTTGCGCCGGCAGCCCGCCGGGTTTCTTCCTCGCTTTGAGGGCGTCGACAAAGCGCCGCCTGGCGTGGGCCACGCATCCGATATGCGTGGCGCCTTTCAACGTGCGCCAGGCCGAGTAACCGTCACTCATCAAGATGCCGCGGTAGTCGCCAAGGAAGGTCTGCGGGTGTTCCTGCCCACGACCAGGCTGATAATCGAACAGCACAATCGGCTGCTCACTGTCCTCGCCGCTGCAATAGGCCCACATGTACGAGGTGCTGGAGGCTTCCTTGTCCTTTTCCTTCAATACCTGAACCGTTGTTTCGTCGCCGTGGATGAGGGCCTGGCACCTGAGCCGCAGTTTCAGTACGTCGTAGATGCGCACATTGATCAGCATCAGGTTCATCGCCCCGCGACCGAGCCAATCCTCCTGCGCCGCCGTTTCCCAGCTCGGGATCGTGACCTCGCCGCCATCCACGCCCCGGACCCGCGGGCGCTCGACCTCGATCTTGCCGCCGTGGAAGCCGATCCGTCCCCGCGTTCGGCCCAAGGTGCGTCCGCCGCGCCGCCTCGCGATCGTGGCGCGGCCCGCCACAACATCCGCCTCCATCATCGTGCCGAGCGCCTCGATCCCTGCCGCAAGGCAGAACCGATCGAAGCTCGCCCGCACTTCTGCAAACGCTTCGTCCACCGCCCCGGTCGCCGGCCAACCAGCCGGTGTGATATCTCTTGTCATGGCGTTGCTCTTCTTTGTGGAATCAGCACCCCGAGCCTACCGGCTCAAGGTGGGCAACGCCGACCTCTTCAGAAATTCAACAGAACCCGGGACATCCCCAGTTCTTGTTCTAAATGGGCGATCTTCTCATCCAGGGACTGCAACTGGTCGACAGCAATCGTAGGATCGATTGGGCCATCGCAGGGGTATCTGCTATCCTATTCAGGAGTTTGGCCAGATTGATCCATCATTCCGATCGCGGCGCCCAGGGCGAACTCCGTCGGAACACCTGTTCTCACTCATGACAGCAACTTGTCCAGCACCTCTGCCGGTTGGCAACATGATAAGGGTCCCAGAGCGGTCGGATCGAAACCGGATCAAGTAGTCCTATCCACGTGGTCCACTTCAGATTTCCACCAGATCGGTCGTGTGTGTTGCAGGCGCGCGAATTCTTGAGCGTCGAAAAAGGTGCTTGATCACAGTCTGCAACCAAATTCCAATTTGCCACCGCTTGGGTCACCAGACTTCCTATTTTGTCTTGCCCAGCTGAGGCGCCCGCGCGCCGGTTTTTGCCCGACGCGGCTGCCATTGCGACACGAATCGTAGCTTTGATCGGCCTGGGCGGCAATCAACATCTCGCAGTCGCGCAGCGCCTTGATGTTGCAGGCATAGGCTGGTCCACGGCGGTTACCTTTCTGTTGGGGATGTCCGGCTTGAAGTTGCATCGCGCGGGTCTTGTTGGCGACCAGCGCCGGGTGCGCCCACAGGTAATCCTCGCTCTTCGTCAGCAAATGCCAGCAGAGCACAGTAAGCTTGCGAGCCACGGCGACCGCGGCGATCTGATGGCCGCGCCGGGTGCGGATGCGCACGAAAAAAGCACGCAGTGGACCGGGCGCCTTGGCCGCTGCCCAGGCCGCCTCGACCAGCATGGCGCGCGCGTGACTGCGCCCGATCTCGCTGATGCGACGTGATGGGCGGCTCCCAGTCCCGACTGCCGCACCCGCGGGTTCAGCCCGAAATAGCTCGCTAGGGGGCGCCGGCCGTCCGGATCGCGGTCGGCACCAGGCGCATACTCCTCCATCCTTCAAGTCAGAGGGACAAGCAGGACTCGATCGCGCCGGGGCGGGATGACAACCGAAGGACGGCTCACGCCATTTAAGGGGCAATCCGTTCTGCGGGTGAGCCTTGGTGTATGTCGTCCGGCAACGTCGTCGCCAAGAATAGGCGTCTCTCCCGCAGGACCCTGGGGGCTTGGGGCAGCTCAAAAATACCGCAACCCCGTAGGATCCCGCATTGCCAAGCCGCCAATAGAGCAGCATGTTTCCTCTGGAATTGGAGGGAGAACCGTAGTGATCTTCGCAAGCGGACGTCGGAGCGGTCGGTCATTCAGCCGTGCCGGACGATTGAGGAAGCAGAGGCCGTTGCCGCGGAAATGAACGGCGCCGGGTTTAAGAATGTTGCGATCGGGAACACAAGCCGGCCCGCGAAATGAACAATCGGTGAGCAGTCTTCTCTAGTATGGAAATGCTGCTCGGATAGCTTGGGCACCTTGCCCACCGGCGCGCGGTGAACTCATCCACTGATAGGACCGATCCCTCGGGATCACCGAGCGCACGGCCGATGAAGGAGCAAAGCTTGCAGCCGTCTGGCGCTCTCCGCTTCTGTTGCCGTCTGCCGACCAGGGTGATCTGGTTGCTCTCGCTGTGGGTACGGTTTCGCTGTGGGGACGGTCTGGAGCACGACACGGGATACCGCGCGCAATTCGGGCGCGTGCGAACTGTCGATGATCTGTTGGTAGGTGAGGAGTTCGAGCGCCGCCAGACAGAGTGCGACCTACTCGATCTGGTGCGAAACAACTACGGCTTAAAGAAAGGAGTAGCCACATGCTGTTCTTTGTCGATCTCGCCCTCGCGCCTCTGCAGTTCATGGCCTCGTTTTGCGACGAGATGGTGAGGCCGCTGACGCGGTCGGTGCGCCCTGCCATCGCGGGCCCGGCCCAGATAATCCATATCACCCCAGAGCGTCGGGCGCGCCGAAAGCGGAAGATTCTGCGTCGCCTGCAGCTCGGCTATTGAGGAGGCTGCGCTGATGACCGTGGGGATGTCCCGATCGGTGTTGAACTACGTCGGGCCGACGGGAGTGAATGTTACGCGGGCCTCGAGACGTGGGCAATGGGCTTGATCGTCATGCGATCGTGGCGAGCTTGTGGGCCGCACGCAGAACCGACAATTGCGGGCAGCCGGGCGGCGCGGCTGGCTGACTTCATGGCTGCCGATCTGTCCGCGCTCGACCATCTGGTGGTCCAAATCGACGGGCTGCATCTCGGCGACGATCTCGTGCTGGTCGCCGCAATCGGAGTTGGCGGCGAAGGCAACAAGCGTAAGCGCGAAGCCGATACCCTGGCTTCAGAGTTAGAATGAATGTGCGAAGAAGCCTCCGGCTTGGAACGGAGGTTTGGATGGGATTGGACAGCAAAAAGGACGTCCATTTGGGCGGCTCACCGGTAGGGCTGGTGGAGGTCCTCGAAGGACCGTCGGGGCGCCGTGTGTGTTCGGAGGCTGAGAGAGCCCGGATCGTCGCCGAGAGTCTGCTACCTGGTGCCCAGGTGTCCGAGGTGGCGCGCAAGCACGGAGCGACGCGCTGGCATATTTACGATTGGCGACGCCGCTTTCGACAGCGAGGCATGTTGGCGCCGTGCGAGGCATCGCAGTCGACATTCGCAGCGCTGGTCGTGGAAAGCGCGTTGGAGGAGCGTCAGGTTCCGGCGATCAAGCTTGAGATCGCGATCGGCGATGTTGTGCTGCGGACGGACACAGCCATAGATGGCGAGCAGCTGTCCCGGGTGATCCGCGCAGTCCGAGCGTCACGATGATCGCGGCCGGTGCCGATCTGAAGATTTACATCGCGACGCGGCCGATCGACTTCCGCTGTGGCCACGATGGGCTTGCGGCGAAGGTGCAGGAGATGCTTCGTCTCGACCCGTTCAGCGGCGCAGCCTTCGTGTTCCGATCGAAACGAGCACAGCTCGTTTCATTGTACGTCCCTTTGTCAGAAGAGCTGGCTCCGCAAATTCAGACAGTAGCTTGAGTGGATTTTCTGCCTGAGAGCGGCGAGGATTCTTGCCGCGAAACAGGAGCGAAGATGACGAAGAGGAGTCGCCGGACGCATTCTCCGGCATTCAAGGCAAAGGTGGCTTTGGCGGCCGTGAAGGGGGAGAAGACATTGGCCGAGCTGGCGCAACTGTTTGATGTCCATCCGAACCAGATCACGACCTGCAAGTCCCAACTCCTGGAAGGCGCCGCCGGAGTGTTTGGGCAGGACAACGGACCGGCCGAGGCGCCGGTCGATTTGAAGCGTTACATGCCAAGATCGGCGAGCTTGCGTTGGAGAACGATTTTTTGTCCGGCGCGCTCACCAAGGCGGGCCTGCTGAGCGCAAAGCGATGATCGACCGCGACCATGATCTGTCTGTCGTGCGCCAGGCGAAGGTCCTGAACCTTGCCCGCAGTACGGTTTACTATGAACCTCGGCCGGTTTCGGCCGAGGACTTGTCTTGATGCGCCGGCTCGATGAGCTGCACCTCGATTATCCCTTCGCAGGGGGGCGCATGCTGCGATCGCTGTTGCAGCGTGAGGGCATGCAGGTTGGCCGCCGCCACGTCGCGACGCTGATGAAGCGCATGGGGATCGAGGCGATCTATCGCCGTCCGAACACGAGCAAGCCCGCACCGGGCCAGAAGATCTACCCGTACCTATTGCGCGGATTGAAGATCGAGCGGCCGAACCAGGTCTGGGCAATGGACATCAGTTACATTCCGATGCGACGTGGATTCGTTTACCTCGCCGCGGTCGTCGATGTGTTCAGCTGAAGGGTATTGGTCCATCGCGTATCGATCACGATGGAGACGATATTCTGCGTCGAAGCGCTCCAGGAGGCGTTGGCGAAGCACGGCAGGCCCGAGATCTTCTTCAACACGGATCAGGGTAGCCAGTTCACCAGCCTCGACTTCGCCGGCGTGCTGCTGGACGCGAACATCGCCATCAGCATGGACGGCAAGGGTGCCTGGCGCGACAACGTGTTCGTCGAGCGGCTGTGGCGCACTGTCAAATACGAGGAAGTCTATCTGCGTGCTTACGACAGCGTGCTCGAGGCGCGAGCATCGATTTCCAAATATCTGGCGTTCTACAATCGAGGACGTCCTCACTCGAGCCTTGACGAACGCACGCCCGACGAGGCTTACTTCGGCGCGCAAACGATGGTGACGGCCGCATGATCGTCGCCAACGATTTTGCTGCGGCTCTGGTCGGGCTTGCGCCCTCCCGACGCCACAGCAAAATCGTAAAGCCCCGCGTTCAGCATAACCCGGCAGGAATCCACTTAATTTTCGCGGGGCCCTGTCCAAACAACCGGGACCAGCTCTGTTCTCTCAGGCCTGCTTTGGGTTCAAATAGAAAGGGGAACTGTGGTCAACCTCCAACCTTCAGAGCGGCGACCGTACGACTGACTTGCGCAGTATCGGGGATAGGGGCGCGGAGGCTCAAGACGACTGCGTTATTTCCACCACGCATCATTGCCACCACGCATCGCTCGTCGAGGATCCGTCCCTTCTCCGCTCGTGTGGCCGACCGGTAACGCTCCGTTACCGCCGACACCACCTCGCGCCGCGCGCGCATGCTGATCTTTCCCGCATAGACGCCACCGAACCAATTCGATGGCACCGCCCCAATCATCGGCGAAAAGTTGTCCAGTAACATTCTGGGTGAGGCAATGCGGGGGTCAAATTTGCAAACGATGACGTAATTGCGGTCGGCGCCCGCGGCTCGAAAGGTCCGCTATCTTCAAGCCTTCCCGCAATCTCGCGAATCGGAGGGGGCTATGAAGCAATATGTTGGGCTGGATGTCTCGCAAAGAGAAACGTCAGTATGTGTGGTCGACGAAGTGGGTCAGGTCTTGTTCGAGGGAAAGGCCAAGTCCGACCCGGGGGCGCTCACGGCACTGCTTCGCAAGCGGGCGCCACAGGCGCAGCGCATCGGATTTGAGACCGGGGCGATGGCGAGTTGGCTATGGCATGAACTTCGTAGGGTTGATCTTCCGGTGGTCTGCATCGACGCGCGGCATGCCCACGCGGCTTTGTCCGTACGCATGAACAAGAGCGATCGGAATGATGCTCGAGGTCTGGCCGAATTGGTGCGGGTTGGCTGGTATCGAGAAGTCAAAGTCAAGAGTGAGGAAAGTCAGAAGATCCGCGCGATACTCATCGCGAGATCTCGGCTCGTGGCCATTCGTCGAGATATCGAGAACCAGGTCCGCAGTCTAATCAAAGAATAGGGCTTGCTCTTCCCACGCGCGATCGGACTGAAGTTTCGCAATCAGGTCTGCGAGCTATTGGGCGAAGATCATCAACTCCTCGGTGTGATCGCGCCGCTTCTGTCGATCCATGAGCAGATCTGCAAGCAGCAAAGCAAGTTCGACGACGAAGTCCGCCAGTTGGCGAAGTCGGATGAGACGACGCGCCGCCTGATGACGGTTCCTGGTGTCGGCGTCGTGACCGCCTTGGCCTTCCGCCATACGATCGACGACCCATCGCGCTTCCGATCGGCATCAAGCGTCGGCGCCTATCTGGGTCTTACGCCCCGACGAAACCAGTCTGGTGAAACTGACATCAACGGCAAGATATCACGATGGGGCGACCGTCTTCTCCGAACGTACCTGTACGGGGCGGCGACCGTCCTGCTTTATCGAACGAAGAAATGGTCCTCTCTCAAGGCTTGGGGCATGAAGCTCGCCAATCGGATTGGCATGCGAAAGGCAAAGGTCGCCATCGCGCGCAAAATCGCCATCGTTCTTCACTGTATCTGGGTCGACGGCGGATTCTCGCCTTTGACGGCCTTACTGCCGGAGAAGGCTTCTAGCCGGTCGAAGAAGCTCGAGTCGTCCGCGGTGACTGTGAACGATTCCCATTTGGACTGACCGATCTTGGAAGCGAAGGCGGCGGGGTAGCCGAAATCCGGACTCTTGGCAGCCACGCGCTCCCAAAGTTTCCACGTCCTCCAGTTCGCTCCGTATTCCGCACGGGAACCGTGTCCATCGAACCGTAGCTCGTATCGGATGTCATTGACCCGTTGGTCACGAACACAAGATCCCGTTCGGCCAGATCGATGGCGCGATCTTCGCCGCAATGCCGATAGCGCAAGCGCGTCGCGGTCTTCGTCCCGCCTTCGGCGACAATGTCAACATCGGTCACTTCCGTCCCCATCTCCAGCCGCACGCCCCGCGCCGTCAACCATGCGACGGTCGGACGGACCATGGCGTCGAACTGGTTGAGCTGGGTGCGGTAGATCCCCGCGAAAGTGTCGATCGTCGAGAACAGATGCAGGAAGCGCAGACAGTATCGCTTGAACTCGACGGCACTGTGCCATGGCGCAAATGCAAAGGTTGTAGACCAGATGAGCCAGAACTTGCTGCGGAAAAGTGGGGTTCGAACCAGTTCTGGATCGTCCTGGCGTCGAGCACCGATTCTGGAGCCGCGCAAGGCGCGATCAGGTCGAGCCGATCTTTCTCAGTTCGTCCTTCGCCGATTTGGTCTCGTCGGCAATCGAGGGAATGAAGGATAACAAGTCGTAGGTACAGTTGAACTTTTCCTCGAACATGCGCCCGCCGCGCATGACATATCCGTCCTTCGGATCGCCATGTGCGTCGAGGCTTCCGCCGAACTGCTCCATTTGCTCGAACAGGACGACATTCGGGCCGGATAGCCCGCCCTCCTTGACGAGGTAAGCCGCTGCGGCCAGGGCGGCGATGCCTGTTCCGACCAAATAGGCCTTGCGAGGAGCCGCCTGCTTCGGTGGATTAAGGCGAGAAACGAGAGAAGCAGAGGACATAAAGTTCGCCAGCATCTAGCGGTTGGAATGTCTATGCAATCGGCGCGCCGATGGCGCCGTGCAAAACAATATGATCGCGAAGCACAGCTCCCGGACTGCATCATAATCAACAAGCGCCAGAAGCCCTTCGGGGTGCACAGCCACATGCAGTCGCCGTCGAGCGCCTGACCATAAGCAGCAACGGCGCCGCGATCATCGAATTGGATCAAGCCATACCAGCAGCGGCTGCGCGGCGCGCAAAAGCTGATTGCGGGCTTTGCTCGAAGACGGAATAGGAGCGCCGTCATGTCGGGCTTACAACCATCTCCGTCTTCAACCAGACAAGACAGAAAGCAACCGGACAAGACGGAAATTGAGACGGTGCCAGTTGTCGCCTTTGCCGAAGTCGACCATACGTCAGTACGAAGATGCCCAAGGCGACCTTACAAGGTGCTTGGCCAGCGGCCGGGTTGAGTTCGAGCGCAAGCACGTACCCGGTCCTTTGCGCATCGCGAAAGTCTTTCGGGATGGCGCCGCACTTCTGAATCAGGGTCCGTGCTACCTCCTATCTCATCTGTGAGGCGCTCCATACCCTGAGAGCCCGGGCTGTGAGGCTGGCGTTCGCCAGTTCTCTCCAGGACTTCCGTACTTCCATCCAACGGATTTTTCGAGCGGGCAAGGTATCAAGCAGTTTTCGGGCAATTGGTACAAACCGCACAGCTTCCGAGTTCGGGTCGCGCTTGGCATCTTCGAGAATTTTGAGAGCGGCCGCTTCGGACCGTCTCCAGCCCGACTCGGTGAACCTGCTCTCCGCGAAATACTCAAAACAGGTCCGGAACCTCAAAGCGCGGCCGATGATCGTATGGGCTGGCAATCCCGCCTCGCTCAGCCACCTCCGAAGATGGTCACACCACCCTTTGCTGCTGCATTCGAGAAGACCACCACCTTCCAAGACCAGAAGCGCTGCCATGCCAGCGATCTCGCATCGTACCTCCTCATTCTGGCCTTCGAACCAGTTCCGGACTGCATGCAGTGGCGTCACCGGCCGATTCACAATCGATACCTGTGCCGCGCCGGCGCGATAGAACGGAACCACGTTTTTCAGCGATGGCAGGCGCGGCCACGGCCTCCCTTCTGCGTCCCACAAGACCCAACGCTCAGCGATCCTCTTTGCCTCGTCGGGCGACCTGCTTCGCCAAAGCTCTTTGAGCGCCTCATTGACGTAATATGAGACGTCAGCTTTCAGACCGCATGTACGTGCTATTGCTGCGAGGCGACCGGCGTCAATGAGCCGCGCCGCGAAGTTGTTCTCCGCGTTCATTTGCCGACGTGCTTGGTTCGCTGCTCAGTTCCGATCATCAACCTTCAGAAGGTACCACAATCTCCAACTTGTCATACCCACCTCATTCGGTACGGCGTGGACGTATGCAAAGCCAATGGAAGTGGGCTGGCTGGGCCTTCGCGCTCTTATTGATTTTCGGAGAAGTCACTGACGGCGAAAAGGACAATCCACTTTCAGGCTAAGAAGTGCCACTTGTTCAGGCTAAGAAGTGCCACTTGGACTTTGCCAAGAAATCCTGGTCGAGGTCGTTCCGCGAGGGATCGAAGATGCTGGATCGTCGCAAAACACAGCCCCCCTCTGCGGTGAGGTAAGCTATTCACGCATCGCCGCACGAAGGGGACGATTCCGTGCAAAGACCTCGCTGCTGTCCCGCTCAGAACTGAACGCCATGCCGAATTCGGTTGCTATGATACAGCGCCGCCTCAGGAGCGCGTTGGTTGGGCGTATAGCTAGGACGACTCCACATTCATTGAAGCCAAAAGCAGATTGCGGCGAGATGGACAAACGCGAGGAAGTTCGGCCCGTCGGTCGAATCGCGTAGCGAAGCGGCGGAAGTGTTTTGAGCTTGTTGAGCAGCGCTCGATGCGGTTTCTCAGCTTGTAGATCGTTTCGTCGTGGGGGATCGGGACCTTGCGAGAGCGGCTGAGGAATTCTGCTTGGGAGTTCCTGTCTGCGATGGTTTTGCGCAGATGTCGTTGTAGTCATAGGCCCTGTCGGCTAGCACGGCCTCGGCCTCAAAGCCTTCGAGCAGGGCTTTCGTAGTGAGATTGCCGTGTCGTTGACCGGCCATGAGACGACCGAGGCCGTTGCAGAGCATCTGGATCTTGGTCGTCAAACAGCCTCCGGAGCGCCCGAGTTCTTGAGTTTTGGCCCCCTTCTCCGCTCGCGGCCTGCTGGTGGACGCGAACCAGAGTGGTGTCGAGCATCAGGTATTTATTGTCGCGATCCCGGATCAGTTCGGCAAACACTTTCTCCCACACGCCGCTTTGGCCAGCGGGAAACCGCGCAGGCACGCTGTTCCACTTGCCATAGCGCTCCGGCAGGTGCAGGTGCTGCCAGTAGGCGCCGGACCGCGGAACCCACAACCCCGTTCACGAACAGACGGTTGTCGACACCGCTGCGGTCGCGATCACCCACCTTGCCCGCCAGCATCTGCCCGAGGATCGATAGAACGCGCTGTCCAGGCGCAGGATCACGCAATTGATGAATGGGCGATTGCGGCCGACGTCATGATTCTTCTTCGACTCTTCCTCGACCGGCTGCGCGACTCCCGAGAACCGTCCCAGTTAAGCCGCGCTCCACTAGAAGGTGCCGGCATAGTCGCTTGCCTGGGTTAGTGCGGTATGGGCGATTCCGGCAACTGGATTTTCCCGAGCTTTTTGAGCAACGAAGAATGCGGCGCGCCTGCTCGACCAGCTTCAGCGCGAACTTTCTGACCGAGAAGCCATTGCCCTGCTCCGGACTCATTCCGAAAAACTTTCTCGCTTTCGCGATGGTCGACGAAGAGAAATTGGTAAGTGGAGCTTCGGATCTGACCTGGAGAATGACAGCGAAAATGAGCGCCACGGCGCGGAGCGCCTGAGGCTAAGCGCGCGAATAAATGAAGCTTACGCGGCAATCACACGATTGCGACCTTCATGTTTTGCGCGATAGAGCCGCTGATCGGCGACGTTCAGCAATCCGTCAAGCGTGTCTCCATCGCGCCCGAACTCCGACACCCCAACGCTGATGGTGACGCCGACCGACGGCTGAGCTTCGACGTCGAATGCAGTGCCTTCAATCGTCGATCGAAGGCGTTCGGCTACCGCGTAAGCCGTGTCGAGCGTCGCCCCGGGCAGCAAGACCATGAATTCTTCACCGCCCACGCGTGCGACAGAGTCATAAGGGCGAATTGCCTCCAGACACTTTCGCACAAATGCGCGGAGCACCCCATCGCCGACGCTGTGACCACGTGAGTCATTGATATCCTTGAAATGGTCGAGATCGAGCGACAGCAGAGATAATGGAGCACCGGTTCGTTTGGCCCGCGCGATCTCGGCGCCGATATGGTCGAGGAAGTGTCGCCGATTTCCGGCACCGGTCAGTGGGTCGGTGGCGGCAAGGCGTTCTAACCTTTGATTGCTCACCTGCACTTGCTGTAGCGCCCTTTGAGTGTGGGCCATCGAATCGGCCAGGCGGGCCATCATTTCTTCCTGGCTATAGATGGTCGAGAAGGATTGCGTCGTTCGGAAAGCCTGGACAACGCCATAGCTGAGCAGGAAGAACCCGCCAGCAAAGATCGCGTGGGCGAGCCACCACATATGATTCCACGGTGCCGCCAAAATGAATGCGAGCGACGATAACGCAAACCACGCGACCGAGATGCCGAAAACAAGCATGAGCGGCGAGTGAATCCCTCGCATGAGCATGACCGCGACGTTCAGCGCGCTGAACACCAGTGCACCGCCCTCCATGGACAAGCGTACCGCCGGGTGTCCCGCATAGGGGGAGTAGGCGATCAATGCGACAGCTATATCCACGGTCAGGAACAGGCTGGTCCACATCAGCCATGTGCGCGCATCCGAACGCTTCTCGACCTCGTCTGATGGCTGGTTATAGCTGAGCAGCCCAACGAAGAGAAGAATCGACATCGCGAGACGCGACGCCGGTCCATAGAGCAGAAACAGCCAGATGTTGCGGTGTGCCATCCTGGTGAAGGCGCCGTGCAGTAAATAGATCAATACGAAGCCGAGAAAACCCAGCGTCAACCAACGCAACAGAGGTTCGCCGGAAGACCGGTAGCAGCGACACGTCACGTAGGTGACGAACAGCCCTTCGAGGGTGGCGAGGGCAATCGCGAATTCATGGAATGGGTGATTTTCGAATTTTAGCGTGGGATCCTGCTGGAAATACAGGTAGGCAATGAACTGGGCAGGCATCAAGGCGAAGGCGATGAGGAGAAGGCTCATATACGCCTGTGTGATCAGCCGGAGCGTATTAGGCGGCTCGGGTACCGCACGATTGGTGCTCATATGCAATACCGTCTCCCATGATGACGTCAGATCGGAGCACCTTCGGTCCTTGTGTACTAGCCAGTTGAAGGAACCAGGATGCGTCGCGGCCGGAGGCCGTTCAACAACTCGGAGCCCGCGATCACCGCTGCGACGGAGGCATGAGCTTGACCTTTCCGTCCTGCGGCACCCCATCGAGCAGGCGGCGGCGCGGATAGGCTCGGCCTTGTCGTCCAGCAGCGGCCAGCTCCCGCCGCCGCCGGGATCAGCAGCGCCGCGGACTGCGTTTATGTATTCGAGCCCACCGCGTTCAGGCCGCCCGCTCCGCTGGGTCAACGTGTCGTGTGTTCAGCAGATTATTCCGGCCCCTCCCGCGAGTTGTCACGGTCTGCGAGGCGCTCGAAAACCTCCATCGAAAGACAAGGAAATCACGATCCCGTTGGAAAGGAGTCTGCGTATTACCGTACTCAATGGTCTGCCTACCGCCCCCCGGTAGTGCCGCCGCCACAATCGGTCCGTTACCGGTTCGGCTCCGAGTCAACACGCGTAATGAGCAAAACCGTAAGCGTCAGCCCGCTTTGATTGGCGAGTTTCTTGTAGGCCATCTGCGATCTCCTTCGTCTGGGATGTCCCCGCACTGCGCGACCGTGGCCGTAGGATACCTAAGCTGGTTGAGTTAGCCGCCTGCCAAACCTTGTAGGTTCCCTAACGCAACCTGTGAGATTGGCTTACGGCAAGGACGAGTTACTCGATCCGTCATGGATCACGCACGAGGATATATCCGCGAGAAGATAATCGCCGGTTGGCTCTATCGAATGCTTGGGCGGGGCGGGCAAGTGCTTCGGCCGAGCGAATCTACGCGCACTGGGCGTTCAACATCTACGACTATGACGATAAAGGTACGCTCGAGATCGGTTTCGTGCCGTGCCCGCTGCATTTGCCGGAAGAGAGGCTCATCGCTGGCGACGCGTCGGTCCGTATCCTGATGGACCGCGTCGAAGCCCATCGACCGTGAGGTCGGCATGCCAATTGGTTGGTTCTTCTTGATAATTCATGGTCATCAGGCTAAGCGAGAGGTTGGCCAAGCGATCGCCAAGGGGCTGCGTAATCTTTGACAGTCACTTCGGAGGAAGGCTCCTTGCTGGTCTATGCATGGATCTGGATCTTCCTCGAGGCCTTCTGCGATTCCAGGCCTGAGAGTGGCAAGCGGGAGCTGCGCCGCCGCTCCGCCATTCTTCCGATTTCGCGTCTGCTCTCCTGACGGCCCAATCGAGCGGTGCAAAGGTCGTCGCTTTGCCCGATTCGGGGGCAGACTTCGCCAATGCCCTGAAGCGGGCTGAGGAGTTCGGGCTCACGCAGAAGCAGCAGCTAGCTCCGCTGGGATTGATGATCAATCAGACGCACAGCATCGGCCTGCAGCCGCTGCAGAATGTACGTCTGACCACCACGTTTTACCGGGATAGGACGGACGAGACGCGCGCCTTCGCGAAGCGCTACGAGGCAGCATTCGATGGGCGGATCCCGAACGAGGCGCACGCGAGCACCTACAGTGCAATTATACACTATCTCAAGGCGATTGCCGCGGCGCAGACGGACGAAGGCGAGGCGGTGGTGCGACAGATGAAGAACACCCCGGCTAATGATTTCGAGATGAAGAATGTCAGGATCCGCGCCGACGGTCAGGTGATGCGACCGCTCTATGCCGCGCGCATAAAGGCGTCGAACGAGTCAAAATATCCTGATGACTACTACGAGATCACGCGGACCATTCCGGCCGAAGAGCTTGGCGCCCGGCCGCGGACAGCGCCTGCAATCTCGTGAAGACGCAGTAAGTCGGACGGGCGGGCCAGCCCGATCTGTCTCGATCGGGCTACAGACAGTCAATCCGCCAACAACAATAGTTCTGCCCGACAACAGGGCGCTGGATAGACAACGTGTTCATCGAACGCCTGTGGCGCGCTAAAATATGAGGACATCTCAAGGGTTATTCGGATGGCCATGAGGCTGTAGATATGACGCTTCTCGCAAGCGAGACGCTTGGACAACGCTGCGCGTTGCCTACATCCCCAGGGCCACAACAGCAGCAAGCAAGAGTAGCGTAAGGCTATTGAGAAGAACGAACGGCAGCGGCTCCACTTAAGAAACCGGACCCAGCGGTCCTCAGTGTAGGGTCCATTTCAGTTATCCGAGCTAACCGGGCGAGCGGCGTAAGCGCGGCCGCTGATCCGCTGCAAACTACCGTTTCTCATAGGCTTTGCAGGTCACCGAATGTGGTCGAATGGGTATGGCGGAACGCACCATCGCCGGAGACCACCGATGTATTTCCACCTCTGTCAGGACGACAAGCGAGAGTGGTGTTGGTCGCTGCACGGCGGGAATCACCATAAGACTGCCAGCTCCGGTGAAGGCTACCATCGCAAGACCTGATGCTGTCCCTGCCCTTGGACTAGTCCAAGGGACGAACGAACGGTAAAGGACTGAAGACTGCGAATTGACCATCGTCGGAGACTTACGATGCATTTCGAATTGTACCGAGACGAGCACCAGGAATGGCGTTGGAAGCTTCACGCGCGGAATGGTCTCTATATCGTCACCTCCGGCGAAAGCTACCACAAAAAGGATGATGCTATTCGCGCCATCAGGCTCGTCCAAGCCACGACTGACGAAACTCCGATCCGTATATCCACTACCTAGCGTCGGTAGCGTTGATAGGGAAATCGACACATGTAACCGTAACTCATCGGCGATCATCAATGCTGCCGATCAAAATCAGGAGAGACGCCTATGCCGATCCATATTAGCTACGCTGAGAAAGAGCTAACCAACGAACGGCGCGCGTCGCAGCCGGCGAACGCCGCGCTAGCTCAAGCAACCCAATACTCGCTGTTGCTCAAGAATCGATCCGCTCAGCCCTGGATATTTTTCGTTTATCAGAGGTTGCCGCGCCTGCACGCGGGATATCTTCTCCTTGGCTTGGTTCTGCTCCCCCTATCAGATCCAAGTCGGCGATCAGATCAGGTTCACGTGGGAAATCGACTAAGTGCGGGGTCAATGTTCAGCGTCGATTCACAATCGAGGTCTCCGGCCTCGACCTCCCCGGCCTGCTCTACCAGCTGACCACCGCGACCTCGAAGCTCAACCTCAACATCGCCTCGGCGCATGTCGCGACCTTCGGCGAGCGCGCCCGCGACGTGTTCTATATCACCGACCTGCTCGGCGCCCAGATCACCGCGCCGACCCGGCAGGCCGCGATCAAGAGCTGCTGCATCTGTTGTCGACCGAGGACCAGGCGGCGAAGCCGGCGGCCTGACGCGTCGCCTCTCTCCACTCGTCATTCCCCGATGCGCAATTGCGCATCGGGGAATGACGACGGATGGGACTGCTGCAGGCCCACCTCATTCATGCCGCTCTAGCCGAACAGCCGCATCAGCAGGGCCTTGCCGACCGGCGCTGCGCGGACACTGCGGAAGGCGCGGACATATTCGCCGGCATAGAATGCGCGCACGACATTGATCCGCGTCGCAACCGCGTCCTCGAAACGGACGCCGAAGCCATCGCGGGTGCGGCGGACCACGAGCGCGGCCACGTTCTGTCCGTAGACATTGCACTTGATCGAGGCGCCGATTGCGGGAGGGGCGGGATCGATGAAGCGCGCGCCCGAGATCGAAATGTCGACCATCCGGACCAGCCGCGGCTCCGTACCTTCGTGAATCAGGATCGGCTCGTCACGTTCGAAGCGCTCGGCCTTGCGACGCCGCGGCTGCTCGATGCAAATGAAGCACACGATCGCGAGCACGACGCAATTATAGAGGCTCCAGGCCAGCGCCAGCCCGCCATAGGCGATGCTGTCGCCGCGCAGATGCAGGATGAATGCGTAGGCGATCGCCAGCAGCGTGATGAGCAAGGCGCTGCCATAGAGCCGCAGCAGCGGCCACTCGATGAAGCGGCGATTGCGGTCGCCGCCCTTGGCCGTCACCTTGAACTTGTGGCCTTGCGGCTTGGCGAGGCCGGTCACGACCGCCTTCAGGACCGCGGGGGCTGCGATGTATTGCGACACGTCGGTCATGATCGCGAGCGAGCGACCGCGCGAGATCCAGGCCATGGTGAAGGCGTGCCAGACATAGAACGGCATGAAGTACTTCAGAAGCTCGAACAGATCGGCGTGAACCGCCTTGATGCCGAACAGCAGATAGAGCCACGGCACGACGAGGCCGAAAACCTTGGTGCCATAGACCGCCGCCCAGCTCATGAAAGCGTCGACCAGCGACAGCCGGTCCATGAAGGCGAGCTTCGATTGCCGCGAGAACGGCCCGCTGCGGCCCCTGAAGATCTGCATGAAGCCGAGACACCAGCGCCCGCGCTGCGTGATGTATTCCTTCAATCCCTCCGGCGCGAGGCCGATGGTCAGGCGCTCGTTGAGATAGACCGTGCGCAATCCCCCTTCCTTCAGGCGCAGCGTGACGAGATAATCCTCCGTCACCGAATCGGTCGGAAAGCCGCCGATCTGCATCAGTCCGGAGTAACGGATCAGCGATGAGGTGCCGCAGCAGAACGCGGTGCCCCAGGCGTCCTTGGCCGGCATCAAGATGTCGAAGAAGAAACGCTGTTCGTCGGGCCAGACGTCGGTTGCGGCGAGATTGGTCTGGATCGGATCCGGATTGATGAAGTGCTGCGGCGTCTGCACGACGCCGACGGTGCCGTCCTGCATCAGGCTCATCGCCCGCGTCAGGAAGTCCGGCATCGGGACAAAATCCGCATCGAGGATCGAGACGAACTCCGGCCGGTCCGGCAGCCCGGAAACGTGCTGGAGCGCATGATTGATGTTGCCGGCCTTGGCATGGCGGTTGTCCGGACGGGTCAGATAGTTGCAGCCGAGCTCCTGGGCGAGCCGGCGCAGCCAGAGCCGCCGTCCGTCGTCGAGCACCCAGACGCGGTAGTTGGGATAGTTCAGCCCGGTGGCGCCGATGATGGTGCGCTCGAGGATCGCCTTCTCTTCATTGTAGGTGCAGATGAAGACGTCGACGCGCGGCGCATTCGTCGACGTCCTGGATCGGCGCAGGATGGCATTGACCGCGGGCGAACGGTCGATGGTGCGGCTGAGGAACAGCAACGACAGGCACACCGCGATCATCGAGGCCGCCTCGGCCGCCACGAAGGGATAGCCGACCACCGCGTCGGCGGTGAGCCCCAACGGCGGCAAGGTCTGGGTCACCCGCCAGACGAAGTAGTGCAACAGCAGCAGGAACGATATGCCGGTCATCATGACGCGCCCCAGCGTCTGCTCGTGCCGGAGCAGCGGCAGGATCGCAAGACAGGCGCCGAAGGCAACCAGCCCGGGCGCGAATGCCGCCATCATGACTTTGCCGCGTCCGTGTTGAACACCACCCGCCCGGTGCGGCCGACTGCGCATTCCTTGCCCGTGGTATCGAGCTCCGGCATCGAGACCGTCACCCGGTACGGTTCCTTGTTCAGCGCATCCGGATTGATCGCAAGGTTCGCGGGCGCCCCCGATGCACCGGTGAGGTTGACGATCTCACCCTTGATCGAAGCGCTGCCGTCGTTCGGCTCAAAGCTCGCCTGCTCACCAAGCCTGAGGCGGTTATAGACGCCTTCGGTGACATTGGCGGTGACCACCGCACCGCTGCAATCAAGCAGCTTGAGCAGGGGCTGCCCGGCCCTGACGTCCTCGCCCGGCGACGTCATCATCTCCCAGATGCGTCCGCCGACCGGCGCCTTGATGTCGGCTTCCGCCCGGTTAACGTAGTGCAATTGCTCCGAGGCAATCTCGTGGGTGAGCCAGTCGATCTCCGCATCGGAATGCACCAGATCGGCGCGCAGATCGCTGACGCGCTGGCGCATCTCCTCTTCGCGTTGCACGGAACTCGGCCGGTCATTGTAGCTGTCGCCAAGATAGGTGCCGTTCCTTGCCGCGGTGAGTTCGACCTTGGCGGCGTCGAGCCGGCGCTGCGCGCCTATCTCGGTCTGATGGGCGATCGCCTGCTCGCGCGTCAGCCGGGCCATTTCGACCGTCGAGACGCTGCCCGACTTGATCAGCGACGAGGCGCGTTCAACCGCCGCCGTCGCTTCTTCCCGTCGCGCGGCCGCGGCCTCGATCGCGGTCTGAATTTCGGCGATGCGCGCCTCGAGCTGGAGGATGCGGCCGTCGCGGAACTGGGCCGCCTGGCGCGCGAGGTCCTGTTGCGACGTCTCGGCGGCCGCAAGCTTTGCGGCGAGACTCGGGCGCTCATTCTCCATCCGGGACATCTGCCGCCGGAGATCGTCGAGCCGCACCCGATCGCCGCGCGCGTTGACGACATGAAGGATCGTATCGCCTTCGTGGACCACACTGAGCTGCGTGGAGCTCTGCGGCTTCGCACTCACGGTGCCGTCGATCGGCGAGCGCAGGGTCACGATCCTGGCATTGACCACAGCCTCGACGCTCGAGGTCTGCAGCACGGCCTTCAGCGGCAGCCATCCGAAGATCGCGACGAGGGCGAGGCCAATGCCGACCTTGAGCAGGCGTCGAACCCACCGGCCCGAGCCTGCAGGCGCTTCGGGATGGGGGGCGCTATCATTGACAGGCTCGCTGACCGGCTCGTCGTCCGCCGGCTGCAATCGGTCCTGCAAGTCGCGCTGCAATCCCCGCGCGCCCGCTTCCTCGTCCTTGATGACGGAAATATCGCCTTCGGGAAGCGGCTTCTGCGGCTGTGCCTGATTCATGATGACCGGACCTGAACTGTCAGTGCGCGCGGGGTTCAGAAACCATAATCCTGAACGGCCAATGTGCTTTTGGGGTGCCCCTTAGACATAGGCGCACCGTCCCACCGAACGGGGCCGTTATACGCTGGCCCATTGATGGCCACTGATGCTATCTTAGGTTTCTGAGGCCCAAGCCGAGGGTTGCAAACAACCTAGACGTTTGCAACAGTTAGTTTCTACTTAGGGTGCGGCGAAACCGCGCGCTCTCGTAAAGCGGTTGCAAGGCTCGACGCTGACGGAAGCCCCTGTGAATCGGCGTGGAATCCGGACGCCGATCGGCGTCCCAAGTGCTTGATTGACTTCGCGCGTGCGGAGTCACACCTGTGAGCGTGCCGCGCTCGATGCCACTAGCAGCGGCCGTTCTCGATTACGTCAAAGCACCCTGGATGGGCACCTGCCGTTCCTGGACGCGCAGTGGTCGTGCGTAGTCCTGCGCGCCGGGCTCATCCGCAAAGTGCTGCCATTCGGCCAGTGCCGAGGGGGCGTCTCCCAGCCAGTGCGCGGCAGCCTCATACAGAGATTGCTGCGCAAGCTGAGGTGGCGCTTCAGCCGCCGCCAGATTAGCGAGGACGTCGTCCGGCAGCGGGTTATCCCCGAACTCGAGGTTCTCCAAATGCGGATAGCTAAAACTCGATAAAAGACCCTCAGGTAGGCTGGTCAGCCGGTTACCGCTGAGATTGAGCGATTGGAGCGTGCTCGGAAGAGGGGCGGGGAGGTTGGCCAATTGATTGCTGCTGACATCGAGTTCAATGAGCCCCGATGGGAGGGAGTCGGGGAGGTCGGTCAGCTGATTGCCACTAACCGCGAGCGAGGTGAGCCTGCTCGGGAGAGCGTCCGGCAGGCTAGTTAGTCGGTTGTCGCTTGCGTTCAGGATCTCGAGCCGAGCCGGAAGGTTGGCCGGCAGACTGGTCAAGCTGTTATCGGCCACCTCCAGCCGAGAGAGGGTCGCCGGAAGAGCGTCCGGCAAACTGATCAACCGGTTATGGCTAATGAGAAGATGCTGAAGACCGGGTGGGAAGCTAGCGGGCAGGCTGCTTAGCTCGTTGTGCCTGGCGCGCAGTTCAAGCAATCTTGGCGGCAGGGCGGCGGGCAAAGCGGTCAGGGAGAGGGAGGACAAATCCAGCAAGTGCGAGCCCGCGTTGTCCGAAACCCTAATTCGTGTGCGCCCCTGTCGCCGATTCTCGGCTTCGCCCTGCCCCTCTTCGGCAACCCAGTTGTCCAGGATCTGCGCGCGCGCGGAGGCCGGGGTCCGATATCCCGGAGGACCGTCAACGTGGCAGCGTTCTGCCCTTAGCAGGCCTACCTGTCGATCAGCTGACGAGTGTCGCTGCAGAACCCCGGGTCGCTCGGTTGCCAAGCGGTGACAGAAGTAAGCCCAGTTTGAGGTTGAACCGGTCAATCCTCTCAACCTTCGAGGAGGGAGCGCTCTTTTTTGAGGTCGCGCGCGTGCTATCTACGTAGCCCAGTCGGCCGCAAAAAGCCGTCACGCGGTTTCGAATTCAAGACATCGGAGGCTCCCGACCGCCGTGAAGCGGTCGTGATTTGCCGACCATACTCGCCCAGCAGCGGCTGGAGATGCTGTCCGCGAGTGAGTGCCCCGACGGGGCACTCATAAGCGCGGCAGGAGCTTTGGTTGGCCCTACGGGGCGAACGTCGCCGAGGTTCCCTGCTTATCGATGCAAGTTGTCCCTATCTTCGGGCCACCGATTGGACCAACCTGATATTCGCCAAGCACGTTGATTGCAGCAGCATGGCTTAGATTCTGCACCAGGATGGGAGGATTGAAATTGCCGTCAGCAACATAGCCGGTGGAGATAGTTGCAGTCCCAGCTTCGTTCAGCACCTCGGCATTTGTCGCGGTTGTACCTTCGACAAGCCTTCCGCGTCCATCAGCGGCGCGTACGACGGCAAAAGGCTTGATTGTCCACGTACCGTCAGCGTTGTATACGACGCTGAAGCTTGAATAGCCCGGCGTCGCATCGCAAACGGCGGCAGTGGCCGAAGATGCCGTGAAGTTCATCACCGTACCAGCGGTGTAATTGCCGGTCTGGACATAGAAGATGCGAATGGGCTGACAATCCAGATTGGTATTCGGCTGGGCTGTCACGAAATTGGATAATGTGACGCCACCGGTAAGAGTCTGCAGGGCCGATCCTGCATTGTAGTTCTCCAGGGTAGGGTTGTAGACCGGCGTTATAATCCGGAAAGAGCCGGCTTGCGGTCCGGACGTGGAAACCGGCGACGAGAGCCCGAGCGATGGAGTTACGGTCATCGTCGTCGTATTCTTGGTTGGTGTTCCGCCGGCCGCCGGCGTTACGTTGATCGCCTGCGTGGCCGAAAGTTGACCTGAGGGTTTACCGACCGTTGGGGGGGTAACCTGCTGTTGAACACCTGCGTAATCCTGCAGAATTAGTGAAAAGGTCAGGATCGCGCCGGATGTCGCATAGGGTAGGAGCGCTTGAGAATACAGACTATTCGTATACACCTCAGGCCCGCCCGTGTAGATAGCCGGCTGCTGGAAGAAGAAGAAGTTCTGAAGCGAGGGGCTGTTGTTTTGCACGTTGATTGTGATTGTCGTAGCCATGACGTTCCTCTCAATTCCGATGTGTTAAGTTTCTGAGACCGGCCATCAAGCATGTGAGCAGGGATCGTCCTCACACCCTGGCTCTGAGTTGGCTCATCTGAGCTTCAGCCCGCAATTGTGAGGCCGAAATGGTCGCACGAATCGGGTCCCTGCGCTTGATCAGCAAGCAGTGTGCCATTGCGGATACTGAGATTCTGTATTTGAAGAGAAGGGAAAGCATGTGCTTAGCTCTACGCTGCCGAAGCGCGTGCTCCGCCAAGTTGGACTTGTGCCATCAAGGTATTAAATCGGACAGGGTAGATTGCGACATGGTCCAAGCGCCAAGGGCGCGCGCCCATCGGAATTGGCGTGCGCATACCGGTCGAGAAGTCTAGCTGAGAAGGTCGTTGTGCCGATCAACTCGACGTGCTCGAGATCGAAGCAAATCCTCGGGCGCGACGGCCTTGCTACTTCACTGCCAGAATCATTACTCAGGTGATGCGGCCGTTAATGTCGGTTCGGCTCATCAATTTCATGTCGTTAAAGAAGAGGGAGGTCTGTTGACCATCTGCCCATTGGATAACAACGCCAAAACGGCCCACGCTCCTTACGACGCCAAGGCCCGCCTCGGCAGTCCCTAGCCCTCAAACATAGTCGCCCCGCTTCAATTGCCTTGCCTCGTCTCCCGTCATAAGGCATTGACCGCAGAAGTATTGGGTAAAAAAGCACCGGCTAAAGCTGTTGGATGGGCGGACGTCCTCGCCCCGCATCGCCGATCTTCCCGCATCGCGTCTGCTCACGAACTATGCTGCCCTGGGAATGGAAGCTCCTGCGCAAAGCCGACAAACCCGCCGATCAGCAGGCGGCCTGACCTTCACGCAACAAGCCATCATAGAGCTCGACGCTCTCACGTGCATGTGCCAATCTGGCGGTCTTCGTCGTATGCGTACTCTTGATGTGAGCGGCGTAGAATTTCTCAATCATCATGGTCAAGCGCTGGCTGCCCGGACTGTGGGCTTTGAAGGCGCGCGCGATTGCATGTATGCGATCGATCGCAAGGCATTTGAATGGCAAATCACGTCGCTGCTGGACGGCGAAGAATACGATTTGCCCAAGCCGCGAAACGGACGTGCCATAACGGCTGTCGCCTATCCGGCATGTCCGCCTCACTAGGTCTATGGTTCGAATTACCGTTTTTCGCAGGATTGAAGGGCCCGGCTTTGGTCTAGGTCGAGACGGATGCGCGCCACAATCGGATACAGCGGTCCATCGACCCTTTCGCGTGCGCGCCGGGTCTTCTTTGCGTTCGCTCTCTCAAAGGCGCCGTCGGGCTCTTCCTGCCCCGGGCGGCTTGGTCGCCGACGCGGACACTGTTCCGCATCAACATCCCGAACTGCCGTCCGATCACCCGCATGTACGTGGAGAAGCATCCGGACATGCGCACGCTTATCTGATCGATGACCTGCACCACCGATGGCCTTAGCCAGACCACAGATTAGCCTTGTACGCCAGAAGGCCAAGCGCGACCGTCATCATACGGAGCGGCCCTTTTCCAACTTAACCTCTGGCCCCAAAATCGGGGTCCATTTCAGATGCCCAATGCGGTACCTGCACCAGAGATTTAGTTGCGGCTGTTCTACGCCAGCGCTTGGCCGGCCTTCCAATCCATGACGCCCGGCACAAGCCTTAACTATAGATGAACTGGTTTCTCTCAGCGGGCCCGGCCGGCCCTGCCCCCTGAGGTATGCTAGCGCTCCATCTCGCCCATAAGGATTTCATCTGATGCGTATCGTGGATTGGAAATGAGAGTCCGCATTTCCGCATTCTTGTCCTCGTCCGTAAACCGGAATCCCTTCTTGTAGAAAAATTCTGAAGCTCCCTCATCTTGAGAGAGAAGGGATAGCGTGGAAAGTCCCGCGGACTCCCTAATGTGATCGGCGACTTCGATCATAGCCGTCCCGACCCCCTTGTACCTCGACCGGCCAACATTCTCTATGGTAAGAATTCGCAAACTGTCGCGCACCGGCGCCACGGTCATAGTCCCCACCTTATTGTGTTGACTGGCATCAGAAAACAAAGAAAGATTTTGGACGTTGCCGAAATTGCTACTTGCTCTGTGTAGCCTGACTGACTCACCTGTCCTCTTCTCAACAGCAAAAGAGGTCGGCCCTTCAGCAGCTAAAGCGGCCGTAAAAGCAGTCATATCTGCGCCAGAAGTGCCGGCCAACGCATCGCGCTGCTGGTCCACACTTTGCCCGTAGGCATTGTTGTAATTGGTTCTCATCGCAACGAGTTGTTATGTAGACAAGCTGACAAAAAGCTGACAAAGTCGATATTTCTTGCCAATGCGCAGGCGTCGCCTGACACGCTCGCTTTGCGTCGTCCAAAGCAGTACTCAGCGCTCTAGGTGGTGTGGACTCTAAGGATTCCCTTTTAGGCGCAAATCAGATTCAAGACTGCTTTTGGGTAGGCAGTCTTGGGTGTGCCGCCGCATTGCCTCATTATTCAGTGGGCGCGCTTGAAGACCCGATGGAATCCGACGAGATCAAAGGGTGGCTTTGCGGGCTTAAGCCATACAGGGATTTCTGTCGCCATCAAAAAGTACGGCCCCCCAGAGTGGGTAGGGTCCCGATCCCCTGCTGATGCAGTACCGTCAGTCCTCGTTAGCCTTTTCGAGCTGACTCCGTGGGGCTTACCAGCGGGCAATGGGAAGGCCGAGCAAATTATGACAAGCGAAAGCGCGCCTTCAAGGCCGATTGAAGCCGCGTGGGAGGCGGTGACACTCGGAGAGGCGGCCAACGTCGCGCTAGCCATCTGGGCCGCAATAGTCGCGGCCCACATCACCGCAGCGTCGGTGTATTTTTGGCGGGAGCAGCGCAGCCCAGCATGGTTGGCCGCTCTTGCGATTTTGGCATACTGGCCGATCTTGGTGCTGATCACATGTCTCAGCCTTGCTTTTAAACATCTAATCCGGCCTCTGATTGAGCAAGTCAAACGAAGAAGGCCCGGTACCAAAAGCCGCCCATTAGTAAGGGCGCCTCAGTTGGCGGCCTCTTCGTCATCATCGATGTCGTCGCCGTATTCAAATGATGGCTGAGTTGGTTCAGTAATCGTGGATGCAATCGATCAAGCTTTGCTTTGAAGGCCGTTTCGATTCGGCGCGGGTCATGGACAAACAACCGATACCCATCGGTGAACAGATCATCACCATCGTCTTGCTGGTGATCTTCGCGCTCGTGATTTGGTACGGCACCATGATCTGAGACTTCTTTCTTTGGAGTGGGCCTTGTCTAGCCAGAGACGCCTTTGGCGAAATTGATCACAGAGCTGGTCTCGGTTGTTTGGACAGGGCCCCGCGAAAATTAAGTGGATTCCTGCCGGGTTATGCTGAACGCGGGGCTTTACGATTTTGCTGTGGCGTCGGGAGGGCGCAAGCCCGACCAGAGCCGCAGCAAAATCGTTGGCGACGATCATGCGGCCGTCACCATCGTTTGCGCGCCGAAGTAAGCCTCGTCGGGCGTGCGTTCGTCAAGGCTCGAGTGAGGACGTCCTCGATTGTAGAACGCCAGATATTTGGAAATCGATGCTCGCGCCTCGAGCACGCTGTCGTAAGCACGCAGATAGACTTCAGCACGCAGATAGACTTCCTCGTATTTGACAGTGCGCCACAGCCGCTCGACGAACACGTTGTCGCGCCAGGCACCCTTGCCGTCCATGCTGATGGCGATGTTCGCGTCCAGCAGCACGCCGGTGAAGTCGAGGCTGGTGAACTGGCTACCCTGATCCGTGTTGAAGAAGATCTCGGGCCTGCCGTGCTTCGCCAACGCCTCCTGGAGCGCTTCGACGCAGAATATCGTCTCCATCGTGATCGATACGCGATGGACCAATACCCTTCGGCTGAACACATCGACGACCGCGGCGAGGTAAACGAATCCACGTCGCATCGGAATGTAGCTGATGTCCATTGCCCAGACCTGGTTCGGCCGCTCGATCTTCAATCCGCGCAATAGGTACGGGTAGATCTTCTGGCCCGGTGCGGGCTTGCTCGTGTTCGGACGGCGATAGATCGCCTCGATCCCCATGCGCTTCATCAGCGTCGCGACGTGGCGGCGGCCAACCTGCATGCCCTCACGCTGCAACAGCGATCGCAGCATGCGCCCCCCTGCGAAGGGATAATCGAGGTGCAGCTCATCGAGCCGGCGCATCAAGACAAGTCCTCGGCCGAAACCGGCCGAGGTTCATAGTAAACCGTACTGCGGGCAAGGTTCAGGACCTTCGCCTGGCGCACGACAGACAGATCATGGTCGCGGTCGATCATCGCTTTGCGCTCAGCAGGGCCGCCTTGGTGAGCGCGCCGGACAAAAAATCGTTCTCCAACGCAAGCTCGCCGATCTTGCCATGTAACGCTTCAAATCGACCGGCGCCTCGGCCGGTCCGTTGTCCTGCCCAAACACTCCGGCGGCGCCTTCCAGGAGTTGGGACTTGCAGGTCGTGATCTGGTTCGGATGGACATCAAACAGTTGCGCCAGCTCGGCCAATGTCTTCTCCCCCTTCACGGCCGCCAAAGCCACCTTTGCCTTGAATGCCGGAGAATGCGTCCGGCGACTCCTCTTCGTCATCTTCGCTCCTGTTTCGCGGCAAGAAGCCGCGCCGCTCTCAGGCAGAAAATCCACTCAAGCTACTGTCCGAATTTGCGGAGCCAGCTCTCTGCGTGTGTGTCGCTCTCGCAACGTCACACTTGTCCGCTTGAGTGCAACCTGCCTAAGGCAGGAGACCAGAAACGTCCCGATTACGTCCGTGGTGCTCTTAGCCGTCGCGGGTTTATGCAGCGCAGTTAGGAGACGTTACGCATGTTAACGAGCGATGACATTTATGGAAGTCAGCGCTCGCTGACATTTTCAATTGTCGTCGAACGCGGACATATGGTAATGTAAGCGAACGACAACGTTTTGAATTGCCATGCTCATACGCACATCGGCCGATCTCGGGGCCATCATTCGGGATACCCGCAAACGGCACAAGCTTGATCAGTCCAGCCTCGCCAAGCGCATTGGCGTCAGCCGTCAGTGGGTCATCGAGATCGAGCGCGGCCACGCGCGCGCCGAACTCGGCCTCGTACTCCGCGCTCTTGACGCTCTCGGCATCCATCTAGACGCAGGCAGCGAACAACCACATGGCCGCGGTTCAGAAAAGTCAGCCGTCGATATCAATGCAATCGTGTCAAAAGCCAAAAGAAGCAGGCCATGACCAGCGAACTCGTCGCGCTCCTGGACGGCAGGGAAGTCGGCCGCGTGCACAACGACGCTCGTGGCCGCCTCACCTTCGTCTATGACAGCGATTGGCGTCAAACGAGGGGCGCGTACCCCATTTCGCTCTCCATGCCACTCGCGGCCGAGGAACACGGTCCCGCCGCTGTTCAGGCCTTTCTATGGGGCCTGCTCCCGGACAATGAGCGCGTTCTCGATCGTTGGGCGAAGAAGTTTCAGGTCTCGGCTCGCAACGTCTTTGCCCTGATTTCCCACGTCGGCGAAGATTGCGCCGGCGCCATTCAATTCGTCACGCGCGATCGTTTGGAGGAATTGCGAAGCGGTACGAATGACAAGGTTGAGTGGCTTGACGAAACCGCCGTCGCAAAACGTCTGCAAGCATTGAGAGAAGATCATGCCGCGTGGCGGTTGCCGCGTGACACGGGGCAATTCAGTCTTGCCGGCGCCCAGCCGAAAACCGCGCTGCTTCTGCAAAAGGCGCGATGGGGGATACCGTCTGGAGGCATTCCGACAACCCATATCCTTAAGCCGCCGACCGGCCATTTCGATGGCCATGCCGAGAACGAGCACATCTGCCTCAATCTCGCGCGCAATCTCGGCTTGCCCGTCGCCGGAACCAAAGTCGTGCGGTTTGAGAAAGAGATCGCCATTGTCGTCGAACGCTACGATCGGCAGTTCAGTGGCAATGACGTCATTCGCGTCCATCAAGAGGACGCGTGCCAGGCACGCGGCATCATGCCAACCAAGAAATATCAAAGCGAGGGCGGCCCGTCCGCTGCGGATATTATCGAACTTTTACGCACCTACTCCACCGACAGTGTTGATGATCTCGATACATTCATCGATGCCCTCGGCTTAAATTGGCTCATCGGAGGCACCGATGCACACGCTAAGAACTACTCACTACTCCTAGCCAGCGGCCCCACGGTGCGACTTGCGCCACTCTACGATGTTGCCAGCATCCTTCCCTACGACGATGTCGACTTGCAGAAGATGAAGCTCGCTATGAAGGTCGGCGGGGAATACAGGCTAGCCCAGATAGGTGCGCGCGAATGGCAGAAATTCGCCCGCGAGACCCGTTTCGATGCGGAAAAAGTGATTGCTGGATTGAACTCGCTGGCCGAACTGCTCCCCGACAACGTGAGCGACGTGTGCGCTGCCGCGCAAGCGGAAGGGCTAGATAACGTCATTATCGAGCGCCTTTCCGCCAAGTTGATCGAGCGAGCCAAAGAATGCCAACGCCTTCTGAAAAGGTGAAATGGACCCGCGGAGCGGGGCCGCTTGAGCCGGTTTGTTAGTTGGAAACTGACCGCTCCTGATTACTTCCTATCACGCTGCCAGAGACACTGTCTGCTGCTGTTGCTGTGGGCATGTGGTCAACGCGTCAGCGTTGTCCACCATTCCACAGCCTTCGCGGCCTGCATCCGTTCGCGCCAGACCGCCATCGGCGTGCGATAGCCGAGCGCCTGATGAAGGCGACGATCGTTGTAGAAGGAGATCCAGCTCGCGATCCCTGCCTTGGCCTCGCGGCCGTCGGCATAGCCCTTGAGATAGATGTCCTCATGCTTGAGCGACCGCCACAGCCGCTCGATGAAGACGTTGTCCATCCAACGACCGCGGCCATCCATGGAGATCTTGATCCCTGCGCCCGCCAACGCGCCGGTGAAGGCCGCGCTGGTGAACTGGCTGCCTTGGTCGGTATTGAAAATCTCCGGCCTGCCGTACTTCGCCAGCGCCTCCTCCAGAGCCGCCACGCAGAACGAGACGTCGATCGTGTTCGATAATCGCCACGCCAGAACCGCACGGCTCGCCCAGTCGATGATGGCGACGAGATAAAGAAAAGCCACGGCCGATGGGCAGATACGTGATGTCGGCGGCCCACACCTGGTTCGGCCGGTCGATCGTCATGTTGCGCAGCAGATAAGGATAGATCTTGTGGCCCGGCGCCGGCTTCGTCGTGTTCGGCTTCGGTCCCAGCGCCGCGATGCCCATCTTGCGCATCAACCGCTGCACGCGCTTGCGATTGACCTGAAGCCCCTCAGCCTTCAGCATTGCGGTCATTCGCCGCGAGCCCAGGAACGGCCAGGCGATGAAGAGCTCGTCGATCCGCCGCATCAGGGCAAGGTCGTTGTCGTTGGCCGGCCGGTAGACCCCGGAGCGCGCGATGCCAAGCAACAGGCATTGCCAACGGATCGACAGCGCCTTGTCCGCGCGATCGAGCATTCCTCGACGGTCCGGCGTGCTCATCTTCCGGACCTCCGCGCTAAAAAATCGCGCTCGACCGTCAGTTGTCCAATCTTGGCGTGCAGCTTCTCGATCTTGCGTTCGCGCGTTTCCTCGCTCTCGCGCCCGACACCCGCATCAAAGGCCCGCGCCGCATGGTCCAGCAGTTGCTTCTTCCAGGCATAGATCTGGTTCGGGTGAACCCCATAGCGCTGGGCCAGATCGGCCACCGTCGCCTGCTCCCGCACGGCTTCCAGCGCAATCTTTGCCTTCAGTGCCGCGTCGATCTTGCGTCTCGTCTTCGTCGTCATCATGCCCTCCGTCTATCAAACGGAGCGGCCCTTTTCCAACTAACCTCTGGTCCCAAAATCGGGGTCCATTTCACTCGCGCCCCGTTCGCCCAACCCATCCCTCAAGCGCGTTGCAAAGTACCGGTCGTCAGGCGGTGAAAAGCCGAAGGCACCCGCGCGCCTCGTCAGAGCAGATGTGCGGCCCATCAATCGGACTAAAAAAACGCACTCTCACGAATAGGACGGGTTAGTCCCGGCATCTGCTGGAGCGGGTTGAGTGTGAATCGTTCTGGCTGGCAAGTCCAGCATTTGCAGATGTGTTCGTAAGGCGTGAGGCCGTTCAGGGTCTTCAAGCGCCGAGCGTAGTTGTAGGCGGTGATGAAAGGTGAGCTTCGAGCTGATCGTGTCGATCATAGTGGTAGCGTTGGACGGTCGCTTCCTTGATCGTGCGGTTCATGCGCTCGACCTGGCCATTGGTCCAGGGATGCTTGATCTTGGTCAGCCGATGTTCGATCCCGTTTTCTTGGCATCGCATATCGAACATATGCGTCACGTATATTGCTGTCGGGCCGTCCGCATAGCGGGGCGGGAAGGTGAACTGGATCCCATTGTAAGTGAGCACTGTTTGGATCTTGTAGAAATAAGCGATCGGATAAGCCTTGAACTTTTTCTTCGAAGGCTTGCCGCCTTCAACCTCCGGCAATCGGCTGATGCCGTGGCGCTGGAGGCAGCGATGCAGGGTGACCGCGTCAGATGCGGGATGGTCAGCTGCAAATTCCGTTTGCTATCCTACCCCAGCTCGTTGAGCCGGAGTATCGCCGAAACCTCGTCCAGCTCCAGCGTGACCTCCCTCCGCGGATCTTCGAACCGCAGAGGACCTGAACTGATTCGCTGCATAAACCCCGTTCTGACCGTGTCGCGAGGGGATCAATTCCTCGTCTCGTCAGGGAGCAATTTTCCACGTCGCCCGACAGCGCTCGTCAGGTACTCGACAGCTTCCTCTCATAGCAAAAATTGTGGGGAAGAACATCCGAGTGTCCGACTGCCTGCGGCGCGGACGGTTCGGACCCACGCTGGTTTGTTGCTGGATCCAACGTTGAGAGCACATTCTGTGCTGTGGATTTGGTCGCCGCGCTGCCGTCTCGATTGCCCCGCGCACGAGATCCAAACCGAGCTCTGATGCGCCTATATCTTCGAAAGTGAGAACGGATGGATTTCACCTCAACTAGCCGACTGCAGCAACAATCGAACAGCGCCGCCCAGCAAGAGACTGCACCGGTGTCCCCGTCGACAGACGCGGCGGCCTTTGAGCGGCAGCTAAGCGAGATCACCCGTCCAGGTGATCGTGTGCTGATGCAGACCCCCCCCCATCAAGTCGCCGCATCGCCATCGGAGGCGCAGCCCATCATGCAGGCGAGCGGGCGCGAATGCCCTCCAGCGTCGCAGGGTGAAGGCGGCGGGCCGATGCCAGGCGCCTCGGCGCTGCAGTCTGGCCAGTCAACAGAGGTTTACATAGGTATCAGCAGGCGTCCTCTTTATTCCCAAGATGCTGACCTTATTTTGGGGCTTGAGGAGGCCCTCATCAAAGGGGGGGCTGCCGAGCGCACGGCCAAGAACAATGTGAGTAATCTTCTCACTCTCGACCGCTGGCTCTTTGAAAACAAAAAGCAGGCCATTGCTGCTCGGCTTAACGACGAGTCGCTGACCAATGATGTCCAGGAGTTCATAAGAAAGGGCGGTACCAAGAAGGTCCGTACAGCACTAGATCATCTCCGGACCTCGCAGTCGACGGGCGGAATCGTGCCGATCGCAGGCCTCACTGAGTTGAATCCTTATCCCAAGGACGCGGCTCTCATCAAAGAGTGCAAAAACGAAACACCAACACATATCGTCCAGAACTATGCAACTGCTCTTCGCAGTTTCAGTGACTACCTGCGTGAAAATAACAAGAAGGGCATTGCTGCTCGGCTTTCCGACAAGTCGTTGGATAAAGATGTCGACGGCTATAAGAAAACGCCCGGTCGAGACCCGAAGATCGGGGCCGCTCTAACTTATCTCCGAGGCTCGCGAGCGGGCGCCCGAGCGATGGAACTCGTGCGCGTTATCTCACCCGTTCCTGATTCTGAAGACGCGGTCCTCATGGAGCCGACGCGAGTCAGGGACGCCGCCGCGCCGCGCAGCGCGTGGGAGAGATCTGGCAGCTGGCCAGAGGTCCTCCCCGTGGAAGGTCACGATCAAGATTTGCCTTTGGGGATGATGGACGAAACCCGCCCGTCGTCGCCTCCCGGACCAACCGCGCAAGTCGGTGCATCGCCATCGGAGGCGCAGCCCATTATGCAGGCGAGCGGGCACGAATACCCTCCAGCGTTGCGGGGTGGAGACGGCGGGCCGATGCCAGGCACCTCGGCGCTGCAGCCGGGCAAGTCACCTGGGGTTTTGGTAGGTCGCAGCAAGCGCCCTCTTTATCTCGAAGATAAGCCCCTTATTTTGGGGCTTAGCAAGGCACTCACCGGGGTCGCCGAGCGCACCGCCCAGGACAATGTAGGTCATCTTCTCAGATTGGGCCGCTGGCTCTTTGAAAACAAAAAGCAGGCCATTGCTGCTCGGCTTAACGACGAGTCGCTGACCAACGACGTTCGGGAGTCGATAGGAAAGGGTGATCCCAAGAGAGTCCGTAAGGCACTAGATCATCTCCGGACCTCGCTGTCGACGGGCGGAATCGTCCCGATCGGAGGCCGCGCTAAGCTGAATCCGCACCCCGGGGACGAGGCCCTCATCAAAGAGTACAAAAACGAAGCAACGACAGGTACCGGCATTACCTATACGGTTGCTCTTGGCAGTTTCAGTGACTACCTGCGCGAAAACAACAAGCCGGGCATTGCTGGTCGGCTTCCCAGCACGTCGTTGGATGGAGATGTCGAGGACTATAAGAAGGACGCCGGTGGTTACCGCATCATCAGTGCCGCACTGGCCCATCTCCGAAAATCGTCGGCCGGCGCTAAGGCGATGGAGCTCGAGCGCCATATTTCTCATCCTGATCCCGAAGACGCGGCCCTGATGGAGCCGAGGCGGGTCGGCGACGCCGCTGCGGAGCACAGCGCGTCGCAGGAAGCTGGCAGTTGGCCAGAGGAGCTTCCTGCGGAAGCCCACGATCAGGATTTGCTTTGGGGGCTGATGGACGAACCCGGCCCGTCGTCCTCGGCGCTGCAGCTGGCTCGATCAACTGGGGTTCGCAGGAAGCAGCCTCTTTATTCCGAGGACGCTCGCCTTATTTCGGAGCTTGAGAAGGCCCTCATCAAGGGCGGGGCTACCGAAATCACCGCCAAGGCCAATGTGTGGCCCCTTCGCAGCTTTGGCCGCTGGCTTGTCGCAAATAAAAGAAAGTCCATTGCTGCTCGGCTCGACGACAAGTCGCTGACCGATGATGCTGAGTTCTTTGGAAAGGGTAATCCCACGAGACTCCTTACGGCAATTGGTCATCTCCGGACCTCGCAGTCGACGGGCGGGATCGTGCCGATCGCAGGCCGCGCTAAGCTGAATCCTTATCCCCAGGACGTGGCTCTCATCAAAGAGTACAAAAACAAAGCTGCGACAGGTACCGTACGTACCTATGCAGTTGTTCTTAACAGTTTCAGTGACTACCTGCGTGAAAATAACAAGAAGGGCATTGCTGCTCGGCTTTCCGGCAAGGCGTTGGATGGAGATGTCGAGGATTATAAGGACGCTGGTGGTAATCGGAAGATCGGTGCCGCACTGGCCCATCTCCGAAAATCGCCGGCCGGTAAGGCGATGGAGCTCGATCGCCATATTTCCCCCATTCCTGATCCCGAAGACGCGGCTCTGATGGAGTCGAGGCGGGTCGGCGACGCCGCTGCGCGGCACAGCGCGTCGCAGCAAGCTTTCAGCAGGCGAGAGGAGCTTCCTGCGGAAGGCTACGATCAGGATTTGGTTTTGGGGCTGATGGACGCCCCCGGCCCGTCGTCGTCTCTTGAGCCAGCCGCGTGCCATGACCAGGCACCGGATCCCGGAGAGTCCGACCGCCAGCAGTTCCCGGACGAGCCGATCGGTGCACTTGCCAAGAGCAACCTCCTGCCAAGCGAGGAGGTCGTCATCAACGATGAGCATGACACAGCTGAATTGAGGCCAGCGAAGAGGCCGAGGACCCTAGACAATCTGCACGGCGTTGCCATTGAGCGGCAACTGAGCGAGATCGCCAATTCAGGCGGTCGCCTGCTGACGTCGGCCCCCACCCATCAACTGGGTGCATCGCCATGGCAGGCGCAGCCGACGATGCAGGGGAGTGGGTACCAAGATGCCACGGCGCTGCAGCGAGCTGTCAGTCGGCCATTGGTCCTCCCGGAAGGTTATAATCAGGATCTGCGTTTGATGGTGGAAGACGGCCCACCGTGGCCCGGGGTTCCCCCGGAGCAGGCGCAGGACATAGTCCAAGCTGGACAGCAGGAACCTGCCTGGTCCGCCTCAACCTGGTCGCCGCAGATGCCGCTCAACTTTGATTGGAGTATGTGGCCGGTCCTGGAAGCATCGCCAGCGCACTCTGCCAGGGTTCACTCAGACACCTATGGCGGTCTTGAAGCAGCGGTTAATCCGAATTCGCCCGCATCATTTGAGTTGCGTGACAACGCTTGGAGCCCGCCGCCCGACTTTGCGCCGCCGTTTGCCAGGCCGGTACCGGGTCATCACCATGGCGCTCGACAGCTCGGCTCGCCGCAGCGGCTTTCTCCGATGCCAGCCTCCTCGGACGATGAAGCTTTGGCGTGGTTGAGCGAGGAGTTGTCGCGGCGGAAGATGCAAGCACCGGCGTCACCATCAACTGCCAGGGTTCAGCATCTCGCACTGGTGAATCCGAATCCGTCCGAGTTGCGCGACGATGCTCACTTTGAGCCAGCGCAGGCTGCCAGGGCTCGCTCAAGCACCTACGGCGGTCCTCCATTGGTTGATCTGACTGCGGCCACGCCGTCTGAATCACGCGACGATGTTAATTCTGTGCCGGCGTTTCCGAGCACCTCCTACGATGCTCAGATCGGGGCTTTAGGTCCGACAGCCTCGCCTCACGGCCGCGGGCTGGTGCTCGAGGACACGGAATGGCTGGGCGACGAGCATGTCCTGAGAGATTACCAGCTCCTGGCGCAAGAGTTGGGGGGGGACAATCCGAATCTCGCCGCCCGGACGCGGTTCGTGGATCCTCTCATAACCCTTGTTAGCCTGCGCTTGGGCACCGAGAGCGAAATGCTACGCGCATTCCAGCGCATCGTCCATGATCAGAATGGTGACGACACAGCCGACTTCCTGTTCCTGCCAGTGAACAATGCCCGTGCTACGAATCTCCCCGGCACCCATTGGTCGTTGCTGTTTGTTGATCGCCGCGACCGCGAAAGGCCGGTTGCCTATCGCTACGACTCCATGGGGGAATACAACAACACGCCCGCAGCAGAGCTCGCAGCAAGGCTGGGCGCCCGCCTGGAGTCACGCGGCATGACCCAGCAGCTGAACACTTATGATTGCGGCGTCTTCGTGGTGGACGGCACGCGGGCGCTGGTTAGGCAATTGGAGCAAGGACGAGCACCACACCTGCTGAACCTCAGCAGCCTCGTTGCCAATCGGCAGGCGCTGCAGAACCGACTCAGGGGCTGATGTCGTACGCATACGACGAAGACCGCCTGATTGAAGCGTGCGCGCGGGCACGACGAACTCTATGATGGTTTGCGTGAAGGTCAGGCGGCTTGCTGACCGGCGGGCTCGGCGCAGGAGCTTCCATTCCCAGGGCAGCAGTTCGTGCAGATGCGATGCGGGAAGATCGGCGATACGGGCGAGGACGTCGGCGAGTCAGGCCTTGGGATCGACTTTGTTGAGGCGACAGGTCGTGATGATCGTCAGCATGATGGCGGCACGGTCGGCGCCACGCTGGCTGCCGGCGAAGGTCCAGTTGCGCCTTCCCAAGGCGATGCCTCTCAATGCGCGCTCAGCACAATTGTTGGTCAAGCAGATCCTGCCTGTCATTCGGCCCAAACAGGGCTCTGCGTCGAGGGTAGAGGGTACCGCCGCGCTACCGGACAGGGCTGGTATCGGTAGGGTCACGAGATCGGGACGAAGCGCGAAATTGGTTTGCATTTGCACGCCGCCAAGCCGCACCGATCGCGTCCAAGACAAGCCGCCCGAGATCGTATCGCCCCAAGATTGCGCGGCGGCGATCAGGGTGAGACTCCAGCGACAATCAAGGTGAGACTGCGTCGATGGGGACGGACCGAAGGGAGGGCGCAGCCCGACCGGAGGACCGTCCCCGTCGGCGTCGCGTTTTTGGACCCGTCTGGCGGCCGGGTGCGGCTGGTGCAAGCTGTTGATTCGTCTCGACAAGAGGGAATCGATGCCTTGCCTGGCCTCCACATCACCGACCACCAGATGAGGCTGTACATGACCTACCGACTGACACTGTCCCCCGAGGCCGCCGCGGCCAAGGCGGGGTTCTCGAAGGCAAGCGCGGATCGAATCGAGGGCGATTGTCGCCCGCCATCGCAGAAGAAGACGCCGAGGGGCCGGCGCCGGTCCGATCCGCTCGGGCAGTATTGGGACGCCGAGATCGTTCCGATCCTGAAGGCTGCGCCCGGCATCCGCGTGATCGGCGGCTGGACGAGCTGCGCCGACGGCATCATGATTTGAACCCGAACATCCGCCGCACGCTGGAGCGGCGCATCAACGCCTGGCGCGCGCTCAACGGTCCCGAACAGGACGTGATCTTCCGCCAGCAGCACGAGCCCGGCCGCCTGGTCTGTCCGACTTCACCGACGTGAGCGCGCTCGGTATTACCATCGCGGGTGAGCCGCTCGATCACCGGCTCTATCACTTCCGGTTGGCGTTCTCCGGCTTCGAGCATGCCCATGTCGTGCTCGGCGGCGAAAGCTTCGTCGCCCTGGCGGTGGGCTTGCAGAACGCGCTGTGGGCGCTCGGCGGCGTGCCGCGGGAGCATCGCAGCGACAGCCTGTCGGCAGCATTCCGCAATCTGGCCGCCGACGCACGGGCGGATCTGACGCAGCGCTACGCCGGGCTGATGGGCCACTATGGCATGGCGCCAACGCGCAACAAATGCGGGCATCGTACATGAGAACGGCCCGATCGAGAGCGCGCACGGCCATCTCAAGCGGGCACTGGAAGATGCGCTGTTGCTGCGGGGGACGCGCGACTTCGCCAGTCTCGATGCGTACCGGGCTTTTGTCGACGAGATTGTCGGCCGGCGCAACGCCAACCTCGCCAAGCCGATCGCGCTCGAGAAGGAGGCCTTGGCGCCGCTGCCAAAAGGCCGCACGACCGACTTCGAGGAGAAAGTGATCCCGGTGACGTAGTCAGGCGGCTTCATCCTGCGGCGCGTGTTCTACACCGTGCCTTCAAGATTGATCGGCCATCGCCTGCGTGTGCGCATCTTCGACGACCGGCTCGAATGCTTCCTTGGCGTCACGCCGGTCGTGACGCTGCGGCGCGGTCGGCCTATGTCCGAGAGCCAGGGCGGTCATGTCGTGGATTACCGGCACGTCATCCATGCCCTGCGGCGCAAGCCGATGGCGCTCCTCAATCTCGTTTATCGCGACCAACTCTTCCCGCGTACAGCTTACAAACGTCTGTTCGAGACCTTGCGGGAGCATGGTGATGACCGGCGCGCCTGCAAGGTGACGGTCGAGCTTCTGGCGCTGGCTCACGAGCGCGCCTGCGAAGCAGAACTCGCCGAGGTGATCGCGATGGATCTGGACGCGATCTTGCCGCGCTGCGCGGCCGCTTCCGACCCGAGGCGGCCTCGATCCCACGTGTCGCCGTGTCGCCGTCCAGCTGGTGCCGCTCGACGTCTACGATGAACTCGCCTCCGTCAGCGTCATGTTGGGCCGCTCGAACCTGGGAGAGGCAGCATGACCGGTATCGCTACCTCCGTCGATGCCGCCCGTGTCGAGCTGCTTCTCAATGAGCTCCGCCTGCCGGGCGTCAAGGCGATCTGGCCGAAGCTCGCCGCACAGTCGGACAAGGAAGGGTGGCCTGCCGCCCGCTTCCTCGCCGCCCTTGCCGAGCACGAGGCGGCCGATCGCACCCGCCGTCGGATCGAGCGACACATGGTGGAAGCGCGTTTGCCCGCCGGCAAGACGCTCGCCACCTTCGACTTCGAAAGCGTGCCGATGCTATCAAAGGCACAGGCGATGGCGCTCGCCGCTGGCGACGCCTGGTTGAAGGCCGGCGCCAATTTGCTCTTGTTCGGTCCACCTGGCGGCGGCAAGACCCATCTCGGCACGGCGATCGGCCTGGCTCTCGTCGAGAACGGTTGGCGCGTTCTCTTCGCGCGCACCACCGATCTGGTGCAACGGCTGCAGGTCGCGCGGCGCGAGCTGGCGCTGGAGTCCGCGATCGCCAAACTCGATCGCTATGACCTCCTGATCCTCGACGACATCACATATGTGAGCAAGGATCAGCCGGAAACCAGTGTGCTGTTCGAGTTGATCGCCGCCCGCTACGAACGACGCTCGCTGCTGATCACGGCCAATCAGCCATTTGGCGAATGGGGGCGTATCTTCCCGGAGCCGATGACTTCATGATGCCTCCTTCTTCGAACGCTTGGTGCGTCGTACCCGATTGCGAAGCTGACGGATTTGGTCGTCTGAGAGCTCGATCTGCCATGGCTGGCCTTTGGCTAACTGACGACCTGCCAGCAATTCCCGCGCGAGATAATCGAACACCGTCTGCGGGGTCACTCCAAGCTCAGCCGCTGCGCCCTGAATTGAGAAGCTTCCATCGGGCCAGCGCATCGGATTCTTGTCCACGCCGTTGATTTTGACGGTGGGAATGCCCCAGCGGGTACGCAACAGCCAGACATTCTCGCCTTTGAAGGCGCAGCCTCGAGCCGCGACGAAGCCTTCCTGATTGAGTATTGCCGCGATCTCGGCATCCATTTTGTGTTCAGCATTCAACTCGACGATCCGTTGCCGCAACCGATCAATGTCGATGTAATCACGGTATGTCTGAACGCGCCGTTGCACGTGATGCTCGCTGGTTGCACCGGTCTGCCAGACGATCTTGAGCCACACCTGACCTCGGGTCCGCTTCTGATCAAGAACGACTTCGCGGATCACAAATCGCAGAATGCGCTTGCGATCGGCTGCCGACGTGGTGGCCGCGTTCCAAATCCGCGGCAGGTTCTCGCCGAGCGCTTGTAGCCCTGCGCATTCCGCCGGGCCAATCAGAAGCGGCTCTTGCCCGCGCCAACGCGCATGCTCCTGCTCGACCGCCTCTGCGACACGCAGCCTCTCTTCCCAAGCCCGCTCAAGTGAGCGCGCCACAAGACGGTTCTCGGGCTCTACGGCGTCATACTGGCGCCGAGCGCGCTCGGCCTCGTAGCGGGCGCGCTCCACGCGAAGCGCCCACTGGCGCTCGAGCTGACGGCTCTCCTGCTCCAGTTGGCCCGCGGCTGCGAGTGCGATCTCAATCTGATCCGGCACCAGGGCGTCGAGGACTATCCGCTCGACCAGCGCGTCAACCGCCAAGGCCCGGACTTCCTGGCACATTGCACTGCCTTGCTGGTCCCGATCCGAGCGGCAGCAATAGACCGGATAGTCGGCATTCGGGCCCGTGTAGCGCATGCTCATGCGCCGTCCACAACGACCGCAGACCGCAATTCCTTGTAACAGGGCTGCCCCCTTGCGCGGTACGCCAGAGTGACCTGCCTCATAGCGGCAGACGTTATCTGCCAATCGCCCCTGGTTGGCCATGAACTCCTCCCAGCTGATATAGCCTGGGTGAGCGGCGTGGAGGCAAACCGCCCAATCCGCGATCGCTACCTTGACCGTTCCCGTCAGCGATCCCCGCCGGCATCGGCTCGGGTCCTTTTGCCGGCGGCCATAAACATACGCCCCAGCATAGGCCGGATTCTGAAGGATATTAAGGACGCGTGTGCTATCTGGCGCACGCCAGACGATCTCGTGTGGAGAAGGTCCAAGCAGCGGCCGAACCGGCAAGGACAATCCATTCCTGTCCAAGTAGCGCATCACACGGCGCGCACTTTGCAGTTCCCGGAATTTAGCAAACACGAGATGAAGACGGGCGCGCACCTCCTCATCCGGATTGAGAACAATTGTGCCCGCTCGATCGTAGGCGAGCCCGGCCGGCAGCGGCAGCCGCAGTTCGCCCCGCGCCGCCTTCTGCCGTTCCCCTTGGTGAAGGCGCATCCGAAGCTGATGCAGCTCCGCCTCGCTCATGATGCCGGACAGGCCCAACAGCAGGCGGTCGTGATAGGCGCGCGGATCGTAAAGCCGCTCGCCATCCGCAATCAGCACGCCAAATACCGAGCACAGTTCGAGAAGCTGATGCCAGTCCCGGTTATTGCGGGCCAAGCGCGAAGCGTCGAGACTCACCACGAGACCGGCGTTGCCAAGGCCGATCTCGGCAATGAGCTTCTGGAAACCATGACGGTCCACGCCGCCAGCACCGGATTTGCCCAGATCCTCGTCAATCACCTGGACGCGCTCGGGCGGCCAGCCCAGACCGATGGCGCGATCGACAAGGCGGTACTGCAGCTCGGTGCTCTCCTGATGCTGGCGCACCTGGTTCACGGATGACTGCCGCACGTAGACATAGGCCAACTTGGCTCGGTGAGCCGTCGTGAGCCGCTCGTCAGCGACGGTCGAGCTGATCAGCACGACCCAGTCCCCTTCCGGGCGTGCCGGGGATCGCTTGCATTCGCCGCATCAGCGCGGCGATCGTTTGAGCAATCTGGGTTTGCGTCGCGGTCGACAGATTCGGCCAGAGGCGCGGAATATCGGCCATCGGACGGCCGGATGGATTTGCCAACGTTGGCAGGGGTCGATACGCAACGCGACCTGGGAGCGGTCGGTGGGTCATCGCGAATCACCTTCTCGTCGAGAAGGCTCAGACTCGCGCTCAAATGTTGCATCAATGGGATCAGCGTCCGTACACTGATGCGCGGCAGGTCGGCCGCGTTCGGGCGGAAAGCGATCGACGTCTCGGTAAGATCCGTCGACGCGATCCGAACCCCCCGCCGCCGTCCGTCCGGCAGCGCGACAACAACGTAGGCGGGACCGCGTCCCGACCGCTCCTTCAGCACCTCAAGCCGGTGCCCAAATAGGAAATGATGCGGGTCAGTGATCGTGACGTGAGACACGACCCGTTCAAGAATAGGGGTACTCTGCCGTGTTCGGCGACCAGGCAATGACGTTGGCTGCCATCGATCGTTTGGTCCACCACGCCACGATCCTCGAGATGAACGTCGAAAGTTACCGTCGAAAAGTTGCCCTCGATCGCAGACGCGGTCCAGGCCGGCCGCCTGTTCACACTACCCCCAACGAACTCGACGGCGGCCAGCGTCAATTATCTCCTGACTCGGCCGCCTCGTCTCATCTTGATTGACGCGCCGCTCCCATCCTGATTGTCGCGTTATAAACGATAGGCGCTCGGTATCCGAATACGCCCACGTGGAGGCGAGGCGCGTCAGACCGCCAAACTCCTGTGATACAAAACCGCCCCGGGTTTGCCGGAGGCCATTTAGTTTAAGTTCTGCCGCCATGGCGGATTGTTCCAGCATGGCGTAGTAGCGTTTCTCGGCTTCGGCCGGCGGTATGTTGCCGATGGGCTCGAGGAGCCGTCGGTTGTTGAACCAATCCACCCATTCCAGGTCGCATGTCGCAATCTCGACGGCCTCGAAGCTGCGCCATGGGCCGCGCGGGATCACCTCGGCCTTGTAGAGACCGTTGATGGTTTCGGTGAGAGCATTGTCATAGGAATCTCCGAGGCTGCCGACAGAAGGCCCCACACCAGCTTCAGCCAAGCGCTCGATGTACTTAATGGATACGTATTGGCTGCCTCTGTCGCTGTGGTGCACGAGCCCGCCACGATGGACCGGCCGTCGATCTTGCAGTGCCTGCTCCAGCGCATCGAGCACGAAGCTGCATGCGCCGCGCGCGAGGCTCGCCAGC